>NZ_CP041203.1:3836563-4475991 GCF_008033115.1 Cellulomonas sp. Y8
CAACATCGCCGTGACCAGAAGTTCACCGGATGATGAGCGCGTGCAGCGCTCGTTCCCAGGCCGTTCCCAGGATGCGTGCCTAGCGTCGTCTGTCACACCCAATGTGATCGGATTCAACCAAGGGGTCCCGGGGGCCGGGACCAGGGGAGGACGACCCATGGCGCACACCACCCGACGCCGCACGCTCGGCCTGATGTCCGGCCTGTCCGTCCTCGTGGCGCTGGCCGCCTGCAGCAACGCGGACGCGGCCACCGAGGACGACGCGCAGTCGTCCGGCAGCACCCAGTCCGACGCCGGCTCCGGCAGCACCGCCGACGGGACGGCCGGCGCCGGCACCGACGGCACGGCCGGCTCGTCGTCCGGCGGGTTCGCCGACGGCACCTACACGGCCGAGGGCTCGTACTCGACGCCCGGCGGCGAGGAGTCGATCTCGGTCGACCTGACCGTCGCCGACGGCGTCGTGACCGACGTGACCGTCACCCCGGAGGCGAGCGGCGGCAACGCGGCCCGGTTCCAGGACGAGTTCGCCTCGGGCATCTCCGACGAGGTCGTGGGCCAGGAGCTCGCCGGGCTGTCGGTCGACAAGGTGTCCGGCTCGTCGCTGACCGGCGACGGGTTCAACGCGGCGCTCGACCAGATCCGGGCCGATGCCGCGGCCTGAGGCCACCGCGGCCTTCGACGCCATCGGCACCCGCTGGACGATCGACAGCGCGGAGCCGCTGCCGGAGCCCGTCCTGCGCGCCGTGCGGGAGCGGATCGACCGGTTCGACCGGGACTGGTCCCGGTTCCGCGACGACTCCTGGGTGGCGGAGGTCGCCCGCGGCGGTCCCGGCGCGTACCGGCTGCCCGACGACGCCGGGCCGCTGCTGGACGCCTACGACGCGGCGGCGCGGGCCACGGACGGCGCGGTCAGCGCGCTGGTCGGGCGCGCGCTGGAGGGGCTCGGCTACGACGCGGCGTACACGCTACGCCCGCGCCGGGACGCCGAGGGCGCCCTGCTCACGGCCCCGGCACCCGACTGGCGAGCCGCGGCCCGGCGGGACGGCGCGACGCTCACGCTGGACGAGCCCGCGCTCATCGACGTCGGCGCGGGCGGCAAGGGCTACCTGGTCGACCTGGTCTCGGGCGTGCTCGCGGCCCACGGGGTCGGGGAGCACGTGGTGGACGCGGGCGGGGACCTGCGCGTCGCCGGCCTGGGCGCCGCGACCGGAGCCCTGACCGTCGCGCTCGAGGACCCCCGGGACACCGGCCGCGCCGTCGGCGTGCTCCGGCTGTCCGAGGGCGCCCTGTGCGGGTCGGCGACCAACCGGCGCGCCTGGGGCGAGGGCCTGCACCACGTCGTCGACGCCCGCACCGGCGCGCCGACCGCGGACGTGCTGGCCACCTGGGCGGTCGGCGGCTCGGCCCTGACCGCCGACGTCGCCGCGACCGCCCTGTTCTTCGCCGACCCGGACCTGGTCGCGTCCCGGTTCGGCGTTCGCTACGTGGTGCTGCGCGCCGACGGGAGCCTGCGCTGGTCCCTCGGCCTGGACGGGGAGGTGTTCGCGTGAGCGCGTTCGCGGGGCTGGACGAGCGGCTGGGCCGCGTGACGATGTACCGGCTGCTGACGCTGGGGCTGTCCGCCCTGGCGGTCGTGGCGCTGGTGCTGGCGGCGACGGACCGGATCTTCCTCGACCCCGGGGCGATGGTGGTGAGCGCGGCGGTGGCCGTGGCCGCGTCGGTCGCGAGCGCGTGGGGCGCCGCGTTGGCGTTCCGCACGCGCCCGCACACCGAGTCGGCGATCATCACCGGCCTGATCCTGTTCTTCCTGTTCTGGCCGACCCTCGACGCCCGGTACCTCGGCACGCTGGCCCTGGCCGCCCTGCTGGCGAACGCGTCCAAGTACGTCCTGGCCTGGCGCGGCCGGCACCTGCTCAACCCCGCGGCCGTCGGCGCGCTGCTGGTCGGCCTCACGGGCTGGGACGCGACGACGTGGTGGGTCGCGGACCGCTGGCTGCTCGTGCCGGTGGCGCTGCTGACCCTCGTGGTCGTGGTCCGGACCCGGCGGTACGCGCTCGTCGGTACGTTCGTCGCCGTGGCGGTGCTGGCCGTCGCGGTGCGGCTGGTCGCCGAGGGCTCCGCCCCCGGGTCCGCGGTGTCGACCGCCCTGGTGTCGTACCCGATCCTGTTCCTCGGCGGCGTCATGCTGACCGAGCCGCTGACCCTGCCGCCGCGCCGGTGGCAGCAGCTGGTCGAGGCGGTCGTCGTCGGCGCGCTGATGGCTGTGTCGTACCACGTCGGCCCGCTGTACAGCACGCCCGAGGCGGCGCTGGTCGTGGGCAACCTCATCGGGTTCGCCTGGGGGCAGCGCGGGGCCGTGCGACTCACGCTGACCCGGTCGACCCGGCTCACCCCGCGCACCGTCGAGCTCGCGTTCCGCGCCGACCGCCCCGTGCGGTTCCGGCCCGGCCAGTACGTCGAGCTGACCGTCCCGCACGCCCGGCCGGACAGCCGCGGCACCCGGCGGGTGTTCAGCGTGTCCTCCGCGCCGTCCGCGGACGAGCTGACCGTGGCGCTGACCGTCCCGGAGAAGGCGAGCACGTTCAAGCGGGCGCTCGGCGCCCTGCCGGTCGGGTCCCGGGTCCGGGCGACCGGCCTGGGCGGCGACTTCGTCCTGCCCGACGACGCGGCGCGGCCCCTGCTGCTCGTGGCGGGCGGCATCGGGATCACGCCGTTCGCGTCCCAGCTCGCGGCGCTGGCGGCCGCGGGGGAGCGGCGCGACGTGGTGCTGGTGCACGGGGTCACCGACCACGCGGACCTGGCCTACGCCGACGCGGCCCGGGCCGCTGGCGCGCGGGTGCTGGTGCTGTCCCCGACGCCGGACCTCGACAGCCTGCCGGCCGGGGCGGTGCACCTCGGCGAGGCCCGGCTGAGCGCCGAGCTGCTGACCGAGGCGGTGCCGGACCTGGACCAGCGGGACGCGTACGTCTCGGGGCCGCCGGCGATGGTCGACGGCACCCGGGCGCTGCTGCGGCGCGCCGGGGCGCGGCGGGTGCGGACGGACGCGTTCAGCGGGTACTGAGCTGCGTGAGGCGCGAGACGACAGGTCGGCAAGTCACGAGTGCTCGGCGCGCCGGATGAGTCCGTGAACCGTGACCAGGCCGGTGAGCGCTTCGACTGCGTTCGCGAGCTGCTCGGTCACGTACTTCACCTCGAGCGTGATCTCGGGCTGCCCATCGGGGCGGGTGTTCTCCCCGAACGCGGAGAGGAACTCGTCAGGAACCCGCTGGTACATCGACCGCGCGGCGCGCAGCGCGGAGCGGGTCCACCGGCATCGAACACCCTCCACACCCGTTGTCGCGCGCAGTGCCGCGACGGGCGGGGTCTCATCGAACACGCACACCACGATGCGGCGCGTCGGCGTGCACTCGACGCGCCACGTCGCCAAGTGGCCGGACGCCGCGAGGTGATCCACCGCGGTACGGACCCGATCCGGCACGCCGGGCGTCGTCGTCCCGATCGGTGTGGGATCAGGCGCAGCGGGCGAGTCGGACGCCGTGACCTCGCGGACCGCAATCCGATGCCCATCCCACAGGCCACGGACGTCGACCAGCTCCCCTTGTAGCCGTTCAGGCGTCGGCGGGGCGGTGCGAACCGCCCAGGGCAGGTCGAGGGTCGGGACGGGCTCCTACTGGGCGCCCTCTCGCCGCAGCACGAGCCCGTGTCCGTCTGGAGTGGTCAGCGGCCATCCCGAGGTGGTGACGAGGGTCCCGGGGATGACGTACACAGCTGCTCCTCGCTCCGGATCAGTAGTTCGTGCCGACCATGACCAGCCAGTAGTACGAGACCGGGCACGTGAGCGTGGCCCGACGCTCGCACTCCCAGCGGGTGATGTCCGGCCGCACGCTCTTCAGGTAGCTCTTGCGGCTCTCGCAGTTCGCAGCCGACGTGATCGTGAAGCTGTCCTATGGGGTCCAGGTCACCACCTGCGGCGGGACGTGCGCCGGCCATGACGAGGAGCAGGGCGAGCGCGAAGCCCGCCATGGCGATCTTGCTGCGCCGGCTCGAACGGATCAGAGATCGCGGATCTCATCTGTGTTGCCCCCTCAGCCCGAGGCGTGTGCGGACCTCATGCCCACGATCAACGCCCCCGACGGTCCCGGCTGCCGTCTCGTGTCCGAGGCTCTCGAACCCGCATGTGTGGGCCTCCTCTGGTGACGTCTGCTCGAGCCCGCGCTCTGCCCTCGGACGCATCATGCCCCTCCACCCGCGCGGTCGGCGCAGGCCGCTCACGACCCGGGCTGACGCCTCGCGCTTCGGACAGAAGTCCCCTTGTGGTCGCGAGATAGGTCACACGCGTTTCACCCGTAGATTGCTCCCGCGAGGAGCAGGCTGCATTCGGGCCTCACGAACGTCGCGAGGTCGAGAAGGGGGCTTTCCCATGACTCACGAAGGCCGGCGACGCCCACGCGCCGCTGCCGCACTTCTGCTGGCGACCTCGGCCTGTCTCCTCATCGGTGTCGCGGTCCCGGCGCTCAGGGCGTACCTCATCATCGCGGCGATTCTTTTCGCGGCCGGCGCTGTCGTGTCGGCGTGGCGCCATCGCAGCACTGATGTGCGCAAGTCTGGCGCGGCGCGTGTGACGGTGACCGCGCTCGCGCTCGCGCTGACTGCGACCGCGCTGGGGTCAGCGCACTGGACGAACAGCTCGACCACGTTCGAGGCTGCGGCGACCGGCGTCGCGGCGCCGACGAGGGCCCTCCAGACCGTGAGTGCCGCGGTCCCGGAGACGCAGGTGCTGGACGTCGACGAGCTGACCACCGACAGCCGGCTGCGTCCGGTCGTGCAGAAGGCGGCTGACGTGCAGCCCGTGAGCGACAGGGCGAGCGACAGCCGGATCGAGCTCGCCCAGGGGCTCGGGTACGAGCCTCAGAGCGGTCTGACCCTGGACTGGGCGAACGCCGTCGCGCAGGACCTCGACGGCATCGAGGCCGTCACGGTGCCCCTCAGCGGCACAGACCTGCCGATGACGACGAAGGTCGCGTTCATGGCGACCGAGCAGGGCATGGGGATCGTCGAGATGGCCTCGTCGATGATCGACCCCGAGTCCGCCGGGATGAAGATCTGGCAGGACGGGACGCTCGTCAAGGACGTCGTCGTCACCACCTCGGACGAGGCGGAGTCCGATGGCACGTTCCACACGGTCGGATGGAGCATCAACAAGTTCAAGAAGTGCCTGAGCGACGCCGGGCTCGTCGGCGTGACGATCGGCCTGATCGCCGCGGCGTGCGGCGTCGTCTGCGCCGCCACCGCCGGAGCCGGGTGCCTCATCTGCGCCGCGGGCATCCTGGGCGGGAACGTCGGCATGGTGGGGACCTGCGCCGTCAAGGCCCGCACCTGACCGAGCGTTCCGCGAGCGTCGAGTGCCCCGTCCCTCCCCGGAACGGGGCACTCGTGCGTCCGGGCGCAAGTCGGCGATCTGGCTCAGTGGGCTCGCTCGCGCGCGGAGGGGCGAGGCCGGGCCCGCGCCGGCGGTGCGGCGGGTCGCGCCCGCTCAGCCCGCCCGGTGCGCCACCGCGTCGAGCTGGAACCGCAGCCGCTCGTGCGCGAATGCCGTCTGGATCGACTTCCGCGCCGGGTAGCCCGCCACGAGCCGCTCGCGGAACACCGCCTCCATCGCCGGGATCTCCCAGATGTCCGCGAACAGCGCGTCGACCTGCACCACGTCGGCGAGCGACAGGCCGAGCGTGGCCAGCCGGGCCTCCAGGGTGTCGAGGGCGCCGTGCACCTGCTCGGTCGTCGTGCCGGTCGTGCTGCCGACGCAGGAGGAGACGAACACGAGGCCGCCGGCCTCGACCATCCCGGCGTGCGCCCAGCCCTCGTGGATCTCGTGCCGGGTGATCGCGTCCATGGGAGTCGACGCTACGCACGGGCCCGGGGGACGGCGCGGGCCGAACGGCCCGGACCGCCCGCTCATCCGCGCGGGGTGACGCGCCCGCGCGCACCGCGCGGAGCCTGGGACCCGGCGTCGGTGCCGGCGCCGCCGGCAACCTCAGGGGGAGGGCCCGACATGTCGCCGAGCCAGGAAGGACCGGAGGGCGAGTTCCGCTCCTCCGACGACGTGCGCACCGCGTTCATCTCCGGCAACAACTTCCGCGCCCAGGTCGTCCGCTACGTCGACATCGACGGGGACGCGATCTTCGAGGGCGACATCGTGCTCGGCCCGGTCGACCAGGTGGAGCGCGAGTCCGAGCAGCTCAAGGCGGAGCTGCGCGGCGAGCTCGAGTCCGGCGTGATCATCACCGGCGACCAGTTCCGGTGGCCGGGGTGCCTGGTCCCGTACGACATCGACCCCACGCTGACCGACCAGGCGCGGGTCACCGAGGCGATCGCGCACTGGCAGCAGAACACCAACTTCAGGTTCGTGGAGCGCACCGCGGCGAACGCGGCGTCCCACCCGAACTGGGTCACGTTCCGGCCGGGCAGCGGGTGCTCGTCGTCGGTCGGGATGCGCGGGGGCCAGCAGTTCATCAACCTCGCGGGCGGGTGCGACCGGGGGCGGACGATCCACGAGATCGGGCACGCCGTCGGGCTGTGGCACGAGCAGTCCCGGGCCGACCGGGACGCCTTCGTGACGATCAACTGGGCCAACATCCAGGCGGGTTTCGAGCACAACTTCAACCAGCACATCACCGACGGCGACGACGTCGGCGCCTACGACTACGGCTCGATCATGCACTACCCGCGGGACGCGTTCGGCGTCGGGGGCGCGGAGACGATCACCCCCGTCGACCCCGCCGCGCAGATCGGCCAGCGGGTGGCCCTGAGCGCGGGCGACATCGCCGCGGCGAACGTGCTCTGCCCCGGGAAGTCGCCGGCCGAGACGCTCAAGGAGCTCGGCCCGGAGACGCTGAAGGAGCGGCTGCCGGAGACGCTCAAGGAGCTGCAGCCGGAGACCTGAAGGAGCTCGCCCCGGAGACGCTGAAGGAACGCCTGCCGGAGACGCTCAAGGAGCTGCAGCCCGAGACCGTCAAGGAGCGCATCCCCGAGACGATCAAGGAACGGATCGAGACGATCCGGGAGAACCTCGGCGGCTTCACGCTGCAGGAGGGCGCGCTCCCCGGGCCGGGCGGGCGCGTCGTCGACCCGGGGCAGCTCGCGGGCCGCGTCCCGTTCGCCCTCGGCACGCCGCACGCGGGCACCCCGGGCGCCGCGGGCACCGCGGGCGCGTCCGACGCCGGGTCCCCGGACGTCCTGGCCCGGCTCGCCGCGCTCGAGGCGGCTGTCGACGCCCTCGCGGCCGAGCAGGCGGCGCTCGTCGACCAGGTCGTGCAGCTCGTCGACCCCGGGCAGTGAGCGGGGTGATCGTCGTCGTCTCGCACCCCGCGGACGTCCATGCGACCGCCGTGGTCGGCCGGCTGGCGTCCTGGGGCCGGGAGACGTACCTGCTCGACTACGCGCGGTTCGGGCGCGACCTGACGCTCACCCTCGACCCCGCGGGCGCGGGTGGCCCGGCGGTGCGGGTGGCCGACGCGCGCGGCGTCACCGACCTCACGGACGCGACCGCGGTGTGGTGGCGGCGCCCGCAGCTCGTCGACGTCGGCGGGATCGCCGACGACGACGCCCGGGGGTTCGCGTACGGGGAGTGGCACGCGGCGCTCGGCGGCCTGCACGAGCTGCTGCCGTGCCCGTGGATGAACCCGCCGCCGCTCGACGCCGCCGCGTCGCACAAGTCGACGCAGCTCGCGGTCGCCCGCGGGCTCGGGCTCCGGGTGCCGGAGACGATGATGACGTCCGACCCGGCGGAGGCCCGGGCGTTCGTCGAGCGGGTGGGCGTCGGGTCGGTGGTCTACAAGATCTTCGCGGCGACCGAGCGGGTGTGGCGCGAGACCCGGCGGCTGCGCCCCGACGACCTCGCGCTCCTGGACTCGCTCCCGCTGGCGCCGGTGATCTTCCAGGAGTTCGTCCCCGCGCGCGCCGACCTCCGGGTGACCGTCGTCGGCGACCGGCTGTTCCCGCTCGCGATCGACAGCAGCGGCACGGGGTACGACGCGGACTTCCGGCTGCACCTCGCCCGCGCCCGCACCGGGGCCGCCGACCTGCCCGAGGACGTCGCCGACCGGCTGCGCGCGCTGATGAAGCGGTTCGGGCTGGTGTACGGCGCGGTCGACCTCCGGCTCACGCCCGAGGGGGAGTACGTGTTCCTCGAGGTGAACCCGGCGGGCGAGTTCCTGTTCGCGGAGCACGGCTCGGGGCTGCCCCTCACGGACGCCGTCGCCGGCTGGCTGGCCGCGCCCGGCTAGATCGCGACGACCGGGAGGTCGACCTCGGGAGTCGCCGGGTCCCGCGGCACCGCCACCGACTGCGTCGAGACCAGGTCCGCGTGCGAGGTGCGCTCGGCGCCGCTCACCGCGACGCGCGCCCAGACGACGAGGTCGGCCGTGCTCGCCAGGAGGTCGTCGGGGGCGTCCACGGCGACCGTCGCGATCGTCCGGGTGCCGTCGTCGACCGCCTCGGCGTCGACGCCCGCGACCAGCACGCTCGCCGCGTCCTGCTCGGTGACGTCCCGCACCTCGACCCGCACGGGGGTGCCCGGCGCCGGGCGGGGGCCCGCGCCGGCCGCGACGACGCGCACGGTCAGCTGCACGCCCGCGACGCTACACCCGGGGGTGCGCGGGGGCCCGGCACGCGCGCCCGCCCCTCGCGCCCGCCGCGGCCCACGAGCCCCGGGGTCTCACGACGCCCCCGCCCCGCCCGCCACCGGCACCCCGGCCACCGGGTAGGGCCGCCCGCCCCGGCGGTGCGCGCCGAGCGGCACCAGCGCCTCGGCGGACTCGGCGCCGAGCGACGTGCCGTCGACCGTCACCACGTCGCGCGGGTCCGAGCGGTCGGCGAGCGTGGCGCGGAGCAGGTCGTCGAGCCGGTAGCGGTCCGGCCCGGCGAGGTCGACCGTGTCCTGGAGCGGCGCCCCCTGCGCGACGTCGGCGAGCAGCGCGACGACGTCCTCGACCGCGACGGGCTGCAGCAGCGTGCCGGTGGCCCGCACGGCGCCGTCGGCGGTCAGCCAGTCCGCGATCGTCGGGACGAAGTCGTGGAACTGCGTGGCGCGCACGATCGTGAACGGCACGTCGCCCTCCCGCACCGCGTCCTCCTGCGCGACCTTGCCCGCGAAGTACCCGTTCGCCAGCGCGCGGTCGGCCCCGACGACGGAGAGCAGCACGTGGTGGCGGACACCGGTGCTGAGCTCCGCGGCGAGCAGGCGCTCCGTGGTGCCGCGGAAGAAGGCCGTCGCGGCCGCGGCGTCCATCTCGGGGGTGTTGAGCACGTCGACCACGACGTCGGCGCCCCGGACGGCGTCCCCGACGCCCGCGCCGGTCACCGGGTCGAACCCGTCGCGCCGCGACCCGACCACCACCTCGTGCCCGAGCTCCCGCAGCCGGGCCGTCAGCCGGCTCCCGACGTGGCCGGTGCCCCCGGCGACGAGCATCCTCATGGCGATCCCTCCCGGACGGCGCCCTGCCGGCCTCGGGAGGATGACGACGCGACGCCCGCCGGTGTGAGGTCAGGCGGACCAGGTGGTGAGCTTCCCGGGGTTGACCTGCAGCCACAGGTCCGTGATCAGGCCGCCGCGCACCCGGGCGTTGACCAGAGCCTGGACCTGCCCGCCGTCCTCCAGGGCGAACGCCAGGCCGTCCCCGGTGCGCCGGGCGGCCAGGACCGCCGAGGGCCGCTTCCGGACGATGCCGAGCAGGAACCGGGCGACGTGGTCGACGCCCAGCACCGGCCGCCGCGCGGCGCTGACGACCCCGCCGCCGTCCGCCCGCAGCGTCACCGACGGGTCCAGCAGCCCGGTGAGCGCGGCGAGGTCCCCGCCGGCGGCCGCGGCCACGAACGCCGCCAGCACCTCGTCGTGCTCCCGGGTCCCGCGGCCGGGGTCGGCGTCGTGCGCCCGGACGCGGCGCCGGGCGGAGGTGGCGAGCTGCCGGACGGCCGCCGGGCTCCGGCCGACGACCGCGGCGATCTCGTCGAACGGCAGGGCGAACACGTCGTGCAGCACGAAGGCGACGCGCTCCGCGGGCGTCATGGCCTCCATCACGACGAGCAGCGCGGTGCTCACCTCCTCGTCGAGCGACACCCGGTCGGCCGGGTCCCCGTCGGCCGGCGCGGGCGACCGGCCGGCGACGCCCGAGAACAGGTCGGCCGGCACCGGCTCCGGGAGCCACTCGCCGACGTACCGTTCGCGGCGGGCCCGCGCGGACCCGAGCACGTCGAGGCACACCCGGCTCATCACCCGGGTGAGCCAGCCCTGGGGGTTCCGGACGGCCGCGCGCTCCGCGTCGGTCATCCGGTACCAGCGGACGTACGTCTCCTGGACGGCGTCCTCCGCCTCGGCGAGCGTGCCGAGCATCCGGTAGCCGATCGCGAGCAGCCGGCGGCGCTCGGCGAGCACGTCGGGGAGGTCGTCCGGGGCGGGGCCCGGGTCGCCGCCCGGGTCGGCGTGGACGCCGACCGGGTCCACGCCGGGTGCGCGCTCGCTCATCTCCGCGTGTCCTCCCCGTCGCCCGTCACGCTGCGGCGATCGTGGCACGGTCGGCCGCGCGGGGACCCGCCGACGCGTCGACGGGCGTGGCCGCGGGTTCGGGGGCGCCGCCGGTGACGAACGCGCGCCGCGGGTCGACGACGGCGCCGAGCGAGGCGATGTCCCGGCCCCCGAGCGCCGCGCCCAGCCAGACCAGCAGGACGCGGACCTTCCGCTCCCAGGTCGGCACGGCGAGCACGTGGTAGCCGCGGTGGGCGAGCCAGGCGAGGGGGCCGGTGAGCACCAGCCGGCGGTACTGGAACACGCCCTGGTGCCGGCCGAGCGTGGCGACGACCCCGAGGCTGTGGTGCACGTAGTCCCGCGGTCGGCGGCCGCGCAGCGTCGCGACGAGGTTCGCGGCGAGCAGCCGGCCCTGCCGGACCGCGTGCTGCGCGTTCGGGACGGTCAGCGCCCCGGGCGCCCCGGCCAGGTCCGGGACGGCCGCGTCGTCGCCCGCCGCCCACGCGTCCGGGACCACGGCGCCGTCCTCGTCCTCGACGCGCAGGTCGGCGCGCACCCGCACCAGGCCGCGCGCGGTGACGGGCAGGTCGGTGTGCCGGCTCACGACCGGGTTCGCGGCGTTGCCGGCCGTCCAGACGACGAGGCCGGTGTCGAACTCCTCGCCGGTGGACAGCACCACGTGCCCCGCCACGGCGGACAGCAGCTGCGCGCCGAGGTGCACCCGGGCGCCGCGCCCGCGCAGGTGCCGCACGACCCACGCGCCCGGCGCATCGGTGACCTCGGGCAGGATCCGGTCGCGGGCCTCGACGAGGTGGAACGTGAGGTCCTCCGGGCCGAGCTCCGGGTACGACGCCAGCAGCGAGGTCGCCAGCGAGAGGGTCTCGCCGAAGGCCTCGACGCCGGAGAAGCCGCCGCCGACGAACGTGAACGTGAGCAGCCGGCGCCGCTCCGGGCCGGGAGGCAGGACCGCCGCCCGGTCGAACGCGGTCAGCACGTGGTCGCGCACGGCCACCGCCTCCTCGACCTGCTTCAGCCCGATGGCCGTGTCGACCAGCCCGGGGATCGGCAGCGTGCGGGTCACGGCGCCCGCGGTCACGACGACCACGTCGTAGGCGAGGTCGAACGGCAGGCCGTCCCGCGGCGCCACCGTCACCGTCCGTGCCGCGTGGTCGATCCGCGTCACCGCCCCGGCCACCAGGCGGGTCCGGCGCAGGTGCCGGCGCAGCGGCACGGTGGCGTGCCGGGCCTCGACGGAGCCCGAGGCCACCTCGGGGAGGAACGGCTGGTACGTCATGTACGGGCGCGGGTCGATCACGGTGACCCGCGCCTCGCCCCGGCGGAGCCTCTTCTCGAGCCCCCATGCGGCGTAGAACCCGGCGTACCCACCACCGACGACGACGACGTGCTTCACGGCTGCGACCCCTCTCCCTGTCCGGTCGCCTGCATGACGACGCAGGGTCCCGGGATGTGAGGTCGGGGGAAGGAGCGCAGGGCCGAGGCCCCGGGGGTCAGGCGTTCGTGACCACCAGGGCCACGTTGTGGCCGCCGAAGCCGAACGAGTTGTTGACCACCGCGATGTCGCCCTCGGGCAGCGCGCGCGGGGTGTCCCGGACCAGGTCGAGCACGAGCTCCGGGTCCGGCTTCTCGACGTTGATCGTCGGCGGGGCCTGGCGGTCGTGCACCGCGAGCACCGAGAACACGGTCTCGAGCGCGCCGGCGCCGCCGAGCAGGTGGCCGGTCATCGACTTGGTGGCGGACAGCGCGACCTGGTCGGCGTCGGCGCCGAGGGTCTCGCGGACGCCGCGGGCCTCGATGAGGTCGCCGACGACGGTCGAGGTGGCGTGCGCGTTGACGTGCCGCACGTCCGCCGTGCCGATGCCCGCGTCCTTCATCGCCATCCGCATCGCGGCGATCTGGCCGCGGCCCGTCGGCTCGGGGGAGGTGATGTGGTAGCCGTCCGAGGACAGGCCGACGCCGGCGATCTCGGCGTACACCTTCGCGCCGCGGGCGCGGGCGTGCTCCTCGGACTCGACGACGACGATGCCGGAGCCCTCGCCGATGACGAAGCCGTCGCGGTCGACGTCGTAGGGGCGCGAGGCGCGGGCCGGGTCGTCGGAGCGGGTCGACAGCGTGCGGGACGCGGCGAACGCGGCCATCGGCATCGGGTGGATCGTCGCCTCGGTGCCGCCGGCGATGACGACGTCCGCGCGGCCGCTGCGGATCATGTCGACGGCGTAGCCGATCGCCTCGGCGCCGGAGGCGCAGGCCGACACCAGGGCGTGCGCCCCGGCGCGGGCGCCGAACTCCAGCTCGACGTACGCGGACGGCGAGTTCGGCATGAGCATGGGGACGGTCATCGGCAGGACGCGGCGGGCGCCCTTCTCGCGCAGGGTGTCCCACGCGTCGAGGGTGGTCCAGATGCCGCCGATGCCGGAGGACACGACCACGCCGAGCCGGTCGGGGTCGACCTCGGGCGAGCCGGCGTCGGCCCACGCCTCGCGGGACGCGATGATCGCGTACTGCGCCGAGGGGTCCATCTTCTTCATCTCGGGCCGGGGGAGGACCTCCTCCGGGCGGACCGCGAGCGTGGCGGCGAAGTCGACCGGGAGGCCGTACTTCTCCGACCAGTCGTTGTCCAGGGTGCGCGCGCCCGACGTGCCGGCCAGGGCGGCCTGCCAGGTGGTGGGGACGTCCCCGCCGAGCGGGGTCGTGGCGCCGAGGCCGGTGACGACGACTCGCGTGCTCATGAGGTGCTCCTGGGTGTCGGGTGCGTGCGGGTGGTTCGGGGGTGCCCCGGGGGTGCCGGGACGCGACCGGGGTCCGCGCCGCGGGAGCGCTCGGCTCCCGTCGACGCCGCGCGAGGCGGCGGCGCGGCGCGGACCCCGGTCGGGTGTCTCAGGCCTGGGCGTTCGAGATGAACGACACCGCGTCGCCGACGGTCGCGAGGTTCTTGACCTCGTCGTCCGGGATGCGGACCTCGAACTTCTCCTCGGCCAGGGTCACGATCGTCATCATCGACAGGGAGTCGATGTCGAGGTCGTCCGTGAACGACTTCTCGGGCAGGACCGAGTCGGTCGGCAGGCCGGTCTCCTCGCTGACGATCTCGGCCAGGCCGGCCAGGATCTCCTGCTCGCTGTGCGCCATCGGTGTCTCCTTGGTTGTGTGCTGCACCCCGCCGTGAGGCGGGGCGACGGTCGTGCGGTCGATGAACGGTACTGCGGTCGCGCGGCCCGTCAGGGCAGCACGACCACCTGGGCGGCGTAGACGAGGCCCGCGCCGAAGCCGATCTGGAGCGCCAGGTCGCCGCTCTTGACCTGGCCCTCGCGGATGAGGCGCTCGGTGGCCAGGGGGATGGAGGCGGCCGACGTGTTGCCGGTGTCGGCGATGTCCCGGCCGACCGCGACGGTCTCGGGCAGCTTCAGCTGCTTGATCATCTGGTCGATGATCCGCATGTTCGCCTGGTGCGGGATGAACGCGTCGATCTGGTCGGCGGTGACGCCCGCGGCGGCCAGGGCCTTCTCGGCGACCGGGGCCATCTGCCAGACGGCCCACTTGAAGACGCTCGGGCCCTCCTGGCGCAGCGTCGGCCAGCCCGCGCCGTTGTCCCGGGTGTCCAGCCAGGAGTGGGTCTGGCGGATGGCCTGCGACTGCGAGCCGTCCGAGCCCCACACGGTCGGGCCGATGCCGGGGAAGTCCGACGGGCCGATGACGACCGCGCCCGCGCCGTCGCCGAGCAGGAAGGAGATGGAGCGGTCCGTGGGGTCGACGAACTCGCTCATCTTCTCCGCGCCGATGACCAGCACGTTGCGCGCGGTGCCGGCGCGCACCAGGGCGTCCGCCTGGCCGATGCCGTAGCAGTAGCCCGCGCAGGCGGCCGACACGTCGAACGCGGCGGCCGGGGTCGCGCCGAGCCGGTCCGCGAGGATCGCGGCGCCCGACGGCGTCTGGTGGAAGTAGGTGACGGTCGCCAGGATGACCGCGTCGATGTCCGCGCCGGTCAGGCCCGCGTTCGCGATCGCCTGGCGGGCGGCGGCCTCGGCCAGGTCCAGCACGTCGGTGTCGGCGCCCGCGCGGACGCGGGTCACCATGCCGGTGCGCTGCCGGATCCACTCGTCCGAGGAGTCGATCGGGCCGACCAGGTCGTCGTTCGGGACGACGTTCTCGCCGCGGGCGGCGCCCAGGCCGAGGATCCGCGTGTGGGCGGGGCCGGTCGCCTGGGTCAGGGTGGGGCGGGTCACTTCGCGGTCTCCCGGGAGTCGTCGGTCGTGGGCGCGGCGCCGGGGGTCGCGGTGTGGCGGGCGACGAGGTCCCGGGCGGCGGGCAGGTCGGCCGGCGAGGTGATCGCGACCGTCTCCACCCCGGGCAGGCTACGCCGGGCCAGGCCCTTGAGCACACCACCCGGGGCGAGCTCCAGCAGGCCGGTCACGCCGAGCTCGACGAGGGTCGCCTGGCACAGGTCCCAGCGCACCGGCTGGGCGATCTGCGACACCAGGCGGGCCACGACGTCGGCGCCGGCGGCGTCCGGGCCGAAGGCGGTGCCGTCGGCGTTGGTGAGCAGGGTCACGCGGGGCGACGCGGCGGCGGCCTCGGCGGCGACGGCGGCGAACGCGTCGCGGGCGGGCTGCATGAACGGGGTGTGGAACGCGCCGGCCACCTGCAGCGGCACGACGCGGGCGCGGGCCGGCGGGTTCTCGGCGAACCGGGCCAGCGCGTCCTGCGCACCGGCGGCGACGACCTGGCCGCCGCCGTTGACGTTGGCGGGCCACAGGCCGGCCGCCTCGATCGCCGCGAGCACCTCGTCCGGGTCGCCGCCGAGGACGGCGGTCATCCCGGTGGGCTCGGCGGCCGCGGCCTCGGCCATGAACCGGGCGCGCTGCCCGACCAGGGCCACCGCGGCGGCGTCGTCGAGCACGCCCGCGACGGCCGCGGCGGCGAACTCGCCGACCGAGTGCCCCGCCGTGGCGCCGGCGGTCACCGCGCCGCCCTCGTCCTCGAGCGCTCGGAGCGCGAGGAGCGAGGTGGACACGATGAGGGGCTGGGCCACCGCGGTGTCGCGGATGGTGTCGGCGTCGGAGGTCGTCCCGTGCGCCGTCAGGTCGACGCCCGAGGCCTCCGAGAAGGCCGCCAGGCGGTCGGCGGATCCGGGCAGCTCGAGCCAGGGGGCGAGCATTCCGGGGGTCTGGGCGCCCTGTCCGGGGCAGACGATCGCGAGCACCCGACCACTCTGCCGGTGCGGACGCGCCGCGCCCGCTCACGACCCGCACACCGTTGCCGGGTCCGACTTGTCCGGGTCCCACAACCCCCGCGGCGTCCCGCGGCGTCCCGCGGGGCGCGAGGTCGGCGGTTGCGCCCGAGGTCGTCGGTTCCGCCGGGGGTGCGGTGGCCGGAACCGACGACCTCGGCGGGAGTCAGGCGCCGGGGTGGTCCAGGCGGCCGACCGCGAGGGCCTGCTGGAGGACGTAGGCCTCGCGGGGGTCCAGCGGGTCCCAGCCCGTGACCTCGGCGACGCGGCGCAGGCGGTAGCGGACCGTGTTCGGGTGCACGTAGAGCGTGCGGGCCGCGGCCTCCAGGGACCGGCCCGCCGCCAGGTACGCGGTGAGGGTCTCCAGCAGGCTGCCGGTGCTGGCCAGCAGCGGGACGTACGCCTGCTCGACCAGCAGGGCGCGGGCGCTCGCGTCGCCGACGAGCACCCGCTCGGGCAGCAGGTCGTCGGCGAGCACGGGGCGCGGCGCCTGCGGCCACGCGGAGATCGCGGCCAGCCCGGCGAGCGCGGCGCGGGCGGACCGGGCGGCGTCGGCGAGGTCCTCGCCGGTCGGGCCGAGGACCACGGGGCCGGGACCGAACCGCGGGAGCAGGGACGCCGCGGCCTCACGCAGGTCGCCGGTGCCGCCGAGAAACACCACGAGCCGGTCGCCCTGGATGCCGACCAGCGCGTCGTCCGCGGCGCGGCGGGTCGCCCGGCGCAGGTCGGATGTCCGGACGTCGTCGAGCGGGGAGGCGGTGGTGCCGACGACGACCAGCGTGCTGCCGCGGCCGCTCCAGCCGAGCGCCGCGACCCGGGACCGCAGCGAGTCGTCGACGTCGCCCCGCAGCAGGGCGTCGACGACCAGCGCCTCCAGCCGGGCGTCCCAGGCGCCACGGACCTCGGCGGCGCGGGCGTAGACCTCGGCGGCCGAGAACGCCACCTCGCGGGAGTACCGCAGCACGGCCTCGAGCAGGTCGCGCTCGCCGCCGGGCGCCGCGAGCCGGTCGCTGTGCGACTCCACGACGTCGACCACCACGCGGACCAGCTGCAGCGTGTGCTGCAGGGAGATCGACCGGGTCAGCTCGGGCGGGGCGGTCGCGAAGATCTCGCCGACGCCGTGCGGCGGGCGGGACGGGTCGGCGAACCAGGTGACGAAGGCGGTGATGCCGGCCTGGGCGACGAGCCCGACCCAGGACCGGTCGTCGGCGGGCAGGGCGCGGTACCAGTCGAGGTCCTCGTCCAGCCGGCGCATCGCCGCCGCGGCCAGCACGCCGCTGCCCTCGCGGACGCGGCGCAGGGTCTCGCCGTTGCTCGCGTCCGGCGCGGTGGCGATGCGGCCGGCGCGGGTGCGGGTGCGGGCGGGGGACAGGCCGTCGACCGGGGCGGCGGCCCGGGGGGCGTCGCCGGCCGGGGCCTCGGGCGGTGTCGCGGTCGCGGCGGTCGGGGTCGACGGCGCGGCGGGCGACGGGGCCGGGGCGGCGCCCTCGGGGGCGGGGGCCGCGGACGTCCGGCGGGGCTGAGGCATGGCGTGAGCATAGGGCCCCGTTGTGGGGAACCGACAAAGGTCCGGGCCGTGGCGCGGGGAGCTGCGGGCCGTTCGACCGGTGCGGGACGAGTGCACCGGATAGTGTCGCGTCATGGCTCTGCTGCCCCGACTGCGCCGCCTGCTGGGCCGCCCTGCGCCCGCGTCCCGGATCGGGGCGCGCCGGCCGACGGCTGCCCCCCGGCACGGCGACGTCCCCCAGGAGGACGCCCTGAGGTCCCGCCTCGGCGACGATCCCAACGACGAGCGCGCCTTCGCGGCCCTCGCCGAGATCGTCCGCCGGCACGCCGTGACCGGCGTCGACGACGACCCCCTGACCGCCGAGGCCGACGACGCGGAGCGCCAGCGCGCCGCCGACCTGGCCGTGTGGTCGCTCGGCGAGGAGCTCGCCGGCAACCCGCGGGCCTGGTACCCGTTGGTCGAGGTCGCGCGGCTGTCCGTGCGCGACGACCTGGAGGGGACGCTCCGCCGGCTGACGACAGCCGCCGAGCGCGACTCCTCGGGCGCGGCCCTGGTCGCCGGCCTGCGGCTGCTGCGCGAGGCGGGGCTGCCCGTCGAGGCGCTCGGCCTCGGCACCGGGCACTGGCACCCGAAGGACCACGACCCCGAGGTCGGGCGCGAGCTCGTGCTCGCCGCCGTCGAGGCCGACCGGCCGCTCGACGCCAAGCAGCACCTCGCGAGCCTCGACCTGTACCCGAAGCAGGACGACATCGCCCAGATGCGCCGCGAGCTGACGCGCCTGGTCGACCAGGCGGAGCGGCACGCGGGCGCCTGACGCGCGGCGGGAGGTCGCCGAGATCGGTGGTTCCGCTCGAGATCGGTGCTTGCAAGCACCGATCTCGAGCACGAACCACCGGTCCCGGCGCACCCAGGCACGCCGCGCATCGCCCCCGGGACGGCGACGGGCCCCGCATCCCTCCGTGGAGGGGTGCGGGGCCCGTCGCGTGCGTTAGGCTCGTCCGGTCAGGACTCGCCGCCCGCGTTGCCGGAGGTCCCGGCGGTCACGTCGTGCAGCCGGTACCGCTCGATGGCCTGCGCCGGGGCGTCCGCCGCGACCTTGCCCTCGCGGGCGAGCTGCTGCAGGACGCGGACCACGGTCGACGGGCCGTCGATCTTGAAGTGCCGGCGGGCGGCGGCGCGGGTGTCGGAGAACCCGAACCCGTCGGCGCCGAGCGTGGCGTACCGGCCCGGGATCCACTCGCGCACCTGGTCGGCGACGAGGTGGTCGTAGTCGGTGGTGGCGACGAACGGGCCCTCGGCGCCCTGGAGCTTGGCGGTGAGGTACGGCGTGCGCGCCTCCTCGCCCGGGTTCAGGAACGCGTGCTGGTCGGCGGCCAGCGCCTCGCGGCGCAGCTCGTTCCAGGACGTCACGGACCAGACCGCGGCGTGCACTCCCCAGTCGTCGGCGAGCAGCTGCTTCGCCTCGAGCGCCCACGGCACCGCCACGCCGGACGCGAGGATCTGGGCCTTCGGCCCGTCGCCCTCGGCCGGGGACAGCAGGTGGATGCCCTTCAGGATGCCCTCGACGTCCACGTCCTCCGGCTCGACCGGCTGGACGATCGGCTCGTTGTAGACCGTCAGGTAGTAGATGACGTCGGGCTCGCGGCCGTCCTCGCCGAACATCCGCTGGATGCCGTCGCGGACGATGTGCCGGATCTCGTAGCCGTACGCCGGGTCGTAGTGCACGACGTGCGGCATGGTGCCGGCCAGCAGCGGCGAGTGGCCGTCGGCGTGCTGCAGGCCCTCGCCGGTCAGCGTGGTGCGGCCGGCGGTGGCGCCGATGAGGAACCCGCGGGTCATCTGGTCGCCGGCCGCCCAGAACTGGTCGGCCGTCCGCTGGAACCCGAACATCGAGTAGTAGAAGTAGAACGGGATCAGCGCCTCGCCGTGCGTGGCGTACGACGTGCCCACCGACTGGAACGCGGCGGCGGAACCGGCCTCGTTGATGCCGGTGTGCATGATCTGGCCGGACTCGGACTCCTTGTAGGAGAGCATGAGGTCGCGGTCGACGGCGAGGTAGTTCTGGCCGTTCGTGTTGAAGATCTTCGCGCTCGGGAAGATCGAGTCCAGGCCGAACGTGCGGGCCTCGTCGGGGATGATCGGGACCAGGCGCTTGCCCAGCTCCTTGTCCTTCACGAGGTCCTTGAACAGCCGCACGAGCGCCATCGTCGTGGCGACCTCCTGCGTGCCGGAGCCCTTCTTCAGCAGCTCGTAGGCCTGGTCGCCCGGCAGCGTCAGCGGCTTGTGCGTCGAGCGGCGCTCGGGCACGTAGCCACCCAGCTGGCGGCGGCGCTCCTGGAGGTACTGGATCGCCGGGTCGTCCTGGCCGGGGTGGAAGTACGGCGGCAGGTACGGGTTCTCGTCGATCTGCTCGTCCGTGATCGGGATGGAGAGCGAGTCGCGCAGGGCCTTGAGCTCGGCGCCCTTGAGCTTCTTCATCTGGTGCGTGGCGTTGCGCCCGGCGAAGCCGGAGCCCAGGCCGTAGCCCTTGACGGTGTGCGCCAGGATGACGGTCGGCTGCCCGGTGTGCTCGCGCGCGGCCTTGTAGGCGGCGTAGATCTTCCGGTAGTCGTGGCCGCCGCGCTTGAGCGCCCAGATCTCGTCGTCGGTCATCTTCTCGACGAGCTGCTTGGTGCGCGGGTCGCGCCCGAAGAAGTGCTCGCGGATGAACGCGCCGTTCTCCGCGCGGTACGTCTGGTAGTCGCCGTCGGGCGTCTCGTTCATCAGGTGGACGAGCGCGCGGTCCTTGTCGGCGTTGAGCAGGGCGTCCCACTCGCGGCCCCACACGACCTTGATGACGTTCCAGCCGGCGCCGCGGAACTGCGCCTCGAGCTCCTGGATGATCTTGCCGTTGCCGCGGACCGGGCCGTCGAGGCGCTGCAGGTTGCAGTTCACCACGAAGGTCAGGTTGTCGAGGCCCTGCTGGGCGGCGTGCTGCAGCATGCCGCGCGACTCGGGCTCGTCCATCTCGCCGTCGCCGAGGAACGCCCAGACGTCCTGCTGGCTGGTGTCCTTGATGCCGCGCAGGTGCAGGTACTTGTTGGTCCACGCCTGGTAGATCGCCGACGCCGGGCCGAGGCCCATCGACACCGTCGGGAACTCCCAGAAGTCCGGCATCAGGCGCGGGTGCGGGTAGGACGGCAGCCCGCCGCCCGGGTGCGAGACCTCCTGGCGGAAGCCGTCGAGCTGGTGCTCGGACAGCCGGCCCTCGAGGAACGCGCGGGCGTAGACGCCGGGGGAGGCGTGGCCCTGGAAGTAGATCTGGTCGCCGCCGCCCGGGTGGTCCTTGCCGCGGAAGAAGTGGTTGAGGCCCACCTCGTACAGCGTCGCCACCGACGCGTACGACGAGATGTGGCCGCCGACGCCGACGCCGGGGCGCTGCGCGCGGGTCACCATGACCGCGGCGTTCCACCGGTTCCAGGAGCGGTACCGGCGCTCCAGCACCTCGTCACCCGGGAAGTACGGCTCCTCGTGGACGCCGATGGTGTTGACGTACGGCGTGTTCAGCTCGGCCGGCACCGCGACGTTCCGCTCACGCGCTCGCTTGAGCATGCTCAGCAGCACGTAGCGGGCCCGGGGGCCGCCCTTGTCGTCGATGAGCCCGTCGATGGACTCGACCCACTCGGAGGTCTCCTCGGGGTCCACGTCCGGGACCTGGCTCAGCAGGCCGTTGATGAGCGGTCCGCGCTCGTCCTTCGAAGCCACCAGTGCTCCTCGCCTCTCCACGCGGGGGGCCGGTCGGCCCCGGTGCGCATCTCGGCCCGCCGGCGTGCGCGCCGGTTTCGGTGCGCGCCGCCGCCGGGCGGGTAGTAGGACCATTGTCCGCCGTCCGGACACCGAAAGTCTCCCAGTCCACCGGTCGGGATGCGTGACGTCCGTGACAATCGGCTCCCGGGAGGGTGTCCCCGGTCACGTCCGGGCACGTCACGGGCGCTTTCCGGGGTGCGCGTGCGGGTCGCGCGGCCCGCGAGGACCTCCGGGTGCGGTGCCCGGCGCGGTCCCGGGCGGACACCTCGGCCGGGTCGCGGCGTCCTGCGGGCCGGACGCGCTGGTCCGCGCCGCGCCGACATCCCGGCGCCACGACGCCGCTTGCCACGCGGACGTGGGGTGCGGTGGGCTACCGTTCGGTGATCATCGAACAGGTGGTGCTCGGGACCGGCCCGGCACGCCCGACGGAAGGAACAGGTCAGGACGTGGCATCCAGCACCGGCGACGCTCCCTCGGGGGCGGGCCGTCTCGGGTTCACCTCGGGCCAGGTGGTCCAGGAGTTCGGTTACGACGACGACGTCGACGACGCCCTGCGGTCCGGGGTCGAGGAGATCACCGGCACGGAGCTCGTCGACGAGGACTACGACGACGTCGTGGACGGCGTGGTCATCTGGTTCCGCGACGAGGACGGCGACCTGGCCGACACCCTCATGGACGCCATGACCGTGCTCGACGATGGCGGCCAGATGTGGGTCCTCACCCCGAAGCCGGGCCGCGACGGCCACGTCGGGCACGACGACATCGAGGAGGCCGCGACGACGGCCGGCCTGCACGCGACGAGCACGTTCTCGATCGCGGGCGACTGGTCCGCGACGCGCCTCGGCAGCCGCGGCCGCGGGCGCTGACCTCCCGGTCGTGAGCGGGGCCGCGGGGCCGCCGGTCGTCGGCGCCGCCGCGCCCGCGCTGACGCTGCCGGACGCGCACGGCGCGCAGGTGGCGGTCGGCGGACCGTCCGCCCGACCGGTGCTGCTCGTGTTCGTGCCGTTCGCGTTCTCGCGGGTGTGCACCGCCGAGCTCACCGAGCTGCAGGCGCACCTGCCCGAGCTCGCGGGCGTCGACGTCCGGGCCGTGTCCTGCGACCCCGCGCCCTCGCTGCGCGCCTGGGCCGAGCAGGACGGGTACACGTTCCCGCTGCTGTCGGACTTCTGGCCGCACGGCGCCGCGGCGCGGGCGTACGGCGTGCTCGACGAGGTCGACGGGTACGCGCGGCGGGGGTCGTTCCTGCTCGACGCCGCCGGTGTCCTGCGGTGGTCGGTCGAGTCCGCCGCCGGGGTCGCGCGGCCGTTCGCGGCGTACCGCGAGGCGGTCGCAGGGCTGTGACCCGCGTCCAGGGGCAGCACCCGCACCGGTAGGCTGCGCACCGCAGCAGGGGCCTGTAGCTCAGTTGGTCAGAGCGCCGCGCTTACACCGCGGAGGTCGTCGGTTCGAGACCGGCCGGGCCCACTACTCGACGCGCAGGTCAGCGCGCGCTCCTCCCGCCCGGAGCGCGATCGCACCGCCGACCGGGGGCGGGCCGGCGCATCGGACTCCCGCGCCTCTTCCGGCACGCCTGCAGGTCAGGGGACGTAGGGCTGGAAGTCCGCGGTGCCGTTGTCGAAGACGTGGCCGACGCGGGCCGCGTCGGAGTCGTCGGTGAGGAACCAGCGGCCGGCACGGTACACCCCGACCGTGGCGTCCCCGTCCCCGTCCCAGTCCCCGCCGAGGGGGACGTCCCCCGGGTTGCCGAACCGTACGACGATGTCGGCACCGCCCGAGCGCAGCGAGTTGAGCAGGTAGAACACCCCGTTCCGGAACACTCCCGGGGTCTGCGTCCCGTCGCCGTCCCAGTCTCCGACGACCGGCACGTCGCCCGGGTCGCCGTAGGACAGTGCGATCGCGCCGCCGGGCGGCCCCGTCTCGGGTCCGTAGCCGGTGGCGACGAACCACTGCCCGGTCGACGGGCGGAACACCGCGGGAACCCGGATCTGGTCCTGCATCGTCAGCGCCAGCGGGATGTCCCCGGGGTTCCCGAAGAAGAAGCTGCGGTAAGTGGTCTGCCCGGGCGGGTACGCGGCCGTGCCCATCTGGAACCACTGGACGCCTCCGCCGGCCCCCGGCCGGACAACCGTCGCACCGCCGAACCCGCCCTCGTCCCAGCTGCACCCCGACGGCCACCGGTTGCAGTACCGGAAGGAGTTCAGCATCACGAAGCGGTCACCGGTCTGACCGATGTCGACCGTGCCTGGCCCGGGCCAGCCCGAGTGCCCGGTCTGATAGGGCAGGCTCGCGTAGTAGTGCCCGTCGCGGAACAGCCCGGGGCCGCCGGGCAGCGGATCCAGCTCGACACGTGTCGGCAGGACGGCCGTGTCGTGACCCGTGGACATGCCCCGCGCGGGGGGCGGGCCCCGTACCCATCACCATCGCGAGCGACAGCGCGAGCACCACCGACGCGGTCGCTGCCCGGGCGGGCCGACCGATGACCTGTTCTCCGTGCACCCGCATGGCGCCTCCCGCCGTGGTTCACCACCGAGACCCCGAGCGGAAGCGTCGAACCGCACCTTCGCGGACGTCGAGGTCGTGCCGTCAACGTAGTGCCGGGCCTCTCGAGGCGGGACGAGGACGCGTCAGGGGGCGACGTAGTACGCGATGCCCTCGGCGTCCCAGCTCGGGTCGTCCACGTCGAGCCGGCGGGCCTCGGCGGCGTCGGTGGTGAAGTGGTGCTTGCCGAACGTCGGGCTCCAGAACCGGTACAGGGGCGTGGTGCCCGGCTGCGCGGTGGTGGTCGCGCAGTAGGCGACGCCCTCGTAGGCCCAGTTCTTGTCGCCGGCGACGATTGCGTTCTTCTCGGCGGCGCTGGCGGTGAAGAAGTGGGACCGGAACCGCATCGAGTAGAACCGGTGCACCGCCGTCGTCCCGGCGGCGCAGGTGCTGCCGTCGGCGGCGAACGCGGAGAACGGCTGGCCCTCGGCGACCCAGTTCCGGTCGCTCGCGGTCAACCGCGCGGCCTCGTCGGGGTTCGTGGTGAAGAAGTGGGCGTTGTCGAATCCGGGGCTCCAGAACCGGTACACCGGCAGCGTCGGCACGTCCGGTCCGCTCGGGCCCGCGGTCACCCACGGGCTGTAGGCGTACTCGTCGCTCGGTGCGCTGTCCGTCTCCATCGCCCCGAAGATCGGAACCGCGTACACCGAGACGCGTGCCGCGGACGGGCTACCGATGCACTCCGCGGCGACGCTCAGGCTGACGCTGCGGGACGTGGCCGACGGGGTGAAGGTGACAGGGCAACCGGGCACGACCTCCGAGTCCATACCGGTCGGCCTGAGCAGCTCGGTCCGCCCGTCGTTCCCGGACCCGTTGCCGACCGAGAGCTTGATCATCTGGTACTCGACCCGGACGTCACCGGTCGTCTCGATCGCCGCGGAGTACTGGTACCGGTCGACCACGGAGGGGTCCCAGGCTGCGAAGTAGATCGTCGCCTTCGCCGTGGAGCCGTCCAGGCGCAGGGAGTACCGCGCGATGTCGGTCGTGGCGATGAGACCGGGCTCCCCGGTCTCATCGTCGAAGGTGCCCGTCCGGGCTGAGGCGGGCAGGGCGGTCGCGCACAGGGCGAGGACTGCACTCAGCGCGGCCGTTGCGACCCGACGCGCGTTCTGGACGGCAGCTCGGGGTCGGGGGGTGCTCACTGCTGCGCGCACGTCGGTGTCCGTTCGTCGAGGGGCCCTGTGCGCTCACTGTGCCCCGAGGCGATGGAGCGGGAGGGTGATTCCGGCGATCCGGGCGGGTTTCACCCGGGACGACGGTCCCGTGCCACCGCAGCGTCACCGTGGCTGGTGGCGGCGTGGTGCCCGATCGGCGGCCCGGCCGGGCCGCCGCGCGCCGCCGGGTAGCCGGAACCGCACGGCGCCCCTGCCCTTGGCCCCCGCGTGGCGCCCCGGCCACCCGCCGTTCACCTCCGGTTGACCCCGTCCCGGTTGGGTGGGCGGGCCCGTCGTGCGCGCGCCGCAGCGCCGCCGCGCCCGGGCGCCCCCTCGCACCCCCGACCCGGAGGTCCGCCACCCATGCGCCTCGCACGACGCCTCGCACCACGCCTGGCGGCGATCGCCGTCGCCGCCGCGCTGACGGGGACCGGCCTCGCCGCGTCCGCCGGCGCCGCCGACCCGGACCCCGACCGCCTCGCCCTGTCGGTGGTCGGCGACGGCGCCACCACGGGCAACGTGGCGGTGCCGGTCGCGATCCAGCTGCTCGACGGCGAGGGCGTCCTGGGTGGCAGCATCGCGCTGCCGACCGCCGCCGACGCGGGGACGGGTCAGCACGCGTTCACCCTCGGCGCCGACCGGGACCAGCAGGGCGCGCTCCAGCAGTCGGCCGACCACCGGTACGTGACGCTCGGCGGGTACGACGCGGCGCCCGGCACCGCCGCCGTGAACGACGCCGACGCCCCGGGGCTGCTCCGGGTGGCGGCGCTGGTGGGCGCGGACGGCTCGGTCGACACCTCGACGACGCTGGCCGACGGCTTCTCGAAGCGGCACGTCCGCGGCGTGGTGACGGCGGACGGCTCGACGCTCTGGGCAGGCGGGCACGGCAACGACGCGCCGACGACCAAGGGCGGCGTGCTGGCGGTCCCCCGGGGCGGCGACGCGCCGACCGCGGTGGTGTCCGGCTCGTCGACGCTCAACAACGCGCGGGTGCCCGTGATCCACGACGGGCAGCTGTACGTGTCGAGCGACCGCTCCGGGTTCTCCGGCGTCAGCGCCGTCGGCACCGGCCTGCCCACGACCGGGGGCGCCGCCCAGACGCTCGTCGCGGCCGCCCCCGCCGGCTCCGACGTCGCGCACGACTTCACGTTCGTCGGCGACGACCTGCTGTACGTCACCTACACCGAGGGCACGAGCCCCGGCCTGGCGAAGTACGTCCGCGACGGCGCCGCCTGGACCTACGTCGGGAGCTACGCCGGCGCGTTCTGGGGCGTCACCGGCCGCGTGGCCGGCGACGACGTCGTGCTGTACGCGGTCCGCGGCGCCCTCCAGGGCAACGAGGCGGTCCGGCTGATCGACACCGGCGACGCCACGTTCGACGTCGCGCAGGAGCGCACGATCGCGCAGGCGGCGCCGGGCACCGCGTTCCGCGGCGTCGCGTTCGCCCCGGGCTACGTGCCGGGCACCGACGCGGTCGACCCGGGGGAGGAGCTGCCGACGCTGGCCTGGGACGTGCGTGTCGCGGGCGGCACCGGCAACGCGCTGTCCGCGGTCGTCGGCGACCCGGCCAACCCGGCGGCGACCGGCACCGTGGCGGACCCCCTCGGCGAGGACGTCACGCTGACGGCGACCTCCGGCGACGCCGCCGTTCTCGCCGACTCGGCGATCCGGCTCACGACGGCCGCGGGCGGCCGGTTCACGCTGACCGCCACGCCGACGGCCGCCGGTCGCGCCCCGATCACGGTCACCGCCACGACCGCCGACGGCCGCACCGCGACCTCGGTGCTCGACTACTGGGTCTCCGCCGCGCTGGCCGACCCGACCGCCGCGGCCTACGTCGGCATGTCCGACGCCTCGGCCGCGTACGACGTGGGCGACGGCTACTTCCTCGCCGGCGACGACGACAGCAACCAGATCCGCCTGTTCGCCCCCGCGGGCGGCGAGCCGGTGGCGGAGTTCGACGTCCAGGCGCAGGTCGCACCCGGCGACCCGTCGCGCCCGGACGACGCCTGGGACATCGAGGCCGCCGCGCGCGTCGGCGACACGATCTACTGGGTCGGCTCCCTCGGGAACACCAACAGCGGCAACGTCCGGCCGGCGCGGGACGTCGTGGTCGCCACCCGCGTGCACGGCTCCGGCGCGGCCACCACGCTCGAGTACGTCGGGTCGGCGCACGGCATCCGCCAGGCGCTCGTCGACTGGGACGCGGCCGACGGCCACGGCCTGGGCGCCGACCACTTCGGATTCACCGCCGCGACCCGGCCGGGCACCTCGGCGCGCGGGCCGCACTCGCTGAACCTGGAGGGCGCGACGATCGCCCCCGACGGCACCACGCTGTGGCTCGGCTTCCGCTCGCCGATCATCACCGGCGCCGACGGCGTCGAGCGCGCCGTCGTCATCGGCGTCCGGGACATCGCCGGCGTCGTGGCGGGGACGGCCACCCCGCAGATCGGCGAGCCGGTCCTGCTCGACCTCGACGGCCTCGCGATCCGCGACATGGAGCGCACCGGCGACGGGCGGTACCTGATCCTGGCCGGCGGCTCCGACGAGGAGGGCGAGTTCACGCTGTTCGGCTGGAACGGCGACCCGGCGGATGCTCCCGTGCGCTCGGCGGCCCTGCCGTCGCTCGCCGGCTGGGACGGCTCGTACGAGGGCATCGTCAGCGCCTCGTCGCTCGCGGACGGCACCGTCGTCCGCCTGCTGCAGGACGCCGGCGAGGTCGACATCTACGGCACGGGCACCGTCGCGCAGGAGCTGCCGAGCCCGGAGCTCAAGAAGTTCGTCGGGCACGACTACGCGCTCGACCTCGGCGCGGTGTTCACGCCGAAGTCGGTGACGCTGCCCGGCGGCGCGACGACGCTGCGGGTCGGCGAGCCGGTCGACCTGGCGCTGGCCGGGTTCGCGGCCGGCGAGCGCGTGTCGGTGGTGCTGAACTCCGACCCGGTCACGCTCGCGACCGTCGTGGCCGGCGCGGACGGCCGGGCCGTCGCGCGGGTCGTGGTCCCCGCCTCGGTGCCGGCCGGCGCGCACACGCTGGTCGTCTCGGCGGTCAGCGGGGAGGCCCGGCTCGGCGTGACGGTGCTGCCCGCCGCGGCGGGCGACGACGGCACGGTCGACCCGGGCGCGGGGTCCGGCGCGGGTGCGGCCTCCGGGACCGGCGGGGGCGCCGGCAGCACCGCGTCCGGCGCCGGCGGCCGGCTGGCCGTGACGGGCGCCGACCTCGCGGCGCCGCTCGCGCTCGCCGGGCTGCTTCTGGTCGGGGGCGGCGCCACGGTGCTCGCGGTCCGGCGGCGGACGGCCGCGCAGGTGGCCGCCCGTGCGGAGGACGCCACCGCCTGACCGGTCCGGCCCCGGACAGCCGAGGACCCCCGGTCGGATCGCTCCGGCCGGGGGTCCTCGTCGTGGTGCGCCGGCCCGTCGCGGGCGTCCCGTGACGATCTCGTGTGCGTCCTGCGCACGGCCCGGGCAGCCGGGCGGCCACGCGGCCTGAGTGGCCGGTGCGGGGGTGCGGCGGCTCGTACGGTGAACCGGTGCCCCCGCTCTCCCCGCTGCTCCGCCGTGCCCTCACGACCCTGACCGCCCTGCTCGTGGCGGTGCTCGTGACCCCGGTCGGGGCATCGGCCGGGGTGCCGGGCGCGCTGCCGCGCGCGCTGCCGGGCGCGGCGGACCGCGCCGCCGCGGCGAGGCCCGCCGAGACGGCGGCCGAGCCGCCCGTGCTGCTCGTCGGCGTCACCGGCCTGCGCTGGGACGACCTGAGCGCCGTCGGCACCCCGGCCCTCGCGGAGCTCGCCGCGACGGGCGCCGTCGGGAGCACGGTCGTCCGGAGCGTGCGCTCGTTCACCTGCCCGAGCGCCGGCTGGCTCGCCGTCGGCGCGGGCGGTCGCGCGGACGACACCCGGGTCGCCGACGGGAGCTGCCGCACCCTGACCGAGCCCGGCGCGGCGGGCCGGGTGCCGGGCTGGGACGACTACGTCGCGGCGACGGACGCCTCCGCGTACGACTCCCGGCTCGGGCTGCTCGGCGACGCCGTCGCGTCGTCCGGTCTCGCCGCGACCGGCATCGGGCCGGGCGCGGCGGTCGCCCTCGCCGGCGCGGACGGCCGGGTGGTGGAGGAGCACGTCGACCGGCCCGAGGGCGTCGACGACCTGCGCGACGCGACGGCGGCCGCGCTGGCCGGGTCGTCGCTGGTGGTCGTGGACGCGGGCTCGGTGCGCGACCCGGGCCGGGCGACGCGGGACCGCGTCGCGTCCGACCGCGCCGGCGGCGAGGCGGACGGGTCCCCGGTGGACGCCACCCGGGCCGACCCCGCCCAGGAGGTCGGCCCCGAGGTCGTCGCCGAACCGGACCGCGCCGAGCAGGTCCGGGCGCTGGACGCCCGCCTCGGTGCCGCCCTCGAGGCCGCCCGCCTGTCGGACGCGGACCCGACCGTCCTGCTGGTCTCGGTGGCCGACTCCGGCCGCCGCGCGCACCTGCAGGTGGCGGCCGCGACCGGCCTCGGCGCGCCCGGCGGCCTGCTCGGGTCCGCCTCGACGCGGCAGCCCGGCCTGCTGCAGACGACCGACGTCGCGCCGACCGTCCTCGACGCGCTCGGCATCCGGGACCACGCCGCCGCGGGCGCGCTCGTGGGCGCGCCGGTGCGGGCCGCCGCCGACGACCGGACGGGCGCCGAGCGTGTCGCGGCGCTCGTCGACCAGAACCGGCGCGCCCAGGCGGTCGCGCCGCGCGTCTCGGGGTTCTACGTGCTGTGGGTCGGCCTGAACCTCGCGCTGTACGCCGCGGTGACCGTGGGGCTGACCCGCCGCGGGCGGTCCCTGCTGGCGTGGGTCCGCCGGCGGTCCCGGGCTGCCGCGGAGGCGCCGCACGCGGACCAGGAGCAGGCCCAGGCCCGCGGGGTGCTCGAGGTGCTCCGCGTCGCCGCGGTCGCGGTCGCGTCGATCCCGGTGGCGACGTTCCTGGCGAACCTGGTGCCGTGGTGGCGCTCGGGGGAGCCGGGGTGGGTCCTCGGCCCGCTCGTCGCGGCGTTCGCGCTCGTGGTGTCGGCGACGGCGTGCGCGGTCCCGGCGTGGCGGCGGGTCCCGCTCGGCCCGGTCGGCGTCGTCGCCGCGATCACGGCGACGGTGCTCGGCCTCGACGTCGCGCTCGGGGCGCGGCTGTCGCTCGACTCGCTGATGGGCCCGGGCTCGCTGGTGGCCGGGCGGTTCTACGGGTTCGGCAACCCGGCGCTCGCCCTGTTCGTCACCGCGACGGTCCTCGGCGCGGTCGCGCTCGTCGACCCCCTGGTCCGCCGGGGCCGGCGCCGGGCGGCGACCGCGGTGGTCGCGCTCACCGGGCTGCTGACCCTCGGGGTGGTGTCCGGCATCGTGTCGACCATGCCGACCACCGGGGCGAACTTCGGCGGCCCGCCGGTGGTCGTCGCGGGCTTCCTGGTGCTGGTCGTGGTGACGGCCGGGGCCCGGCTCGGCTGGCGCCGGCTGGTGCTGGTGGTCGGCGCGGGGATCTCGGCCTCGGTGGTGCTGTCCGTGCTCGACTGGCTGCGGCCGGCCGACGAGCGGACGCACCTCGGCCGGTTCGTCGAGACCGTGCTGGACGGCGGGCTGGGCGGCGTCCTGCTGCGCAAGGCCGGTACCAACCTGCGCATCCTGCTCGGCAGCGAGCAGACCCTGCTGGCGATCGGCGGCCTGCTGCTGGTCGTCATCCTCCTCGGGCGCCCCGCGCGCTCGGCGCTGCGGGCGGCCGACGGCGGTCCGTACGCGTGGTTGTCGGGCGGCGCGCCGCTGCGCGCGCTCACGAACGACGCCCCGCTCCTGGTCGGCGGGCTCACGGCGCTCGCGGTGGCGCTGGGGTTCGGGTTCGCGATCAACGACTCCGGCGTCGTCGTGCCCGCGACCGGCGTCGGGCTGGCGGTGCCGCTGCTGGTGGCCGCGTGCGCGACGTGGCTCCTGGGCCGCACCGCCCGCCCGGGCGGGTCTACGCCGTCCGCGCCATCCGCCGCGCCGCCCGCAGGCCGAACACCGCCGCCGGCCCGATCGTCGACCCCGGCCCGGGGTACGTCCGGCCCATGACCGACGCCGAGCTGTTCCCGGCCGCGTACAGCCCGTCGACGACGCTGCCGTCCTCGCGCAGCGCCCGCCCGTCGGCGTCGGTCAGCACGCCGCCCTTGGTGCCGAGGTCGCCGATGACGACCCGGAACGCGGTGAACGGCCCGCGCTCCAGCGGGCCGAGGTTCGGGTTCGGGTGCACCGTCGGGTCGCCGTAGTACCGGTCGTACGCGGAGTTGCCGCGGCCGAAGTCGCCGTCGACGCCCGAGCGCGCGAAGCCGTTGAACCGCTGCACCGTGGCCCGGAACCGCGCGGGGTCGACGCCGATCCGGTCGGCCAGGTCGGCGAGCGAGGGCGACTTCACGTACATCCCCGCGGCGGCCAGGGCGCGCAGGGCGCGGGGGTCGAGGGCGTAGTTCCGCAGGTACCGGCGGGCGTGCCGGGCGTCGGCGACCAGCCAGTAGGCGCCGTCCGGGTCGTGCTCGAGCATGTGGTGGCCGAGGTCGACGTAGGACTCGGACTCGTTGGCGAACCGGTCGCCGCGGGCGTCCACCAGGATCGAGTAGGGGAGCGAGCGCTCGCCGACCAGGAACGCGGGCGGCTCGCCCGGCGTCGGCGACGCCACCGAGGCGCCCCACCACGCGTCGTCCATGAGCTCCACGGCCGCGCCCGCCTCCTGCGCGATCGCGATCGGCCGGCCGACGTTCCCGGGGTTGCCCGACGGGGCGCCGTCGATGCCGTGGAACTTCTGCCGCCACTCGGCGTTGTGCTCGAACCCGCCGCCCGCGATCATCACGCCGCGGCGGGCGCGCACCACGACCGGCCGGCCCTCGCGGGTGACCCGCACACCCGTGACCCGGCCGTCCTCGACGACCAGCTGCTCCAGCGGGCTCTCCAGCCACAGCGACGCGCCGCCGCGCTGCACGACCGCGTCGAGGAACGACGTCGCGAGGGCGGCCCCGATGCCGGCGAGCCGCTGCCCGCGGGCCACCGCGCCCAGGGTGCGGAACACGAACCGGGCGCCGCGCACGAACCCGGCCGGCGTCGACCAGGCGCGCTCCAGCAGCCACATGTCGTCCGTCTTGATCGGCAGCGGGACCAGGGCGCGGCAGGTCGACCACCAGTCGCCGATCACCTTGGTGTCGAGGGGCTTCGCCTCGATCGCGCGGCCGATCTTGCCGCCCGGCAGCTCCGGGTAGTAGTCCGGGTAGTCGGTCGCCCGCACGAACCGCATGCCGTGCCGCTCCGCCGTGGTGACGAAGTCCTCGACGCCGTCGACGAAGGCCTCCTTGCGTGCCCGGTCCGACGCCCGGCCGACGTCGCCCACGCTGGCGTCGAGGTAGGTGAGCGCCTCCGCGCGGGAGTCGCCGACGCCGTCCCGCCGCATGAGCGGGTTGTCCGGCAGCCACATGCCGCCGCCCGACATCGCCGTGCTGCCGCCCCAGCGGTCGGTGCTCTCGAGCAGGAGGACGCTCAGGCCCTCGTCCACCGCCCCCAGCGCCGTGGCGAACCCGGCCGCGCCGGTGCCCACCACCACGACGTCGTAGACGTGCTCGTCGCTCGTGCCCATGCGGTCCTCCTCGACGCGATCCGGACACCGATGTCCGTTTGGGCCTCAGCATGGCCCGGGAAGGCGGCACGGCGCAACGGCCGAGCGGGTGCCCTGCGGCGCGACGCGGCGTGGCGCGACGCGGCGTGGCGCGGCGTCGCGTGCGCCGAGCGAGTACGCGACGCGTCGAGCGAGCAGCCGGCGCCTGCTCGCTCGACGTGTCGGCTGCTCGGTCGGCGGGCGGCGGTGCGGCGGCGCGGGCGGACAGGCGGGAGCGGGCGCGGAGCGGGCGGCGCGGGTCAGGCGTCCGTCGGGCCGCCGACGACGAGCGTCGCGGCGGGGAGCTCGTCCGGCGCGTCGACGAGCACGCCCCGCAGCCCGAGCACGAGCGCGCGCCGCACGTGCGCGGCGGCGTCGCCGCTCTCGACGGCGAGCACCCCCTCCGACATCGCGAACAGCAGCCGCAGGTCCTCGGCCGTCACGTCGGGTCGCACGCGGCCCCGGGCGCGGGCGTCCGCCAGCGCGGCGTCGAGCAGGGCGCCCGCCCGGCGCTCGACCTCCGCGACCGCCGGGTCGTCGGCGGCGTGCACGGCCCCGAACAGCCCGGGCGCGGCGACCTGCTGCGCCCCGATCTCGGCGACCAGGTGCTCGACCAGGCGCTCCGGCGGCAGCGTGCCGACGTGCCGCTCCAGCGCGTCGACCCGCGCCGCGTACACCGCCGCGACGAGGGCGAGCCGGTCGGGGAAGTGCCGGTACAGCGTGCCCCGGCCGACGCCGGCCCGCTGCGCCACGCGGTCGAGCGGAACCGCCGCGCCCTCCTCGCGGAACACGGCCTCGGCCGCGGCGACGATCAGCCGCCGGTTGCGCACCGCGTCCCGTCGCTCCGCCACGTGCCGAGAGTAGGGGACGCGGCGGGCCGGTCGGCTCGACCGACCGGACGACCCCGCCGGACGGCCTCTGCGTGCGAGGCTCGGGGGATGGCTGCCGACGACGACCGTCCCGCGCGCGCCCGCCCTCGCGACCTGGTCGAGGTCGTGCACGACGCCCCCGCCGAGGACCCCGACCGTCGGGCAGGGGCCCGCCGCCCCGCCCGCCGCTGGGTCCCGCTCGTGGCCCTCGCGGTCCCGGTGGTCGCCGTCGCGGCGGTGCTCGGGGTCCAGGCGGCGGGAGGCACGTTCGACCTCGACGCGGCCGTCGCGCGGGTCTCGGAGTCGTCCGACGGGCTCATGCCCTCCGGCAGCGACTACCGGTTCGGGTCGACCGGGTCCGCCGGGCCGGACGTCGGGCTCACCGGCGGTTCCTCGGACGCCCCGGGCGGCCCCCGCGAGGTCACGGTGCTGTGCGCCTCGGAGCGTGGACGGGGTGCGCACCTCACCGTCACAGCCGGCGGCGAGGTGCTGGGCGAGGCCGACGTCGCGTGCTCGAACGGCGCCGACCTCGACGCGGAGCCGCTGGTCACGGTGCTGCCGCTGGACGACCTGAGCGGGAGCTGGTCGTTCGAGGTGCTCCCCGAGACCCGGGCCGCCGTCGCCGTCGTCCTCTCCTGACCCCGCGGCTCACCCCCGGCGCGTGACGACGCGGCGCGCGCCGGGCGCCACGCTGGCGGCGTCGGGTCAGGACGCGGCGCGGGAGGGGGCGGGGCGGTGCTCTACCACATCCGGGTCGTCGGCCCCGAGCGGGACCTCGGCGGGCTGGGCGACTACGCCGACATCGTGGCGGCGCCGACCGGGGACGGGGCGATCCTGTCCTGCGAGGTGCCCGACGCCTCGGGGCTGACCGGGGTGGTGGCGCTGCTCTGCGACCTCGGGGTGGACATCGCGGAGCTCCAGGCCGTGTCCCGCCGCGCGTGACGTCGGCGGTCACCCCACGGCGCGGAGCACCGGCGACCACTCCTGCCCCGGCTCGGGCGCGTAGAGCCGCAGCACCAGGCTGAACGGCCCGGGCGGCACGGGGAGCCACCCGGCCCGGCCGGCGGCGTCGACCGGGGCGTCGTGCTGCAGCGCCACGACCAGCGCGCCGTCGGGTGCGCGGGGCAGGTCCGGCGTGCCCGGCCCGAGGGCGTACCGGCGGGCCGGGTTCGCGACGAGCTCGCCGGAGGGGTCGGCGTGGGCGGCGAGCGACCAGTGCAGCCGGGCGGGCACGGGGGCCGGCAGCGTCATGCGGTACCGCCGGTGGCCGTCCAGGGGCTCGTCGTCGACGGCGCGCCAGCGCAGGGTGCGGACCTCCTCGGGCTCGGGCTCGTGCAGCTCGTGCTCCGCGGCGACGGCCCGGCGCAGCGCCGCCGAGCCGGCCCCGGCACCGCCCCCCGTCCCCGACCCCAGGCCCTCCCGGCGCAGCGCGTCCTCGAGCTGCGCCGCCCCCAGCGCCGCCCCGCGCGCGACGAGCACCCGGGTCCGTGCGTCCGGGCCGCGCGCCCCCCACCCGTCCGGCCCGCCGGGCAGCACGCCGAGGCGCACCCACCGCTCGACGCCCTCGCGGTCCGCCGGGTCGGCGGGCCGCGCGAGCCGGAGCAGCAGGGCGAGGTAGTCGACGAACCCGGCGCCCCAGGCGCGCTCCTCGTCCCACGGCAGCCACGCGACCGACGGCGCCGGCCGGGGCGGGGTGACGCCGCCGAGCGCGTGCAGGGGCCGCACCCGGTACGCCCGCTGCACGGCCCGCGCCGCGGGCAGATCGCCGGGGCGGGGCACCGCGGTGCGGGTGAGCACCCGCACCAGCGACGAGGTCGACCGCAGCACCCCGCGCACCCCGGGCGGGACCGGCCCGTCCCAGCCCGGGCCGACGACGGCCCAGTCACCCGCGCCCGTGCCGGTCCGTGCGGCCCCGACGTGGGCGACCGTGCGGCCCAGCAGGTCGATCACCTGCGCCCCGGAGTACAGCCCGGCGGGGAGGTCGGCGTGGCCGACGACGGCGGGCTCGGCCCGCAGGTCGAGCCAGGCGCTCGACCGCAGCAGCAGCGGGTCCGCGGACCGGGTGCCGTCGCCGGGCGCGGGCGGCCCCTCGTCGTGGTCGAGCACCCCGAGCGCGGCGACGCCGGTCCGCAGCTCGGTGCGCAGCTCGCGGTACCCCAGGAGCGCCGGGTGCGCCCACACCGCGGCCTCGGCGGCGGCGCGCACCACCTCCGGGTCGTGCGGGACCGGGACCGGCGCGGGCAGGGTCTCCGGCATCGCCCACCGTCCTCGCGCCCGTCCCGCACCGACGCCCACCAGCACAGCCGCGCGGGGCGCCCGGGGCCTCACCCGCGGCGCGTGAACCGCGCGGCCGCGGACGGCGACCTGCGCGCCCGCCTCGCGGGTCACCCCGGGCGGGTGAGGGAGTCAGGACAAAGCGTGACTCACGATCACCCCGGGTGTGTCACTGTGGTGGCAGGCGAACCGGGGACCCGCGAGCAGGCGGTCTACGGTGAGGTCGAGCACGCGTCGGGGGGCGTGGAGATGGACGCTGAGGACGACGGCGGCGGGGCGGTGCGCCGGGCGCGCGCGGGGGCGGGTCGCGGTCGCGCGGCCCCGGGGGGCAAGTTCACGGTCCCGCGACCACCGCGCGGTCTGGTCGTGCGGTCGCGGTGCGACGAGGCGCTGGCGACGACGGTGGCCGCGCACCGGCTGACCGTCGTCAGCGCGCCGGCGGGCTTCGGCAAGACGACGCTGCTCGCGCAGTGGGTGGCCCGCGCGCCCGGCCCGGTGGCGTGGGTCTCGCTCGACCCGCTCGACGACGAGCCCGGGCGCCTGGTGCGGGTCCTGGGCGACGCGCTCGCGCGGATCGCTCCGGGCGCCCGGCCCGAGGACGACCCGGGGCCCGACCGGGGGCTGGCCACCGTCGCCCGGCGGCTGGACGCCCTGGTCACGGCGCTCGAGGCGCTGCCGCCCGAGACGGTGGTGGTGCTGGACGACGTGCACCTGCTCTCCGCGCGCACCTCCCGCGAGGTGCTCGGGCCGGTGCTCCGCTACGCCGGTCCCCGGTTCGTGCTGGCGGGCCGGTACGACGCGGCGTTGCCGGTCAACCGGATGCGGATGGCCGGCGAGGTGGGCGAGCTGCGGGAGCGGGCGCTGGCGTTCACCGAGGAGGAGGTCGCCGACGTCGTGCGCGCGGTGGGCGTCCCGGGCGACGCCGCGGCGGTCCGGGCGCTCTGGGAGATCACGCGCGGCTGGCCGGTCGCCGTGCGGCTGGCGCTGGCCGCCGACGTGCTCGACGGGTCGGGCGAGCCGCTGGCGCAGCTGCGTGACCGCGACGTGCCGATCACGGGGTACCTGGTGGAGGAGGTCGTCGGGTCGCTGCCGGACGACCTGGCGGACTTCGTGCTGCGGGCGAGCGTGGCCGACCAGGTCGACCCCGAGCTCGCCGAGGCGCTGGTGCCGGGCGGGGCCCGGCTGCTCGACGAGTGCGTCGGCCGCGGGCTGTTCCTCACCGACGTCGGCGACGCCGGCGACGGGCCGGTCTACCGGTGGCACGCGCTGGTGGCCGCCCACGCGCGGGCCGTCCTGACCCGCCGGGACCCGCTCGCTGCGCGGGTGGCCCACCGGGTGGTGGCCGCCCACCTCGGGCCGCGCGACCCGGCGGCCGCCATCCGGCACGCCCTCGACGGGCACGCGCCGGACCTCGCGGCACGGGTGCTCGGCGAGCGGTGGCCGGACCTCGTGGTGCGCGGCGACGTCGGCCAGGTGCGCGGGCTGCGTGCGGCACTGCCGCCGCGGTACCGCAGCGACCCCGACGTGCTGCTGGCGCTCGCCGCCGCGCACGCCTACGAGGCCGACGGCGCGCGCGACGACGACGGGGGGCCGGCCTGGGTCGGCGAGCTGGTGCGGACGTTCCTCGGGCCGGGGCGCCCGTCGCTGGAGGAGTCGGTCCGCCGCGGCAGGGCCCTGCTCGACGGCGGGGTGCCCGACAGCGGGGTCCCCGACGACGCCGTCCGGGCGCTCGCGCTGTACCTCGTGGGCCGCGCCGAGCTGCAGCAGTACGGCCCCGACCCGGCCGCGCTCGGGCACCTCGCGGCCGGCGGCGCGCTCGCCGCCGAGCGGGGCTGGGTCGCGCTCGAGCTCGGCTGCCGGGCGGAGGAGGCGTTCGCCGCCTCGCTGCGTGGCGACGTCGGCGCCGCGCTGGACGGGGCACGGGCGGTGCTGGCGACCGCGGCGCTGCACGAGTGGCAGGGCACGAGCATCGTCGCTTCGGCCCACCTCGCGTGCGGTGTCGCGTCGTACTGGCGCGACGAGCTGTGCGCGGCCGCGGGACACCTGCGCGCCGCGATCGAGGCCGCGGGCCGGAACCGGCGCGAGGTCGCGGTGCACGCCGCGGGCGTGCTGGCGATCGTCTGCCTGGCGCAGGGCGACGCGCCCGGGCTCGCGCGGGCCCGGGAGATCACCGACGCGTCCTGGCCCGACGGGTCCGCGCCGGAGCACCTGACGGCGTTCCGCGACTTCCTCACTGCCGTGCAGCTGGGCGCCGAGGACCGGCCGCGCGAGGCGCTGGCGATCGTCGACGAGTCCTCGGTCGCGTTCGCGGACCCGCTCGCCCTCGGCTGGCAGAGCGACCAGCTGCTGCGCATCGGGGACATCGAGGGCGCGGAGCGCGCGCTGCGGGCGGCCGAGCACGCCGCGGCCGGCGCGGCGGACGTCCTCGGCGCGACACCGGCTCAGGTGCGGGTCGCGAACCTGGCGGCGGCCGCCGCGCTGCACGCCGACGAGGACGCGGGCGCGGCGCACGCGGCGCTCGAGGCGGCGCTCGCGGCCGCGGAGCCGCACGGGCTGGTCCGCCCGCTCCGCGACCGCGCGGCCGCCCTGCACCCGCTGCTGTCGGCGCACCTCGAGTGGGGGAGCGCGCACGAGCCGCTGGTGACGCGGCTGCTCGTCGCCGAGCACGAGGCGCCGACGCCGCGGGCCTCCGCCTGGGACCTCACCCCGCGGGAGCGGGACGTGCTGGCCTGCCTCCGGTCGTCGCTGACCTCGGAGGAGATCGCCGGCTCGCTCTTCCTGTCGATCAACACGGTGAAGACCCACATGCGGGCGATCTACCGGAAGCTCGGCGTCGACGGGCGGCGGGCCGCCGTGCGGACGGCGGTGCAGCGCGGCCTGCTCTGACCCGGGCGCCCCGCCCGCCACTGCACGTGCCGGGGCGGCGGCACCCGCCCGGGTGCCGCCGCCCTGCTGCGCGTCGGGCCCGTCCCGCGTCAGGTCGACACGGGGCGCAGCTCGCCGCCGTGCACCACCAGCGCCCAGAGCACCGTGACGCACAGCCCGATCGAGACCAGGGACCACCACGGCGTCGCCGGCAGGGCGGCGAACTGCAGCAGCAGCTCCAGGCCGACCAGGACCACCGCGGTCACCCGGGCCCAGGTGGCGGCCGTGGTCAGCAGGGAGATGCCGACCACGAACACCAGGGCCGACACCGCGAGGTGCACCCAGCCCCAGGTCGAGACGTCCACCGTCGCGAGCCCATAGCTCGTCCAGGCGACGATCGTGTGCGGCGAGAACACCGCGACCAGGCCGCTGAACATCCCCCACAGGCCCATGAGGATCATCATGAGCGCGGCGAACCAGATCCAGCCGACCCACGCCGTCTCGCGCGGCTGCACCCGGGCGCCCGGGTCCGCGTACGCCTTCGTCATGGTCGTCCCCCTCCCGACCGGGCCGTCGCCCGGTCCCCGCTCCGGCTCCGCCGACCGCTCAGGCGTTCTCCTCGAACGCCTCGCGCAGCCGGGCCTCCTCCTCCTCGGAGAGGTTCGTCTGGATCAGCTCGGGGTGGATGCCCTGCTCCTTGAGCGCCCCGAAGACCTTGTCCGGCACGGCGCCGGACGACAGCAGGAACAGCGCCGACGTGCCCGGCGTGACCTTGCTGCGCACCGACTCGATGAAGTCGTCGTCGATGCCGACGTCGGTGAGCGATCCGGCGAGCGCGCCGGCCGCCGCACCGATCGCGGCGCCGATGAGCGGGATGAAGAACAGCAGGCCGAAGAGCATGCCCCAGAAGGTGCCGCCCAGCGCGCCCGCGGCCGCGAGGCTGTGCGCCTGCCGGGTCTTCGGCTTCGACTTGTCCGGGTCCCAGGACACCGTGGCGGCGTCGTGCACCTGGATGAGCTCCTGCTTCGCCAGCGACTCGAGCGCCTGCTCGGCCTGCTGCGCGCCGCCGGGGGTCTCGAACTTCCACACGCTGAGAGTGGCCACCGTCGTGCTCCTTCGTCGGTTCGTCGTGCTCGTCGGTCTCGTCGCCGGGTGGGACGTCTGCCAGCCTCACCGGGGCGACGAGCGGCGCGCATCGCCCGGGCCGGGTGACCCCGCCGGTCCGGGGCGGGTCATCCGCGGAGGACGACGCCCCGGGGCCGCCGGGGCGCGAGGCTCGTCGCGAGCACCGACGACCGGGGGGAGTCGCCATGCCCGAGGACCGTGCCGCGACGGCGCTCGGCCACGCCCCGGACGCGGGCGCGCCGGAGCGGGCCGGCCGCGCCCCGGGGGAGCCCGAGCCGGTGCTCGCGCCGGGAGCCCCGCGCCTCGCGCTCGCCGCGGTCGCCGCCGCGGGCGGCCTGGCCCTGGTCGTCGCGCGCGCCCGCGCCGGCGTCGCGCTCGAACCCGTCGCGTGGGAGGCCGCCGCGCAGGTGGTGGGCGCCGCGACGCTGCTGCTGCGCCGGGAGGTGGTGGCGCTCGCGGTCTGCCTCGCGCTGTGCCTGGTGTCGCCCGTGCTCGCGACCCCGGTCGCCCTGTACCTCGTCGCGCGGTGGGCCGGCCCGCGCGCGGCCTGGCTCGGTCTGGTCGCCGCGCTGCTGATGGTCTGGCCGGTGTGGCAGGTCACCGCGTTCCGCACGGGCGTGGCGGTGCCGCTCCTGCTGCTGCTCGACGTGCTCGTGCCCTGGCTGGCCGGGCGCGGGCAGCGGTCGGCGGCGCACGCGGCGGTGCTGCGGGTCGCCCAGGAGCGCGCGGCCGCGGAGGCCGCCGCGCTCGCGGTCCGGCGGGCCGAGCGCACCCGGCTCGCCGGGGAGCTGCACGACGTCGTCGCGCACCGGATCAGCCTGATCGTGCTGCACGCGAACCTGCTGGATGCCGCTACCGACGACCCGGCCGTGCACGCCGCGGCGGGCGAGATCCGGGACACGGGGCGCGCGGCGCTGGACGAGATGCGCGAGGTGCTGCGGCTGCTGCGGCGGGACCCCGGCGAGGACGGGCTGGCCCGGCACGCGCTGCCGGAGGTCGAGGGGCTGGTCGCCGCCGCGCGCGACGTCGGGCAGCCCGTCACCGCGGTGGTCGCCGCCGCGCACCGCGACCCGCCCGACCCCGCGGAGCGCACCGCCGTCCGGGTCGTCCGCGAGGGCCTGACCAACGCCGTCCGGCACGCGCCCGGCGCGGGCACCCGGGTCCTGGTCGAGGACGCCGGGCCCGAGCTGCACGTCCAGGTGCTCACGACCGAGGCGCGGTCGGTGCCCACGGGGCTCACGACCGGCGGCACCGGCCTGGCCGGGCTGCGCGAGCGGGTGGCGCTGGTCGGCGGCCGGCTGGACGCCGGGCCGACGCCGGCGGGCGGGTTCCTGCTCGACGCCCGGCTGCCGAGGCGGGCGACGCCGGCGTGATCCGGGTGCTGGTCGTCGACGACGAGGCGCTGTTCCGGCAGGGCATCGCCCGCCTCGTCGCCGCCGCGCCCGACCTCGAGGTCGTCGGCGAGGCGGCCGACGGGCGGGCCGCCGTCGAGCAGGTGCGCGCGCACCGGCCCGACGTCGTGCTGCTCGACATGCAGATGCCGGTGATGGACGGTCTGAGCGCCGCGCAGGAGATCCTGCGGGCGGGCACCGGGGCGGCCGTGGTCGTCCTCACCAGCTTCCTGTCCGACCGGTACATCGTCCCGGCGCTCCGCCTGGGGGCCGCCGGCTACCTGCTCAAGGACAGCACGGTCGACGAGCTGCACCGGGGGATCCGCGCCGCGGCGGCGGGGGACGCGATGCTGTCACCGACCGTGACCCGGCGGCTGCTCGACGCCGTCGGGCCTGCGCTCTCCGGGCTGGCGCAGGAGGCCCGGGACCGGGTCGCGCCGCTCAGCGCACGGGAGCGGGACGTGCTCGCCTGCGTGGCGGAGGGGCTGTCGAACGCGGAGACGGCGCGGCGGCTCTACCTGGCGGAGCCGACCGTGAAGGCGCACCTCGCGCACGCGATGACGAAGCTCGGCGTCGACAACCGGACCCAGGCGGCGATCGTGGCGCACGACGCAGGGCTGGTGCCGCCCGCCGCGGGCTGACCCGCCGACGTCCAGGAGCATCCGTTCGGACCGGGTCGGACGAGCCGGTCGGACGAGGTCGCGGGGGTGCCCGCGGCGGGAGCGTGGTGGGTGTCGACGGGGCGGGCAGGCCGCCCCCGCACAGCCACCAGGAGCCCGCCATGTCGTCCCTCGCCCTCGCCCTCGCCGCGTCCGTCTCCGGCGCGACGCTCGTCCTCCCGGCCGCCCCGGCGGCGCCGGCGACGGACCTCGCGGGGGTGGGCGGGCACGGGATCGTCTGCACGGCGGCGGCCCCGGCGGCGTCGACGTGGGTGCTGCGGTCCGCCGCGTGGACCGAGGACGTCCCCGGGTGGACCGAGACCGTCCGCGCGGCGTGGACGGAAGAGGTGCCCGGCTGGACCGAGACGGTGCGCGAGGCGTGGACCGAGGAGGTGCCGGCGTGGACGGAGACCGTCCGCGAGGCGTGGTCCGAGCGGGTGCTCGTCACGCCCGCGCACGCCGTCGAGGAGGTCGTCACGGAGGCCTGGGACGAGACGGTCGTGGACGCGCCGGCGTGGACCGAGACGGTCGACCACCCCGCCGTCACGCGCACCGTCGAGCACCCGGCCGTCACCCGGACCGAGTGGCTGATGGAGCAGAAGAACGGGAACGGCTCGGCGTGGACCGCGGACCGGTCCACGTTCCCCGGGAACGGCTGGCGGGTCGTCGACCAGCGGGAGACCGTCGTCACGGCCGCCTGGACCGAGACCGTCGTCGACCACGCCGCGTGGACCGAGACGATCGAGCACGCGGCCGTCACGCACGTCGAGCAGCACCCCGCGGTCACCCGGACCGTCGAGGTCCCGGACGAGTGGGGCACCGTCGAGCACCCGGCCGCGACGGTCGAGCACCCCGCGACGACGGTGCAGCACCCGGCCGAGACGGTGGACCACCCCGCCCGGACGGTCGAGCACGAGGCCGTCACGGTCGACCACCCGGGGCGGACGGTCCTGCACCCGGCCGTGCTCGACGAGGTGCCCGGCGACCCCGCCGCGGCGTCCTGCGTGGCGGCGGCCGACCCGGACGCGCCGGCGGTGACGTCGTCGGCGGTGCTGGCGGCGACCGGATCGGACGCCGCGGGCCTCGCCGCCGGCGCGGTCGGCGCGGTCGGGCTGGGGCTGGTCGTGCTCGGCGCCGCGCACCTCGCGCGGCACGCCTCCCGCGGGCCGGGCGGTCGGCGACGCTGAGCCCGGCGCCCGCCCTCCTGGCACGATGGCGGGCATGTCCGCCTGGCACGCCCACGACTCCCGCACCGTCTACGAGAACCCGTGGATCCGGGTCCGCGAGGACGCGGTCACCCGGCCCGACGGCGGGGACGGGGTGTACGGCGTCGTCGAGGTCCGGCAGCCGGCGGTCTTCGTCGTCCCCGTGACCGACGACGACGAGGTGGTGCTGGTCGAGGTCGAGCGGTACACCACCGGCGCGGTGTCGCTCGAGGTGCCCGCGGGCGGGTCCGACGGCGAGGACCCGCTGGTCGCCGCGGCGCGCGAGCTGCGCGAGGAGACCGGGCTCGCCGCCGACGACTGGACGCACCTCGGGCCGGTGTTCTCGCTCAACGGCGTGGCGCACGCGCCGGGGCACGTGCTGCTCGCGCGGGGCCTGCGGCCGGCCGACGAGGCGCACGCCCAGGACGAGGAGGGCATCGTCGGCGTGCGCCGGGTCCCGTGGTCCGAGCTGCCGGCCCTGGTGCGCGCGGGCGGGATCACCGACAACGAGTCCCTGGGCGCGCTGCTGCACGCGGCGGTGGCGCTCGGCCGGGTGTCCTGACCGGGGCGCCTACGCGTTCCGGCCCGGCCTGCGCCGATCGGGGGCGGCGGGGCCGGAAGGCGTCGGCAGGGCGGCGCGACGGCTCGGCGCCGCCCGCACGCCCGCGTCCCAGCCCGGTGCCCGGCAGCCCGGCGGGGGACCGAGGTGCTCGGGGTCGAGGCCCGCCGCCGCCAGCAGCCAGGCGACGACCGAGTTCGACGTCCACATGTCCCGGACGCCCGGAGCACGACCACCCCAGGTCCGCACGGGCACGCCCGGCGCCGCCGCCAGCAGCGCCGCGGCCACCCGTGGGTCCGTGGTCGCACACCGCCGCGCGACCGCCCACGCCAGGTCCGGCACGGAGCCGCCCGCCCAGCACCGCACCTCGTAGCGGAACAGCCGGGACCTCCCGAGGACTCGCGCGCCGACGGGGCCCGTGGCGACGACGCCGCGGTCGCCCGCCGGCTGCCCCCATGCGGGGGCCACCTCGACCGCGACCTCCGGACCCGTCGCCGGCCGGACGAGCAGCGCGGCGTGCACGAGCGTCCGGCGCGGGCGGCGGTCCCGGAGCGCGGCGACGGCCTCGTAGGCGCGGCCGCTCGCGCGCACGACCCGCGGCCCGCCCGCGCCGAGCGGGATCCAGCAGAGCAGCACGCCGGGCGAGGGCCCGCCCGGATCCGGCCGGTGGTCCGTGGCGGCGGGCGTCATGCGCACCATCACGCCACCGCGCGGCGCCCGCCGCCACGGACCGACGTCCCGGGCCGGGGCGCCGCCGGGCGTGGACGGGGGATTCCGGTGCCGGGGCCGGCGGCTGCTACGGTCGCCGCTCCGGTAAGGACAGGCTTACCAACATCGACGACAGGAGCGCCCCGTGGCCCGCAGCAGCAACATCGGCGCCGGCCGGCGCAAGCCCGAGTTCACGGAGCTGCTGACGCTGCACGTGCTGCGCACCGCGCGGGTGTCGACCGGGTTCGTCCGGGTCACGCTGGGGGGCGGCGACGCGGCGCGGTTCCGGCCGATGGGCTACGACCAGTGGTTCCGGCTGTTCATCCCCGTCGCCGACGACGCGGTGCTGTCGCGGCTGCCGAACAGGCTCGACACCCTCGCGTACCTCAAGTACCTCGCGATCGCGCGGACCGAGCGCCCCGTGCTGCGGAACTACACCGTCCGCGCGCACCGGCCCGACGGACCCGAGGGCCCGGAGCTCGACGTCGACTTCGTGCTGCACGGCACCCCCGAGGACGGCACCTCCGGGCCCGCCGCGACCTGGGCGCAGACCTGCGCGCCCGGGGACGCCGTCGCGATCCTCGACGAGGGCATCACGTTCCCCGCGGCCGCCGCGCACGACCGGGTGCTGCTCGTCGCCGACGAGACCGGGCTGCCCGCGGTCGCCGGCATCCTCGGCTCGCTCGGCACCGGCGCCCGGGGCGTCGCCGTCGTCGAGGTGCCGCACGCCGACGACGTCCAGGACCTCGCCGGCCCGGCCGGCGTCCAGGTGCGCTGGGTGGTGCGCGACGACCCGCACGCCGTGGCGGGGCCGGCGGCGCTCGCGGCGGTCGAGGCGCTGCCCGTCCCGGACGAGCCGGTCACGGCCTGGGTGGTGGGGGAGCAGTCGCTGGTCGCCGCGGCCCGGCGGCACTGGGTCGCTGCGGGCGTGCCGAAGCAGGACGTCACGTTCTGCGGCTACTGGCGGGCGGCGAAGGCGCGCGTGGCGGCCTGACGGGCGCGTACGAGCCGTGCCTCTCGACGGCCGAGAGGCCGGTCCGAGTCGGTCACGGCACAGGAAGCCCTCGGGCAGCCAGCGCCCGCGCGATCAGCGCGTCGTCGGAGCCGGCTCGGGCGAGCCGAGCCCGAACCGCGTGCTGCCGGTCCGCCTGCCCGCGCAGCAGCATCGTCGCGAGCTGCACCTCCAGCGGCACCACCGGCACGTCGCGCCCGCGCCAGCCGACGGTCCGCCGCGTCTTCCAGACCGCCGTCCCCATCGTCTCGACGACCGCCGTGTCGCCCAGATCGACCCGGATCCGCGCCAGCTCCAGCTTCCCGCCGCCGACCCACCAGCGTCCGAACAGCCACTCGCCGTCCGGCGTCGCGACCAGGGGTCGGTCGGGCGCGCTGAGGAACGAGTCGAGCTCCCTGGACGCAGGTCCCGGGACGGCGAACTCCACGAGCTGCTCGGCGAGCACCCGCATGGCGTCGTCGGACGTGCCGGGGTGCACGAGGACGTCGACGTCACCCGGCTCGACCGCGACGCCCTGCAGGCGGGTCGCGGCACTGCCGACGACCATCCACGCGACGTCGTCGTCCGCGACCGCGAGAAACGCCTCCAGAGCGCTGTCCCAGCCGGGCACGCCGCCTCCTTCTCAGGACCCCGCTGCTCAGCCCTGAGTCTCGGGCCCGGCCTCATGGGCTACCGGCTCGACGAGCCCCGGGCCGTCGTTCGCCACGTTGCCCACGGCCCGCCCGACCTCGCGCGGCGTCAGGTGCGGCTCCGGCACGTTCACCAGCATCGCCCCGACCTCGTCGGCCGCGGTGATCGACGGGTCGAGCCAGCCGTCCCACAGGTGACCGGGCAGCAGCACGGGGCAGCGGTCGTGGATGTGCCCGAGGCTGTCGGTCGCGGGGCGCGTGATGATCGTGACCGTCCACAGCCAGCGCGTCGGGTCGTCGTCGGCCTTGGCGTGGTCGCGCCACAGCTCGTACAGCCCGGCGGCCGCCAGCGGCTCGGCCCCGTGCAGGAAGTACGGCGTCTTGGGGCCGCGCTCGTTGGCCTGCCACTCGTAGTAGCCGTCCATCGGGACCAGCGCGCGCCGCCTCGCCGCCGCCTTCCGGAACGCCGGCTTGTCGAGCACCGTCTCCGAGCGCGCGTTGATCATGCGCGACCCGATCGACACGTCCTTGGCCCACGACGGCACCAGGCCCCACCGGGCCTGCCGGAGCTGGCGCTGCGGGCCGTCGTCCTCGACGCGCTCGAGCACCACCGGCACGTCCTGGGTCGGGGCGACGTTCCAGGACGGTCCCGGGTGCTCGCCGAGGATCCGGTCGATCGCGAGGTCGCGCTCGAGCTGGTCGGCGGCACGGGTCTGCGCGTAGCGGCCACACATGGGGCCCAGTGTGCCGCGCACCACCGACATCGACGACGCGAAGGGTGCCGGGCACGGGCCGGGCTCGGGTCGCGGGATCGGGCCTGCGCCCGGGACGGGAGCTCGGGCCCGAGCGGCTAGAACCTGAGCGGCTAGAACGGGGGCGGTGCGTCGTGGGGGTCGGCCGTGGCGTCGTGGCACTGACCAGTGCCGGGCCGGGTGAGGTACCGGTGTCCGGTGGGGGTGATCCACTCGTAGAGCCCGGGGCTGATCTGCCGCAGCCGGAAGCCGCCGTCGGTCTTGAGTCGGTGGTGCCGGTGGCACACCGGCCCGAGGTTGTCGGCGTCGGTGCGGCCCAGGGGCGCGTCGAGGTCGCCGCCGGGTTGGGGGTGGAACTCCTGGGTGTGGTCGAGCTCGCAGGCGCAGGCCGGGACTCTGCACCCGGGTGCGGCGCAGGTCTTGTCGCGGGTGCGGATGAGGTCGGCCAGGGCGGCGGGTGGTCGGTAGCGTTCGCGGCCGACGTCCAGGACCCGGGCGGTGAGCGGGTCGGTGACGATTCGCTGCCAGACCCCGCCGATCGCCAGGGCCCTTGCCTGGACGGCGTCGATGGGGCCGTGCCCGTCGAGGTGCGCCGGCTGGTCGTCCAGGCCGAGCAGGGTGGACGCGGGGATGGTGATCCGGACCTCGGCGCCGGGGCGTCCCGAGCAGCGGGTGCAGCCACGACGCGCGGTGGCAGTCGTGGTCGCGACGGTGCTGGTCCTGATCGCGGTGTCGGTCGCGGCCTCGGTGCCGGTCGCGGTCCCGGTCGGTGCGTCCGGAGCGCCGGGCAGCGAAGCGCGGCTTACCTGGTCGCGCGCGGGGTGCGTGGCGGTGTCGTCGACCGGGGTGAGGGTGGCGATCGGGATCGGCTCGACCGGGCGCATGAGCAGCGCGCCGTCCCGGTCGGTGGAGGTCGCCCCGTTCCACGACCGCTTCGGCTCCGGCGGCACGGGCAGGCCCGGGGACAGGTGGACCTCGAACGCCGGCCCGTCGGATGCGGGGACGTCGCCGACCACCAGGTCGCGCAGCCCGTCGGCCCGCAGCTGATCCAGGGTCCGGTCGTCGCCGAGCGCTTTGGCGGTCTTCGCCGCGTGGGTCAGGACCCCGTCGACGCGCAGTGCGTCCGCCGCGTCCAGAACCAGCCACATGGAGGCCATGCCGTCCGGCTGCGGGCGGGGGTGGGAGACCTTGCGGGTGCAGCGGGCGCGCTCGCGGCGGGCGGCGGCGCCCTCGGGGTCGACCAGGCGGATCTCCCGCGCCACGCGCTGCCGCAGTTCGGCGACCGAGCACTGATCGGCGTCCGGCAGGACCGCGTCCTCGACCGCGTGCGCGACCTGGAAGGGCAGGTCCGCCAGCCCTGCGGTCAGGACCTGGGCCTTGGCGGGATCGAGGTGACCGACCTCCAGGGCCTCCCGGGTCGCGCCGAGCATGCTGTCGAGCACCAGGGCCCGGTGCACGGTCTTCGTCGCGGCGACCCGCGACCACCCCAGGCGCATCGCGAGCTCGTCGCCCGCGACGCACGCCTGCGTGGGCGGGGCACCCGCCAGCGGCGACCACTCCGGGCTCATTTCCTCCCGGGAGGCGAGCTCCGCGATCAGGCCCAGGGTCCGGGCGTGCTGGTAGGACTCGATCCGGGTCTGCGCGGCGATCACCTCGACCACGATCGCCGAGGGCAGCACGCTCGCATCCAGCCCCCGCAACCACGCATCGAGCTCGGGTCCGGGCTCGCAGGACCGGATCGCCTCGATCTGCCGCTGCTCACCCGTCCGCGGCGCCCCACCGGCCGCGACGACGGGGTCCGGGCCGAAGTCCGTCAGGCAGGTCCCGTCGGGCCCGTAGACCGGCAGCACCACCGCGGCGACCGGGTCGCCGTCGGGGTGTTCCTGCAGGTCAGATGCCATGGAACGACACTACCGGCCACCACTGACACGCCCGCCGGACGCCCCCGTCGTAGGCTGCCCCCGTGCGAGCGACCCTCATCCACGGCCCCCACGACGTCCGCCTCGAGCAGGTCCCGGACCCGACGATCCAGCGCCCCACCGACGCCCTCGTGCGCGTGGTCGCGGCGTGCGTGTGCGGCTCCGACCTGTGGCCGTACCGCGGCGTGCGCCCGACCAGGCAGCCGCGCCGGATCGGGCACGAGTTCGTCGGCGTGGTCGAGGAGGTCGGGTCGGACGTCCGGACGCTGCGGCCGGGCCAGTTCGTCGTCGCGCCGTTCACCGTCTCGGACGGCACCTGCGTGCACTGCCGCAACGGCGTGCCGACGTCCTGCGTGCACAGCAGCGGCTGGGGCGGCGACGACGCCGAGGGCGTGTTCACCGACGCCGGGCAGGGCGAGTACGTCCGGGTCCCGCTGGCCGACGGCACGCTCGTCGCGATGCCGGACACCCCCGACGCCGACCTGCTGCCGCACGTCCTCACGCTGACCGACGTCATGGGCACCGGGCACCACGCCGCGCTCTCGGCAGGCGTCGGACCCGGCTCGACGGTGGCCGTGGTCGGCGACGGCGCGGTCGGCCTGTGCGCGGTGCTCGCGGCGAAGCGGCTCGGTGCGGAGCGCGTGATCGCGATGTCGCGGCACGCGTCCCGCCAGGCCCTGGCGCGCGAGTTCGGCGCGACCGACGTCGTCGCGGAGCGGGGCGACGAGGGCGCCGCGGCGGTGCGCGACCTGCTCGGTGGCGTCGGCCCGGACCAGGTGCTGGAGTGCGTCGGCACCAAGGAGTCGATGCAGCAGGCGCTCGACACCGCGCGGCCCGGCGGGCAGGTCGGCTTCGTCGGCGTCCCCGCGGGCGGGCCGGAGCTGCCGGTGCAGCAGATGTTCGGCAGCAACGTAGGCGTCCGCGGGGGGATCGCCCCGGTGCGCGCGTACATCGAGGAGCTCGCCGCCGAGGTGTGGTCCGGCAGGATCCTGCCGGGCAAGGTGTTCGACCTGGTGCTGCCGCTGGACGAGGTCGCCGAGGCGTACGCCGCGATGGACGAGCGCCGCGCGATCAAGTCGATGCTGCTGCCCTGACGCGTGCGGTGCGGCGAGGGCGTGACCGGCACCGGTAGGTTCGACCGCGTGAGCCAGCCCGCCCCGCCGCCCACCCCCTCGCCCGCGCACGCCACCCTCGCCGACGTCGTCGGCGTGCTGGATCGCCGCTACCCGCCGCGCACCGCCGAGTCGTGGGACCGCGTCGGCCTGGTGACCGGCGACCCCGGCCAACCGGTCCGCCGGGTGCTGTTCGCCGTCGACCCGCTGGCCGCCGTCGTCGACGAGGCGCTGGACTGGGGCGCGGACCTGGTGGTCGTGCACCACCCGCTGCTGCTCCGCGGGATCCACTCGGTCGCCGCGACCAGCGCCAAGGGTGCGCTGCTGCACAGGTTGATCCGGGGCGGGGTCGCCCTGTACACCGCGCACACCAACGCGGACGCGGCGGCGGGCGGGGTCGCGGACGAGCTCGCCCGGCTGGTCGGGCTCGAGGACCTGCGCCCCCTGGTCCCCGCGCCCGCGGAGCCGCTCGACAAGCACGTCGTGTTCGTCCCGGCGGGCGACGCGGAGCGCCTGGTCGACGCCCTCGCCGCGGCCGGCGCCGGCGCGATCGGCGAGTACAGCCGCTGCGCCTGGACCAGCACCGGCGAGGGCACGTTCACGCCGTCCGACAGGGCCGACCCGGCGATCGGCCGCGCCGGCGAGGCCGCCCGCGTGGTCGAGGCCCGGGTCGAGATGGTGGCGCCGCGCCGGCTCCGTGCCGCGGTCGTCGCCGCGATGCGCGCCGCGCACCCCTACGAGGAGCCGGCCTTCGACGTGCTGGAGCTCGCGACCTGGGACGGCCCGACCGGCACCGGCCGCGTCGGGCACCTGGCCGAGCCGCTGAGCCTGCACGCGTTCGCCGAGCGGGTCGCCGCCGCGCTGCCCGCCACGGCGCAGGGCATCCGGTACGCCGGCCCGGCGGACGCGACCGTGCGGACGGTGGCCGTCGTCGGCGGGTCGGGCGACTCGCTGTTCGACGACGTCCGGTCGTCCGGCGCCGACGCCTACCTGACCGCCGACCTGCGGCACCACCCGGCCTCCGAGCTGCGCGAGCGCGCCGAGTTCGAGGCCCGCGGGGCCGCCGCCAGCCCGCCGTACCTGGTGGACGCCGCGCACTTCGCCTCCGAGTGGCCCTGGCTGCGGGGCGCGGAGCGCGACCTGCGCGCCGACCTGGCCGCGCGCGGCACTACGGTGGAGACCCGCGTGAGCACCCTGCGCACCGACCCGTGGACCGGCCGCGTCCCGGCGCCCTCCAGCACCACCGCACCGTCGGAAGGACACCACCCGTGACCAAGGCCTCCCCGCAGGACCAGAAGCGGCTGCTCGACCTCCAGGGGCTCGACACCAAGCTCGACCAGCTGGCCCACAAGCGCACCGCGCTCCCGCAGCACAAGCGGATCGCGGAGCTCGACGCGCAGCTGAAGGACCTGGACACCGCGATCGCCGCCTCCCGCACCGCGGTCGGCGACATCCAGCGCGAGGTCAGCAAGGCCGAGTCCGACGTGCAGCAGGTCCGGGACCGCGCCGCGCGCGACCAGACGCGGCTCGACTCCGGCCAGGGCTCCGCGAAGGACCTGCAGGCGCTGCAGAGCGAGCTCGTCTCGCTGGCCCGCCGGCAGGGCGACCTCGAGGAGGTCGAGCTGGAGGCGATGGAGCGGCTGGAGGCGCACGAGGGCACCCTCGGCGAGCTCACCACCGCGCACGCCGCGCTGCTCAACGACCGCGCGGCCGTCGTGGCCGAGCGCGACGCCGAGCTCGCGATCATCGAGAAGCAGGCCGGCGAGGTGACGACCCAGCGCGACGCGATGGCCGCCCCGCTGGCCGAGCCGCTGATCCAGCTCTACGACCGGCTGCGCGGCCGGCTCGGCGGCGTGGCCGTCGCGGCGCTGCGGCACGGGCGGTCCGAGGGCAGCGGCCTGCCGGTCCCCGCCACCGAGCTCGCCAAGATCAAGGCGACGCCCGAGGACGAGATCGTCTACTGCGAGGACTCCGGCCGGATCCTGGTCCGCGGCGAGGACGCGTACTGATGCCCGCCGACGGCCCGCAGGGCAGCGCGCAGCCGCTGGAGCCCGAGGCCGGCACCCCGGCGCCGCCCGGGCGGGGCGAGCAGCCCGCGCGCCGCGGCCGGCCGTCGGGTGCGGCGGTGCGGTTCGACGACGCCCAGCCGGTGACCGTCATCCTGGTGCGGCACGGCGAGACCGAGATGACCGTCTCGCGCGGCTACTCGGGCTCGTCGGAGCCCGGCCCGTCGCTGACCGAGCGCGGCCGCGCGCAGGCCGCCGCCGCGGGCGAGCTGGTCCGGCGGGTCGGCGACGACCTGTGGGGCGACGTCCCGTACCCGACCGAGCTGATCGCGTCGCCGATGGTCCGGACCCAGGAGACCGCGGCGATCATCGGCGCACGCCTCGGGCTCACCCCGCGCGTGGACGCCGCGTTCCAGGAGGCCGACTTCGGCGCCTGGCAGGGGCTCACCGCCGAGGAGATCGAGCAGCGCTGGCCCGGGCAGCTCGAGCCCTGGCACACCCGCGCCGACCTGCGGCCCGAGGGCGGCGAGTCGATCGCCGACGTGGGGGAGCGGATCGGCGCGGCGCTCGACGGTCTGCTGGCGGCGGGCACCGACCGCACCGTGGTCGTCGTGTCGCACGCCGTGTCGATCCGGGCCGCTCTCGGCCGGACCATGGGCGCGCAGCCCGGGTCGTGGAGCCAGCTGCGGGTCGCGCCGGCGTCGGTGAGCATCGTGCGGCTGTTCGCGGACAAGCGCGACGAGGTCGCCGTCGCCGGGGCGCCGAGCGAGGGCTGGCCGGCGCGCGGCTGATCAGACCGGCGGGTCGGTGCGGCCGCGGCGCGGCCACGGCCGGGCCGCCGGCATCAGGCCCGGCACGCCGCCCAGCGACCACCGCGCCTGCCGGCCGGGCAGGCCCCGCGCCGCGGACAGCCCCACGAGCACGCCCAGCGCGATCGCCACCATCGTCCCGCCGGTCGTGACCAGCGTGGACACCCCGTTGCTGTCGCCGTCGAGCAGGCTGGTGACCCCGACCAGCCCGAGCGCCCCCGGCACCAGCAGCCAGAACGCGGGCAGGAACGACACCAGCGGCGACGGCCCGGAGGGGAACCGGGCCACGGCCAGCGCCACCGGCGTCATCGCGAGCGCGCCGACGAACGCCGACAGCGCCCCGCCCAGCAGCGCGTCGCCGAGCACCTGCGCCCCGTACGCGACGGCGAGCACGAGGATCACCCAGCCGATCGTCCGCGGCCGGCCGCACCGGTAGACCACCGTCCCGGCGCCGAACGCCGCGACCCCGATCCACGGCGCCAGCGGCCCGAGCGGGTGGCCGCCGGTCGCCAGGTCGACGGCGGGGACGCCCACCAGCGCGGCGGCCGCGACGATGCCGCCCGCCAGCATCACGAGCTGCATCGCGCCCGCCGCGATCCGCCCGGCGCCGGACAGCATCTGCCCGGTCGCGAGCTCGATGACGCCCGTGGTGAGCAGCCCGCCCGGCAGGAACAGCACGAGCGGCGCGATCAGCGAGGGCAGCACGCCGAGGTCCGGGACCACGCGCGCGGCGAGCAGCACGGCGGCCGCCACGACGAACGCCGACGCCACGGTGACCAGCACCTCGACGCCGCTCGGCATCCGGCCGACGACCAGCTGCACCGCGCCCACGGCCAGGCCCAGACCGGCGGCGACCAGCAGGTCCACCCAGGACCCGCCGAGCAGCGCGGCGAGGCCCACCGACAGGAGCAGGTACCCGCCGAGCCGCGCGAGCATGCCGAACGGCGGCGCCGCGGTCCGCAGCAGGGTGATGCGCGCGGTCACGCCGGCGACGTCGGCGTCCGGCGCCGACGCGTCGCGGAGCACGTCGGTGAGCTCGTCGACCTGGTGCAGCATCAGCGGCCGCCGCCCGGTCGACACGGCCGCGGTCGCGACGCCGTCGCCGTCGGGGACGGACACGAGCAGCGCGGTCGGCAGGACGACGGTCTCGGTGCCGGCGACGCCGTGCACGGCGGCGAGCTCGTCGAGCGTGTCGGCGACCGAGGACACCGTGTGGCCGGCGTCGACCATCGCCTCGCCCGCGACGACCATGAGGCGCAGCACCTCGGCGGACGTCGGCGGTGGGCGCAGCTCGGCGGTGTCGTCGGCGGCTCCGTCCGCGCCCGCCGCGCCGGACGGCACCGGCGTCGCACCGGCCGCGCCGCCGTCGGCACCCTGGGCGGCCAGCCGGGCACGCCGGGCCGAGATCGCGACGACCGCGACCGCGCCGGCCACCACGACCACCAGGGCCGTGAGCAGCTGGGCCCACGGCGTCGAGGACGTGGTGACGGCGGGCGGGCGGCTGAACTGCTGCGAGCCACCGACCCCCGCGTCGGTCGGCGTCGGGGTGGGAGCGGGCGACGGGGTGCCCGTCGACGAGGGCTCGGGCGTCGGTGTCGGGGTGGGCGCCGGCTCCGGCTCCGGCTCGGTCGTCGGCACCGGGACGGGGACCTGCTGGGTCGGCGTCGGGGTCGGCACCGGGGTCGGGACGGGCTGCGCGGGCGACACCGTGGGCGACGGGGCGGGGACCGCGGCGTCGCCGGTGCCCGTGCCGGTGTCCTGGCCGTCGCCGGTGGTCGTCCCGGGGACGGTCGCGCCGCCGCGCTCCGCGGACGAGCCGCCGCCGGACGTCGTCGCGCCCGCGGGTCCGCCGGCGACCGCGAGGACGCCGGCCAGTGCCAGGACGAGCACCAGCAGCAGCGCCGCGATCCGCGCGGTGCCCGTGCGTCGCATGCTGCTGCCGTCCCCGTCCTGCCGGTCGCTGTCGTCGGGCGGCCGCCCGGACCCGCACCACGCTAGCCCGGGCGCTCGCCCGGGGCGTGCCGTGACGGTGGGCGGCGGGTGGGCGCCGGGTGAAGGCCCGGTGCAGGGGCCCGCGGGTCGCGTCTGGGGTCCGCCGGGGTCAGGCGACGACGAGCGACAGCGTGGCTGCGCGGCCCGCCGGGGCGTCCAGCTCGACCGCGAGCAGCTCGGTGCCCACCAGCTCGCGGGCCGCCCGGGCGAGGTGCTCGGGCGTCGTGGGTGCCGCGCCCCGCCGGGTGACGAGGTGCCGGGTCAGCACGCCCCGGGTGTGCTTCGCGTGGTGCGAGACCACGGAGCGCTTCCCGTCGACCTCGCGGAGCACCCGCACCTGCACCCACGACCCGTGGGCGGCGCGCGGCGGCTTCCACGCGGCGAGGTACGTCGCGGACCGGCAGTCGACGACCAGCTCGCCCGCCTCGGCCCGCGGGTCGAGCTCGGCGCGCAGCGGCTCCCGCCACGCGGCCGCCAGCGGCCCGACGCCGGGCAGGTCCACGCCCATCGACAGCCGGTACGCCGGGATGCGGTCCTCGGGGGCGACCAGCCCCCACAGCCCGGACACGACCCGCACGCTCTCCGCCGCCCGGCGGCGCTGCGCCGTCGTCAGCCGGTCGAGCCCCGCCGCCCCGTAGAGCACGCCCGTGTAGACGGCGCGGGCCTCGGCGGCGGGCGCGTGCCGCAGGTCGACGTTGCGGGCGACCTCGTCGGCGATGCCCGCGCCCACGCCCAGCACCTCGACGGCGTCCGGCCGGGCGCTCGCCGCGACCAGGGCGTCGAGCACCCGCTCGCGGGTCGGCGTCAGGGCCGGGGCGGACAGGGCGGCCAGGTCGAGGGCGGCGCCGCGCACCGGCGCGGTCTTGCCCTCGGACGGGGGGAGCAGGATGAGCACGCGCTGAACTGTAGGCGGCGCGGGGCGCCGAGCAGGGGCGGGTCGGGCGTGCGGTGCGCCACGTGGCCGCCGAGGTCGCTGCCCTGATCGCCCGCGCGGGCGGCCCGCGCGGTGCGACCATCGCCGGGTGCTGACGCGGGGGATGGACGGGGCGACGCGGCTCTGGGTGCGGGCGACGGGGCGCCGGGTCGACCTGGCGACGACGCCGTGGTTGCAGGGGCCGGTCGGGGACGTCGACCGGGTCGGCGACGCGTGGCTCCCGGGCGAGGCGGCGCGGCTGGGTGCGACGGTGGGTGGGTCCGTCGACCCCGGTGCCGGGACCAGCGGCCTGCTCGGGTCGATGGCGGACCTCGACCGGACCGACTTCGCCGCCGACGCACTGGCCGCCCCCGTGCGCCGGTTCTACGAGTGCACCTCCGGCTGGCGGCTGGACGCCTGGGTCGGGTGGGCGCCGTGGGCGTGGCCGTTCGGCTGGGCGGTCGCGGCGCTGTTCGCCCGCCGGCTCGACCAGCTCGCGCTGCCGATGCGGTCGCTCGACCCCGCGCACGGCATGTCGAGCGCGGTCACGCCCCTCGTCCGGGACGGCGACCAGGTCGGCGCGCTGTGGCTCCGCCGGCTGCGGGCGACCGGGCGGATCGTGTTCAGCGGCCTCTACGGCGTCGTCCGGCTGCCCGGCTCTGCCGAGCCGGCCGTCCGCGTCACCTTCCCGCTGCCGCGCGGGCGGCTGGTCGTCCTGCTCCGGCCGACTGCCACCGCGCGCGGCGGGCTCGTGCTGACGTCGGGCGCCGGCGGCTGGGGCGACCCCGGCGCGTACCTGGTGGTCGACCGGCCGGGCGGGTGCTGGGCGCGGCGCATCCCGGTGCACGAGCGGTTCTACGTGTTCGTCGACGACGAGGGCGTGCTCCGCACCGACCACGACCTGCGCCTCGGCACGCTCCCGGTGCTGCGGCTGCACTACCGGCTGACGGAGACGGTCGACGAGGACGGGGAGCGCGGGCGGCGCGCCGGGGCGTAGTAGGCTGACCGGCGCGGATGAGCTGGCCAGGCGGCCGCGTCGAGCCCTCGGGCTCGCCGAGGAACGTCCGGGCTCCACAGGGCAGGGTGGTGGGTAACGCCCACCCGGGGTGACCCGCGGGACAGTGCCACAGAAAGCAGACCGCCACCGCACGGCTCTCGGGCCGGACGGTGGTAAGGGTGAAACGGTGGTGTAAGAGACCACCAGCGTGCCGGGCGACCGGCACGGCTCGGTAAACCCCACCCGGAGCAAGGCCAGACAGGGAGCGTTCGAGGGCTGCTCGTCCGAGCTCCCGGGTAGGCCGCTGGAGGCGTACGGCAACGTGCGTCGTAGATGGATGGTCGCCACCCGCGCGGGGGTAACCGCGCGCGGGGACAGAACCCGGCGTACCGGCCAGCTCATCCGCATCCAGCATCCCGACCCAGCGGGTCGGGAGCACGTGCGTCAGCGCACGTCGCTCGCGTCCTTCGTGGCCGCCGACAGCGCCCTCGCCTGCGCGACCGCCTTGATCGCCTTCGGCGTCACACGGCCGGACCGCTGATCTGCCTTGACTCGCACCTGCGCGGCGCGCTTCTCGGTCGGCGTGACCTCGACGACCCGGCGTCGCGCCTCGGTCTCGTCAGTCGTCACGATCGATCTCCTCACGCAGTCGATAGTCCGCCTCGTCCTCATCATGGGCTCTCGCTCGGAATCGCGCCAGGATCGGTTCCATCGCCTCGCCGATCAGCGCGGACTCCTCACGAGAGGGCGCCTGGTCGACGAGCACGCTCAGCATCGCGATGCCCAGGTCCTGCTCGTGGCTCGTGGTGCAGTGGACCCGCGCGATCGCCCACTGCGTCTTGGTCCACCAGCGGTCGCGTCGGCTCGACCGCCAGGTGATGAGCGCAGCGAGCACGGCACCGAACACGGCGCCCGCCAGCAGCAGTGCCGGCCCGAGCGCGGAGACGACGCGGACCGACATCGGCAGAGGCGGTTCGAGGTCCGCCGCCGCCGTGAGGAGGGCAGAGATCGCGGCGGGCACCATCAGCGCAAGCCGTTACCCGAGATCGAGTGGCGCATCGTTCCCTCCCGTCCGGACGTGTGCCCGCAGTGTGGCGCGCGGCGCGCACGCAGCACCGACCGGAGGCACCTACTCAGCGGTGCCGGTCCCGAGGGGGGTCGAACTCCTCCTACTTGTAGCGCCGGACGGCCTCCCTGATCTCGTCGGAGTACCGGTAGATGTCCTCCAGAGCGTCGATCGCGTGGCGCGACTCGACCTTCTCCTCGTCCAGCAACCCGAGGTACTTCTGGCTGGTGTTGAAGTGCAGGCGGGCGACCGGGCGCCGGTTGTTGTCGTCGATCAGGACCCCGAAGTAGGACTTGGTGTCGCGGGCGACGATGCGGGAGGCGGGGATCTCGCTGCACCCGATCGCTCGGATGATCTGGAATGCCTCGAGCTCCTCCAGCGTGGTGACGACACCCCGATCCTGGGCGTTCTCCGCCTCGGCGATGCTCTCCTCAGCGGCGACCTCGCCCGTGAGCGCCTCCGGCGATGCGGTGAACGCACCGTTCTGCGTCCCGAGGGCGGCCTTCAACCGCTCGTTGACCTGGTCGGCGAGGAACTGCTTCGACGCCTTGCGGACGAGTGGTCCGAACTGGTCACGGACCTTCTGGGTGATCGAACCGTCGTATACCCGGGTGATCAGCAGGCGCAGCCAGTCGTTGTCGGGCTCGCGGAACTCGGCTCCCAGGACGCGCTTGATCGCGCCGACGTACTTCAGCTCCTCGGCCGCGTTCACGATCGAGTCGAGGTCGAAGAACTCCTTGCCCATCTTCTCGACCTCAGGGAACACCGAGGGGTCGAGGTCGGCGAGGTCGAGCTGCAGGAAGGGCTTCTCGTCCATCCGGTTGGGGCGGTCGAGGTCAGTGAAGAAGTGGTACTGCTCGCCGTTGGTGAGGACGGCGATGCGGGCGTTCGTGGTCGCGAAGTAGCGGAACAGCTGTGACGCGTGGTTGATCGAGAGCGGGGCGCCCACGGTCTTGCACTCGATCAGCATCTGGACCTCGCCGTCCTTGACGATGGCGTAGTCGATCTTCTCGCCCTTCTTGATGCCCACATCGGCGGTGAACTCCGGGACGACCTCCTGCGGGTTGAAGACGTCGTACCCGAGGACCAGTGCGATGAAGGGCATGACGAACGCGTTCTTCGTCGCCTCCTCGGTCTGGATGGACGCCTTCTGCTGCTGCACCTTGCTCGCCAACGAAGCGAAAGGAGCACGTGGACAACGACGCGTGGCCCCCGGTCCGAGGGCCGGGAGCCATGCGTCGTTGGGGGTCCGTCTCGTCGGGATCAGTACCCGCCGAACACCTGGACCCCGTAGTACAGCCCGTCGTGCTCGACGACGCCGATGCCGATCTGGTCGAACGCCGGGTTCACCATGTTGGCGCGGTGCGGCGGCGAGTTCTGCCACTGCGTGTAGAGCGCGACCGGGTTGTAGGAGTTCATCGCGATGTTCTCCCCGGCCGTGCGCCAGCCCGCCGGGATCTGCCGGAAGAAGTCCGGGTTGTGCTGGAACTGGCCGGTCGTGGCCATGTGCTCGGCCCAGGCGGCCGCGACGGCGTCGATCTGGGCGTTGCGCACGAGCGCCGGCTTGCCCTCGGTCGCGCGCAGGGCGTTCGTCCGGTCGAGGATCGCCTGCTCGGCGGCCTCGACGTCCGCGGCCGCGAGCGGCACGACCGCCGCGGCGGTGGTCGTCGTGGTGCCGGCGGTGGCGGGTGCGTCGGCGGCCAGCGCGGGGGCGGTGCTGCCGAGCAGCAGGCCGGCCGTGACGGTGCTGGTGATCCACAGGCGCTGGGTCATGGGACTCCTCCTGGACTCCTCGTGAGGTGCGTCGATCAGGGGTGCTCCGATCGCCTCGACCGTAAGCACGGACGGCCGGGGGAGTCGCGCCGGGACGCGGCGCCGACCTCCGTGCCGAGGCTGTCGGCGCAGGTGGCCGCCCGGTCCGAGGCGACCGTGAAAGTCCGTGCACGGTGCCTGACGCAACATGGCCTATGTCGCGATTGGCCCGGTATGCGCCGTTCGCGCTCCCGGCCGCCGCGCGTGCGCGACCCCGCTCGTATCCTGGGGGGGACCAGACCGGCGAGGGGGCCCGTCATGACGGACGCACGCTTCAGGATGACCCGGCTCGCGGCCGACGAGGCCGCCGACAGCCGCAGCCTCACCGAGCTCGCGGAGCGGCTCACCCACGACCCCAGCGCGCACTACGTGGGCGCGGTGCCGGCCGAGGTGGGCGCCGTCGCGCAGGGCGTCGTGTCGTGGGGCGCCCGCCCGGGCGCGCCGCGCGAGCACCACGCGGCGGTCAAGGTCGAGCGCCTGGCCTGACGGCCGTCCACGCGGCTACGCGCACGCGCGCCGGCGCACGTCCGACGCGGGCACCCACACCGCGCCCGTCATCACCCGCAGGTCGACGATCCGCACCCGCACCAGCGTCGCGGTCCACTCGACCGCGACGGTGTCCAGCGGCTCGACGCCGGACTCCCACCGGAGGGTCACGGTGACCGGGATCGGGCGGTCGACGTCGTGGTGCACGCCGGGCGGGACCGGCCGCGCGTTCAGCAGCGGGACGGCGGCGCGCAGCCGGGACAGGCCGCCCGGGACGGTCTGCGCGAGGTTCACCACCGCAGTGTGCGCCGTCGCCCTCGCCGACGCGCGGGTGGTCGTGGGTGATGTCACCCACCGCCCGCGCGCGGGGTGAGAATGGCCGGCGTGCAGCCCGCCCTGACCCTCCGCCCGATGACCGCGGAGCACGCCGAGGGGGTGCTCGCGGTGTTCGCGGAGGGGATCGCGACCGGGCACGCGACGTTCGAGAGCGCGGCGCCGGCCTGGGCGGAGTTCGACGCCTCCCACCTGCCGGAGCACCGCTTCGTCGCGCTGGACGCCGCCCCCAGCGCACCCGCCGGCCCCGTCCTCGGCTGGGTCGCCGCCTCCCCGGTGTCCCGTCGCGCGGTGTACGCGGGCGTGGTCGAGGCGTCGCTGTACGTCGGGGCCGCCGCCCGCGGCCGCGGGGTCGGGCGTGCGCTCATGGACGCCCTGCTCGCGTCGGCGGAGGTCGGCGGGGTGTGGACCGTGCAGTCGACGGTGTTCCCCGAGAACGCCGGCAGCCTGGCGCTGCACGCCGCGGCGGGGTTCCGGGTGGTGGGCCGGCGGGAGCGGATCGCCCGGATGACGCACGGACCGCTGGCCGGGGAGTGGCGCGACGTCGTGCTGCTGGAGCGCCGTCTCTGACACCCGGACCGCAGGGTCGCCAGGGACGAAGGTCCTGGTCAAACGGCGCGCGAGGCCCCAGGCTGGCCCCGGGGCTGGGGACGACGGCCCCGCGCACGACGCAGGGGGCTCGGATGACACGTCGACGCCTGCCCCGGATCGCCGCGCTCAGCGGCCCGGAGGCCGCGCTCGCGCGGCACGTCGACGTGCACTCGCCCGTGCCCGCGGGCACGGACGCGCTGACCTGGACCCTGACGCTGCTGGACGGCGGCGGCATCCCCCTCGCCGAGAGCCGCACCACGTCGCCGGACTTCCCGCTGCCGCTCGCCGACATCGCGCAGGTGCACCTCGACGTCGTCGGGCTCGTGCGTGCGGGGGAGTGGGAGCCCGTCAGCACCCGCGCCGGCGGGGCTCGGTTCCGGGCGGCCGTCCGGCCCACGCCGCCGCCCGCGTAGCGACGCCCCTCCCCGCGCAGCAGCGCGCCCCGCCCCGGGTGCCCGGGACGGGGCGCGCGAGCCGATGGAGCGGCTCAGTGCTTGAACGCGTCCTTGACCTTCTCGCCGGCGCCCTTGAGGTCCGCCTTCGACTGGTCGGCGCGGCCCTCGGCCTCGAGGCCCTCGTCGTCCGAGGCGCGCCCGGTGGCCTCCTTGGCCTTGCCGGCAGCCTTCTCAGCCGCGTTGGCGATCTTGTCGTCGAGTCCCATACGTCCTCCTTCTCCGGACCGGTACGTCGTGCTCCCGACGCTAAGCCCGGCCGCGCACCGCCGCATCCGGAACGACCCGATCGGCGGAGGGCGAACCCCCAGGTCAGGGTGCGGCGGCCTCCGCCGACCCGGCTGCCTCCGCGGCGAGCAGCGCCGCGAGCTCGGACGGCGTCGAGCGCAGCAGGCAGAACTCGTTGCCCTCCGGGTCGGCGAGCACGTGCCAGGTGGCGTCCGGGCCCTGACCGATGTCGACCTGCACCGCGCCGAGCGCGAGCAGCCGCTCGAGCTCGGTGGCCTGGTCGGATCCGTCCGGCGGCCGCACATCGACGTGCAGCCGGTTCTTCACGCGCTTGGCGTCCGGCACCCGCAGGAACAGCCAGGGCGACGCGGAGACCCCGGGCGGCGGCTCCAGGTCGACCTCGTCGTCGTCCTCCTCGACGACGCGCCAGCCCAGCACGTCGGCCCACCAGCGGGCGAGCGACGAGGGGTGGTGCGAGTCGATGCACAGCTGCGCCACGGCGAGTCCCATGGCGCGACGGTAGGTCGCCGCGGGCCGCCGCACCAGACCCCCCGGGCGCGGATCGGGCCCGGCGCGCGGCGGACCGCGTGCCGGGCCCGGTCGTCAGTCGCCCTTGACCCCCGCGACGGGGGTGCCGGCCCGGGCGGCGAGCGCGGCGGCGCCGACGATGCCGGCCGCGTTCCGCAGCTGCGCCGGCACGATCGGCGCGCGCAGGTGCAGCAGCGGGAGGAACTTCTCGTGGTGCTTGGACACGCCGCCGCCGACGACGATGAGGTCCGGCCAGAACAGGTCCTCGATGACGCCGAAGTACCGCTGGAGCCGCTCGGCCCACTGCGGGAAGTCGAGGTCCTCGCGCTCGCGCGCGGAGTCGGCGGCGCGCGACTCGGCGTCGTGGCCGTCGATCTCGAGGTGCCCCAGCTCGAGGTTCGGCACCAGGACGCCGTCGGCGACGATCGCGGTCCCGATGCCGGTGCCGAGCGTGCAGATGAACGTGACGCCGGAGGTCGAGCGCGCGGCGCCGTACAGGGTCTCGGCGTAGCCGGCGGCGTCGGCGTCGTTGACCGCGAGGACCGGCCGGCCGAGCGCGTCGCCGAGGACGTGCTCGATGTTGGTGCCGATCCAGGAGCCGTCGACGTTCGCGGCGGACCGGGCGACACCGTGCTGGACGACCGCCGGGAACGTCACGCCGATGGCGGCGTCCTCGGGCAGGTCGAACCGCTCGACCAGCTCGACGACCGTCTCCGCGACCGCGGCGGGGGTGGCCGGCTGGGGGGTGGGGATGCGGACGCGGTCGGCGGCGAACTCGCCCGTGGCCAGGTCGACCGGCGCGCCCTTGATGCCGGACCCGCCGATGTCGATGCCGAACGCCGTCTGCTCGTTCTTGCCGTGGTGGTTGCTCATGGGAGTGTGAGGATCTCCGCTCCGGTGTCGGTGACCAGCAGGGTGTGCTCGAACTGCGCGCTGCGGCGCAGGTCCGCGGTGACCACGGTCCACCCGTCGTCCCACGTCGTCCAGTCGGCGGTGCCCAGGTTGAGCATCGGCTCGATCGTGAACACCATCCCGGGCTCGATGACCCGGTCGTACATCGGGGCCGCGTCGTAGTGCGGGATGACGAGCCCGGTGTGGAACGCCTCGCCGACGCCGTGGCCGGTGTAGTCGCGCACGACGCCGTAGCCGAACCGCGCGGCGTACTTCTCGATGACCCGCCCGATGACGTTGACCTCGCGGCCGGGGCGCACCGCCTTGATCGCGCGCGCCAGCGCCTCCTCGGTCCGTTCCACGAGCAGCCGGGACTCCTCGTCCACGTCGCCGCACAGGAACGTCGCGTTGTTGTCGCCGTGCACGCCGTCGACGTAGGCGGTGATGTCGAGGTTCACGATGTCGCCGTCCTCGAGGACGGTGGAGTCGGGGATGCCGTGGCAGATGACCTCGTTCACCGAGGTGCAGACCGACTTCGGGAAGCCGCGGTAGCCGAGCGTCGACGGGTACGCGTGGTGGTCGAGCAGGAACTCGTGGCCGATGCGGTCGAGCTCGTCGGTGGTGACCCCGGGCGCGACGTGCCGGCCGACCTCCTGCAGCGCCTGCGCGGCGATCCGCGCGGACACCCGGATGCGCTCGACGACCTCGGGGGCGACGACGTCGCTGCCGGTGTACGGGGTCGGCGCGGGCCGGTCGACGTACTCGGGGCGGGGGATCGAGGCGGGGACCGGTCGCCGGGGGCTCACGGTGCCCGGGACCAGCGCCGGCCTCGGCGCGTGCACGGACGTCATGCCTGGCAGTCTACGAAGAAGCGGTCGTGCCGGGTGAGCCGGACGGCCCAGGACGAGGAGGACGGACCCGTGGCCGACGAGTTCTACTACAACACCGAGACCGGGCAGGTCGAGCAGGGCAAGCAGTCGACGTGGTCGCACCTGATGGGCCCCTACCCGACGCGCGAGGCGGCGCAGCACGCGCTGGAGAAGGCCCGGTCCCGCACCGAGGCGTGGGACGAGGAGGACCGCCGGGACGGCTGAGCCGCGGCCCCGGGCGACCCTGCCCCGGACCTGGCCGGACCCGGGGCGGTCAGCCCGCCGGCGCCTCGCCGCGCAGGCGGGCGGCCACCTCGGCGACGACCTCGGGGGAGCCGACGATCTCGAAGTGCATCTCGTCGCGCCGGCCGTCGAAGTCGCCGCCCCACGCGACCGCCGGGTGCACCTCCGCGAGGATCGCGCGGATCGCCGCGACCTGGTCGTCGTCGAACGTGTCCTGGGCGCCGAGCGGGTGCTCGGTCGCGTTGAGGTCGATCGACGTGCCCGAGGCGTGGTTCGACAGCCCGTCGCCGGCCTCGTCCTCCTCGCCGCGCACCGTGCGGTAGCCCCAGCCCCACGAGCTCGCGGGGTCGACCGGCTCGACCTCGGCGTCGAACCTCGCGGCCACGTGCTCGAGCACGAACCGGACGTCCCCGCCGCGGAGCCGGCCGGTGACCCACGGGGAGATCTCGAGCTGGGGGTCGGCGCCGTCGTCGAACGCGGGCCAGCAGTTCTGCGAGGTCGTCGCGTCGGGCACGCACGAGGCGTCGACGACGGCGACCGGCACCGGGTCCGGCTCGGCGGCGGGCTCCGGTCCGCCCAGGAGCCGGACGACGGCGACGACGAGGGTCACGACGAGGGCGATCACCACGGCCGCCGCGACCCCGAGGACCACCACGCCGCGCCGGGTCAGGCGCAGCCGGGGCTGCCGGGCCGGCGGGCGCGGGCCGCGCGGGGCCGACGACCCGGGTGCCGACGAGCGCGGGGCGGAGGACCCCGCAGGGGACATGGAGCGCGCCGCGGCCGGCTGCTGGACGGCGGAGTCGCGGCGCATGCGACGAGCGTAGGGGGCCCGGGGGCCGACCGGGTGCAGCACGCGCGACGCGAGACGGTGCGGGACGACGCTGCGCGGCGGGGGAGCGATCGGAGCGCGCCGGGGGACCGACGGCGCGGGCGGCGTGATCAGCGGCGGGCGAGGTGCGCGACGACGGGCCGGTGGTCGCTCGCGCCGACGCGGTCCAGCACGCCGAACGCCGTCACCCGCCAGGCCCGCCCGTCGACGAGCACGTGGTCGATCGGCGCCGCCAGCACGCGGGGCACGTCCGCGGGCCACGTCCCCAGGCCGGCCGCACCGACCTCGGCGGCCGCGTCGACGCACGGGCCCAGGTCGTCCAGGCCGGGGTGGTCGAGGGTCGCGTTGAGGTCGCCCGCGACGATCGCGCCGGGGGTGCTCCGGCAGACCTCGGCGATCCCGACCGCGTGCGCGCGCCAGTCCGGCATCGACGACTCCGCGGAGGGCGCGCGGGTGTGGGCAGCGACCACGACGTCGGGCGCGGGCGGGGTCGTCCGGGCCGAGCCCGTGTCCACCGGGTACGCGGTGTCGCCCGGGGAGGCGGGGGTGTGTTCTGCGGGGGTGTCCACCGGGTACGCGGTGTCGCCCGGGGAGGCGGGGGTGTGTTCTGCGGGGGTGTCCACCGGGTACGCGGTGTCGTCCGGGGAAGCGGGGGTTCGTTCTGCGCGGGTGTCCACCGGGTACGCGGTGTCGCCCGGGGAGGCGGGGGTTTGTTCTGCGTGGGCGTCCACCGGGTACGCGGTGGGTGCGGTGTGCGCGCCGTCGGAAGGGACGTCGCCTCGGCGGGGGTGCGCGGTGTACGCGTTGTCGGAATGGACGTCGCCTCGGCCTGGGTACGCGGTGTACGCGTTGTCGGAAGGGACGTCGCTCCTCGCGGGGTACGCGGTGGACGCACCGCCGGCGCGCACCGCCGCGAAGGTGCCGAGCTCGGTGGCGGGCAGGCCCGCGGACGTCTGCGTGTAGCCGCCCAGGCTGTCCCGGACCAGGAGGGCGACGCCCTCGACCCGGGTGCTCTCCGAGTCCGCGGCGAGGGCGGTGGTCGGGCGGCCGGCGTCGGTCAGCGCGCGGGCCACGGCGCGGGCGGTCGAGGCGGACGTCTCGGCCAGGACGACCAGGTCGGCGTCCTGCTGCTCGACCAGGGCGGTCAGGTCGTCGGCCTCGACGACCCCGAAGGTGTTGAACGACAGCACGACCAGATCGCCGTCGGCGGCCGGCCCCGCGCCCGAGCCGTCGACGCCGCGACCGACGACCACGGCCGCCTGCGCGGCGGCGCCCAGCACCAGGACGCCTGCCAGGGCCAGGGGCAGCCGCCAACCGGGCCGGCGCACCCCCGCGCGCCCGGCGACCTGCCGCCAGCCCGCGACGGCCCCCACCAGCAGCACGGCCCCGCCGACCAGCAGGCACGCGACGAGCCCGCGCAGCGCGACGAGCTGGGCGACGGGGGTCCGGTCCGCCAGACCGAGCCGGTCGGGGGCGAGCAGCACGACGACGGCCGCGGCCGCGAGCAGCAGGACCCCGGCCGCGAGCACCGCGCGGACGGCCGAGCCCCGCCGGAGGCGGCCGCGCGGGCCACCGCCGGCCGGGCCACCGCCCGGACGGCCGCCGTCGGGGCCGCCCGCGGTCGCGCCCGACCCGGTCAGCTGAGGAACGAGTGCTCGGCGTCGGGCCACTGCCCGCCGCGCACCTCGGCGGCGTACGCCCGGGCGGCCTCGCCCAGCAGCTGGCCGACCGGGGCGAACGCCTTGGCGAACCGCGGCGACCACTCGCCCATGCCGGCCATGTCGGTCCAGACGAGCACCTGGCCGTCGCACTCGGCGCCCGCGCCGATGCCGATCGTCGGGATGCGCAGGATCTCGGTGACGCGCGCGGCGACCGGCGCCGGCACCATCTCGAGGACGACCGCGACCGCGCCGGCCTCCTGCACGGCCAGGGCGTCCTCGGCGAGCCGCTCGGCCGCCTCGTCGCCGCGGCCCTGCACCCGGTGTCCGCCGAGCGTGTTCTCCGACTGCGGGGTGAAGCCCAGGTGCCCGACGACGGGGATGCCGGCGTCCGTGAGGGCGCGGATCTGCGGGGCCACCCGCACGCCGCCCTCGAACTTCACGGCGTGCGCGCCGGCCTCCTTGAGGTACCGCGCGGCGGTCGCGAGGGCCTGCGCCGGGCCGGCCTCGTAGGAGCCGAACGGCAGGTCCGCGACGACGAGCGCCCGGCGGGCCGCCCGCACGACGGCGCGGGTCGGCGGGATCATCTCGTCGACCGTCACCGGGATCGGCGAGGCGTGGCCGAGCATGGTGTTGCCGATCGAGTCGCCGACGAGCAGCAGGTCGATCCCCGCGTCGTCGAAGATGCGCGCCGTCGCGAAGTCGTAGGCGGTGAGCATCGTGAGCCGCTCGCCGCGGGCCTTCGCCTCGGCGAGGTGGTGCACGCGGACGCGCCGCGGCGCGGGTGCGGGGGTGGCTGCCGGGGTCGGCTGCTCGGACATCAGTGCTGCTCCACGGTGTCGGTGGTCGTGCCGGTCGCGCGCGCTGTGGTCCCCGCCGAGGCGGCGGTGTCCACGGGCTCGCGCCAGCGCGTGGTGATCGGCAGCCTACGGTCCCGGCCGAACGCCAGGGCCGTGACCTTGGGGCCGAGCGGGTACTGCCGGCGCTTCCACTCGGCGCGGTCGACGAGCTGCAGCACCCGGTCGACGATCTCCGGGTCGAAGCCGCGGGCCAGCAGCTCGGCGCGGCCCTCGGCGTGCTCGACGTAGGCGTCCAGCACCTGGTCCAGCAGGTCGTACGGGGGCAGCGAGTCCTGGTCGACCTGGCCCGGACGGAGCTCCGCCGACGGCGGCTTGGTGATCGAGTTCTCCGGGATCGGCGGGAGGTCGCCGGCGTCGAGGGCGTGGTTGTTCCGCCAGCGCGCGAGCGCCCACACCCGGGACTTGTCGACGTCCTTGAGCGGGGCGTACCCGCCGACGGCGTCGCCGTAGATCGTCGAGTAGCCGACCGCGAGCTCGGTCTTGTTGCCGGTCGCGAGCACCAGGTGGCCCTCCGCGTTGGACAGCGCCATGAGGATCACGCCGCGCACGCGCGCCTGCAGGTTCTCCGCGGCGACGCCGTCGAGCGCCATCTCGCCCTCGAACGCGTCGACCATGGGCTTGATCGCCTGCACCCGGTAGTCGGCGCCGACCCGCTTCGCCAGGTCGGCCGCGTCGTCCTTGGAGTGGTCCGACGACCAGCGCGACGGCATCGAGACGCCGACGACCTTGTCGCCGCCGATCGCGTCCGCCGCGATCGCGGCCACCAGCGCGGAGTCGATGCCGCCGGACATGCCGAGCACGACGGACCGGAAGCCGTTCTTCCGGACGTAGCCGGCCAGGCCGGTGACGAGCGCGCGGTAGATCTCCTCGTCCGGGTCGAGCGGCTGGGCGGTCGTCCCGCGCTCGAGGGCCGCCCCGCGGGCCGGCAGGTCCCAGACCAGCAGGTGCTCGACGAACTGCGGCGCCGACGCCAGAAGCGTGCCGTCCGGGCCGATGACGAACGAGCCGCCGTCGAACACCAGGTCGTCCTGGCCGCCGACCATGTTCACGTAGGCCAGCGGCGCGGCGACCTCGGCGGCGCGGCGCGCGGCCAGGTCGGTGCGGATGTGCCCCTTGCCCTCCTCGAACGGCGAGCCGTTGATGACGAGCAGCAGGTCGATGTCGTCGTCGGACAGCTCGGCGACCGGGCCGTCCTGCCAGATGTCCTCGCAGATGAGCAGGCCGATGCGGCGCCCGGCCACCTCGACCACCGTCGGCTCGCCGCCGGGCGTGAAGATGCGGAACTCGTCGAAGACGCCGTAGTTCGGCAGGTGGTGCTTGTCGTACCGCTGGTGCACCGAGCCGCGCTGGAGCACGACCGCCTGGTTCGTGGGGCGCGCCGGGGCGTCCTCGTGCTCGCGCTGCGTCCGCTCGCCGACGGTGCCGACGACCACGGTCAGGTCACCCAGGCCGGCGTCGTCCAGCGCCCGCGCCAGGTCGGCGAGCGCGCGCTCGGCGCCGCGGCGGAACGAGGCGCGCAGCGCCAGGTCCTCGATCGGGTAGCCGGTGATCGTCATCTCGGGGAACGCGACCACGTCGGCGCCGGCCTCGGCGGCCTTCCGGGCCCACGTGAGGACGGCGTCGGCGTTGCCGGCGAGGTCGCCCACGCAGGTGTCGATCTGGGCGAGGGCGACGCGGAGTCCGGTCTGGTCAGGCATACCGGTGAGCCTATTCCGGCCGGGAGGGGCCCGGCGCGACGAGGCCCGGCGCGTGCGTCACCTCGCGGACACACGGATCAGGCAGGATGTCCCCCATGGACAGGCAGCAGGAGTTCGTCCTCCGCACCGTGGAGGAGCGCGACATCCGTTTCATCCGGCTCTGGTTCACCGACGTGCTGGGGACGCTGAAGTCCGTCGCCGTCGCGCCGGCCGAGCTCGAGGCGGCCTTCTCGGAGGGCATCGGGTTCGACGGCTCCTCGATCGAGGGCCTGACCCGGGTCTACGAGGCGGACATGATCGCCAAGCCCGATCCGACGACGTTCCAGGTGCTGCCCTGGCGCGGGGAGCGGCACGGCACCGCGCGCATGTTCTGCGACATCCTCACCCCCGAGGGCGAGCCGTCGCTGGCGGACAGCCGCAACGTGCTCAAGCGCGCGCTGGCCCGGGCGAGCGAGAAGGGCTTCACCTTCTACACGCACCCCGAGGTCGAGTTCTACCTGTTCGACGCCCCGGCCGACCCGACGCAGCCGCTGGTCCCCGTCGACCAGGGCGGCTACTTCGACCACGTGCCGCGCGGCACCGCCCACGACTTCCGGCGCGCCGCGATCACGATGCTGGAGTCCATGGGCATCTCGGTGGAGTTCTCCCACCACGAGGCCGGCCCGGGCCAGAACGAGATCGACCTGCGGTACGCCGACGCCCTGACCACCGCGGACAACATCATGACGTTCCGCACCGTGGTCAAGGAGGTCGCGCTGGAGCAGGGCGTGTTCGCGTCCTTCATGCCGAAGCCGCTGGCCGACCAGCCGGGCTCCGGCATGCACACCCACCTGTCGCTGTTCGAGGGCGACCGGAACGCCTTCCACGAGCCGGGCGGCCACCTGGAGCTGTCGAAGACGGCGCGGTCGTTCATCGCGGGCCTGCTCAAGCACGCCGCCGAGATCACCGCGGTGACCAACCAGTTCACCAACTCGTACAAGCGGCTGTGGGGCGGCGCCGAGGCGCCGTCGTACATCTGCTGGGGCCACAACAACCGGTCCGCGCTGGTCCGGGTGCCGATGTACAAGCCGGGCAAGTCCAACTCGGCGCGCATCGAGTACCGCGCGGTCGACTCGGCCACCAACCCGTACCTGGCGTTCGCGGTGCTGCTGGCCGCGGGCCTCAAGGGCGTCGAGGAGGGCTACGAGCTGCCCGAGGGCGCCGACGACGACGTGTGGGAGCTGACCGACGCCGAGCGCCGCGCGCTGGGCATCGAGCCGCTGCCGGCCACGCTGGAGAACGCGATCGCCGTCATGGAGCGGTCCGAGCTGGTCGCCGAGACGCTGGGCGAGCACGTGTTCGACTTCGTGCTGAAGAACAAGAAGCGCGAGTGGGAGGAGTACCGCTCGCAGGTCACGCCCTACGAGCTGCGCCGCTTCCTCCCGATGCTCTGACCCGGGTGCTGGTCTCGCCGAGTGGGCAGTCGATGTCCCTTCCCGGGTCCGGGAGGCGACATCGACTGCCCGCTCGGCGGTCCGGGGGTGTGGCGGTCGGTAGCGTGAGGGCGTGAGCAGCACGTCGGTCGGTCGGGGCAGCACGCTCGCGGGTCGGCTGACCCGCGCGGGGTTCGCGGACGTCGCGCGCGCGGAGCGGCTGCTGGCCGACGCCGCGCTGCTGCGGCTGGTGGGCGGCGAGGGTGCCGTCCCGGACGAGGACGCGCCGCGCGCCGCACCCAGCCCCGACGGCCTCCCCGCTGCCGCGCCGCTCGCGTCCGAGGCGCTCGTCCCCGCGCTCGCCGAGTCCGCCGACCCCGACCAGGCGCTGCTGTCGCTCGCGAAGATCGCCGGCGCCGTGGAGCCCGACGCCGCGCGCCGCGACCGGCTCGCCGCCGCGCTCGCGGAGGACGGCCCGGCGCGGGACCGGCTGCTCGCCGTCGTGGGCGCGTCGGTCGCGCTGGGCGACGACCTCAGCGCGCACCCCGAGCACCTGGACGTGGTCCTGGACGACGCCCCGGGTACGGGCGTGCCGGTCGGCGAGGTGCGCGGGGAGCTGCTGACGGCCGTCGGCGCGGACCCCGGTGCCGCGGTCCCCGTGGCGGGCGTGACCGGGCCCGACGGCGTCGACGCCATGCGCCGCGCGTACCGGCGCCGGCTGCTGCGGATCGCCGCCACCGACCTCACGTCCGGCGAGCCGCTGACCCGGCTGCCGGGCGTCGCCGCCGCGCTCGCCGACCTGGCCGCCGCGGCGCTGGAGGCCTCGCTGGCCCTGGCCCGCGCCGAGCTCGACGACCACGGCGCCTCGGTGCGGCTCGCCGTCATCGGCATGGGCAAGACCGGCGGCCGCGAGCTCAACTACGTCAGCGACGTGGACGTGGTCTACGTCGCCGAGCCGGTCGAGGGCGCCGACGAGGCGGAGGCGCTGGCCGCCGGGACCCGGCTCGCGACCGCGCTGGCCCGGGCGTGCGCCGCGCCGTCCGGCGAGCCGGCGCTGTGGCCGGTCGACGCCGCGCTGCGCCCGGAGGGCAAGGACGGCCCGCTGGTCCGCACGCTCGACTCGCACCGGTCGTACTACGAGCGCTGGGCGAAGACCTGGGAGTTCCAGGCGCTGCTCAAGGCCCGGCCGCTCGCCGGCGACCCGGGGCTCGGCCGCGCGTACGTCGAGGCGACCAACCCGATGGTGTGGCAGGCGGTCCGCCGGGAGAACTTCGTCTCCGACTCCCAGGCCATGCGCCGCCGGGTCGAGCGGAACGTGCCCGCCGCGGAGGCGGACCGGCAGATCAAGCTCGGGGTCGGCGGCCTGCGCGACGTGGAGTTCACGGTCCAGCTGCTGCAGCTCGTGCACGGCCGCGCCGACCCGGAGATCCGCAGCGGCAACACGCTGACCGCCCTGGCCGCGCTGTCGGCCGCCGGGTACGTCGGGCGCGAGCACGCCGGGCAGCTCGCGGTCTGCTACCGGTTCCTGCGGGCGATCGAGCACCGGATCCAGCTGCACCGGCTGCGCCGCACCCACCTCATGCCGACCGCCGAGGCCGACCTGCGCCGGCTCGCCCGGTCCCTCGGGATGCGCGCCGAGGGCGCCGAGGGGCTGCTGGAGCGCTGGCGGCAGGTGCGGCGCGAGGTCCGCGACCTGCACGAGGCGCTGTTCTACCGGCCGCTGCTGCCGGCGACCGCGCAGCTGTCCACCGAGGAGGTCAGCCTCGCGCCCGAGGCCGCGCGGGAGCGGCTCGCGGCGGTCGGCTACCGCGATCCGGCCGGCGCCGTCCGGCACATCGCGGCGCTGACCGAGGGCGTCACCCGGCGGTCGGCGATCCAGCGGCAGCTGCTGCCGGTGATGATCGGCTGGTTCGCGGACGGGCCCGACCCCGACGGCGGGCTGCTGGCGTTCCGCCGGCTGTCCGAGACGCTCGGCGGCACGCACTGGTACCTCAAGATGCTCCGGGACTCCGGCACCGCCGCCGAGCGGCTGGCCCGCGCGCTGTCGACGTCCCGGTACGTCGCCGACGCGCTGGCCCGGTCGCCCGAGTCGGTGGCGTGGTTGGACGACGACGCCGAGCTGGAGCCGCGCAGCCAGGACCGGCTCGCCGCCGAGGCGGACGCGATCCTCACCCGGGCCACCGAGCCCGTGCCGGCGGCGACCGCCCTGCGCGCCCTGCGACGCCGGGAGCTCGCGCGCACCGCCGTCGCCGACGTGCTCGGGGTGGTGACCGGCACCCGGGCGTCCCGCAGCCTCACCGCGACCGCCGACGTGCTGCTGGCCGGCGCGCTGCGGGTGGCGGCGTGGGAGGAGCGCGCGGCCCGCGGGCTCGACGCCGACCCGACGGCGCTGCTGGTCGTGGCGATGGGGCGGCTGGGCGGACGCGAGATGGGCTACACGTCGGACGCCGACGTGCTGTTCGTGCACGACCCGGTGCGCGGGGCGGACGGCGGGGTCGACGGCGTGCTGGCCCAGGAGTTCGCCACCGGTGTCGCCACCCGGCTGCGCGCGCTGCTCGGCGCGGTCGGCCCGGAGCCCGCCCTGGAGGTGGACGCCGACCTGCGCCCGGAGGGCCGCAACGGCCCGCTGGTGCGCTCGTTCGACGCGTACGCCGAGTACTACGCCCGCTGGTCCCTGGTCTGGGAGAGCCAGGCGCTGCTCCGGGCCAGGCCGGTGGCGGGCGACGCGGCACTGGGGGAGCGGTTCGTCGCGCTGGCGGACCCCCTGCGGTACCCCGCGGGCGGGCTGGACGCCGCGGGCGTGCGCGAGGTCCGGCGGATCAAGGCCCGGGTGGAGTCCGAGCGGCTGCCGCGCGGCGTCGACCCGACGCGGCACCTCAAGCTCGGGCGCGGCGGGATCGCGGACGTCGAGTGGACCGCGCAGCTGCTGCAGCTCCGGCACGCGCACGAGGTGCCCGGCCTGCGCACGACGTCGACGCTCGACGCGCTGGCCGCGGCCCGGGAGGCGGGGCTGGTGTCCGAGGACGACGCGGCGGTGCTGGCCGAGGCGTGGGACCTGGCGTCGCGGCTCCGGGACGCGCTGGTGCTGTGGACCGGCCGGACCGGCGACACGGCCGACGTCCTGCCGCACGACCGCCAGGTGCTGACCGGGCTGGCCGCGGTGCTCGGGTACCCGTCCGGCTCGGGCCAGGACCTGGAGGACGCGTGGCTGCGGGCCTCCCGCCGCTCCCGCCAGGCGGTCGAGGACGTCTTCTACGCCTGAGGGCGAGCGAGCCCACTTGCCCGGCCCGCCCCCGACAGGGGAGGTCGTGGCCGCTCCGACACTGGAAGGTTGTGACGGACACGCCGACGGCGTGTCCGTCACAACCTTCCAGTGTCGGAGAGCGAGCGCGGGAGCGGTTCAGTCCGGGGGGTCGAGCGGGTCCGGGCTCGCCGTCAGCGCGCCGTCCTCGAGGTTCTCCTCGAGGTCCTGGGCCACGTCGTCGCCGCGGTCCACACCGCCGAGGTCCCGCTCGGGCTCGGCGTCCGGCGCGTCGGGGTCCTCGCCGGGGGTGTCCGGGATCCAGTCGTCGGTCGAGTCGGTCACGCGTCCTCCTCGGGTCGGGTCCGGCGCCCTCGCGGCGCCGGTGCGCCCGACGCTAGGCCGGGTCGCCGGGGGACGCGACCGGGGGACGCAGCTCGCCCTCGCCGGGGACGTCGGCGTCCGCGCGGTCCCCCTCCTTGCGCCGGCCGACGTTCTCGTCCTGGAGCAGCGAGGGGTCGACGAGCTCGTGCCGGCGGAGGTAGGTCGACAGCACGGCCTGGATGGTCGCCACGACGGGCAGCGCGAGGAACGCCCCCAGCGCCCCGAACACGGCCCCGGCGGCGATCACCGAGAGGAACGCGACCGCCGGGTTCAGCGCGAGCGACCGCTGGGACACCTTCGGCGTGAGCACCAGGTTCTCGATCTGCTGGTACCCGATGATGAACGCGAGGACCGCCAGGGCCCGCAGGGGCGACACGGTCAGCGCGACGAGCACCGGCAGCGCGCCACCGATGTAGGTGCCGACGGTCGGGATGAACTGCGAGACCAGGCCGGTGAACACGGCGAGCGGCAGCGCGTACGGGATCTGGATCAGCGCGAGGAACGCCCAGGTCGCCACGGTGGAGATGGCGGCGAGCACGAGCCGGGAGTTGATGAACCCGGCGACCTTGTCCTGCGACACCTCCCAGAGCCGCAGCACCTCGCGCTGCCGGTGCGGGGCGAGGTAGCGGCAGACGGCCGCGCGGAACTTCGGGCCGGCGCTGGCCATGTAGTAGACGACCAGCAGCACGGCGGTGGCGGTGAAGAGCCCGCCCGCGATCGAGGTGCCGACGCCGATGACGCCGGGCGCGATGCTGCCGACGTAGTCGCCTGCGTTGCTGAGCAGCTCGTCGGTGCGGGGCAGCTCGATGTCGAACCTGTCGGCGGCCATCGACCGAAGGTCCGCGTAGTAGCCGGGGATCGACTGCACGAGGTCGACGAGCTGGTTGACGAACAGCCCGCCCAGCAGGCCGAGCACCGCGATGCCGAGCACCAGCGCGCCGATCATCGTGATGCCGGTGGCGAGCGGGCGCTTCACGCCGCGCCGGCCGAGCCAGAGGATCATCGGCTCCATCGCCAGGGCCACGAACCACGAGATCACGATGATCGTGATGACGTTGCCGAGCATCGAGGCGGCGCGCCAGATGAGGATGCCGGCGAACGCGGCGGCCACGGCCATCGCGAGCGCGCGGGGGAGCCACCGCGGCGGGATCCGCGAGTCGCGGGCGCCCGGGGTGAACCGGGCGCCGCCGGCGGCGGGCGCCGGGCGCGGGGCGGGGTCGGGCGCGGGCATGCGGGGCTCCGGGTGGTCGGCGGACGGTGCGCCGGACAGGCTACCGGCGGGCGGTGCCCGGGTCCGGGACGCGCCGGGACCAGCGTCCCGGCCGCCGGTTGGACAGCGGGGCGTAGCCTGTGTGAGCGTTAACATACAACGATGGAGAAGTCCGCCGGGAACGAGCCCGGCGCTCTCGACGAGGAGACGACAGTGACGGACGTCGGCGCCGGCGTGGGCGTGAACCCGATCGTGCTGCAGCGGGCGGACCCGTGCGTGCTGCGGCACGAGGGCCAGTACTACTTCACGGGGTCGCACCCGCTGTACGACCGGATCGTGCTGCGGCGCGCGGAGCGGCTGGAGGACCTCCAGGCGGCCGAGGAGGTGACGATCTGGACCCGGCACGCGTCCGGTCCGCAGTCGCACCTGATCTGGGCGCCGGAGATCCACCGGGTCGCCGGCGCCTGGTACGTGTACTACGCCGCGGCGCCGGACGACCACGGCACGGTCGACGTGCCCGGGACGGCGGAGACGTTCAACCACCGGGTGTACGTGCTGGAGAACACCGCGGCCGACCCGTTCGAGGGCGAGTGGGTCGAGCGCGGTCAGGTCGACACCGGGTGGGAGTCCTTCGCCCTCGACGCCACGTCCGCGGTGATCGACGGCCGGCAGTACCTGATCTGGGCGCAGCAGGCGTTCGACGTGCGCGGGCACTCCAACCTGTACATCGCCCCGATGGCGAACCCCTGGACCCTGGCCGGGCCGGCCGTGGAGCTGTCCCGCCCGGAGTTCGACTGGGAGGTCAGGGGGTTCTGGGTCAACGAGGGCCCCTCGGTCCTGGTCCGCAGCGGCCGGGTGTTCCTCACGTACTCGGGCGCCGCGACCGGCATCGACTACGCCATGGGCGTGCTGACCGCCGACCTCGGGTCGGACCTGCTGGACCCGGCGTCGTGGACCAAGAGCGAGACCCCGGTGTTCGTCTCGGACCCCGCCGCGGGCCAGTACGGGCCGGGGCACAACTCGTTCACCGAGCTCGCGGACGGCACGCCGGTGCTGGTCTACCACGCCCGCACCTACACCGAGATCGTCGGCGACCCGCTGCAGGACCCCAACCGGCACGCCCGCGCCCAGGTCCTGCCGTTCGACGCCGACGGCAACCCGCTGTGGGGCACCCCCGTGCCCGACACCCGCCCCACCCCGACCTCGACCGAGGTCCTCAGCCCCGCCGCAGACCCGCAGTGACCACCAGCACCACCCCCGCCGCCGAGCAGCGCCCGAGCGCCCTGGAGTCGCTGAAGCGCGGCGTGTTCTGGAACTACGGCGGGCTGTTCTTCTTCTACTTCGCCATCTGGCAGCTCGCGTTCACGTTCCTGCCGCTGTGGCTGGCGCGCGAGGGCATGGGCACCGGCGCCATCGGCGTCGTCAGCACCGTCTCCGCGATCACGGCGCTCGCCCTCCAGCCCGTCTACGGGTTCCTGCAGGACCGGCTCGGCTTCAAGAAGTACCTGTTCGCGTTCGTCGTCCTGTGCGCGGCGTTCATGGGCCCGTTCTTCGTGTTCGTGTTCCAGCCGCTGATCGGCGTGAACGAGTACCTGGCCGCTGTCGTCGGGGGCGTGTTTCTCAGCCTGTGCCTGAACTCGGGCGTCGGCGTCGTGGAGGCGTTCAGCGAGCGGGCCAGCCGCGCCAACGGCTACGAGTACGGCCACGCCCGGCTGTTCGGCTCGCTCGCGGGCGGCACCGCGGCGCTGGTCGGCGGGTTCATCTGGGCCGCGAACCCGGACAGCATCTGGTGGGCCGGCTCGGTGTCGGCGATCGTGCTGGGCACGCTGCTGTTCGTCGCGCGGGTGCCGCGGGGCGACGGGGCGGCCGCGGCCGCCGGCGCCGAGGCGGACGCGGGGTCGGGCGGCACCAAGGTCTCGAAGGAGACCGTGCTCGCGCTGCTCCGCGACCGGAACTTCCTGGGCTTCGTCGTGCTGATGTTCGGCACCGCCGCGCTGTACGACGTGTTCGACCAGCAGTTCCCGAACTACTTCGCCACGTTCGTCGCCAGCGGCGACCCCGAGGTGCTGTTCTCCCGGGTCGTGGCGGTGCAGATCTTCGCCGAGGCGGCGTTCATGGTCGCCGCGCCGTTCATCGTGAACAAGATCGGCGCGCGGAAGGGCCTCATGGTGTTCGCGGCGATCCTGCTCGTGCGCGTCCTGGGCTCCGCGTTCTTCACGCACGAGTGGCTGCTGATCGCCTGGCGCCTGCTGGCCGCGATCGAGATGCCGTTCCTGCTGGTGTCGGTGATGAAGTACATCACCCGGATGTTCGACGTCCGGATCTCCGCTACGGCCTACATGCTGGGCTTCAACTTCGCCAAGCAGATCGGCATCGCGATCTTCGCGTCGGTGTTCGGCGCCTCGTACGCGGCGATCGGCTTCGCGCACTCGTACCTGATCATGGCGGGCGTGATCCTCGCCGTGACGCTGGTGGCGCGGTTCCTCATGGCCGACGACCGGGACCGCGTCGCGCCGGGGGAGCCGACCGACCGGGCGGACGGCGGCGCGCCGACGCACGTGCTCGCGTCGTCCTGAGCCGGCCGACGGGGGCGGTGCGTCGGCGACGGCGCGCCGCCCCCGTCGCCGTGCCGGGCGCCGATCGCGCCTGCGGCACCACCCGGCTCGCCTATGCTGCAGCCAGGCCGCGACAGATGGAGGGACCTGTGCCCGACCATCCCGAGGGGAGCCCGGCGGAGCCGTCGTCGCGGGCCGCCGTGCAGCGGCTGCTGGCGTCGGTCGGCAACCCCGCCCTGGAGCGCCTCGCCCAGCTCGCCTCCCGCCTGCTCGCCGCCCCGTCGTCGCAGGTCTCGCTGCTCGCCGACGTGCCGACGGCCGACGACGGCACGCCCGCCCCGCCGGAGGCCGGACCCGTCGTCGGCGCGACCGGCCTGCGGAGCCCGCTGCAGGACCAGGTGTGCGCGGTGACCGCCTCGCTCGGCGAGCCGCTGGTGGTCGCGGACGCGCGCGCCGACGACCGGCTGCGCGACCTGGACGTCGTCGCCGACGGCCGGGTGCGCGCGTACCTGGGCGTCCCGCTGGTCGGCAAGGACGGCCAAGTCGTCGGCGCGCTGTGCGTGTACGACGCCCAGGTGCGGGCGTGGTCGACGGACGACGTCCTGGTGCTCACCGACCTGGCCGCCTCGGCCGTCGCGGAGCTCGAGCTGTCGGCGCTCGCCGTCGAGTACGAGGCCGACCGGGTGCGCTGGCAGCTCGCGGTGACCGCGGGCGAGGTCGGCAGCTTCGACTGGGACCTCGTCACCGGTGCGCTCGCCTGGGACGACGAGCTGCACGCCATCTTCGGCCTGGAGCCGGGCACGTTCGGCGGCACTATCGAGGCGTTCGACGCCTGCCTGCACCCCGACGACCGGGCGCGGGTCGCGGCGGCGCTGCAGGACGCGATCGAGCGCGTCGCGCAGTACACGGCCGAGTACCGGGTCGTGCACCCCTCGGGCGCCGTCCGGTGGGTCAAGGCGAAGGGCATGGCGCTGCCCGGTCCGGACGGCACCGCGGTCCGCGTGCTCGGCGCGGCGTACGACACGACCACCGAGCGCGAGGCCGACGCCCGGATCGCGCGGGTGCTCGAGACGATGCAGACCGCCTTCTTCCTGCTGGACGACGCGTGGCGGTTCTCCTACGTCAACGCGGAGGCGGAGCGCGTGCTGGGCCGCACCCGCGGCGAGCTGCTCGGCGGCGTCATCTGGGACCTGTTCCCGCTGTCGGTCGGCTCGGCGTTCGAGGAGCACTACCGCGGCGCGGTCGAGTCCGGGGCCGCGCGGTCGTTCGAGGCGTACTACCCGCCGCCGCTCGACGGCTGGTACGAGGTGCGGGCGCACCCGGGCCCCGACGGGCTGTCGGTGTACTTCCACGACATCACCGAGCGCCGCCGGCTCGAGGAGCGGTGGACCGCCGCGCTCGCCGAGGCCGACGCGGCGACCAGCCGGCTCGCGCTGCTCGCGACGGTCAGCGAGGACCTGAGCGCGACCCTGGACACCGAGTACGCGGTCGGACGGCTCGCGCGGCACGTGGTGCGGCACTTCGGCTCCTGGGCGCTCGTGACGCTGTGGGACGAGGGCCGGCATCTGCGGGACATCGCGGGCTACCACGCGGATCCCGCGCGCCGGCGGGCGGTGGCGCGCTACACCCAGCTCCGGCTCGCCTCGCTGTCGCCGACGTCGTTCCTGCACCGCGCGCTGCGCTCGGGCGAGCCCGTCGTGATCCCGGACGCGACGGCGGCCGTGCTGCCGCTGCTCACCGGCGAGGCGCGGGAGGTGTTCGCCGCCCTGGCGCCGCGCACCGGGTACGCCCTGCCGATGCGCGCGCGGGGCCGCACGGTCGGCGCGATCTCGCTGTTCCTCGACGACGGGCACCCCGACCTCGCCGACGAGGACCTCGCGCTGCTGGTGCAGGTCGCCGACCGGGCGGGGCTCGCGCTCGACAACGCCCGGCTGTACGAGGGCCAGCGCCGGATGGCCGAGACCCTGCAGCGCGCGCTGCTGTCCGCGCCCGCCCAGCCCGACGACCTGGAGGTCGCCGTCCGGTACGTGCCGGCCGCCCGCGCCGCCCAGGTCGGCGGCGACTGGTACGACGCCTTCCTGCAGCCGCAGGGGTCGACGGTCGTGGTGATCGGCGACGTCATGGGGCACGACCGGCACGCGGCGGCCGTGATGAGCCAGGTCCGCACGCTGCTGCGCGGCATCGCGGCGACCACCGGCGGGACCCCGGCCGAGGTGCTGCGGGCGCTCGACCAGGCGCTGGACACGCTCCACGTGGACGCGATGGCGACCGCGGTCGTGGGGCGCCTGGAGCAGACCCCCGAGGAGCGCGCCGCGGGGACGACCCGGTTCCGGTGGACCAACGCGGGCCACCTGCCCCCGCTGCTGGTGGCGCCGGACGGCACGGTGCGCGAGCTGCGGGCGCCCCGGCCCGAGCTGGTGCTCGGGGTGTCGCCCGACAACGCCCGCACGGACTCGGTGGTGGAGCTCCCGCGCGGCTCGACCGTGCTGCTCTACACCGACGGCCTGGTGGAGCGGCGCGGGGCGCACCTGCAGGAGGGGATCGACGCCCTCGCGGAGCTCGTCGCGGAGCTGGCGCCCGAGGCGCAGGCCCGGGCCACCGGCGCGGCGACGCTGGACGCCGGGTTCCTGGCGGACGCGGTGCTCGCGCGCGGCGCGGCGGGGGACGCCCCCGACGACGACATCGCGCTGCTGGTCGTGCACCTGGGGCTGCAGGACGGCGCCGGCACGAACGGGTGAGCATGCACGCGCGCGAACGGGTGAATCGGGCGTAGCATCCCGGGCAAATGCCACATTTCGGGCAGGCAGCGCCGTCGGCCCGGGTGCGTCAGAGGAGGCCCGCCCGTGCAGCTGCCCGACGACGCCGTGCCCGCGCGGCCGGCCGACGACCGTCCCGCGCCGCTCGTGAGCGTCGGCGTGCCGGTCTACAACGGCGACCTCTACCTCGAGGAGGCCCTGACCGCCCTGCGGGACCAGGACCTGCGCGACATCGAGGTGATCGTCTCCGACAACGGCTCGACCGACGAGACCGGCAAGATCGCCCGCGCCTTCGCCGAGGCCGACCCGCGGTTCCGGTACGTGCGCTCCGAGCAGAACCGGGGCGTGCCGTGGAACTTCAACCGGGTGCTCGACCTGGCCCGCGCCCCGCTGTTCCTCTGGAACGCCGCCGACGACGTGGTGGAGCCGCAGCACCTGGTCCGCTGCCGGGAGGCGCTGCTCGCCCACCCCGAGGCCGAGATCGCGTTCCCGCGGGTGACGCTCGTGGACGCTGCGGGCGACGTCGTCGGCTCCATGGACGACGAGGACCTGCAGTACCTCGGCCTGGCCCCCGCGGAGCGGGTCGACCAGCTGCTGCGCCGCCAGTCCTGGCAGGCGATCGCCTGGGGCGGGGTGCTCCGCACGGACGCGCTGCGGGCGATGGGCGGGCACCCGCGGTTCTTCGGCGGGGACATCGTGCTCGGCATCCGGTCGGCGCTGCGGGCCGAGTGGGTCGTGGTGCCGGAGCCGCTGTTCCGGTGCCGGCGGCACGACAACCAGAACAGCAAGGCCGTCGGGGCGGACCCGATCGTGCAGGTGCGCAGCTACGACCCGGCGTTCCGGCGGCCGGTGGCGTTCCCGCAGTGGTACCTGGCCTACCGGATGATGGCCGAGCCGCTGGCGGCCCCGCTGCCGCTCGTCGACCGCGCGCGGGCGCTCGCCTCGGTCGCCCGACGCTGGACCGTGCCGCAGTGGCGGCTGCTGGCGTACGACGTGAAGCGGAACGCCATCCGGCTGCGGCGCGGGCAGTACCAGGGGGCCTACTCGGCGTCGTCGGGGTACTGGGTCTGACCCGCCGACCCGGCCGCGGGACATTGGTCCCGGAACGCGGGAACCCGGGCGGCACCCGGCGCGTTGAGGCTGTCGATCGTGCCCCCGACCTGGAGAGAGATGGACGGCGACAGTAGTACCGACCCCCTGCGCCCGTGCGAGACGGCGACGGGGGGTGAGATCTGATGTGGGTGCTGTCCCTGCTCCTGGGCGTGCTCGTCGTGCTGGCGATCACCGCCGCGACCGGGTACTTCGTCGCGCAGGAGTTCGCGTACATGGCCGTCGACCGGTCGCGGCTCAACGCCCGCGCCGCCGACGGTGACGCCGGCGCGCGCCGCGCGCTGTCCGTGACCCGGCGCACCTCGTTCATGCTGTCGGGCGCCCAGCTCGGCATCACCGTGACGGGCCTGCTGGTCGGGTACGTGGCGGAGCCGCTGATCGGCGACGCGCTCGGCGAGGCCCTGGGCGGCGTCGGCGTGCCCACGGCCGTCGGCGTGGCCGTCGGCACGGTGTTCGCGCTGCTGCTGTCGACGCTCGTGCAGATGCTGTTCGGCGAGCTGTTCCCGAAGAACCTCGCGATCTCCCGGCCCGAGCCCGTGGCGGTGAAGCTCGCGTCGTCGACGACCGCCTACCTCACGGTGTTCGGCTGGCTGATCCGGGTGTTCGACTCGGCCTCGAACGCGCTGCTGCGCGTGCTGCGCATCGAGCCCGTGCACGACGTGGAGCACTCCGCGACCGCGCGCGACCTCGAGCACATCGTCGCCGAGTCCGCCGAGTCGGGGGACCTGCCGCGCGAGCTGTCCGTCCTGCTGGACCGGATCCTGGACTTCCCGGAGCAGGACGTCGAGCACGCGATGATCCCGCGGTCGCGGGTCGACGTCGTGCGCACCGGCGCCACCGTCGCGGACGTCCGCGAGCAGATGGCCAGCGGGCACTCCCGGTACCCGGTGCTGTCCGCGGACGACGAGGTGCTGGGTGTCGTGCACCTGCAGGACGTGCTGGTCGCCACCGACCCGGGCGAGCCCGTCGAGCGGCTCATGCGGGCGCCCGAGCTCATGCCCACGTCGATGGCGCTGCCCGACGCGCTGCGGCAGCTCGCGGCCGGGCGCAACCAGCTCGCGTGCGTGCTGGACGAGTACGGCGGCTTCGCCGGCGTGCTGACGTTCGAGGACCTGGCGGAGGAGCTGGTCGGCGAGATCACCGACGAGCACGACACCGGCGTGCACGCGCCGACCCTCGCGGAGGACGACGGCGCCTGGACCATGGCCGGCGACGTCCACGTCGACGAGGTCGAGCGCGCCGTCGGGCGCGACCTGCCCGCCGGCGACTGGGAGACCATCGGCGGCCTCGTGATCGCGGCGCACGGTTCCCTGCCCCCGGCCGGGACCAGCGTGGTCGTGCTGCTGCCGGACGACCCGGGCGAGCTCGCGCACGCGGGCGAGCCGGACCCCGTGTGGATGCGGGTCGACGTGCTGGAGATCGAGCGGCACGTCCCGGCCCTGGTGCGGGTCACCGTGCCCGCCGACCCGCCGCCCACCGAGGACGAGCGCGCCGACGCCGTCGAGCGCGACCAGGAGGAGAACCGATGAGCCCGCTCGTCGTGGTGATCGTGACCGTCGGTCTGATCGCCCTGTCGGCGTTCTTCGTCGCCGTGGAGTTCGCGGCGCTCGCCGCCAAGCGGTACCGGCTCGAGGAGGCCGCGCCGCGCAGCCGGTCCGCCCGGGCCGCGCTGCGCAGCTCGACCGAGCTCACCGTGCTGCTCGCCGGGTCCCAGCTCGGCATCACCGCGTGCACCCTGGCGCTCGGCGCCGTGACCAAGCCCGCGGTGCACCACTGGCTGACCCCGCTGTTCGAGGGCTGGGGCGTCGCGCTCTGGCTCGCGGACGTCGCCGGTTTCGTCCTGGCGCTCGTCATCGTCACCTTCCTGCACCTGGTGGTCGGCGAGATGGCGCCGAAGTCGTGGGCGATCGCGCACCCCGAGACGTCCGCGATCCTGCTCGCCACCCCGATGCGCGCGTTCATGTGGCTCACCCGGCCGCTGCTGCGCGTGCTGAACGAGGCGGCGAACTGGTGCCTGCGGCGGGTCGGGGTCGAGCCGGCCGACCAGGTCGCCACCGGGCAGAACCCGGACGACCTGCGGCACCTCGTCGAGCACTCGACCAACGTGGGTGCGCTGGACGTGTCCTACTCGCGGCAGCTGACGGGGGCCCTGGAGCTGCAGTCCCTGACCGTGCGGGACCTGGTGCGGGCCGGCGGCTCGCCCACGGCGGTCGCGCCGGACGCCACCATGGCGGACGTGCGGGCCGCGACGAAGGGCTCGGGGCACCTGCGGGTGCTCGTCGGCGCCGGCGACCGGCTGGACGGGGTCGTGCACGTGCGCGACACGCTCGCCCACCCGGACGAGGCACCCGTCGGGGCGCTGGCGCGGCCGGTGCTGCGGCTGGAGGCCGACGCGCCGGTGTCGGGCGCGCTCACGCAGATGCGGGAGCAGCGGCAGCACCTGGCGCTCGTGCTCGACGGCGGGCGCACGCTCGGCGTGGTGACGCTGGCGGACGTGCTGGCGCGGCTGTTCCCGCTCGCGGCGCCGGAGGCGGCTGCGGCGGGCGCGGGCGCGGGCGCGGGCGCGGGCGCGGGGGCCGGCGCGGGCGCGGGCGCCGGGGCCGGGGCGGGCGCGGGCTGACGCGCCCGGCCCTGATCCCCACCTGATTCTCGCGAGGCCCCCCGATCCATCGGGTGGCTTCGCGAGAATCAGCGGGGCTCGCGGGGCTCGCGGGGCTCGCGGGGCTCGCGGGGCGCCGGATGCCGGGCCGCGCGCGCCGCTACGCGCCGACCCCCGCCGCGCGCCCCACCTCGTCCCGGGCGCGCAGCCACGCGTCCGCGTCGGCCAGCGGCATCGGCCGGCCGTGCAGGTACCCCTGCGTGCGGTCGCACCCCATGCCGCGCAGCGCCTCGGCGGTCTCGGCGTCCTCGACGCCCTCCGCGATCAGCCGGAGGCCGAGGTGGTGCGCGAGCTCCAGCGTCCCCGAGACGATCGCCCGGGTGCGGTCGTCCGACGTGAGCCGCATCGTGAACGACCGGTCGAGCTTGAGCTCGCCGGCGGGCAGCTCGTTGAGGTAGGTCAGCGAGGAGTAGCCCGACCCGTAGTCGTCGATCGCCAGGCCGATGCCGCGGTCCGCGATCTCCCGGGTCACCGCGACGGCGTGCCGCGGGTCGTGCATGAGCGTCGTCTCGGTGATCTCGACGACCAGCCCCTCCGGGCGCAGGCCGGCGGCGGCGAGCGCGCCGTCCAGCGAGGGCAGCAGCCCCGGATGGCCCAGGCAGGACGTCGACAGGTTGACGGCCACCGGCAGGTCGCGGCCCTCGGCCTGCCAGCGCGCCGCCGTCCGGGTCGCCTGCGCGAGCACCCGCTCGGTCAGCGCGAACATCGAGCCGGTCTGTTCCGCCAGGTCGATGAACGCCCCCGGCGGGAGCAGGCCGCGCTCGGGGTGCGCCCAGCGGACCAGCGCCTCCATGCCGACGACCCGGTCGTCCGCGCAGTCGAGCTGCGGCTGGTAGTGCAGCTCCAGGGCGCCGTGCCGCGCGTCGCCCTCGGGGGCGGACAGCAGCGCACGCAGCTCGTCGGCCAGCGCGATCTCGTCGCGGTCCCGCGCGTCGGCGGCCTCGTCGTACACCCGCACCCCGCCGCCCGCGCGCTTGGCGGCGTACATGGCGGTGTCGGCCCAGCGGACCAGCTCGCCGTCGTGGTGGTCGCCGAACGCGGTGCTCGCGACGCCGATGCTCGCGTCGAGGCGGACCACCCGGCCGGTCACGTCGATCGGCTCGCGCACGGCCTCGTGCAGCGCGTGCGCGACCACCGTGGCGCGCTCGACGTCGTCGTGGTCGAGCACGACGCCGAACTCGTCGCCGCCGAACCGGGCGAGCAGCGCGCCCCCGTCGAGCCGGGCCTGCAGCCGCCGGCTCACCGTCCGGATCACGGCGTCGCCCGCGGGGTGGCCGTACCGGTCGTTGACGTCCTTGAACCGGTCGAGGTCGATGACCAGCAGGGCCGCCCCGGTGCGCGCCGCGGCGAACCGGTCGGCGACCTCCAGCATCGCCCGGCGGTTGGCGACGCCGGTGAGCGGGTCGGTCCGGGCCTCCTTGCGGGTGGCGGCCAGCGCGGCCAGCTCGCTCGCGGTCCGGAGCAGCTGCGCGCAGCCGCCCGCGACCCCGGCGGCGGCCAGCAGGGCGACGACGGGGGTGCCGGCCGGGCGCAGGCTGTCCAGCACCAGGACCGCGGTGCTCGCGGCGATCGCGACCATCGCGCACGTCGTCACCACCAGCGTCGAAGCGAAGTGCCCGCGCAGCGGCGGCGGCTTGATCGCACCCGCGCGCGCGGTCACCAGGGTGAGCGCGGTCCAGCTGACGACGACCGGCAGGGCGGGCGCGCCGTCGGCCGGGAGCCACGGCAGCAGCACCAGCTCGACCACGGCCATCGCCCCGAGGCCGACCAGCAGCAGCCACGCGCGCGGGTCGTCCCGCAGCCCGCCGAGCACCGTGACGACAAGCGTCATCGCCGCCAGCACCCCGAGGGCGGCGGCCCGCACCAGGTGGCCCTCGGCGGCCCAGCCCGGAGCGTCCCCGGGCAGGACGCCGACGGCGACGGCCCAGACGAGCAGCGCGAGGGCGCCCAGCGTCGAGCCGACGAAGTTGATCCAGTCCACCGGGTGCACGGCCGACGTCCGGAACCGGTTCCAGCTGAGCATGCCCTGGTGCGCGCACATCACGGCGACCACGCCACCGACGGTCAGCGCGGCCCCGCGCAGGTCGGCCGCGGCCGGGCCGCGCACGGTCAGGTCGACGAGCGCCTCCACCGCCAGGCCCGCGGCGACGGCCGTGACCGACCGCCCGCACCACCGCCACAGCCCGCGCTCCTCGAGCGAGCGCAGCTGGACCTGCTGCCGCAGCACGACGCCGGCCGACAGCGCCGCCAGCGTGCCGCCGGCGGCGGTCAGCCCCGCGACGCCGGTCAGGTGCTCGACCACGGCGAGCGCGGCGACGAGCACGGCCGGGCCGAGGAGCAGCGGGCCGGGCGGCAGGACGCGTCGTCGCGGCGGGGTGATCGAGGAGGGCATCACCCACACCATCGGCGTCCGGGGGCGGCACCCGAGCCGGGGCGCACGACTTCACCCGCCCCCCGCAGACCCTCGCGCCCACGCGGCGGCCGCCCCTACGGTAGGGCGATGGGGCGGCTGATCTACTCGATGTTCACCTCGCTCGACGGCTACGCGGCGGACGCGTCCGGCAGCAGCGACTGGGGCGGCGCGCTGGACCCGGCGCTGCACGACTTCATCTCGGAGCAGACGCGGTCCGTCGGGACGTACCTGTACGGCCGCCGCATGTACGAGACGATGTCGTTCTGGGAGACGGCGCTGGAGGCACCGGACCCGCCCGAGTTCGTCCGCACCTACGCCGCGGTGTGGCAGGCGGCGGACAAGGTCGTCTACTCCTCGACGCTCGCGGAGCCGACCACGGCGCGGACCACGGTCGAGCGTTCGTTCGACCCCGAGGCCGTGCGCACCTGGGTCGCGGGGCTCGACCACGACGTCACCGTCGACGGCCCGACGCTCGCGGCGCACGCCCTGCGGGCGGGCATCGTCGACGAGGTGCAGCCGTACCTCGCGCCGGTGTCGGTGGGCGGCGGGCTGCGGTTCTGGCCGGACGGCGTGCCGCTCGACCTGGAGCTGCTGGAGCAGCGCGGGTTCGGCAACGGGACGCTGTGGCTGCGCTACGCGGTGCGCCGGGGCTGAGGTGTCGCGGCCCGCACGCCCGGTGACCCGGCCGGGTGCTTGACGCCCGGTCGCGCCCGCGGGACCGTGGTCGCGCCGGTCCAGGGGAGGAGGGCGACGATGCGGTCGCTGCGGTGCACGGTCGGACGGCACGCCTGGCGCGTGCGGCGGAACCCGGAGAAGGGCGGCGCGCAGGCGCTGTACGAAGTCTGCGCGCGGTGCGGGCGCGACCGGCCCGTGTTCGAGCAGGGCGACGGCAGCGGTCTGGCCGTGCTGGGGCTCGGCGGGACGGCGGGTCCGGGGGCGGGCCCGGCCTGAGCCCCGGCGCGCCCGTTCCTCAGGCGTGCAGGCCGAAGTCGGCCGCGTACGCCGGGTCGGTGATCGCCGGCCGGGTCAGGGAGAACAGCCCGATGTCGTGCGGTGTGGACCCGGCTGTCACCAGGTCCGCCAGCACGGACCCGACCAGGCTCGCGAACTTGCCGCCGTGCCCCGCGCCGTTGAACACCGCGACGTGCGGGTGCCCCGGCACGGTGTCCAGCACGAACTCCCGGTCCGGCGGCATGTCGTACACGCACACGGCGCTGCGCAGGGCGGGGCCCGCGGCGGCGGGCAGGTGCCGGGCGAGGAACTCCCGGGACCGCTCGGTCGTCGCCGGGTCGGCGCGGTGCGTGCGGCCCTCGCTGGTGACGAAATGCCCGCGCATGTCCCGGGCGATCTTGACCGCGGCCTCGCCGTAGACGGGGAAGCCGTACATGACCTCGTCGCCGTGCCACACCCAGATGGGGAACCGGTCGGGCGTGAAGTCGGTCAGCCGGGAGGACGCGACGTAGTCGACCTGCTCCTCGGACAGCGTGAGCCGGAAGTCGAGCCCCAGGTCCGGCATGAGGTCGCCGAGCCAGGACGCCGCGGCGACGACCAGGCCGCCCGCCTCGACGTCGCCCGCCGAGGTCCGGACCGTGACGCCGCCGTCCCGGACGTCGACCCCCGTGACCCGGGTGTGCGGCCAGAACTCGACGCCCGCCGCCAGCGCCAGCGACGTGTGCGCGGAGACCGAGCGGCGGATGTCGATCAGCCCCGCGTCCGCCTGGTGCAGCGCCGTGGTGCCGTCGGGCACCTGCCACTGGGGGTGGCGGGCGCGCAGGTCGGCGGTGGACAGGTCCTCGAAGGACGCCCCGGCCGCGGTCATCGCGTCCCGGAACACGGCGAGGCGGTCGGCGCCGTCGGCGGTCGGCGGGGCGAGGTCGAGACCGCCGGTGCGCGTGAAGACCTGCAGGCCCGACTCGCGCTCGACCCGGTCCCACGCGGCGTACATCGCGTCGGTCAGGTGCACGTACTCGGGCCGGTGGTAGGACCGCCGGATGATCCGGGAGTGGTCGCCGGACGAGCCGAGCGAGTTCACCAGGTCGAACTGCTCGACGACCAGCACCCGCTCCGCGCCCGCGCGGGCGAGCCAGTAGGCGGCGGCCGAGCCGACCGCGCCGGCCCCGATGACGACGTGCGAGTAGGTGCGTGCCACGCGCCGCACGCTAGCCCGCGCGGCACCCGGCGGGCGAGGGGCGTCCACGCGGCGCGCGCCAGCCGCCCGCGGCGGTCGACGCGTCGCCGGCGCCGGTCGGGGCCGGCACCCGCACCCGGCGACGATGCCCCCGGCCGCGGGTCAGCCCCGCAGGTAGCCGTCCAGCCAGTCGAACACCCGCTGGTCGGTCAGCGCGCGGGCCAGCGGCTGGCAGTGGCCGTCCGCGCCCTCGGCGGCGGTGAACGGCGCCAGCGTCGACACCGACGGGGTCAGCGCCGCGAGCCGCTGCGACTGCCCGGGCCAGAACGGCTCACCCTCGGGGTCGGTGATGAGCAGCGGCGTCGTGATGCGGTCGGCCACGTCCGCGACGTCGTACCGGCGCACCTCCCGCAGCGTCGCCGCGTAGCCGTCCGCGCCGTAGGGCCGGGCGCGGAACCGCCAGGTCCGGGCGGTCGTCCGGGACAGCTTCATGCCGAGCTCCATGTCCCGGTCGAACGCGTGGTACTCGCCCTTGTCGAGCAGCTTGAGCAGGCTGCCGGGCACCTCGTGCTCCCAGGACGCGGCGACGGACACCACCCCGGGGTCGAGGACCGCGGCGACCGGTCGGTGCTCGAAGGCCAGCGCCCGCGCGACCCAGTACCCGGCCTGGCTCACGCCGTAGACGGCGACCCGGTCGCCGTCTACCTCGGGGCGCGCGACGACGGCGTCCAGCACCGGCGTCAGCACCTTCTCCCAGTCCGGGCGGAACGGCACGCCGCGCTCGAACAGCAGCGACTGCTGCCCGGGGCCGTCGAACACCAGCGCGTGGTAGCCGCGGGCGAGCGCCCCGGCGACGCACTCGACCCACAGCGACGTCAGCGAGCCGTCGCTGCCGTTGACGGCCACGACCGTCGGGCGCGGGCCGTCGCCGGGCGCGCGGAACAGGTAGCCGGGCAGCGCGTCGCCCTCGTACGGGACGGACACCCGGACGACGTCGAGGTCGGCGTGGTCGACCCACGCGTCCCAGGCGCGGCGGTGCGCGCGGAACGTGGGCAGCAGGTCGTCCTCCGACTCGAGCGCCGCCACGGCGTTCACCGCGACCGCGAGGTACGCCGACGCGCGCAGGTACGCCGAGGCCGCGCTGACCCGGTGCCCGCCCGCGGCGGACGCGTCGCCCTGCGCGGCGACGCGCTCGCCGAGGTCCCGCCACGCCGCGAACCACGCGTCGTGGTCTTGCTTGGCGTGCACGTCCGCGACCGCGGCCAGCACCTCGCCGACGTCGGCGGCGCCGTGCACCGCGCGGCCGAGCGTGCTGCGGATGACCTCGTCGCGGTCGGCCTCGGGGGAGAACCGGGTCGGGTGCGTGCGGTGGCCGGGCATGGTGGGTCCCTCCGGGAGCGGTGGTCGGGTCGCGCCCCACGGTCCTCCGGGTCCGGGGCCCGCCGCCTCATCCGCCGCGGTCGATCCGCCTCAGCCCGCGCGCTGCTCCAGCACCGCCCGCACCCGCGCGGTGTCCGCGTCGGTCCACCCGTCCGGCGCCGCGACGGCCACCCAGCCGTCGAGCGTGAGCGCGTCGTAGTTGTGCCCGTGGCCGTCCGGCACCGACTTGGAGTTCACCAGGTCGAACGTCAGCTGCCAGAACGTCACCAGCGGGTACCAGGTCATGGTCAGGCCGCCCTCGCCGGTGTGCGGCTCGGCGAGCCAGTCCGGGCGACTGAGCAGCAGGTCCGGGCCCCACCAGACGATCGGGTCGGACGCGTGCTGCAGGTACAGCACCCGTGGGTCCTCCCAGGCGGTCGGCGGGGTCGCCATCTGGTCGGTGTCGCCGGCGAAGCGCACGAGCAGGCCGCTCGCGTACACCGGCGCCGCGGACGTGGTGCCGGGGTCGCGCCGCTCCATGAGCGCGTGCCACACCGGGTTGGAGTTCGGCGGGCCGACCCAGAGCACGCCGTCGGTGCGCGCACGGATGTCGGCGAGCGAGTCGTAGGCGCTCTCCGAGCCGTACGAGCCGAGGCTCTCGCCGTAGGCCAGCAGCTCCGGGCGGTCGTCGGCGGGGAGCTCGGCCACGCGGGCCTCGACGGCGGCGGCGAGCGCCTGCGCCTCGTCGGCGGCGCGGGACCGGTCGACCAGGAACGACAGCCAGCTCGGCAGGTAGGAGTACTGCGTGGCGACGGTCGCGGTGTCGCCGCCGTGCATCAGCTCCAGCGCGGAGACCGCGGCGTCGTTGACCCAGCCGCTGCCGGTCGTGGTGACGACCAGGAGGACCGCGCGGTCGAACGCCCCGGCGCGCTCGAGGTCGTCGACCGCCAGGGCGGCGCGGCCCTCGGCGGTGTCGGCGCTGTCCAGGCCCGCGTAGACCCGGACCGGCGTGGTGGTCGAGCCGTCGGGGGAGGCGGCCGCCAGCTCGTCGGCGGTGGGGCCCTCGGCCACGAACCGGCGACCCTCCCGGCCGAGGGTGTCCCACGGCACCAGCGACTCCGGCGACCCGGAGCGCTCGACCGCCTCCGGCTGCGTGACGCCGGGGTGGTCCCGGGTGTTCGCGAGGGCGAACGCGCCGTCGGCCGCGGACAGCGCCCGCCCGAGCAGCACGTCGTTGACCAGCACGACCGTCAGCACCGCCACCAGCACGACGGCCACCGCGCCGGCGAGCAGCCGCGGGAACCGCAGCCAGCGCCGCAGCCCGCGCTCGAGCCGCAGGCCCACCCAGCGCAGCCCGCGGGCGAGCAGCACGAACGCCGCCGCGACCAGCACCAGCAGCGGCCCGGCGCGGAGCCAGTCGCCGGTGCTCGGCCCGGGCATGCCGATCGCCGCGGTCATCTCCCGCTGCCACCGCGCGCCGTTCACCAGCGCCAGGAGGAGCCCGCCCACGACGGCGACGGCGAGGGCGGGGACGAGCCACGGCAGCACGGCCGTCCGCACCCGCGGCGGCACCCGGTGGCGACCGGCCGCCATGAGACGTCGCCAGGCGGGCACGTGCCGCAGCGCCCAGGCGAGCGCGACGCCGAGCCCGTACCCCAGCGCCGCCGAGATGCCGGACACCAGGGCCTGGAACAGCCAGTCGCGGGGGAGCAGCGACGGGGTCATGGCGAGCATCGCGAACAGGGTGCCGCCGACGACGCCTGCGGGGCTCGGCGGCCGGGGCCGGTGCCGGTGGCGGACCGGGGCGGGCCCGGCGCCGGGTGCCGCGGGCTCGGCGCCGGGTGGGACGGGCGGCGCGGTCGCGGCGTCGGGCTCCGTCCCGGGGCCCGGCTCCGTCCCGCGGCCCGGGTCCGGGGCCGGCGTCGGGGCCGGGTTGGCTGCCGGCTGCGTCATGGGGCGGGTCCCTTCCTGGCGTGCCGCGGGAGCGCGCGGTGGGCCCGTCGCCGTCGGTCTGGCCCCGATCGTCCCAGACCCGAGCCGCGGGTGCGCGACCCGCGGCGGGTGGGTCGCGCACCCGGCCGCGAGGTGGGCGACACTGGGCCCGCCCCACCCGCGCTCCCAGGAGGTCCACCCGTGGCCACGCCCCCGCTGCCGTCCGACGCCGTCGAGATGCTCCGCCGCCCGAACCCCGCCGTGATGGCGACGCTGCGCTCGGACGGCACGCCGGTGTCCGCCGCGACCTGGTACCTGTGGCGCGAGGACGGCCGGGTGCTGCTCAACCTCGACGGCACGCGCGTCCGGCTGAAGCACCTGCGCCGGGACCCGCGGGTGACGCTCACCGTCCTGGACTCGGACGACTGGTACACGCACGTCACCCTCGTCGGGCGGGTCGTCGAGATCACCGAGGACGCCGACCGGTCGGGCATCGACGCGCTCTCCGAGCACTACACCGGGCACCCGTACCCGGACCGGGAGAACCCGCGGTTCTCGGCGGTCGTCGAGGTCGAGCGCTGGCACGGCTGGGGCGCCCACCAGAGCTGACGCCCGCGCTCGCGCCTCAGGCCGCCGCGGGCTCGCGGAGCATCGCCCAGGGGCGGGGGCCCCGCACCGGGACCGGGCCCGTCGCCACGAACCCGAACCGCTCGTAGAGCCGGCGGCTCGCGTCGGTCGTCGCCTCCAGGTAGGCCGGCAGACCCGCCGCGTCGACGCGCGCCAGCCCGTGCCGGAGCAGCGCCGAGCCGACGCCGAGCCCGCGCGCGTCCGGCCCCACGGCGATCTCCTCCAGGTACCAGTGCGGCCGCCGGGGCCGGTGCCGCTCGTACCGCGCCATCTGCGCCGCGGCGGTGGGCAGGTGCCGCAGCCCGATCGCCCGCACGACCGCCGGCAGCTGCCGCAGGCGCTCGCCGAGCGGGGCGCCCGGGCCCGGGGCGTGCCACACCGCCACCCCGAGCACCGGACCGCCCGGCTCGGCGCGCGCCACGTCGACCGAGCCGCCCGGCAGCGGGCCGGACCGCAGCTGCGCGACGTGCATCGCGACCAGCCGGGCGGTGCGGTCGCGGTCGCCGGGGACCATCGCCCGGATCACCGGGTCGTCGCCCAGCGCGTCGGCGAGCAGGCGCGCGCAGGCGGCGGCCTCGTCGGGGCGGGCGGTCTCGACGACGACGCTCACGGGTGGGTCCTTCCGGTGGTCGGGCGGGGACCCCCAGGATGCCCCGACGCGGCGCCCCTCAGGCCGCGACCCCCAGCCGCCGGGCCAGCGGGACCGCGCGCAGCACCGCGTGCGCCGCCGGGCCACGGGCCGCCACGAGCAGGTCGACCTGCGGACGCGCGGCGGGCCACAGCCGCGCGCCGACCGCGTAGTGCGAGCCGAAACCGGGGTCGACGAACGGCGCGTCGGTGGTCCCGAGCAGGTAGGTCAGCGCGGCGAGCCGGCCCACGGACCCGGGGCTGAACCGGCGGAACCGCTCGTCGTACGCGTCGAGCAGCCCGAACCACGCGCCGCCCGACCGGACGTGGAACCCGGCCCAGATCGTCTCGCCGCCCGCGGTGAGCCGGAGCGCGTCCAGGTCGCCGTCCCGCCGGAACGCGTCGACCATCTCCCGGAACCAGCGCTCGTCCGCGGGGTCCAGGCCGAGCGCCGCGCCCCCGCGCGCCGGGTCGCCCTTCCAGCCCGCGGCCTGCAGCGCGACGAACCGGTCGACGGCGGCGGGGTCGTCCGACTCGTCGCGCAGCTCCAGCGGCCCGCCGAGCTCCCGGGCCAGCCCGCGGGCGACGCGCCGGACGTTCCGGGCGTCGTCGGTGCGCAGGTGCGCGGTCGACAGCGGCGGGTCCACGACGACCCCTTCGACGGGATCCGGCACGGGCAGCACGTCGAACGCCTCCCGGGGCGCCCACGCCCCGACGTCCCTGCTGCGCTCGTGCACCCGCATCCGGCGGCGGGTCGCCACGCCGTCGAGCACCTCGGCGAGCGGGCCCTCCGCGGGGAACCGGCGCAGCAGCGCGAGCCCCGGCAACCCGACGTCCGGCGCGCCGCGCAGCAGGGCGTCCAGGGCCTCGGGGGCGCGGGCGGTGCGCAGCAGCGGGTGGTGCCGGTCGCACTGCGAGGTCATGAACTCCCCGCCGGTGGTCAGCGCCCGCACCGGGAGCCGCGGGGCGACCCTCTTGGTGGTCACGGCCAGGGCGCCCAGCCACTCGCCGCCCTCGCGCGCGCTGAGCACCCGCACCTCGTGCGCGTCCGGCCGTGCGCGGGCGGTCAGCAGGAACCGCGGGTCGAGGCACATGTTCGGCGCGAGCGCGTCCGCGGCGAGCCGCTGCCACGCGCGGGCGTCGTCGGCGGTGAGGTCGGCCAGCGGCACGAGCCGGATGTCCATGCGCCGACGGTAGGGCGGTTTTTGCCCGGTTTGTCCTCGTCCGCGGGTGAACTGGGGCGGTCTCACCCGACCGGCCCAGCGCGGCGCCTACGCCTTCCTGCTCCGCCCCCGCGGATCCGCGAGGGCGGGGCAGGAAACGGGAGGCGAGCCAGCCGCCCCCCGGCAGCCCGCGGTCGCCCGGCACCCCAGCAGCCCGGCGGCATCGCGCCCCGGCACCCCGGCGGCTACGGCAGCCGCACGTGCTGCGGCCCGAGCTCGCCCACGCTCCGCACGCCGAGCAGCGCCATCGTGCGCCGCACCTCGCGGGTCAGGATCTCCGCCGCCCGGTCGACCCCGCGCTCGCCGCCGGCCATCAGGCCGTACAGGTACGCCCGCCCGACCATCGTCGCGTCGGCCCCGAGCGCGAGCGCGGCCACCACGTCGGCACCCGACAGGATGCCGGTGTCCAGCCACACCTCCGCCCGGTCGCCGACCGCCTCCTTGACGTCCGGCAGCAGCCGCAGCGGCACCGGGGCCCGGTCGAGCTGCCGCCCGCCGTGGTTGGACAGCACGATCGCGTCCGCCCCGGCGTCGACGACCCGGCGGGCGTCGTCGACGGTCTGGATCCCCTTGATGACGAGCGGCCCGTCCCAGGAGGCACGCAGCCACTCGAGGTCGGCGATCGTCATCGTCGGGTCGAACAGCTTGTCCAGCAGGTCGGCGACCGTGCCGCCCCAGGACTGCAACGAGGCGAACTCCAGCGGCCGGGTGGTCAGCAGGTTGAGCCACCACGCCGGGTGCATCCCGGCGTCCAGCACCGTCTTCACCGAGAGGGCCGGCGGGATCGAGAAGCCGTTCCGGGTGTCCCGCAGCCGGGCCCCCGCGACCGGGACGTCCACGGTGAGCTGCAGCGCCTCGAACCCCGACGCCTTCGCCCGGGCCATGAGGTCCTCGCCGGCCGAGCGGTCCTTCCACACGTAGAGCTGGAACCACTTCCGCGCCTCGGGCGCCGCAGCGGCGACGTCCTCGATCGACGTCGTCCCCATCGTCGACAGGGCGTAGGGGATGCCCCGGCGCTGGGCGACCCGCGCCACGGCCCGCTCGCCCTCGTGGTGCATCATCCGCGTGAACCCGGTGGGCGCGAAGGAGAACGGCACCGCGGCGGGCGTGCCGAGCATGTCGGTGGTCGTGTCGACCTCGGACACGTCCTGCAGGATCGACGGCCGCAGCTCCAGGTCCCGGAACAGGCGGCGCGCGCGGCGCAGGCTGATCTCGGCCTCGGCGGCGCCGTCGGTGTAGTCGAACACCGACCGCGGTGTGCGGCGGCGGGCGACGGTCCGCAGGTCGGCGATGGTCAGCGCGTCCTCCAGGCGGCGGCGCGTGGGGTCCAGGCGGATCGGCTTGGGCCGCAGCAGCGGCTGGAGCTCGGACCACCTCGGCAGCTGGCGCTCGGTCATGTCGCAGATCCTCCCTCGGCCCGCGGCTCAGCGCAGGAACGCGGCGGCGACGCCGGAGTCGACGGGGACGTGCAGGCCGGTGGTCTGCACCAGGTCCGGCCCGGTCAGCGCGAACACCGCGGCCGCGACGTGCTCGGGGAGCACCTCCCGCTTCAGCAGGGTGCGCTGCGCGTAGTACGCGCCCAGCTCCTCCTCGGGGACGCCGTAGGTGGCGGCCCGCTGCGCGCCCCACCCGCCCGCGAAGATGCCCGACCCCCGCACCACGCCGTCGGGGTTCACGCCGTTGACCCGGATGCCGTGCGCCCCGAGCTCGGCCGCCAGCAGCCGCACCTGGTGCGCCTGGTCCGCCTTGGTCGCGGAGTAGGCGACGTTGTTCGGGCCGGCGAACAGCGAGTTCTTCGACGCGATGTACACGATGTCGCCGCCCATGCCCTGCGCGATCATCGCCCGCGCCGCCTCCCGGGACACCAGGAACGACCCCCGGGCCATGACGTCGTGCTGCAGGTCCCAGTCCCGGGCGGTGGTCTCGAGCAGCGGCTTCGAGATCGACAGCCCGGCGTTGTTCACCACCAGGTCCACGCCGCCGAAGGCGAGCACCGCCTCGCGGACCAGACCGGCGACGGCGTCCTCGTCGGTGACGTCCGCGTGCACGGCCACGGCGACGTCCGGGCCGCCGAGCTCGGCGGCGACCTGCTGCGCACCCTCCAGGTTCACGTCGGCGACCACGACGCAGGCCCCCTCCGCCGCCAGCCGCTCCGCGATGGCCCTCCCGATGCCCGACCCGGCGCCCGTGACGAGCGCGACCCGGGTGGCGAGCGGCTTCGGCGCGGGACGCCGCGCGAGCTTGGCCTCCTCCAGGGCCCAGTACTCGATGCGGAACTTCTCCGACTCCGGGATCGGGGCGTAGGTGCTGATCGCCTCGGCGCCGCGCATCACGTTGATCGCGTTGACGTAGAACTCGCCGGCGACCCGCGCCGTCTGCTTGTCGGCGCCGAACGAGAACATCCCGACGCCCGGGACGAGCACGATCGCCGGGTCGGCGCCGCGCATCGCGGGGGAGTCGGGGGTCGCGTGCCGCTCGTAGTACGCGCGGTAGTCCTCGCGGTAGGCGGCGTGCAGCTCGCGCAGCCGGGCGACCGTGTCTTCCAGCGGCGCGTCCGCGGGCAGGTCCAGCACCAGCGGCCGCACCTTGGTCCGGAGGAAGTGGTCGGGGCAGGAGGTGCCGAGCGCGGCCAGCCGGTCCAGCTCCTCGCGGGACAGGAAGTCGAGCACGACCTCGGAGTCCGTGAGGTGGCCGACCTGCGGCCGGTCCGTCGACGCCAGCCCGCGGACCACGGGCGCGAGCGCGGCGGCCCGGGCGCGCCGCTCGTCCTCGGGCAGGGCGCCGAAGCCGGGCCGGGTGTGCCCGAAGGGGTGCCGGCCGAGCCGCGCCGTGCGCTCCTCGATGAACGCCTCCGCGGTGCGGATGATCCGCAGCGACCGCTCCTCGGCCTCCTCGGAGGTGTCGCCCCACGCCGTGATCCCGTGCCCGCCGAGGACGCAGCCGATCGCCTCGGGGTGCGCGCGACGGACGGCGGCGATGTCCAGGCCCAGCTGGAACCCGGGGCGACGCCACGGCACCCACACGACCGTATCGCCGAACGCCTCGCGGGTCAGCGCCTCGCCGTCCGCCGCCGTCGCTAGCGCGATCCCGGCGTCGGGGTGCAGGTGGTCCACGTGCGCCGCGTCAACCAGCCCGTGCATCGCGGTGTCGATGGACGGCGCCGCACCGCCGCGGCCGTGCAGGCAGTAGTCGAACGCGGCGACCATCTCGTCCTCGCGCTCCACCCCGGGGTACACGTCCACGAGTGCGCGCAGCCGGTCCAGCCGCAGCACGGCGAGCCCACGCTCGGTGAGCGTCCCGAGGTCGCCGCCGGAGCCCTTGACCCACAGCAGCTCGACCGGCAGGCCCGTCGCGGGGTCCGTGGCGGTGCCCTTGGCGGAGGTGTTGCCGCCGGCGTAGTTGGTGGTGCGCGGGTCGGCGCCCAGGCGGTTCGAGCGCGCGATCAGGTCGGCGGCGGGGTGGGACATCGTCGTCTCCGGCTCGTGGGGGATGAATCGATTCACAACCTAGGGGCGCCGGCGCTCCGGCGTCAACGGCGGGTCCGGCGCCGGGGTCCGCGCGCCGCGCGAAACCCCCGGGGGGTGCCCGTGTACACACGGGCCGTGCTCTTGCCTCACGAGGTGTGGGGCCTCGCCTCGCACAGGACGCCCTCGCCTCGCCCAGGACGCTCTCGCTTCGCCCAGGACGCTCTCGCCTCAGAACGGGGGTGGTGCGTCGTAGGGGTCGGCGGTGGCGTCGTGGCACTGCCCGGTGCCGGGTCGGGTCAGGTACCGGTGCCCGGTGGGCGTGATCCACTCGTAGAGCCCGGGGCTGATCTGCCGTAGTCGGAAGCCGCCGTCGGTCTTGAGGCGGTGGTGCCGGTGGCACACCGGCCCGAGGTTGCTCGCGTCGGTGCGACCCAGGGGCGCGTCGAGGTCACCACCGGGTTGAGGGTGGAACTCCTGGGTGTGGTCGAGCTCGCAGCTGCAGGCCGGGACCCTGCACCCGGGTGCGGCGCAGGTCTTGTCGCGGGTGCGGATGAGGTCGGCGAGGGCGGCGGGTGGTCGGTAGCGTTCGCGTCCGACGTCCAGGACCCGGTCGGTGACCGGGTCGGTCACGACCCGCTGCCAGACCCCGCCGATCGCCAGGGCCCTTGCCTGGACGGCGTCGATGGGGCCGTGCCCGTCGAGGTGCGCCGGCTGGTCGTCCAGCCCGAGCAGGGTCGAGGCGGGGATGGTGATGCGGACCTCGGCGCCAGGACGTCCGGAGCAGCGGGTGCAGCCGCGACGGGGAGTCGTGGGTGTGGTCGCGACGGTGCTCGGCGCGAGAGTGGGTGCGGTGGCTCCGGACGACGCGCCGGAAGCGGTGTCCTCGGCCCGCGCGCTCGGCGCGGTCGGCGCGGTCGCCACGGTGCTGGTCCTGGTCGCGCGGCCGGTGCCGACGCCGGTGCGGCTCTCGGCCCCGGTGCGAGTTTCGACGCCGGTGCGGGTCTCGACCTCGGTGCGGGTCTCGACCTCGGTGCGGGCCGCGGTCTCGGTCTCGGTGTCGGTGGTCTCGATCGGTGCGTCTGGCGCTCTGAGCAGCGCAGCTGGGTGCGCTCTACCGCCAGCGTGGCGCGTGGCGGTGCCCACGACCGGGGTGAGGGTGGCGACCGGGATCGGCTCCACCGGGCAGGTGAGCACGACACCGTCCGGGTCGGTGAAGGTCGCGCCGTTCCACGAGCGCTTCGGCTCCGGCGGCACGGGCAGGCCCGGGGACAGACGGACCTCGAACGCCGGACCGTCCGACGCGGGGACGTCCCCGACCACCAGGTCGCGCAGGCCGTCGGCCCGCAGCTGATCCAGGGTCCGGTCGTCGCCCAGCGCCTTCGCTGTCTTGGCGGCATGGGTCAGCACCCCGTCGACGCGCAACGCGTCCGCAGCGTCCAGCACCAACCACATGGACGCCATCCCGTCCGGCTGGGGTCGGGGGTGGGAGACCTTGCGGGTGCACCGGGCGCGCTCCCGGCGGGCGGCGGCCCCCTCCGGGTCGACCAGCCGGATCTCCCGCGCCACCCGCTGGCGGAGCTCGGCGACCGAGCACTGATCGGCGTCCGGCAGCACCGCGTCCTCGACAGCGTGGGCGACCTGGAACGACAGGTCTGCCAACCCGGCCGTCAGGACCTGGGCCTTCGCGGGGTCGAGGTGACCGACCTCCAACGCCTCCCGGGTCGCGCCGAGCATCCCGTCGAGCACCAGCGCGCGGTGCACGGTCTTCGTCGCCGTGACCCGGGGCCAGCCCAGGCGCATCGCGAGCTCGTCGCCGGCCACGCACGCCTGCGTCGGCGGGGCACCGGCCAGCGGGGACCACTCCGGGCTCATCTCGTCGCGGGAGGCGAGCTCGGCGATCATGGCCAGCTTGCGGGCGTGCTGATGACTCTCGACCCGGTCCTGCGCGGCGATCACCTCGACCACGATCGCCGAGGACAGCACCCGCAGGTCCAGCCCCCGCAACCAGGCATCCAGCACCGGCCCCGGCTCGCAGGAACGGATCGCCTCGATCTGCCGCCGCTCACCCGTGCGCGGCGCACCACCGGCCGCCACGACGGGGTCCGGGCCGAAGTCCGTCAAGCAGGTCCCGTCGGGCCCGTAGACCGGCAGCACCACGGCGGCGGCCGGGTCGCCGTCGGGGTGTTCCTGCAGGTCAGATGCCATGGAACGACACTACCGACGGCCACCGACACGACCCCGGCGCCCGGACCGAGCCCTGGGGACGACGCACGGCCACCGCACCTGTGGACGACTCGGCGCCCGCACGAGCGCCCGCACGAGCAACCGCGCGAGCAGGCGCACCCGGGACGCGCTCAGCCGAGTGGGGCCTCCCAGGACAGCAGCGTCCCCTGCCCGCCGGACGCGACCCCGAGCGAGAAGGTCCCGCCGTGGAGTGCGGGCGCCGCGCCGGCCGTCACGGCCGCAGCCGCTCCTCCGCCCGCGCCCACGCCCCCTCGGGCTCCCGGGGTCGGTGCGTCACGAGCTCCGACGACGCGCGCACGACCGCGCGCGCCGCCGGCAGCCCCCCGGACAGCTCGCCGAGCGCGAGCGCCTGGGTGAGCAGGTTGCCGACCGCGGTGGCCTCGACCGGCCCGGCGACGACGGGCAGGCCGGTGGCGTCGGCGGTGAGCCGGCACAGCAGCGCGTTCCGGGCGCCGCCGCCGACCACGTGCACGACCTCGACCGGGCGGCCGGACAGCGCGCCGGCCTGCCGGACCGCCCGCCGGTACGCCAGCGCGAGCGAGTCGAGGACGCAGCGCACGACCTCGGGCGGGCTCCCCGGCACCGGCTGCCCGGTGCTCCGGGCGGCGGCGGCGATCCGCCCGGGCATGTCGCCCGGCGGGGCGAAGGCCGGGTCGTCGACGTCGAGCACCGTGCGCAGGGCGGGCACGTCGGCGGCCGCGGCGAGCAGGACGCCGAGGTCCTGGGGCGAACCGGCGTCCGCCCACGCGCGGAGCGACTCCTGGAGCAGCCACAGCCCGGCGACGTTCCGCAGGTACCGGACGGTCCCGGCGACGCCGAGCTCGTTGCTGAAGTTCGCGGCGCGGCTCGCCTCCGACAGCACCGGGGCGTCGAGCTCGACGCCGACCAGCGACCACGTGCCCGAGGAGATCCAGGCGGCGGGGGCGTCGCCCAGGGGCACCGCGGCCACGGCGGAGGCGGTGTCGTGCGAGCCGACCGCCACGTGCACGGAGCCGCGCAGGCCGAGGTCCGCGGCGACGTCGAGCAGGACGGGCCCGAGCACGGTGCCGGGCTCGACCAGCGGGGCGAGCAGCCGCCGCACGTCGCCGGCGGGGGAGGCGGCGAGCGCGTCGAGCACCGCCGGGCTCCACCGGCGGGTGGCCGGGTCGAGCATGCCGGTCGTGGAGGCGTTGGTGACCTCGGTGACGTCGGCGCCGGACAGCCACCGGCCGAGCAGGTCGGGCACGAGCAGCAGCCGGTCGGCGGCGCGCAGGGGCGCGGAGCCGCCGGCCGCGAGCAGCTGGTACACCGTGTTGAACGGCTGCACCTGGCTGCCGGTGGCGGCGTGGTGCGCGGCGGGGTCGAGCAGCCGGGCGAACGCGTCGGCCGCCCCGGCGGTGCGGGCGTCGCGGTAGTGCACGGGGTTGCCGAGCAGGTCGCCGTCGGCGTCGAGCAGCCCGTAGTCGACGGCCCAGGTGTCGATGCCGACGGACGCGACGGTGCCGGACGAGCGCGCGGCGGCGCGCAGGCCGTCCTGGACGCCCGCCCACAGGGCCAGGACGTCCCAGTGCAGCCGGCCGCCGGCGCGCACCGGCCGGTTCGGGAACCGCCCGGCCTCGTGGGTGACGAGCCGCCCCGCCTCGAGCCGTCCGGCGAGCACGCGGCCGCCGGACGCCCCGAGGTCGACGGCGACCAGGGACCGGGAGGGCGGCATGGGTCAGGCGCCCCAGCCGGCCTGCTGCCCGCCGACGCGGTCCGCGGCGATCTGCTCGGCGTAGCCGGAGGCGGCGTAGGCGGCGAGCGGGTCGCGCGGCAGCCCGCGGGACTCCCGCCGGTCGGCCAGCGCCGGGCGCACGTCGGTCCAGAACGCGTCCATGTAGACGGCGTTGGCGCCGAGGACGTCGCCGGCCTCCTGCGCCGCGGCCAGGGCGTCGCGGTCGATCAGCAGGGCGCGGGCGGTCATCTCCTGGACGTTGAGCACCGAGCGGATCTGCCCGGGGATCTTGTCCTCGATGTTGTGGCACTGGTCGAGCATGAACTGCACGTCCGACCCCGCGTCCAGCCCGCCGCCGCGCACGACCTCGGCGAGGATCCGGAACAGCTGGAACGGGTCGGCGGCCCCGACGATGAGGTCGTCGTCGGCGTAGAACCGGGAGTTGAAGTCGAACGACCCGAGCCGGCCCAGCCGCAGCAGCTGGGCGACGATGAACTCGACGTTGGTCGACGGCGCGTGGTGGCCGGTGTCGAGGCAGACGACGGCCCGGTCGCCGAGCGCGGTCGCGTGCGCGTACGCGGTGCCCCAGTCCGGCACGTCCATCGTGTAGAAGAACGGCTCGAAGATCTTGTACTCCAGCACGAGGCGCTGGTCGCCGGACAGCCGCGCGTAGATCTGCGCCAGGGAGTCGGCGAGCCGGTCCTGCCGGTCGCGGATGTCGCCCTGGCCGGGGTAGTTCGTGCCGTCCGGCAGCCAGATCTTCAGGTCCCGCGACCCGGTGGCGTGCATGACGTCGAGGCACCGGAAGTGGTGGTCGACCGCCTTCTGCCGGACCCGCGGGTCGGCGTGGGTGAGCGAGCCGAGCCGGTAGTCGTCGTCCTGGAACGTGTTCGAGTTGACCGTCCCGAGCCGCAGGCCGAGGTCGTCGGCGTACGCGGCGAGCTTGCCGAAGTCGTCGACCAGGTCCCACGGGATGTGCAGCGCCACCGAGGGCGCGAGTCCGGTGAGCCGGTGCACCTGCGCCGCGTCGGCGAGCTTCTCCTCGATCGTGCGCGGCGTGCCGGGGGTGGTGAACACCTTGAACCGGGTGCCGGCGTTGCCGAACGCCCACGAGGGCAGCTCGATCGCCTGCCGGTCGAGCGCGGCGGCGAGCGCGGGGGTGAACGACATGGTGTCTCCTTCGACGAACCTGGATGAATCGTTTCATTGCTGAGACTGCACGAGCAAGCCCGTGCCCGGGCGGGGCGGGTCGTGAATCGATGCAGGCCCCGCGCGTGGCTATGCTGCGCCGGACGGGACGCGGCTCGCGGACCCGCGCGGGCACCGGACGGGAGCGGAGGTGAGCGGTGTCGACCTCGGCCACCCGGCGCAGCTCGATCGGTGACGTCGCGCGGCTGGCGGGCGTGTCCGTGGGCACCGTGTCGAACGTGCTGAACCGCCCGGACCGGGTGGCGGCCGCGACCCGCGAGCGGGTGCTCGACGCGATCCGGCGCCTGGCCTTCGTCCCCAACGCCTCGGCCCGCCAGCTGCGCGCCGGCACGATCACCACCGTCGGCGCGATCGTGCTGGACATCCGCAACCCGTTCTTCACCGAGGTCGCGCGCGGCATCGAGGACCGGCTGGCGGAGGCCGACCACACGCTCATGCTGGCGAGCTCCGACGACGACCCCGAGCGCGAGGCGCGCTACCTCCGGCTGTTCGAGGAGCACGGCGTCTCGGGGCTGCTCGTGGTGCCGACCGGCGACGACCTCGGTCCGCTGCTGGCCCTCGCGTCCCGCGGCGTGCACACCGTCCTGCTCGACCGTCCGTCGCCGACGGACGCCCTGTCCTCGGTCGCGGTGGACGACGTCGCGGGCGGCACGCTCGCGGGCGAGCACCTGCTCGACCTCGGCCACCGCTCGGTCGTCATGCTCAACGGCCCGCACGCGATCCGCCCGTGCCGGGACCGGCTCACCGGCCTGCGCCGGGCCGTCGAGCGCCGCGGCCTGGACCCGGACGCCGTCGTCCGCGAGGTGCCGCTGCCGTCCCTGGACGCCGGGGGAGCGGCCGCCGTGTTCGCGGCCCTGCTCGAGGGCGACCAGCCGCCCACCGCGGTGTTCTGCGTGAACGACCTGGTCGCGATCGGCGTGCAGCGGGAGATCCGCCGGCGCCGGCCCGACCTGATCGGCTCGATCGCGATCGTCGGGTACGACGACATCGAGGTGGCGGCCGAGCTCGCCACGCCGCTCACCTCGGTGCGCCAGCCCGCGCACGACCTCGGGTTCCGCGCCGCCGAGATCCTGCTCGCCCGGTCCGGCGACGGCGTCCCCGCCACCCAGCACCAGGTGTTCCAGCCGGAGCTGGTGGTGCGGTCCTCCAGCGTCCCCGCCTGACCCGTTCGGCACCGGTCAGCCCTTGACCGCGCCCGAGGTCATGCCCGCGACGATCTGCCGGTTGAAGAACGCGTACATGATCAGCGGCGGGATCGTGATGAGCAGGACGTCCGCGAACAGCAGGTTCCACTGGTTCAGCCCTTGCGACTGGTAGTTGTACAGCGTGAGCTGCACCGTGGCGTTGTCGGCCCCGGGCAGGAAGTACAGCGCGTAGGTGAAGTCGTTGAACACCGTCACCGCCTGGACCACGACGACGGTCACGACGACGGCGCGGAGGAGCGGGAAGATCACCGAGAAGAACAGCCGGCTCGGCCCGGCGCCGTCGATCAGCGCCGCCTCGTCGAGCTCCCGCGGGATCGTCGCGACGAAGGCGCGGAACAGCAGGATGCAGAACGACAGCCCGAACGCCACGTGCACCGCGATCAGGCCGGCCATCGTCTTGAACAGGCCGATGCCCTGGAGCACCCAGATGGTCGGCACGACGGCCGGCGGGATGATGAGACCGGCCAGGACGAGGGCGTCGACGACCGGGTTCCACCGGCTGCGGCGGCGCTGGACGACGTAGCCGACCATCGCGGCGAGCACGGTCATGATCGCGACCGCCGCCACGGTCAGGACGGTCGAGTTCCAGAACGCCCGGACGAGCTGGCCGTCGTTGGTCGCCAGCACCGTGCGGACGTTCTCCAGCAGCGCCCACCGGGTCGGCAGCGAGAAGTCGAGGTCGAGCGCGTCCTGCTGGGTCTTCGACGCGGTGAGCAGGACGAACACGAACGGCACCACGAACACGACGGCGGTCGCGACGACGGCGACGGACCCGAGGGCGACCCCGCGGCGCCTCACAGCGGCACCTCCTTGCGGTTCAGCCACCGGGACAGCGGGAAGATGATCACCGCGATCACGACGAACAGGACCACGTTCCCCGCGGTCGACAGCCCGTAGAACCCGGCCTGGTACTGCTTGTAGATCACCGAGCCGATGACGTCGCTGCTGAACCCCGGCCCGCCGCGCGTCATCGTCCAGATGAGGTCGAAGGACCGCAGGCCGCCGATCAGCGACAGCAGCACGACCGTGACCGTGGCGGGCCGCACGAGGGGGAGCGTGATGCTCCGGAAGTTCTGCCACGCGCTCGCGCCGTCCACCCGGGCCGCCTCGTAGTACTCCTGCGGGATCGCCACCAGGCCGGCGATGTAGATCAGGGTCGCGAGCCCCACGCCCTTCCAGACGTCGACCATCGCGACGGAGAACAGCGCCAGGCTCGGGTCGGTCAGCCAGCCGGGGCCGGTGACGCCGACCCAGGACAGGACGGTGTTGACCGCGCCGTCGAACGGGTCGAGCAGCACCTTGAACATCACGCCGACGCCGATGGTGCTGACCAGCACGGGGAAGAACACCACGGACCGCAGCCAGCCGCGGGCGATGATCTGCGAGGTCAGCAGGACGGCCAGCGCGAGGCCGAGCACCACCTTGGCGCCGGAGGTGAGGAACGCGTAGACGAACGTGTTCACGAAGCCCTTGACCAGCGCCGGCTCCCGGAAGAACTGCTGGAAGTTGTCCAGGCCGATGAACTCGGCGGAGTACAGGTCCCACCGCGTGAGCGCGAACCAGAACGACGCGCCCGTCGGGACGACGAACAGCACGAGGTAGAACACGCCGGCCGGCAGGAAGAACCACGTCGGGTACGGGCTCCGGGCGCCGGCCCGGCGGGTCTGCCGCCGGGCCGGGCGCTCGGTCGTCCGCTCGAGGGCGGAGTGCACGAGGGTCATGGAGCTACCAGTCCAGGCCGAGCTGCTGGGCCTGCTTGACGACGTCCTCGTCGTAGAGGGCGGCGCCGTCCTCGGCGCTCCGGATCCCGGAGCCGACCTCGACGGTGATCTGCTCGAGGGCCGGGCCCTTGATCGGCGACAGGAACTCCAGCGCGAGGCCGGTGTCCCCGGAGTCGAAGTAGGGCTGCATGTCGGACACCAGGGCCGGCACGTCGTCGGGCAGGTCGCAGCCGTCGACCACGAACGGGCCGCCGACGTCGGTGGTCTCCGCCTGCACGGCGCACGAGTCCGGGGTGACGAGCCAGGCGACGAACGCCTTCGCCGCGTCGAGCTGGGCGCCCTCGGTCGACTTCGGGATGTACATGCCGTTGGGCATCCACACCGTCAGGCCGTTGTCGTCGCTCTCGGAGCTGGGCAGCGGGAACACGCCGAGGGTGTCCGCGGCGTCCGGGTAGTTCTCGCCGATCGACGACGCCACGTTCCCGGTGAGCATCGGGTAGTGCGCCGCCTCGCCCTCCGCGAGCATCTTCACGGCGTCGTCGTAGACGGCCGAGGCGAAGTCCTCGTTCAGGAAGCCGCCGTCGAACACCTCCTGCAGGTGCTCGAACCCGGCGAGCGCCGGCTGGTCCGCGTACTTCTTCTCGCCCTCGGTGTACGCCTCGGCCCAGCCCGGGTCGGCCGCCTCGACGTTGTAGAAGTCGCCGAGCACCGGCACCTGCGAGGTCCAGGTGTCGCCGTAGGTCTGCGCCACCGCGACCAGCCCGGCGTCCTTGATCGCCTGGTTGTTGGCCATGTACTCGTCCCAGGTGGTGGGGACCTCCAGGCCCAGGTCCGCGTAGATCGTCTTGTTGTAGATGACCGCCCCCGCGAACGAGGCGCCGACCGGCGCGCCGTACAGGTCGGTGTCCGTCGAGACGACGGTCTTGAAGTTGTCGTCGATCGTGTCGACCCAGTCCTCGTCGCCCAGCGGCACCAGGTTCTGGTCGGGGTTGAGCGCCTGGAACAGCGAGCCGGAGTTGTACCAGAACAGGTCGTTCATCTCGCCGGTCGCGAGGCGGGTCTTGATGAGGTTGTCGCCCTCCGAGCCGGCGGGGTGGGTCTCGACCTCGATGTTGACGTCCGGGTTCTCCTCCGCGTACGCGGCCTTGAGGCCGTCCCAGAGGGCGACGGACGCGGGGGAGCTGTCGATGTAGACGGAGAGGGACGTGGCGTCGCCGCCCTCGCCGCCCCCGTCACCGGATCCACCGCACGCGGTCAGCGCGAGCGCGGCGGCGACGACCGCCGCGCCGGCCGTCAGGGATCGGGTCCTGTTCACGCTTACCTCCTCGTAGGCGCCGGGCGTCGTTGCCCCGACAGTGGTTTGAACCGATTCACTGCTGCGGCGAGGCTAGGGGAGGCGGGTATCTGGGTCAAGAGTCCTAGGCATCACGACTTGGCATCGTCTCCCTGCGTCGCCGCGACCTTGACGACCTCGCGCGCCGCGGGTGACGATGCCGCAGGTGAGGGTTGAAGCGATTCACCGCACGGTGGCGCCGGCCCGCGACGACGACGTCGACGAGAGGACCCACGGACCCATGACCACCTGGCAGGCACGTTTCATCGCGCCCGACGCCGCGCTCGACGCCGCCCCGCTCCTCCGGCGCGTGCTCACGCTCGACCAGGACCCCGGCGAGGTGGCCTCCGCGGAGCTCGTGCTGAGCGCGCTCGGCGTGGTCGAGGCGCGGATCGACGGGCAGCCCGTGTCGGGCGACCTGCTCACCCCGGGCTGGTCCGCGTACGAGGAGCGGCTGCGCTACGCGCGGCACGACGTGACGGCCCTGCTGACGCGCCGCACGACCACGCTCGGGCTCGCGCTCGGCGACGGCTGGTGGCGCGGTCGGCTCGGCTGGGGCGAGGGCGCGCGCCCGTACGGCGAGGAGATCGCCGGGTTCGCCGAGCTGCGGGTCACCTACCGCGACGGTGCGGTCCAGGTCGTCGCGACCGACGGTGCGTGGTCCGCGGCGGCCGGTGCCGTGACCGCGAACTCGCTGTACGACGGGCAGGACGTCGACGCGCGGCGGCTCGACCCGGGCTGGGCGGGGCCGTTCGACGGCGACGCGCCCGCGGACCCCCGGTGGGGCGGCGTGCACGAGGTGGCGTTCGACACCGGCCGGCTCGCGCCGTACCTCGCCCCGCCGGTGCGCCGGCTCGCGGAGCGCGCGCCCGAGCGGGTCTGGTGCAGCCCGTCCGGGAAGGTGCTGGTCGACTTCGGGCAGAACCTGGTCGGCTGGGTGCGGGTCCGGGTCCGCGGGGCGGCGGGCGACGTGGTCACCCTCCGGCACGCCGAGGTCCTGGAGCACGACGAGCTCGGCGTCCGGCCGCTGCGGGCGGCGCGGGCGACCGACCGGTTCACGCTGTCCGGCGGCGACGACGTGTTCGAGCCGACGTTCACGACCCACGGCTTCCGGTACGCGGAGGTCGACGGCTGGCCCGGCGGGCCGGACGCGATCGGCGACGGCGCGCTGACGGCGGTCGTGGTCGGCTCCGACCTGACCCGCACCGGCTGGTTCGAGACGTCCGACCCGCTGCTGAACCGGCTGCACGAGAACGTCGTCTGGGGCATGCGCGGCAACTTCGTCGACGTCCCCACCGACTGCCCGCAGCGCGACGAGCGCCTCGGCTGGACCGGCGACATCGCCGCGTTCGCGCCGACCGCGTGCTTCCTCGCCGACGCGTCCGGGTTCCTCGCCGACTGGCTCGTCGACCTGTGGGCCGAGCAGCGCGCCGACGGGTACGTGCCGTACGTCGTCCCCGACCTGCTGCGCCGGATGGCGGAGAGCCCCGCCGAGTTCGAGCCCGCCGACGCCACCGCCGTGTGGGCCGACGCCGGGGTGTGGGTGCCGTGGGCGCTGTGGCAGGCGTACGGCGACCGCGCGGTCCTCGAGCGGCAGTACGACTCGGTGCTCGACCACGTCCGGCACGTCGACGGGCTGCTGTCGCCGAGCGGGCTGTGGGACACCGGCTTCCAGTTCGCCGACTGGCTCGACCCGGACGCCCCGCCGGACCGCCCGGACGCCGCGAAGGCCGACAAGGGCGTCGTCGCCACGGCGTGCGCGTACCGGACCGCGGACCTCGCGGCGCGGATCGCGACCGTCCTCGGGCGGGACGCGGACGCGGCGGAGCTCGCGGCGCACGCGGCGCGGGTGCGCGCGGCGTTCCGGGCGGCGTACGTGGACGCCGGCGCACGCCGGGTCCGGTCCGACGCGGCGACGGTCTACGCCCTGGCGATCGAGTTCGGCCTGCTCGACGCCGAGGAGCGGGCCTGGGCGGGCGACCGGCTGGCCGAGCTCGTCGCGGCGGCCGGGCACCGGATCTCGACGGGCTTCGCGGGCACCCCGTTCGTCACCGACGCCCTCACCTCGACCGGCCACGCCGGCACCGCGTACCGGCTGCTGATGCAGCGCGAAGTCCCGTCCTGGCTCTACGCCGTCACCATGGGCGCGACGACCGTCTGGGAGCGCTGGGACTCGATGCTGCCCGACGGCACGATCAACCCCGGCGAGATGACCTCGTTCAACCACTACGCGCTCGGCGCCGTCGCCGACTGGCTGCACCGCGTCGTGGGCGGCCTCGCCCCGCTGGAGCCCGGCTACGCGCGGGTGCTGGTGGCGCCGGTGCCCGGGGGCGGGCTGGAGTGGGCACGCACGACGCTCGACACCCGGCACGGGCGGGTCGCGGTCGGCTGGCGGCACGAGGACGGCGAGCTCGCGGTCGACGTCGAGGTCCCCGACGGCGTCGAGGCGGTCGTCCGGCTCCCGGGGGCCGAGGACCGGGTCCTGGGCGCGGGGACGCACCGCGTGACGGCGGCCGTCGCGGGCCCGGAGCCGGTCCCGGTGGGGTGAGGCGGGGCGTCGCCGTCAACCGGCGGCGGCCGCGCGGGCGATGCGGTCGACCGCCTCCGTCAGGACCTCGGGGGAGCACCCCAGGTTCAGGCGGGCGAACCCGGCGCCCTGGCGGCCGAAGTCCGGGCCGCTGGTCAGGGCCACGCGGGCGTCCGCCAGCACCCGCGCCGCCGGGTCGTCGCCCCAGCCGAGCGCCGTGAGGTCGAGCCACGCGAGGTAGCTCGCACCCGGGCGGCGGTACCGCACCTGCGGCAGCTGCTCCGCGAGCAGCCGCTCGAGCAGGTCGGCGTTGTGCTCGATCGCGGCGACGGTCCCCGCCAGCCAGTCCCGGCCGTGCGCGAAGCCCTCGCGGGTGGCGATCGCGCCGAAGTGGCCGGTGCGGCCGGTGACCTCCTCGGGGAGCCCGAGCACCAGGTCCGCCATCGGGCCGCCCGCGGCCACGGCCAGCGCGCACTTCAGCCCCGCGAGGTTGAACGCCTTGCTCCCGGACTCCGCGGCGATCCCGTGGGCGCGCGCCGCGTCGGACACGCTCAGGTAGGGCGTGAACGTCCGGCCGGCGTGGGTGAGCGGCGCGTGGATCTCGTCGCTCAGCACGAACCCGCCGTGCCGCTCGACGACCTCGGCGAGCGCCGCCAGGTCGGCGCGGTCGTGCACCAGGCCCAGGGGGTTGTGCGGGTGGCAGAGCAGCACGCCGCGGGCCGCGCCGGACGCCAGGGCCGTGTCGATGCCGTCGAGGTCGAGCCGGTGGGTGGTCCCGTCGTCGAGCAGGGGCACCTCGACGACCGTCGCGCCGGCCTCCGGGACCAGCTCGAAGAACGGCGGGTACACCGGCGGGGTGATGACCACGCCCTGGCCCGGCTCGACCAGCCGCCGCAGGGCCTCCACGATGACGACGCTGACGTCGGTGGCCGTGCGCATCAGCGCGGGGTCCGGAGACCAGCCCCACGCGTCGACGGCGTACCCCGTGAACGCCTCCTTGGCGCCGCCGCCCGAGGCGTGCACGTACCCGGTGTCGCCGCGCTCCAGCGCCTCGCGGAGCGCCGCCGTGATCGCGGGCGCGAGCGGGTAGTCCATCTCCGCCACGAACAGCGGGAGCACGTCGTCCGGGTGGGCCGCCCACTTCTCGCTGCCGCGGCGGCGCAGGACGTCGAGCGGGTGGGCCTGGGTCATCGGGGGCACGCTCCGCAGGGTAGGCGCCCGCCCGCAGGCGGCGCACCCGACGACCGGACGGCGCGTCAGCCCGGCTCGGCCGGCCCGTCCGGCGGCACGACGCCCGGCTGCGCCCCCGCGGGCGGTGGCTCGTCCCGCGGCTGCAGCCGGACCGCGACCAGCGCCACGTCGTCCTCGCCCGGCCCGCCCGGCAGCTCCGCGAGCAGGGTGTCGCACAGGTCGCCGAGCTCGCGGCCGGCGTGCCGGCCGAGCGCCGCGCGCAGGTCGGCCAGCCCGGTTCGCAGCGGGCGGTCCCGGCGCTCGACCAGACCGTCCGTGTAGAGCAGGACGGTGTCGCCGTGCCCGAGCACCGTCTCGTGGTCGACACGCGGCCGGTCCGGGTCGAGGCCGAGCAGCAGCCCGGGGCGCTGGTCGTCGAGCACGCGCACGGCGCCGTCGGCGCCGACGACCATCGGCGGCGGGTGGCCCGCGCTCGACCACCGCAGGCGCGTGACGCCGGCCGCCCGCTCCGCGGGGGTCTGCTCGACCCGCGCCACGACGAGCGTCGCCAGCGCGGGGATCCGCAGCGTGCGGACGGCCGCGTCCAGCAGCGCGAGCACGTCGGCCGGGCTGTTCCGGGTCACGACGGCGATCGCGCGGAGCATCGACCGCAGCTGCGCCATGAGGGCGGCCGCCTCGACGTCGTGCCCCACGACGTCGCCGATGACCAGCACGGTGCCGCCGTCGTGCTGCAGGAAGGCGTCGTACCAGTCGCCGCCGACGCGGGCGGCCTCCGCGGCCGGCTGGTACCGGACCGCGACCTGCATGTGGGCGGGCTCGACCGGAGCGGTGAGCAGGGTGCGCTGGAAGGTCGCGGCGACGTCGCGCTGGCGCCGGTAGAGCCGCGCGTTGTCGAGGGCGAGGGCGGCCGTCGCGGCCACCTCCACGACCGACGCGACCTCCGCCGGGGACAGCGGCGGGCGGTGCGGGCCGTTGAACAGGGTGAGGGCGCCGAGGGTGCGGCCGCGGCTCTTGAGCGGCGCGACGGTGAGCGAGGTCGGGGCGAGCTCCTCGACCAGCTCGCGGGCCGGGCCCGGGGCCAGCACCAGGTCGAGCGCCTCGACCGCGGCGTCGTGCACGTGCACCACGTCGCCCGAGTCGATCGCGCGCATGAGCATCGAGCCCGGGACCAGGGCCCCGATCCGGGCGCGCGCGTAGGCGGCGACGAGGTCGCGCCGGGCCGGGTCGGCGTGCCACCAGCCGACGTCGCGCAGCCGCCGCCGCGGCGCCCGGGACTCGTCGTCGTCGACGAGCGTCACCAGGCACCAGTCGCCGAGCGCGGGCACGAGGAGCCGGGTCAGCCGCTCGACCGCCTCGTCGGCGTCCATCGTCCGGCCGAGCCGGGCGGCCACCGCGGACACGAGGGAGCGCTGCTCCTCGTTCGTGCCGTGCACCTGCTTCACCCCTCGCCCCGGCGCCCGCCCCGGTGCTGGAGCGGACTGAGGTCCCCGACGGTACGGCAGTCCGGCGCGCCGGCGCGCCTCACGTCCGGCGCCCTCACCAGCGACGGGGCCGCGGGTGGTCACCAGCGCAGGCTGAACCAGACGACCTTGCCGCCGTCGGGTGCCGGCCGCCAACCCCACGCCGACGTCACGGCGTCCAGGATGTGCAGCCCGTGCCCGCCGGGCAGCCCGTCGCGGTTGCTGCGCCGGCGGGGGAGCACGGCCGCGGCGGCGTCGCCCACCTCGTAGGTCAGCTGGCGGCGGGCGCCGACCACGCTCACGGTGATCGTCCGGGTCCCGGGCGCGTGCCGCAGGGCGTTGGTGAAGGCCTCGCTCATGGCGAGCTGCACGGCGTCGACCACCTCGACGGGCGCCCCGGCCGCGGACGCCCGCTCCATGGACCAGGCCCGGGCTCGCGCCAGGGACGACGCCGACGACGGGAACGCGCGCTCGTCACCGCGACTCGTCCCGTGCACCCGCCGACCGTACCCGGCGCAGCGCCCGAGGTCGCGCCGACACGGCCCCGTCGCCCGCGACCTCACCCCGGCCCTCACCCGGGCCCCGCCCCGGCCGGCGCGGGCGCTCGGCGCGACGCAGCGGGGTACCGCCCCCATACTGACCCCGTGACCACGCTCCCGACGCCCGCGGGCGCCCAGCCGCACGGCGGTCGCCTGCACGTCGACCCGGACCGCCCGACGGTGCTGCGCGCCGAGGGCGAGATCGACATCGACGTGGTGCACACGTTCGCCGAGCAGCTCGGCGTCGACGAGATCGCCGCCGGCCGGACGCTCGCGGCGGCGGGCGTCGAGGAGGTCGACCTCAGCGGGGCGACGTTCATCGACTCGTCGGCGATCGCGCTGCTGGTCTCCATCGCGCCGCACCGGCGCCCGGAGCGGCTGCGCGTCCGCGGGGCGACGGGGGCGCCGCTCATGACGCTCCAGGTGACGGGGCTCGACGCGGTGCTGGACCTGGTCCCGGCCGAGGGCTGATCCCGCCGGCCGGGACCGCACCCGTCACACCCGCGCCAGCGCCGCCTCCCGCGCGCCGGCCGCGCCGGTCCCGGCCCGCCGCGCAACGGCCCGCAGGCCCAGGTGCTCGCGCAGCGTGGTCCCCGCGTACGCGGTGCGGTACGCCCCGCGCTCCTGCAGCTCCGGCACGACCCGGTCGACGACGTCGTCCAGCCCCGACGGGACGAGCCACGGGCTGAGGTTGAACCCGTCGACGGCGCCCGTGCGGACGAACTGCACCAGCCGGTCGGCGACCGCGGACGGCGTGCCGACGAAGCCGCGCTCGCCGGACACGCGGATCACCAGGTCGCGGATCGACAGGCCCTCGGCCTCCGCGAGCGCGCGCCACCGCGCCGCGACCTCGTGCGTGCGGGCGCCGGTGGTCGACGAGCCGCCCTCCCCGCCGAGCTCGGCCACGGCCGGGTCGTGCGCGGGCAGCGGGCCGTCGGGGTCGTAGCCGTCCAGGTCCTCGCCCCAGATGGTCCCGACCACGTGCAGCGCGGTGGCGGGCGTGACCTGCTGCCGGGCCACCCAGCGCGCCTTCTCCTCGGCCTCCGCGGGGGTGTCGCCCACGACGATCGCCGTGCCCGGGAAGACCTTCACGTCGTCCTCCGGCCGGCCCGCCGCGACGGCGCGCGCCCGGATGTCCGCCGCGAACTCGAGCGCGTCGGCGAGCACCGACCCGTGCCGGGAGAAGATCACGTCCGCCGACCGCGCGGCGAAGTCCCGGCCCTGCGGCGAGTCGCCGGCCTGGAAGATCACCGGGTGCCCCTGCGGGCTGCGCGGGGTGGTGGGGTCGATCGTCACGTCCACCAGGTCCCCGTGCGCCTCGACGCGCGCGACCCGCCCGTCGGGGCCCTGCGGCCACGCGTCCCAGATGCGCCGGGCCGTCGCGAGGACCTGCTCGGCTCGGTCGTAGCGGCGGGCGTGGTCGAGGTAGCCGCCGCGGCGGAAGTTCTCGCCGGTCCACGCGTTGTCGGTGGTCACGACGTTCCAGGCAGCCCGCCCGCCGGACAGCACGTCCAGGCTCGCGAGCCGCCGGGCCAGGTCAACCGGGTCGTTGTACGTGGTGTTCTGGGTGGCGACCAGGCCGATCCGCTCGGTGACCGCGGCCAGCGCGGCGAGCTGCGTGATCGCGTCGGGTCGGCCGACGACGTCGAGGTCGTGCAGCCGGCCCCGGCTCTCCCGGAGCCGGAGGCCCTCCCCGAGGAAGAACGCGTCGAACAGCCCGCGCTCCGCGGTGCGGGCGACCCGCTCGAAGGACGCGAAGTCGGTCTGCGACCCGGACTCGGGGTCGGACCAGATCGTCGTGTGGTTGACGCCCTGGAAGAAGACACCGAAGTGCACCTGGGCGTCGGGGCGGGTGATCGGGTGCGCGGCGTCGGCGTCGGCGGCGCGGTCGGGGGTGCGGTCGGTGGTGGTCACGGCGGGCTCCTCAGGCGGTCGCGCGGGCCGCGCCCGCGAAGCGGTTCTCGGGCCGGGTCAGGCCCAGGTGGTCGCGCAGGGTGGCGCCCCCGCGCGGGGCGGCGGTCCGCCGGTCGGCGCGCAGGGCGGGCAGCACGTCCCGGGCCAGCACCGGCAGGTCGGCGTCGAGCTCGGCGGCGAGCAGCCGGACCCCGGCGACGGCGGGGTCGTCCGCGAGCTCGGCGAGCAGCGCCACCAGCCCGGCCGGCGTGCCGACGTGCCGCAGCGCGGCGCCCGCGGCCCACGGCCCGGCGGCGCCGGCGTCGAGCTCGGCCAGGCGGTCGGCGCCCGAGCGCCCCGCCGCATGGAGGACCACCTGCACCTCCACCACCGCCCGAGCGCCGGGGTCGCCGTCGACGACCGCGCGCGCCGCGGCCCGGGCCTCCGCCGCGCCGGACCCGCCCACCAGCACGACGTCCACCAGGCGCTCGCCGTCCCGGCCGGGACCGGCGACGTCCCCGGCCCGCGCCAGGACGACCGGCTGCCCCTGCGGCGGCCGCGGCGTGATCAGCGGGCCCACGACGGAGAACGACTCACCGGCGAAGTCCACCCGGTGGATCCGGTCCCGGTCGACGTACCGGCCGGTGGCGACGTCGCGGATCACCGCGTCGTCCTCCCAGGAGTCCCAGAGGTCCCGGACGACCTGGACCACGTCCCGGGCCTCGCGGCCGAGGTCGGCGACCGGCGCGCGACCGTACGCCGCCGGTGCGGCGTCGCCGGGCGTCACCGCGGCCAACCAGCCCGCGCGGCCGGACGCGGCGAGGTCGAGGGAGGCGAGCTGCGTCGCGACGTGGAACGGCTCGGGGTAGGTGGTCGGCACCTCGGGCACCAGGCCGATCGCCGTGGTGGTGCGGGCGACGAACGCGGCGCGGGTGACGGCGTCGAGCCGGGCCTGGGCGGGGTCGCCCGGGACGGACGGCGAGGCGGCGTCGGCGAAGGTGACGAAGGTCAGGCCGGCGTGCTCGGCGTGCCGGACGGCGCGCGCCAGGCGGGCGCCGGACACGAGGTCGGCGGGCGCGAGGCCGAACAGCGCGGCGGCGGCCGGGTGCGCGCCGGCGCCGTCGACGTCGAGGGCGGTGAGGAGCGGGGGGACGGTCACGGTGGTCTCCGGGGGTCGGGGAGCGGCGGGGATCGGGCGGCGCGGCGCGGCGCGTGCGGCAAGCGGTGCGGCGCGCGCCCGCGCGGAGTCACAGCGCGGTGTGCGCGCCGATCCGGTGGTAGGTGCGGTCGTGGTAGACCAGCGGCGAGGCGCCGTCGCCGGGCTCGGCGTCGTCCGGGCCGCCCGCGTCCAGCGCCCGCAGCGACACGAGGTACGAGTCGCCGACGGGCGTGCGCTGGACGACCCGGGCGCGCACCCAGGACACGGCGCCGTCGATCACGGGCTCGCCGGTCGGGAGCGAGGACCAGCCGCCGGCGGCGAACCGGTCCAGGCCGCTGGTGGCGAACCGCGCGGAGACGTCGTCCTGGTGGTCCGCGAGGAAGCTGACCGCCAGCGTGGGCGCGGCGGACACGGCGGGCCAGGAGGACGACGTCGACGCGAGCGAGAACGCGAGCAGCGGCGGGGCCGCGGACACCGAGATGACGGAGGTCGCGGTGAACCCGACCGGCCGGCCGGCGTGCCGCAGCGCGACCACGGCGACCCCGGCGGGGTGCCGGCGGAACACCCGCTTGAACTGCTGCGGGTCGAGCTGGGGCTCGTCCTGCTCGGCGAGCAGCCGCTCGAGCGGGCCCAGGTCCGTGCGCTCGGCGGTCACCGGGTCGCCCCGGCGAGCGCGGCGGCGGGCTCGGCGGACGCGGCGGGCTCCGCGGCCGGCGCGTGCCCGAGCGCCCGGCGGAGCGGCGCGGCGGCCCGGGCCAGCCACGCGTCCAGCGCGGGGTCGAGGTCGGCGAGCTGGGCCTCGGTCAGGGTCAGCGAGCGCGCGGGGACGACCGCGCCCAGCTCGACGAGCACGGGGCGCAGGTGCACCTCGCCGGCGAGCGCGTGCGCCGGGTTGCCGGACACCACGAGCGGCACCGCCACGACGCCGGCCAGCCCGTCCGGGCCGTACAGGTCGAGGAACGCCTTGAGCAGGCCGGTGTAGGACGCCTTGTAGACCGGGGTCGCGACGAGCGCGACGTCGGCGGCGGCCACCCGCGCGAGGGCGGCGTCGGCGGCGGGGTGCGCCGGGGCGAGCAGCTCGCCGGCGAGGGTCGCGAGGTCGACGACCTCGACGTCGGCGGGGGTGGCGGGGTCGGTCGACGTGAGCGCGGCCAGGCGCTCGGCGGCGGCGCGCGCGGCGCCCAGGGTGCGGGACCCGGCGCGCGGGTTCCCGGAGACGGCGACGACGGACGGGGACGACATGGTGGCCTCGCAAGGGGGTCGATCACGGTTGCCGTGCGGCGGAGCGGCGCGTGCCGGCCGACGGCCAGGTCATCTCCCGGAGCACCCCGCCGTGACGTGGGGTTGCTGCCCAGCCAGCCGGGGCTTGGCGCTGGGACTCGTGACCTCGGGGCGGAGGTCTAGCACCGGTCCGCCCCGTGCGGGCTCGGCCGCGGGGGAGTTCTCACGATCCGGGACCGTGCGAACGTCTGGGACCTTCGTCCTGTGACATCGCTCCGGCATGCGAGACGCGGCGGTCCGGGCGTTGACGCCCCCGGGTCCGGTTCGTAGGTTCCGGGCACCGGTTCGCCACCGGGGCGCGCCGCAGGGCGGGCCCCGGGGGACGGGCCGGGTGGTCATGAGCTCCGACGCGAAGCCCCGGCTGGTCGGACGGCAACCCCCCGCGCGGGTGGGTGCCCCGGGTGAGGACCAGGTCCGCCGCCGCCGGCGACGGACAACACGCGGACCCGCCCGACCGGGCGGGGGCACACGAGGAGAACGCATGAGCCGGACCGTGCAGGCGCCGTGGGCGCCCTCGGCACCCGCCCTGCCGACCACCGCCGCCGCGCCCGGCGGCCGCTGTTGCTGTCGCCGCTGACGGCGCAGCCGCCGACCCGGCGCCCCGCCCGGGGCGCCTGACCCCGGCCCTGCGCGGCGCCTGAGCCGGGCCCCGCGCGGCGCCCGAGCCGCGCGCCCGGCCACGCCCCGGGACGCCCGCCGCGCCGACGTGGCCGGCCGGCCTGCCCGAGCGGCGCGCCCGGCCCGCGCCGGGCGCGCCGGCCGCGCCGAGATAGGACGCGCGGGCCGAGATAGGACCCTCCACGGTCCGATCTCGGCGCGAGGGTCCTATCTCGGCACGCCGGAACCCGCCCCCCCCCCGCGTCGTCGATCCGCCGCCCGCGCGTCGCCGCGGCGCGCCGCGGCGCGCCCGCGACCGCGGCGTCGCCGCGGCGCGCCCGCGACCGCCTCACCACCCGCCCCCGAACGGAGCCGTCATGCCCTTCTCGTCCCCCCGCGCCGGCCGTCGCGCGCTGCTCGGCGTCGACCTGACCGCGGCCGGCGCCAGGCCCGGCGCGGTCGGCGCCCACGGTGCCGTCGCCGCCCGCGCGTTCGACGGCGAGCGGCTCGCCCGCCTGGTGCACCGCGCCGACCGCGGCCTGCTCGACCTCGTCGTGCTCGGCGACGCCCTGCTGCTGCACCCCGGGCGTCGGCGGGTGCCCGGCCGGCTGGACGCCGCCGTCGCCGCGGCGCGGGTCGCCCCGCTGGTCCGGACCGCCGCGCTGGTGGCGGGCGTCCCGCACGACCAGGTCGAGCCGGGCTACCTCGCGGGGGCCGTCCGCGGCGTGCAGAGCGCGGCCGGCGCCCTCGCGGGCTGGCAGCTGTCCGGCCCGGGGGCGACCGGCGGTGGCGCCGACCTCGCCGAGCAGGGGGCTCTCGGGGCCGGGGCCGTCTCTCGCATTGCTGCTCCCGCAGTCGCTGCCGCAGTCGCTGCCGCGGGAACCGCCGCTCCCGCGGACATTGCTGCCGCTGCCGCCGCCGAGCGCGCGTGGGCCGACCGCGCCGCCGCCGCCCTCGACGCCGTCCTCGCCGCGTGGGACGCGGGGGAGCCCGGCGCGGTGCGCCGCGGCGGGGACGGCCGGTTCCGCGTCGACCACGACGGCATCCGGTTCGCGGTCCGGGGCCGGTCGGCGTCCCGCGGTGCGAGCGGCACCGCGGGTGCGGACCGCCCCCTCGTGGTGGTCCCGGTCGCGGGCCCGGCGGCCGAGGCGCTCGCCGGCCGGTACGCCGACGTGGCCCGCCTCGCCTCGCCCGACCTCGAGTCGGCCGCCGCGGCGCGGGCCCGGGTGCGCGCGGCGGCGGTGGCCGCGGGCCGGCCCGCCGACGCGGTGCGCGTCCTGCTCGACGTCGACGTGGCCCTCGCCGACGACCGGGACGCCGCCCTCGCGCGGCTCGACCTGGTGCGCTCCGTCGACCGGCCGGACCTCGGCGTCTCCGGAGCGGTCGTCGCGGGCACCGGGGCCGACCTGGCGACCGTGCTCGCCGACGCCGTCCGCGACGGCGCGGTCGACGGGTTCGTCGTGCGCCCGACCGCCGTGGAGGCGGACCTGGCGGCGCTGGTCGACCGGACGGTCCCCGCGCTGCAGCAGGCGGGGGCCTTCCGGCTCCGGCCCGGTGACGAGGACGAGCCGACGGGCCGGGACGAGCCGAGGGGGCGGACCGTCCCCGCCGAGGGCGCGTGGTCCGCCGCCCCGTTCGCCCTGACCTGACGGCCGCGCGGCCGCCGCAGCCGCACCGCACCCGCACCCCACCGACCGACCCCGAGGTGACCCCGATGACCACGACCCCGCTGCGGGCGGCACCGCTCGACCCGACCCGGCGCGACCCCGCCCCGCCCGACCCGGCGCCGACGCGTCCGGCCCCGCTCGACCCCGCGCGGCTGGCCGTGCGCGACGCCCGGCTGCACGACCCGCTGGTCGGACCGCTGCTGGACGGCCTGGCGCACGAGTACAGCACCCGGTACACCGGCCTGCTCACCCCCGCCGAGCTCCGCGGCGAGCTGGAGCACTACGGGGTCGAGGAGTTCGCCCCGCCGCACGGCGCCCTCGTGCTCGTGCTGGAGGACGGCGAGCCGGTGGCCGGCGGCGCGTTCCGCCGGCGGTGGGAGCCGGAGCACGGCGACGCCGTGCGGCTCGCCGACCCGGGCGCCCGGGACGCCGAGGGGGCGCCCGCGGTGCCGACGGTGGAGCTCAAGCGGATCTGGACCCACGAGGCGCACCGCCGCCGCGGGCTGGCACGGGTCGTGCTCGCCGAGCTGGAGGCGCGCGCCGCTGCGGCCGGCTACCCGCGGGTCTACCTGACCACCGGGCCGAAGCAGCCGGAGGCCGTCGGCCTGTACCTCGCGGCCGGCTACACCCCGCTGTTCGAGCCCGCCGCGTACCCGGGCGACCTCGTCCCGCACGCGTTCGAGAAGTGGCTCGCCCGGTGAGCGCCGCCACCACGGCTCCCGCGGCCGCCGCGCCCGAGCCGGGCACCGCGCCCGACGTCGACCGCCCCGAGGTCCTCGCCGACCTGCCCGTGCTGCCCGCGCGGCACCCCGGCCGCTGGGTCGCCACCGCCGGCGTCGCCGTCCTGCTCGCGATGGTGCTCAGCTCGCTGCTCACCAACCCGCAGTGGGAGTGGGACGTGGTCGCGCAGTACCTGACCTGGCCGTCGGTGCTGGAGGGCGTGTGGGCCACCGTCCGGCTGACCGCCGTCGCCGCGGTGATCGGCTTCGGCCTCGGCACGGTGCTGGCCCTGATGCGGCTGTCCCGGTCGCCGCTGCTGCAGTCGGTGTCCTGGGCGTACTCGTGGGTGTTCCGGTCCGTGCCGCTGATCCTGCAGCTGCTGCTCTGGTACAACCTCGCCTACCTGTACCCGCAGCTGTCGCTCGGCATCCCGTTCGGGCCGGAGTGGCTGCGGTTCGACACGCTCGACGTCGTCGACAAGTTCGGTGCCGCGGTCCTGGGCCTCGGGCTGTCGCAGGCGGCGTACTCCGCCGAGATCGTCCGCGCCGGCATCCTCGGCGTCGACCAGGGCCAGCACGAGGCCGCCGCCGCGCTCGGCATCCCGCGGGGGCGGCAGCAGTGGCGGATCGTGCTCCCGCAGGCCATGCGCACCATCGTCCCGACGTCGGTGAACGAGATCATCGGCCTGCTCAAGGGCACGTCGGTCGTCTACGTGCTGGCGTACGGCGAGCTGTTCTACACCGTCGGCGTCATCTACGGCCGGAACCAGCGGGTGGTCCCGCTGCTGCTCGTCGCGGCGATCTGGTACCTGCTCACCACCACGGTCCTGACCGTCGCGCAGTACTACCTCGAGCGGTACTACGCCCGCGGCGCGCTCCGCACGCTGCCGCCGACCCCGCTCCAGCGGCTGCGCTGGACGGTCGCCGTCGCCGCGGCCCGCGTCGCCGGCCGCCCGCTGCCCGCGGACCTGCCGCCCACGTTCCTGGCCGGCGCCCGCCGCGGCCACCTCACCCGCACCGCCGCCCGCACCACCGAGCGCACCGGAGGCACCCGATGACCAGCGTGCTGCACGCCCCCGCCGAGGCGCCCGCCGCCGCCACGACCCCCGCCGCACCACCGGCCCCCGCCGGCGGCCACCTCCGGGTGCGGGGGCTGTCCAAGTCCTACGGCACCCTCGAGGTGCTGCGCGGCGTCGACCTGGAGGTCCGCCCGGGCGAGGTGACCGTGATCCTCGGCCCGTCGGGCTCCGGCAAGTCGACCCTGCTCCGGCTGGTCAACCACCTGGAGCGCCCGGACCACGGGTTCGTCGCCCTAGACGGCGAGGTCATCGGCTACGCCCGGCGCCGGGCCGGCTGGGGCCCGCGCCGCCGCGAGGTGCTGCGCGAGCTCACCGAGCGCGACGTGCTCCGGCAGCGCACCCGGATCGGGTTCGTGTTCCAGAACTTCCACCTGTTCCCGCACCTGACCGCCCTGGAGAACGTCGTCGAGGCGCCCGTCTCGGCCCAGGGCCGCCCGCGGGCCGAGGTGGAGGCCGAGGCGCGCACCCTGCTCGCCCGGGTCGGGCTGGCCGACAAGGCCGACGCCCGGCCGCGGCAGCTGTCCGGGGGCCAGCAGCAGCGCGTCGCCATCGCCCGCGCGCTCGCGGTGAAGCCCGCCCTGCTGCTGTTCGACGAGCCGACGTCCGCGCTCGACCCCGAGCTCGTGGGGGAGGTGCTCGGTGTGATCCGGGACCTCGCCCACGACGGCACGACGCTCGTGGTCGTCACCCACGAGGTCGCGTTCGCCCGCGACGTCGCCGACACCGTCGTGTTCATGGACGACGGCGTCGTGGTCGAGCGGGGCCCCGCGGCCCAGGTGCTCGGCAGCCCCGCGCACCCGCGCACCCGCGCGTTCCTCGACAAGGTCCGCTGACCCCCACCCCTTCCCGGCGCGCCCCGCGCCCGCCGCCCGTCCCACCCGAGAGGCAGTCCCGCCATGCGCACGACCCGCACCAGCCCGCCGCGGCGCCCGCCGCCGCCGCTCGCACGCCGCCCTGGCGCTCGTGCCCGTCCTCGCCCTGCTCGCCGCCTGCGGCGGGACGTCCGACGCGGCCGAGGCCGGCAGCGAGCTGCAGGACGCCGCCGAGGCCGCCGGCCTCGAGGTGAACACCTCGCCGGACCAGGACCGCGTCCACACCGCCGAGAACCCGGACGCCATCGCGCTGCTGCCCCCGGAGCTCGCCGAGCAGGACACGTTCACCGTCGCGGTGAGCGCCTACGTCGCGCCGCTGGCGTTCCTCGCCGACGACGACGCCACGCCGATCGGCAACGAGACGGACATCGCCCAGCTCGTCGCCGACGCGCTCGGCAAGGACCTCGACCTGCAGGTCAAGGCCTGGGCCGACTGGCCGCTCGCGGTCCAGTCCGGCGACGTCGACGCAACCATCTCGAACGTCACCGTGACCGAGGAGCGCAAGGAGCTGTTCGACTTCTCGTCCTACCGGAACGACGAGCTCGGCTGGCTGGTGAAGGCCGGCAGCGACATCACGGAGATCGACGAGCCCTCCGACATCGCGGGCCTCACCGTGGCCGTCGGCTCGGGCACCAACCAGGAGAAGATCCTGCTCGCCTGGGACGAGGAGAACCAGGCCGCCGGCCTCGACCCCGTGCAGGTCGAGTACTTCGAGAACGACGGCGACACCATCCTCGCGCTGCAGTCCGGGCGGATCGACGCCTCGTTCGGCCCGAACGCGACGGCCGCGTACAAGGCCAAGGTCTCGCCGCAGGACTTCACCGTCGTCGGCACGCTGAACGGCGGCTGGCCGGACACCGCGCAGATCGCCGTCACCACGCTCAAGGGCAGCGGCTGGGCCGACGCCGTGACCGCCGCGCTGCAGGGCGCGTTCGACGACGGCTCGTACACCGAGGTCCTGGAGCGCTGGGGCCTGGAGGCCGAGGCGATCGACGCACCCGAGACGAACCCGCCGGGCCTGCCGAAGACGTCCTGAGCGCCGCCGGCCCGCCCGCACCCGAGGAGGAGAACCCATGCCCGAGAACCTTCGCGTCCCGCTGTCCGTGCTCGACCTCGCGGTCGTGCCCGCCGGCGGCACCGGCACCCAGGCCGTGCGGGCGGCCGTCGACCTGGCCGTCGACCTCGACCGGCTCGGCTACCACCGCGTCTGGTACGCCGAGCACCACCTGTCGCCGGGCGTCGGCTCCGCGTCGCCCGCCGTGCTCGCCGCCGCCGTCGCGGCTCGCACGGAGCGGATCCGCGTCGGCTCGGGGGCGGTGCTGCTGAGCACCACCAGCCCGCTGGTCGCCGCCGAGCAGTTCGGCACCCTCGCCGCGCTGCACCCGGGACGGGTCGACCTGGGTCTGGGGCGCGCGTTCACGCCGCCGGGCGGGACGAAGGACGCCGCGCTCGGGGACGCCGCGCCCGCCGCGCCGCCCGCCGCGCGCCCCGCGGCCGGACCCCGCGTCGTCGACGGCCTGTACGTCCCCGGCGCCCCGCCGATCGACGGCTCCGACTCGGTGCTGCGCGAGCGGCTGCTCGCCCAGAAGCGGGTCGTCGGCGCGTCCCGCACCCCGGCGGCGTTCCGCGACGAGCTCGGCCTGGTCCTCGGCCTGCGGGCCGGCGACTACGCCGAGGCCGACGGCACCCGGCACGTGGCCCCGCCGGTCGAGGGCGCCGACTTCGACCTCTGGGTGCTCGCCTCCTCGGCAGGGGAGAGCGCGCGGGTGGCGGGGGAGCTCGGGCTGCCGATCGCGGCGAACTTCCACGTCAGCCCGGCGACGACGCTCGACACGATCGCCGCCTACCGGGCCGCGTTCCGCCCGGGCGTCCTGGACCGGCCGTACGTCGTCGTGTCGGCGGACGTGCTGGTCGCGGGCACCACCGCCGAGGCCCGGGCGCTGGCCGCGCCGTTCGCCGACTGGGTGCTGTCGATCCGCCGGGGCATCGCCGGGGCGATCGCGTACCCGCGCCCCGTCGACGCCGTGCCCTGGGAGGAGCGGGACGCCGACGAGCGCGCCCTCGTCGCTGACCGCGTCGACACCCGGGTCGTCGGCGCCCCCGCGGACGTCGTCGCCCGGCTGGAGACGCTGCAGCGCGTCACGGGCGCCGACGAGCTGCTGATCACCACCGCCACGCACGACCCGGCCGACGCCCGCCGGTCGTTCGCGCTGCTCGCCGAGGCGTGGGGCGTCGCCCCCGCCGCCGAGGCACCGCCCGCCGGCGCCGACCGCGCCGCCCTCACCCTCGTCCCCTGAAGGAGCCCGCCATGACCAGCACCGCCAGCACGCCTGACGTCCCCAACACCGCCAGCACGCCCGACGACCCCGGCACCGCTGCCCCCGAGGCCGCGGCACCGGCCCTCCGGGCTCCCGTCGAGGCCGCCGACGAGGTCGCCCGCGGCGCCCTGCTCGTCGACGTCCGCTCCGCCGGCGGCCGCGCGTCCCACGGCGAGATCCCCGGCTCCACCCTGCTCGACCGCACCGACCTCGACGCCCTGTTCGGCCCGGCGCACGCCCCGGTCATCTCGATCGACACCCCGGTGGTGGTCGTGTGCGGCTCGGAGAACGGCAGCCGCCCGGTCGCCGAGGCCCTCGCGGCCCGCGGCTACCCGGTCTCGCACGTCGACGGCGGCTTCCCGGCCTGGCGCGACGCCGGCCTCCCCGCCGAGCCCCCGAGGTCGTCGGTTCCGGCCACCGAGGGGGTGGCGCACGCGCCGACCTCGGGCGCAACCGCCGACCTCGCCTGATCCCGACCCTGCAGAAGGAGCCACACCCATGCCCGTCGAGTTCCTCGGCATCGCCACCACCAACGACGCGTCCGAGACGCGCGCCGCCACGACCCGCCCGTTCGACGCCGGCTACCTGGAGCGGATCGTCCGGGCGCACGAGGACAACGGCTGGACCCGCGTCCTGTTCGCGTACGGCTCGTCCGGGCCCGAGCCGGCAGCGCTCGCGGCCTACGTCGCGTCCCGGCTCGACTCCATCGAGCTGCTGCTCGCGCACCGGCCGAACGTCTCGTACCCGACCTACGCCGCCAAGACGTTCGCCACGCTGGACCAGCTGTCCGGCGGCCGCCTCTCGGTGCACTTCATCACCGGCGGCAACGACCACGAGCAGGGCCGTGAGGGCGACACCCTCACCAAGGACGAGCGGTACGCCCGCACCCAGGAGTACATCCAGATCGTCAAGCGGGCGTGGACCGCCACCGAGCCGTTCGACCACCACGGCCGGTTCTACGACTTCGCCGACTTCCACCTGGACACGAAGCCGGTCGACGGCCACGTGCCGACCATCTCGTTCGGCGGCTCCTCGGACGCGGCGTTCCAGGTGGGTGCCGCCGAGGCGGACATCTACGCCGTCTGGGGCGAGCCGCTGAACCGCACCCAGGAGCAGATCGACCGGGTGCACGCCGAGGCCGCCGCCGCGGGCCGGGCCGCCCCGCCGCGGATCCACGCCGCGTTCCGGCCGATCATCGCGCCGACCGAGGAGCTGGCCTGGGAGAAGGCGCACCGCGTCCTCGACGCGATCGAGGCGCGCAAGGCCGCGCTCGGCGGTGCGCTGAGCAAGCGGCACCCGATCGACGCCCCGGAGAACGCCGGCTCGCAGCGGCTGCTGGAGATCGCGGCGCAGGGCGACCGGTTCGACACGGTGCTGTGGACCGCGACCGCGAAGGCCACCGGCGGGGCGGGGAACTCCAACGCCCTGGTCGGCACGCCCGAGCAGGCCGCCGAGGCGCTGCTGGCTTACTACGACCGGGGCGTCCGGGTCATCTCGGCGCGCGGCTACGACCTGCTGGACGACGCCGTCGACTTCGGCCGGTACGTGATCCCGCTGGTCCGCGAGGGCGTCGCCGCGCGCGACCGCGAGGCCGCCGCGTCGGCCGCGGCCTGAGCGGGCCGGCCGTGCGCTTCCAGCTGCTCGACATCGTCTTCAACCCGCCGCACCCGGTCACGGGCGAGGCGGTGCCGCCGGCCGACCGGCTCGCCCGGACCGTCCGGCACGCCGTCCTGGCCGAGGAGCTCGGCTTCGACTCGTTCGCCGTGGGGGAGCGGCACGCCGGCGACGTGCTGTCGTCGGCCCCCACGGTGATCCTCGGCGCGATCGCCGCGTCGACCAGCCGGATCCTGCTGTCGACGGGCGTCACCGTGCTGTCGCTCCTCGACCCGGTGCGCGTGGCCGAGGACCTGGCGACCGTCGACCAGCTGTCCCGCGGCCGGCTGGAGATCGTCATCGGCAAGGGCAACGAGGTGCTGCAGTACCCGCTGCTCGGCCTCGACATCGACAAGCAGTACGAGTACCTGGCGGAGAACTACGAGCTGCTCCGCCTCCTGCTGTCGGAGGAGGACGTGACCTGGGAGGGCCGGCACCGGCACCGCCTGGAGCACGCCACCACGCTGCCGCGGCCGTACGCCGGGCCGTTCCGGATCTGGCACGGCTCGGCGACCTCCCGGTTCGCCGTCGAGCTGGCGGCGAAGTGGGGCGACCCGATCGTCACCGCGAACGCCCTGCAGCCGCGGGAGAACTACGCCGTGCTGCTCGACCACTACCGCGAGCGGTACGCCGCGCACGGCCACGACCCGGCCCGCGCGTACGTCGGCTCCGGCTCCGGCGGGCTGTTCCTCGCGGACACCACCGAGGCCGCCGTCGCGCAGTACCGGCCGCTCTACCAGGGCCAGGTCGACGCGGCCGCCCGCCGGGGCTACGGCGCCGACGCCGTGGGGAAGGCGCCGTCCTTCCGCACGCTCGAGGAGGCCGTCGAGCGCGGCCCGGCCCTGGTCGGCTCCCCGGAGCGGGTGGCCGAGAAGATCCTCGACTACCACGCGACCTACGGGCACGTCCTGCAGTCCGTCTCCGTGAACCACCTGCTCGACCCGGCGGAGCAGGAGGACGTCCTGCGCCGGTTCGCCGAGGAGGTCGCGCCGCTGGTCCGCGCCGAGGTGCGCACCGACCTGTGGTCCGCCGCCGACCCCCGCCGGGCGGCCGGCTTCACCGCCGTCGACCACGCGGCACGGGCCCCCGTGCCCGTCGCCGGCTGACCCGCCGCGACCACCCCGACCCACCCCTCCCGACCCCACCCCAGGAGCACCGATGACCACGCCCACCCCACGCCGGGGCGCCCGCCCCGCCGCCGCGGCCACGCTCGCCACCACCGCCCTGCTGCTCGCCGCCTGCTCGTCGGGCGGGACCGGCGGCGGGTCCGGCGACGCCTCGACCGGCGCCGACGGCGAGCCCGTCGCCGGCGGCGACCTCCGGTTCGCGATCACGGTCGACTCCCGGTGCATCGACCCGCAGCAGGTCGGCAACAACGACGCCATCGCCGTCGCCCGGCAGACCGTCGCCTCGCTCACCGCGCAGGACCCGGGCACCGGCGAGATCGTGCCGTGGCTCGCCGAGAGCTGGGAGGTGAGCGACGACGCGTCGAGCTACACGTTCCACCTGCGCGAGGGCGCGACCTACGCCGACGGCACCCCGATCGACGCCGAGTCGGTGAAGACGAACTTCGACGCGATCGTCGCGCTCGGCGCCACGGCGTCGCTCGGCTCGCAGTACCTGGTGGGCTACGAGGGGACGACCGTCGCCGACCCGCAGACGCTCACCGTCGACTTCGCCCAGCCGAGCGCCCAGTTCCTCCAGGCCACCTCGACGTTCTCGCTCGGCCTGCTGTCGCCCGCCTCGGCGGACCTCACGCCCGAGGAGCGGTGCGCCGGCGACTACGTGGGGTCCGGCCCGTTCCAGGTCGACTCGTACACCCAGGACCAGGAGATCGTGCTGTCGAAGGTGGACGGGTACGACTGGTCCTCCGAGGCCGACGGGCACACCGGTGAGGCCTACCTCGACACCGTGACCTTCCAGGTCATCCCGGAGTCGTCGGTGCGCGCCGGCAGCCTGGCCTCCGGCCAGATCGACGCGACGGCGGCGATCGCGGCGGTCGACCAGCCGCAGTTCGACGGCAACGGGTTCTGGCTGCAGCAGCGCGCCAACCCCGGCGTGGCCTACCAGCTGTTCCCGAAGGAGTCGAGCCCGCTCGCGTCCGACGAGGCGGTGCGGGTCGCGATCTCGAAGGGCATCGACCGGCAGCAGATCGTCGACACCGTGCTCACCGAGCGCGACCAGGCCGCGTCCGGCGTGCTCTCCCACTCCACCCCGCTCGCCGCGGACCTGGGCGACCTGCTCGCCTACGACCCCGACGGCGCCGAGGAGCTGCTGGACGACGCCGGCTGGGTGGTCGGCGACGACGGCATCCGGGAGAAGGACGGTCGGAAGCTGTCCACCACCGTCACGTTCTGGCAGGACCCGGCGCCGCTGGAGCTCGTGCAGCAGCAGCTGCGCCAGATCGGCGTGGACCTGCAGCTGCAGCACGTCGAGATCGCCGAGTCGACCGCCATCAAGGAGAGCGGCGACTTCGACTTCGACTACTACAACCTCACCCGGTCGGACCCGGACGTGCTGCGGCTGATCTTCTCGGCGAACGCGCGCAACATCAACGACCGCCCGGCCGAGGAGGTCGACGACCTGCTCGACCGGTCCGCCGCGGCCACCGACCCCGACGAGCGCGGGCAGCTGATCGAGGAGGCCTCCCGCCTGCTGGTCGAGCACGGCCACGCCATCCCGGTCTACGAGCTGTCCACCACGATCGCCGCCGCCGACCGCGTGCACGGGCTCGCGTTCGAGGGCTCCAGCCGGCTCGACTTCTACGGCGCCTGGGTGGACCCGTCCTGATGGCCCGGTACGTCGCGCGGCGCGCCGCCCAGGGGCTGTTCGTGCTCTGGGCCGCGTTCACCATCGCGTTCTTCGTGCTCTACCTGCTCCCGAGCGACCCGGCGGCGCTGGCCGCCGGGTCGGGCGGGGAGGTGGCGTCGGTCGACCCGGCCCTGCTGGACGACCTGCGCGCCCGGTACGGGCTCGACCGGCCGGTGCTGGTCCAGTACGCCGACGCGCTGTGGGGTGCGGTCCGGCTCGACTTCGGGCCGTCGTACCAGTCGGGCGCGCCGGCCGGGTCCCTGGTGGCCCAGGCGCTGCCGCAGACCCTGCTGCTGACCGGGGTCGCCCTGACGCTCGCGGTGCTCGGCGGCACGGCGCTCGCGGTGGCGAGCGTGCTGCCCCGCAGCCGGTGGCTGCGCCAGGCGCTGTCGGCGCTGCCGCCGGTGGGGGTCGCGCTGCCGACGTTCGTCATCGGGCTCGTGCTGCTGCAGTGGCTGTCGTTCCGCGCCGGCCTGCTGCCCGCGATCGGCAACGCCGGCTGGCAGAGCCTGGTCCTGCCCGCCGTGACCCTCGCGATCCCGCCCGGCGCCCAGCTCGCGCAGGTGCTGTCCCGCAGCCTGCGGGGCACGCTCGGCGAGCCGTACGTCGAGACCGCCCGGGCCAAGGGCGCCGGCCGCCTCCGCGTGCAGCTCGGGCACGCGCTCCGGAACGCCGCCATCCCGGCGTTCACGATGCTCGGCGTCCTGGTCGGCGGGCTGCTCGGCGGCGCCGTCGTCACCGAGACCGTGTTCTCCCGGGTCGGGCTCGGGCGGCTCACCGTGCAGTCGGTCAACACCCAGGACGTGCCGGTGGTGCTCGCGATCGTCGTGCTGTCGGCGCTGGTGTTCGTCGTCACGACCCTGGTCGTCGACCTGCTCTACCCGCTGCTGGACCCGCGCATCGAGCGGGCCCCGACCCGGAAGGCGGTGGCCGCGTGACCACCACGACCACCACCCGCGAGCCGGAGGAGATCGAGGTCGCCGACCGCCAGGACGCCCGGTCGATCCTGCGGCACGGACGGGCGCGACGCGCCGGGTCCGCCGGGCCGTGGCCGGCGCGGGCGGGCCGGTACCTGCTGCGGCGGCCCGGGCTCGTGATCGCGGGCCTCGTGCTGCTGCTGGTCGCCGCGTGGGCCGCCGTGCCGACGGTGTTCGCGTCCGGCGACCCGATCACTGGGGTGCCCGCCGACCGGCTGCTCGGGCCGTCGGCGGAGCACCTGCTCGGCACCGACCACCTCGGCCGCGACGTGTGGACCCGGGTCGTGCACGGCGCCTCGCTGTCGCTGCGGACCACGGCGCTCGCGGTGGTGGTCGGCCTGGTGGTCGGCTCGGCGCTCGGGCTGCTGGCCGGGTTCCTGCGCGGCTGGGTGGACGACGTCGTGGGGCGGGCTGTGGACGTGCTGCTCGCGGTGCCGAGCATCCTGCTGTCGCTCGCGATCATCACCGCGCTCGGCACCGGGCCCACCAAGATCGCCGTCGCGGTCGGCGTGGGCGCCGTGGCGACGTTCGCCCGGGTCATGCGCGCCGAGGTGCTGCGCACGTCGACCTCGGTCTACGTCGAGGCCGCCCGCGCGTCGGGCGCCCGCTGGTGGTCGGTGCTGGGCCGGCACGTGCTGCCCAACTCCGCCGGGCCGGTGCTCGCGCTGGTCGCGCTGGAGTTCGGCGGCGCGGTGCTGGCGGTGTCCGCGCTGAGCTTCCTCGGCTACGGCACGCCGCCGCCCACCCCCGAGTGGGGGTCGCTGATCTCCGGCGGCCGCGACTACCTCGCCACCGCCTGGTGGCTCACCACCCTGCCCGGGCTCGTGATCGTGGCGGTCGTGCTGTCCGCCAACCGGGTCGCGCGGGCGCTCGAGACGACGGGAGAGGACCAGTGACGCAGCTGCAGGAGGACCGGGCCCCGGCGCGGGCCGACGCCGGCGCGACGCCCGTGCTCGAGGTCGAGGGCCTCGAGGTCGGCTACCGGACCCGGGACGGTCAGGTGTACCGGGCCGTGCGCGGGGTGGACCTGCGGGTCCGGCCCGGCGAGGTCGTCGCCCTGGTCGGCGAGTCCGGGTCCGGCAAGAGCACCACCGCGCACGCGGCGCTGCACCTGCTCGCCCGCGGCGGGTCGGTCACGGGCGGGCGGATCCGGCTCGGCGGGCGGGACGTGTCCGACCTCACCGAGCGCGAGTGGCAGGGCGTCCGCGGCCGGGAGGTCGGGCTGGTCCCGCAGGACCCGACCGTCTCGCTCAACCCCGTGCAGCGCGTCGGCGACCAGGTGGCGGAGGTGCTGGTCATCCACGGGCTCGCCCGGCGCCGGGAGGCGCGCCGCCGCGCGGTGGCCCTGCTGGAGCAGGCCGGCGTCCCGGACCCGGCCGCACGCGCCCGGCAGTACCCGCACGAGCTGTCCGGAGGCCTGCGGCAGCGGGTGCTCATCGCCATCGCGATCGCGGCGGGGCCGCGGCTGATCGTGGCCGACGAGCCGACCAGCGCCCTCGACGTCACCGTGCAGCGGCGCATCCTCGATCACCTGGAGACGCTGGTCCGCGACCGCGGGACGGCGCTGCTGCTCATCACGCACGACCTCGGGGTCGCCGCCGACCGGGCCGACCGGATCGTCGTGCTGGAGCACGGGGTGGTGGTCGAGGAGGGCACCGCCGACGAGGTGCTCGCGGACCCGCGGCACCCGTACACGCGGCAGCTGATCGCGGCGGCGCCGAGCCTCGCGGACGGGCGGCTGGGCCTGTCCGCGGCAGAGGCTCCCGCGGCGCCGGCCGCCGAGGTGGCGCCGGTGCTGGAGCTGGTCGACGTCCGCAAGGACTTCCCGCGCCCTCGCGGCGCCGCGGGGGCGCGCTCGCTGGTCGCCGTCGACGGCGTGAGCCTGCGCGTCGACCGCGGGACCACGTACGCCCTGGTCGGCGAGTCGGGCTCGGGCAAGAGCACCACCGCCCGCCTCGCGCTGCACCTGGAGCAGCCCACCGCGGGCCGGGTGCGGTTCCGCGGCGAGGACGTCACCGGCGCGCGCGGCGAGACCCTGCGCCGGCTGCGCCGCGGGTTCCAGGTCGTCTACCAGAGCCCCTACGCCTCGCTCGACCCGCGGTTCACGGTCGCGGACGTGATCGCCGAGCCGCTGCGCGCCTACGGCGTCGGCACCCGGGCGGAGCGCGCCGAGCGGGTGCGCGAGCTGCTCGCCGACGTCGCCCTGCCCGCCGACGCGGCCCGGCGCAGCCCGCGCGAGCTCTCGGGCGGGCAGCGGCAGCGGGTCGCGATCGCCCGCGCGCTGGCGCTGCGCCCGGACCTCGTCGTCCTCGACGAGCCGGTGTCGGCGCTCGACGTGTCCGTGCAGGCGCAGATCCTCGACCTGCTGGTCCGGCTGCAGGCGGAGCACGGGCTGACCTACCTGTTCATCTCGCACGACCTCGCGGTGGTCCGCCGGGTCGCCGACCACGTCGGCGTGCTGCACGACGGCCGGCTGGTGGAGCAGGGCACCGCCGAGGCGATCCTGCTCGACCCGCGCGAGGACTACACCCGCGAGCTCGTCGCGGCGATCCCGGGCCGCCGCCGACGCCCGGTCGCGCCGGCCGGCAGCACCGCCCGCACCGCCCCGGAGGAGGCCCGATGACCGCCCTGCCCGACGCCGCCCGCCTGGCAGGCGAGACCACCGAGCTCCTCCGGGCGCTGATCCGGAACGCCTGCGTGAACGAGGGCACCGTCGAGTCGGGCCAGGAGATCCGCAACGCCCGGACGATCGCCGACTACCTGGACGGCGCCGGCCTGGACCTCGAGGTCGTCGAGCCGCAGCCCGGTCGGGCGTCGCTCGTGACCCGGATCGAGGGCAGTGTCGCCGGGGCGCCGTCGCTGGGCCTCGTCGGGCACACCGACGTCGTCCCCGTCGAGCCCGACGGCTGGACCCGCGACCCGTTCGGCGGCGAGCTGGTCGACGGCTGGGTCTGGGGGCGCGGCGCGATCGACATGCTCGGGCTCACGGCCGCGTACGCCGTGGTCACCCGGGCGCTCGCGGCGTCGGGGGTGCGGCTGTCGGGCGACCTGCTGCTGGCGGCGGTCGCCGACGAGGAGCACGGCAGCGTCTGGGGGGTCGACTGGTTGACGACGCACCGGTGGGACCTCGTGCACGCCGACCACGTCCTCACCGAGTCGGGCGGCGTCCCCGTCGGTGCGCACCGCACGCTCGCCGTGGGGGAGAAGGGCGGCGCCGGCCGGCGGCTGCGGGTCGTCGGCACGCCGGGCCACGGCTCGGGCCCGTGGGGGAGCCGGAACGCGGTCGTCCTCGCCGCGGAGGCCGTGCGGCGCATCGCGGCGCTCCGCGGCCCGGTCGTGATCGGTGACCTGTGGCGGCGGTACGTCGACGCGCTCGACCTGCCCGCCGACGTCCGGGAGGCCGCCCTCGACCCGGACCGCCTCGACGAGGTGCTGCCGCTGCTCGGCGCGATCGCCCCGGTGGCGCACGCGACGACGCACACCACGGTCGCCCCGACCGTGCTGCACGGCGGGAGCAAGCCGAACGTCATCCCCGGGCACGCCGAGATCACCCTCGACATCCGGGTGCTGCCGGGCGCGCGGCCCGCGGACGTGGACGCGCTGCTCACCGAGGCGGTCGGCGACCTCGCACCGCACGTCGTCGTCGAGGGCGACCGGTGGGGTGAGCCGTCGCTCTCGCCGACCGACACCGAGCTGTACCGGGTGATCGAGAAGGCCGTCGGCGACCGCACCGGCGGGGCGCCCGTGCTGCCGACGCTCGGCACCGGCGGCACGGACGGCCGGTTCTACCGCCGGCGCGGGGTGCCGGCGTACGGCTTCGGCCTGCTGTCGCCGCACTGGGACGCGGGGACGTGGCGCGGCCTGTTCCACGGGAACGACGAGCGGGTGGACGTCGCGAGCCTCGAGCTCACCACCGCGGCGCTGCACGACGTGGTCACGGGCTTCCTGCGCTGATCGGTGCGCGGGTGCATCCGCGCGGGGTGCGGCGGCGGTAGAGGGGGTGTCAGCACGACCCCGCCGGAACGAGGAGCACCTCATGCGTCATCGTCCGTCCGTCACCCTCGCCGCCGCCGGCATCGGCTCGGCCCTGCTGGTGGCCGCCGCCGCGCTGCCCGCCTCCGCCGCCACCGGCGGGACGGCGTCGCTCGCCGTCCTGCACGGCGTCCCCGACCTGACCGTCGACGTCTGGGTCGACGGCACCCGCACCCTCGACGACTTCACGCCCGGCACGCTCGCGGGACCGCTGGACGTGCCCGCGGGCGCGCACACCCTCGCGATCACCGCCGCCGACGCCGCCGACGACAGCCAGCCGGCGATCGGCCCGGTCGACGTCACCCTCGAGGCGGGCGGCAGCTACACCGCGGTCGCGCACCTCACCGCCACCGGCGACCCGACCGCGACGCTGTTCACCAACGACACCTCCGCGGTGCCGGCGGGGCAGGGCCGCCTCACCGTCCGGCACGTCGCGGCCGCGCCGGCGGTCGACGTCCTCGCGGGCGGCAGCCCGGTCGTGACGAACCTGTCCAACCCGGACGAGCAGTCGCTCACCGTGCCCGCCGGGACGGTCTCCGCCGCCGTCGCGGCCACCGGGACCACCACGCCGGTGCTCGGCCCGACCGACCTCACGGTCGCCGAGGGCGCCGACACCATCGTGTACGCCTGGGGCTCGCTGGACGCGGGCAACCTGGCGCTCGCGGTGCAGACCATCAGCGGGCTGCACTCGGCCCCGGGCGGCGTGCCGTCCGGCGAGCTCGGCACCGCCGCCGAGGGCGGCTCCGGGCCCGCGGCGCCGTGGGTCGCGGCCGCGACGCTGCTGGCGCTGGTCGCGGTCGTCGGTGCGGTGCGGCCGGTGCGCCGGGCCCGCGCGACCGCCCGCGACCGCCGCTGAGACGACCGGGGCGCGGGTGCGTCGTCCCCGCCGCCCACGCCCCGGTCCAACCCGCGCGTCCCGCCCCGGTCCCCACCGGATCCTCGCGTCGCCACCCGATCGTCCGGGTGGCGACGCGAGGAAGGGGAGGGGACCGGGCCGGGACGCCCGACCCGGAGGCACCGTGCCACCCATCGACCCCGACCCCCGGCCACGCCGCAGCCCCCGTGGCGTGGCCGGGATCCTCCTCGCCGTCGTCGTGCTGGGGCTGGCGGCGGCGGGGGTGGCGGGGGCGTTCGCGGGCTCGGAGCGGCAGCGCGCGGTGCAGGTGGTGACGTCCCCGCCGACGCCGTCGGCGACCGCCGCGCCGTCGTCGACCACCCCGCCCGCGACCGCCCCGCCCGCGACCGCCCCCGCCGTGCCCGTCGCCCCCGCCACGCCGCCGCCGGCCGCGGCCCCGTCCCCGACCGCGCCGGTGCGGGTCGTGATCCCCGGCCGCGACGTCGACGTCCCCGTCGACCCGGTCGGCGTCGCCGCCGACGGGCAGATGGAGATCCCGCCGCTGGCCGAGCGCGGCGGCTGGTACCGGTTCGGCGCCGACCCCGGCGACCCGGCCGGGACCACGGTGGTCGCCGCGCACGTCGACTCGATCGCGTCCGGCGGGACCGGGCCGTTCGTGCACCTGGTCGACGTCCGGCCAGGCGACGCCGTCGAGGTCGCGCTCGCCGACGGCAGCACCCGCACGTACGCCGTCGACGCCGTGACCCGGTTCCCCAAGGACGAGGCGCGGTGGCCCGACGTGTTCACCCGGGACGGGCCGCCGCGGCTCGCGCTGGTCACGTGCGGCGGGGCCTTCGACCGGGACACGCGGCACTACGTCGACAACGTGCTGGTCACCGCCACCCCGGTCGGCGCATGATGGCCTCCGCGACCCCCGCAGCCCGCGGCGGGACCCGGCCCGCGAGGAGGCGCGCCCTGTCCAGCCCCGTCGCGCACCTGCGCCCGCCGCCCGAGTGGGACGACGACGCCCTGGCCCGCGCGTTCGAGGCGGGGGACGAGCAGGCGCTCGCCGAGGCGTACCGGCGGTGGTCGGCCTTCGTGCACACGGTGGCCCTGCGGGCGCTCGGGTCCGGCGCCGACGCCGAGGACGTCACCCAGCAGGTGTTCGTCGCCGCGTGGCGCGGGCGGTCCGGCTACCGGTCCGACCGCGGCCCGCTGCGCGCCTGGCTCACCGGCATCACCCGGAACGCCGTCGCCGACGCGCTGGCCCGCCGCAGCCGGGACGCGCGGGACCTGCGCGCCGTGGCCGCCCGCGCCGGCCGGGACCCCGAGCCGGAGGCCGCCCGGGTGGCCGACCACGTGGTCGTCGTCGACGAGCTGCACCGGCTCGGCGAACCGCAGCGGACCATCCTGGCGCTCGCGTTCTACGACGACCTCACGCACGACCAGATCGCCCGGCGGCTCGACCTGCCGCTCGGCACGGTGAAGAGCCACATCCGTCGTAGCCTGCAACGGCTGCGCGACCGGTTGGAGGTGGACGGTGCCGCACCTCGACCCTGACTCCGTCGCGCTCGCCGCGCTGGGCGAGCCGCTCGACGCGGCTCCCCGCGCGCACCTCGCGTCGTGCGCCGACTGCGCCCGCGAGGTGGCGTCGCTCGCCGCCGCGGCGGCCGTGGCGCGCGCCGGTGACGCGGGCGAGCTGGTCCCGCCGCCCGCCGCGGTGTGGGGGCGGGTGCGCGACGAGCTGGGGCTCGCGGAGGACGTCGTGCCGGAGGACATGGACCTCGCGCGCGGCGACGGGTCCGCGGTCGACCGTTCGGCGGACGACGGCTCGGGGGACCACGCCGCGGCGGCCGGCGGCGTGCCGGGTCCGGGGTCGGCGACGGGTCCGGGGTCGGCGACGGGTCCGGGTTCGGCGACGGGTCCGGGGTCGGCGACCGGCGTCGACCCCGCGCCCGCGGCCCCGCGCCGGCACCGGCGTGGCCCCTGGCTCGCCGCCGCGGCCGCCGGGCTCGTCGTCGGCGGCGTGGCGGGGGGCCTGGCCGTGTCCGCGGCGCTGCGCACCGAGCCCGAGACGGTCGTCGCCGAGGTCCGGCTGGACGCCCTGCCGGGGTGGTCCGCCTCGGGCGACGCCCAGGTCGAGGAGGACGCCCAGGGCCGGCGCACCCTGGTGGTCCGCGTGACCGACGCCGACGCCGACGGCTTCCGCGAGGTGTGGCTGCTCGACGCCGGGGCGACCCGCCTCGTGTCGCTCGGCCTGCTCGACGGCGACGAGGGGCGGTTCGCGCTCCCGCCCGGCCTCGACCTCGCCGAGTTCCCCGTCGTCGACGTGTCCGCCGAGCCGTTCGACGGCGATCCGGCGCACTCGGGTGACAGCATCGTGCGGGGCGAGCTCGCCCTGCCCGCCTGACCGGGCGGGACCACCGAGGACGCGGAGCGCACATGACCTCCTGGGCACCCGAGCGGTACTGGTCGGCGATTCGGGAGGAGCGAACGCGGTTCGCCGCGGAGCTGGCCGCCCTGCCCCCCGAGGCGTGGTCGGCGCCGACGCTGTGCGGCGACTGGTCCGTCGAGGACGTCGTCGCGCACCTGACCGCCGGGGCGAGCACGGGGGCGGTGGGCGTGGCTGCGCAGCATCGCCGCCGCGCGGTTCGACGCCGACCGGCACAACGCGCGACGGCTCGCCGAGCACCGCGGCCCGGCGCCCGCCGGCACGCTGGCCGGCTTCCGGTCCGTCGTCGACTCCCGGGTCGCGCCCACGGGTGACCTGTGGGCGTGGCTCGGCGAGGTCGTCGTGCACGGCACCGACGTCCGCGAGCCGCTCGGGCTGCCCGGCGCCCCGGACCCGGAGGCCGTCGAGGCGGTCGCGGCGGGCTACGCGCGGCGGGACTTCGCCGTGGCGTCCCGCACGGTCGCGAGGGGCGTGCGGCTGGTCGCGGACGACGGCGGGTTCCGCGCCGGCGACGGCCCGGAGGTCACCGGCACGACGCTCGACCTGGTCATGGCGATGGCGGGCCGGCCGTCCGCGGTGGCGCGGCTCGCCGGCGAGGGTGCGCCGGTGCTGGCGGCGACCGTGGCCCGCCGGCAGCGGGGCTGAGCGCAGGGCGCGCGGCGGCCCGGGTCATCCGCGGCGGGTGAGGCCGCGGCGCGCCGCGCGCGGACACGGTGGGCGCGGGCCGGACCGCGCACCGCGGGGGCGGCAGCCGGACGGAGGCGCGATGGGCGGCAGCGGGGGAGCGTCGTCCGCCGTGCTCGTCGTGGGTGCGGGCCCCGTGGGCCTGACCGCCGCCTGCGAGCTCGCGCGGCAGGGTGCACGCGTCCGGCTCGTCGACGCGTTGCCGGAGCCCACGGAGCAGTCGCGCGCCGTGATCGTGCACGCCCGCACCCAGGAGCACCTCGCCGCGATGGGCGTGCTGGACGAGCTCGCCGCCCGCGCGGTCGAGATCACCGCTGTCGAGGTCCGGTCCGGCGCCGCGGGCACGCTGCGCCTGCGTGCGTCCACCCGCGGCATCGACTCCCGGTACCCGCGCGCACTCGACACCCCGCAGCCGGTGACCGAGGCGGTGCTCGCGGGCCTGGCCGCGCGACGAGGTGTCGTCGTCGAGCGCGGGGTGCGGCTCACCGACCTGGCCCAGGACGACGACGGCGTCGACGTGACCCTCGAGTCCGCGGCCGGGCCCGAGCGGGTGCGCGTCGGCTGGGTGGTCGGCGCCGACGGCGGGCACAGCCGGGTCCGCGCCGCGGTGGGCGAGCGGATCGAGGGCGTGTTCCACGGCGAGCACTTCCTGTTCGCCGACGTCGCCGCGGCGACCACGCTCCCGCCGGACACCATCCGGCTGTTCGCCGGGGCGGACGGCGTGTCCGGGGCGTTCCCGATGCCGGACGGCCGCACGCGGTTCCTGGTCCAGGTCCCCGCCCCGGGCCCGTCCGGCGACCCGACGCTCGCCGAGGTGCAGCGGCTCGTCGACGAGCGGATGGGCGAGCACTGGCGGCTGAGCGACCCCCGGTGGCTCGTCGGGTTCGAGGTGCACCACGGCCAGGTCGAGCGGTACCGCCACGGCCGCGTGCTGCTCGCCGGCGACGCGGCGCACGTGCACAGCCCGGCCGGTGGCCAGGGCATGAACACGGGGATGCAGGACGCGGTCAACCTCGCGTGGAAGCTCGCGCTCGTCAGCACCGGGCGGGCCGGGGACGCGCTGCTCGACAGCTACCACGTGGAGCGCCACCCGGTCGGCGCCGCTGTCGTCCGGCAGACCACCCGGCTCACGCACGCCGTCGCCACGCAGGGGCCGCGGGGGCACCTGCGCGACGTCGGGCTGCTGCTGCTCGGGCACCTGCCGGCGGTCGGGGAGGCGGTCGCGGCGAGCCTCGCCGAGGTGCGGCTGCGGTACCGCGGGAGCCCGGCCGTCGGCGGCGGGGACGGGGTCCGCGGGGCGTGCCCGGGCGACCACGCCCCGGACCCGGTCGGGCTGTCGGACGCCGCGGGGGTGCCGGCCCACGTCGGTGACCTGCTGCGCCGACCCGGGCACCTGCTGCTGACCACCTGCCTGTCCCGGACGTCGCACGACCGGCTGCGGGCGGTGCTCGGCGGGCTCGGGACCGTCGTCCCGGTGGTCCCGGCCCCGCCGCCGTCGACGCGGACGCCGACGCACCCGGCTCCGGACGGGTCGAGCGGCGGGCCCGTGCTGGTCGACCCGGGCGGCGTCATCGCCGACCGGTACGGGATCGGCCACGACGGCGCCGCGCTGATCCGGCCCGACGGCTACCTGGGCTACCTGTCGGCACGGACCGACCCCGCGGCGGTCGCCCGGCACCTCGCGGAGCGCGAGCACCTGGTCGGCGTCGGCGGGGCGTGACGCGACGTCGTCACCAGCAGAGGCAGAACGGGTGCCCCGACGGGTCCGCGTACACCTGGAAGCCCTCGGGAGCGGCCGGGTCGTCCGCCTGCTTCAGCAGCTCGGCGCCCAGCCCGGTGACGTGCGCGTGCGCCTCCGCGAGGTCCTCGACATAGAGGTCGAGGTGGATCTGCTGCTGCTCGCCGTCGGGCCAGTCGGGCCGCACGTGGTTCGGGGCCAGCTGGAACCCCATCCGCGGCTCGCCGTCGACGTAGAGCATGTGCCAGTCGTCGTCGGGCTCCACCGTCCCGCCGAGGACACCCGCCCAGAACGTGCTCTCCGTCGCGAGGTCGGCCGTGTCGAACACCGTCACCTGATGCCTGATCCGCATGTCCCGATGCTGGCACCGGCCGCTGACGGGCGCGACGTGGCGAGGACGGGGCCGCGGGCCGGGTGCCGTCGCGGACCGCGGGTCGGGCACGGAGCGGTCGACGGTGTGGTCGACGGTGTGGTCGACGGTGTGGTTGAGACGCGTGTCGGCGGCGGGCGTGCCCTCGCCTCAGAACGGGGGTGGTGCGTCGTACGGGTCGGCCGTGGCGTCGTGGGTCTGCCCGGTGCCGGGTCGGGTGAGGTAGCGGTGCCCGGTGGGGGTGATCCACTCGTAGAGCCCGGGGCTGATCTGTCGCAGCCGGAACCCGCCGTCGGTCTTCAACCGGTGGTGCCGGTGGCACACGGGCCCGAGGTTGTCGGCGTCGGTTCCGCCGAGGGGCGCGTCGGGGTCGCCACCCGGTCGAGGGCGGAACTCCTGGGTGTGGTCGAGCTCGCAGCTGCAGGCCGGGACCCTGCACCCGGGTGCCGCGCACGTTCCGTCGCGGGTGCGGATCAGGTCGGCCAGGGCGGCGGGTGGTCGGTAGCGTTCGCGGCCGACGTCCAGGACCCGGTCGGTGAGGGGGTCGGTGACGACGCGCTGCCAGACCCCGCCGATCGCCAGGGCGCGGGCCTGGACGGCGTCGATGGGGCCGTGGCCGTCGAGGTGGGCGGGCTGGTCGTCAAGCCCGAGCAGGGTCGAGGCGGGGATGGTGATGCGGACCTCGGCGCCAGGACGGCCCGAGCAGCGGGTGCAGCCGCGACGCGCGGGTGCGGGTGCAGGCGCGACGGCGCTCGGCGCACGTACGGGGGCGGTGACCGCGACGACGGGTGCAGCGGTGCCGGTCGGGGCGTCGGGCGACGTGGCTTCGCTCGGGGCGTCGGGCGTCGTGGCTTCGGTCGGGGCGTCGGGCGTCGTGGCTTCGGGTGGTGCGCCCGGCGCCGTGGCTCGGGGCGGTGCGGTCGGCGACGTCGCTTCGGTCGGTGCGTCGGGCGGCGAGGCAGGGTGGCCCACGCACGGCCCTCCGTCGGTGGCGGTGTCGTCGAGCGGGGTGAGGGTGGCGACCGGGATCGGCTCGACCGGGCGCGTGAGCAGCACACCGTCCCGGTCGGTGAGGCTCGCCCCGTTCCACGACCGTCGCGGCTCCGGCGGCATGGGTAGGCCCGGGGACAGGTGGACCTCGAACGCCGGCCCGTCCGACGCGGGGACGTCCCCGACCACCAGGTCGCGCAGCCCGTCGGCCCGCAGCTGGTCCAACGTCCGGTCGTCGCCGAGCGCTTTGGCGGTCTTCGCGGCGTGCGTGAGGACCCCGTCGACCCGCAGCGCGTCCGCCGCGTCCAGGACCAACCACATGGAGGCCATGCCGTCCGGCTGGGGCCGGGGGTGGGAGACCTTGCGGGTGCACCGGGCGCGCTCGCGGCGGGCGGCGGCGCCCTCGGGGTCGACCAGGCGGATCTCCCGCGCCACCCGCTGGCGCAGCTCGGCGACCGAGCACTGATCGGCGTCCGGCAGGACAGCGTCCTCGACCGCGTGCGCGACCTGGAAGGGCAGGTCCGCCAGCCCTGCGGTCAGGACCTGGGCCTTGGCGGGATCGAGGTGACCGACCTCCAGGGCCTCCCGGGTCGCGCCGAGCATGCTGTCGAGCACCAGGGCCCGGTGCACGGTCTTCGTCGCGGCGACCCGCGACCACCCCAGTCGCATCGCGAGCTCGTCGCCCGCGACGCACGCCTGCGTCGGCGGGGCACCCGCCAGCGGCGACCACTCCGGGCTCATCTCCTCCCGGGAGGCCAGCTCCGCGATCAGGCCCAGGGTCCGGGCGTGCTGGTAGGACTCGATCCGGGTCTGCGCGGCGATCACCTCGACCACGATCGCCGAGGGCAGCACGCTCGCATCCAGCCCCCGCAACCAGGCATCCAGCTCGGGTCCGGGCTCGCAGGACCGGATCGCCTCGATCTGCCGCTGCTCGCCCGTGCGCGGCGCCCCACCCGCGGCGACGACGGGGCCCGGGCCGAAGTCCGTCAGGCAGGTCCCGTCGGGCCCGTAGACCGGCAGCACCACGGCGGCGACCGGGTCGCCGTCGGGGTGTTCCTGCAGGTCAGATGCCATGGAACGACACTACCGACGCCCACCGACACGACCCCGGTGCCCGACCCCCGCCCTGGGGACGCGGCACGACCACGGCACCTGTGGAGGACTCAGGCGAGCAGCTTGGCCTTGGCCGCGGTGAAGTGGTAGTCGTCCAGGACGTGCGCCTCGTGCAACCGGGCGAGCCGCTGGAGCTGCTCGACCAGCCCGGCGTCGTCGGCCGGCTCCGGCGGCGCCCCCGCGTGCCGGGCGGCGTCGCGGGCGGCGTCCTCGACGCGCCGCTGCTGCTCGGCCTCGGCGAGCTGCTGCTGCTCGAACGACTGCTCGTCGCGGGTGTACTGGTGGCGGCGGACGGCGCCGGCGGTGGCGCTGGCGGTGCCGGCGATGACGGCGGTGCGGGCGGCGGTCCCGATCAGTCCGGGTCGGCCGAAGCGGGGCATGAGCAGGGGCACGGCGGTTCCTCCAGGTCTCGGCAGGGACGGCAGGTCTCGGCAGGGACGGCAGGGGCAGCGGGGCTGGGACGACGCGTCAGGACGCCGCGAGGGCGTTGACGACCTCGGCCGGGACGAGCTCGGCGTGCGCGACGACCGCGCCGGCCTCGCGCGCGGCCGCCGCCAGCGCGGCGGCCCAGAGGTGCTCGACGACGATGACGAGCGCGCTCGCGCCCGGGGGCAGGGACTCGGCGACCAGCCCGAGGTCGTGCTCGCCGGCGAGCCCGCGGCCGACGAGGTCGGCGAGGTCCGCGAGGTCGGCGAGCCCGTCGGCCGCGGGGCCGTCCAGGTCGGCGACCTCGACGATCTCGATCCCGTCGTCGTCGGGCCGGACCACCACCACGTCGACCACCCGGACCCGGTCAGACCCGGCGAGCGCTGCGACCTCCGCGAGCACCGGCCCCGGGACGTCGTCCCCGGGGAACGCGAGCGCGATCAGCTCGACCGGGCCGAACGCGGGCGCGGCGCCCTCGTCGGGTGAACCTGCCATCACTGCCTCCCACCGTCGGGCCCGGCCGGCCGTCGCCTCACAGGGCGGCGATCCCGTCGCCGAGCATCTTCGCGCCGATCACGAGCAGCAGGACCGCCATGATCGCCGCGTTGTGCTGCACCATCCAGGTCTTCAGCTCGTCGAGCACGGCGCCGGCGCGCGGGCCGCCCGCGAGGTAGACGACGAGCGGCGCCGCCACGCCCAGGGACGCGACGACCACGAACACCGCAAGCGCGCCGAGCCGTGCGCCGGTCGAGGGGGTGGCCGCGGCGATGGCTGCCGCACCGGACACGACGAGCAGCAGGTTCTTCGGGTTGACCACCCCGAGCAGCACCGCCAGGCCGAACGCCCGGGCCGGGGTGAACCCGTCGACCGCGCGCATCCAGCCGGGGGTCGGCGGCTCGGCCCCGCCGCGGGGCCGGGTCCGCCAGCTCCGGAGGGCGAGCAGGACCAGGAGCAGGCCGAGGACGATCTTGAGCACGCTCGCCCAGGTCGGGGGCGTGCCGTCGCCGGCGGCACCGGCGGCGCCGGCGACCAGCACCAGCACCGCGCCGACCACCGCGATGCCGACGACCCACCCGAGAAGGAACGTCGAGGCGTTCGACCGGGCTCGCGGCGTCAGCAGCATCAGCACGACGGCCACGATCGGCATCGGGCTGATGAGCACGCCGACGGCGACGGGCAGCGACTGGCCGACGGCCTCGCCCACGGTGGCCTCCTCGGTGCGGCGGCGGGGTCGGCGGTCCGGGAGCCGACGCGCTCCAGCCTGCGGGGCGACCCGGCGGGCGATCGTCACCCCGCGGGGATGACCCGGCCCGCCGGGCCCGTTCACCCGCCCCGGACGACGACGGCGGCGCCCCGCGCCGGTGACGCTCGGACCGACCCCGACGACAGCCGCGCCACGCGGCGCCGAGACCGGAGGACCCGCCATGACGTACCGCCCGAAGGACGCGACCCCGGCGACGCGGGAGGTGCTGCGCGCGGCCCGCGAGCGGTACGCCCTGGACGACCGCGGGGACTTCGAGGACGCCGTCCGCGGCAAGATCGCCGACATCCCCGACGGCCGGGTGCTGAACGACGCGGGGCAGCCGACGCTCGACCTGGCGGAGTTCGCCTTCCTCGGCGACGGCGCGGGCGGACCCGACGACCCCGACGGCGCCCCCGAGCCGGACACCGTCGACGCCAGCCTGTGGCGGCAGTCCCGGCTGATCACCCGCGCCGGCCTGTTCCGGGTCGTCGACGGGATCTACCAGGTGCGGAACACCGACATCGCGGGGGTCACGTTCGTCGTCGGTGACGACGGCGTGGTCGTCATCGACTGCGCGGCCGCGGTCGAGGCGTCCCGGCAGGCCCTCGCGCTGCTCCGGGAGCACGTCACCGACAAGCCGGTGGTCGCGATCATCTACACGCACACGCACGTCGACCACTACGGCGGCGTGAAGGGCCTCGTGGACCCCGCGGACGTCGCGTCGGGGAAGGTCCCGATCATCGCTCCCGGCACGATCGCCTCGTTCGACAAGTTCGCCATCGGGGAGAACGTGATCGCCGGAAACGCGATGTCCCGGCGCGGCCTGTACGCGTTCAACAGCCTGCTCGACCACGGCCCCCGGCAGGCCGTGAGCGCCGGCATCGGGATCGCGACCTCGGCGGGCGCCACGGTGTCGTACCTGTCGCCGACGGACCCGATCACCGAGACGGGCCAGAGCCGCCGGATCGCCGGGCTGACCTTCGAGTTCCTGTACGCGCCGGACACCGAGGCGCCCGAGGAGATGCACATCTGGATCCCCGAGCTCAAGGCCCTCACCTGCGCGGAGAACGCCAACCACTCGCTGCACAACATCCAGACGCTGCGCGGTGCCCGCACCCGGGACGCCCGGAACTTCGCGCGGTACCTGGACGAGACGCTGGTCCGCTGGGGCGACGAGGTCGAGGTGCACTTCGGCCCGCACACCTGGCCCGTGTGGGGCAACGCGGCCGTGGTCGACTTCCTGGAGTCGCAGCGGGACACCTACAAGTACCTGCACGACCAGGCGCTGCGGCTGGCGAACAAGGGGTACACCCCGCTCGAGGCGGCCGAGGTCATCGAGCTGCCCGAGGCGCTCGGCCGCCGCTGGTTCAACCGCGGCTACCACGGCACGGTGCACCACGACGTGCGCGCGGTGTTCACCAAGGAGCTGGGCATGTGGGACGGCGACCCGGTGTCGCTGCACCCGCACCCGCCGGTCGAGTCGGCGCGCCGGTGGGTCGCGGCGTTCGGGGCGGACACGCTCGTGGCGGAGGGGCGGAGGGCGTTCGACGCCGGGGACTACCGGTGGGCGGCGCAGGTGCTGCACCCCGTGGTGTTCGGGGAGCCCGACCACCGCGCGGCGCGCGAGCTCCAGGCGGACGCCTACGAGCAGCTGGGCTACCAGGCGGAAGGACCGCAGTGGCGGGGCATCTTCCTCACCGCGGCCCGTGAGCTGCGCGAGGGCGCGATCCCGGCGCGGTTCGCCACGGCCAGCCCGGACAGCATCGCGGCGATGCCGGTCGACATCCTGTTCGACTTCGCTGCGGTGCACGTGATCGGGGAGAAGGCGGCCGACGTGGACCTGGCGTTCGACGTCGACTTCACGGACCTGGGCGCGACGTGGACCGTCCGGATCGCGCACGGCGTGCTGAACGCCCGTCCCGGCGCCTTCGGCGCCCCGCTGACCCTGCGCGGGCCCAAGCCCGTGGTCGCCAGCGCCCTGGTCGCGCCGGGGAGCGTCGAGGGGCTGGAGCGGTCCGGCCACCTGACGCTCGACGGCGACCGCGGCGTGCTGGAGACCTACGGCTCGCTGATCGACTCCTTCGACCCGGACTTCGCCGTCGTGACGCCGTGACGCGTCCCCTGCCCGACCGGCCGCCCGACGGGTCGCGACGCCGCCGCCCGCGACTCGGCCGGCCGACCCGGCAGGACGCCGTGTCGGGGTTCGTCACGGGCCTGTTCTCGATCCCGGAGGGCATGGCCTACGCCTCGATCGGCGGGTTCAACCCGCTGGTCGGCCTGTACTCGGGCATGGTGCCCACGTCCGTCGGCTCGCTGCTGTCCCGCACGGTGCTGATGACGACCACGCTCACCAGCGCCATCGCCCTGACCTCGCACAGCGTGCTGGCCGACGCGGGCCTGGACGCCGACGACCCGGCGAACCTCGCCACGCTCACGGTCCTCGTGGGCGTCGTCATGCTGCTGCTCGGGGTCCTGCGGCTGGGCTCGGTGATGAGCTTCGTGTCGAACGCGGTGATGACCGGGTTCACGACCGGGATCGCGCTGCAGATCGTCGCCGGGGTGATCGGCGACGCCACCGGCTACGAGACCGAGCGGCACAACACGATCGCGAAGGTCGTCGACGGCCTGGTGCACCTGCCGCAGTGGGACCTCGCCTCGACCGCCGTCGCCTCCGCGACCGTGCTGTGCTGGTGGGCCGCCCACGCGGTGCGGCGGCTGCGGGCGTTCGCCGTGCTGATCGCCCTGCTCGTGGTCAGCGTCGGGGTCGCGGTCCTGCGCGTGGACGTGCGCGAGGCCGGCGACATCGGCGCGATCCCGCGGGCGCTCCCGCTGCCGGTGCTGCCCGACGTGTCCGCCGTCCCGGCGCTCGCCACGGGGGCCGTCGCCATCGCGCTGGTCGCGCTCGCCCAGGCCGCCGGCATCGGGGCGGCGGTGCCGAACCCGGACGGCAGCCGGTCGAACCTGTCGGGCGACTTCACCGCCCAGGGCGTCGCCAACATCGCAGGCGGGTTCTTCCGGGCGCTGCCGACCGGCGGCTCGCTGTCCCGCACGGGCGTCGCCACCAGCGCGGGCGCCCGCACCCGGTGGGCCGGCGTCTTCGCGGGGATCTTCCTCGCGGTCCTCGTGCTCGTCGCCGGCCCGCTGGCGGAGCGGATCCCGATGCCGGTGATCGGCGGCCTGGTCGTCGTCATCGCCGGCGAGCTGATCGTGGGCCGGGTCCCGGACATCCGACTGGTCCTGCGGACGGGCGCGCTGCCCGCGGCGGGCATGGTGCTGACCTTCCTCGCCACCACGCAGCTCGCCCTGCAGTACGCGATCTTCCTCGGGGCGATCGTCTCGCTGGTGCTGTTCTGCGTGAACGCCCAGCGCCAGGCCCGGCTGGTCCGGCTGGAGCGCGACGACGACGGCCGCTGGCGCGCCGCGGACGTGCCCGCCGAGGTCGCCCCGGGGTCCGTGGTGGTGCTGCACTACGAGGGCGTCAGCCTGTTCGCCGAGATGGCCCGGCTCGACGAGACGTGGCCGGACCTGTCCGGGGCGCGGCGCTCCGTCGTCCTGCTCGACGTCCGGACCATGCCCGACGTGCCCTCGTCGACGATCGTCAAGGCGCTGCTGCGCCGGGCCGGGCAGCTCCGCGCGAGCGGGTCGCGGCTCGTGGTCGTCGGGGCCGACCACGTGCTCGCGGGGGTGTTCGAGCGGACCGGGCTGACCGCCGCGCTCCGGCCGGGGGACGTGCGGCCGGGCACGTCCGTCCTGCTCGAGGCGCTGGACGCGGCGTACGACGAGGCCGTGGCGTGGGTGGCGCGGGCGCCCGATCCGGGCCCCCCGGGCGGTGTCATCCCGCCGGGGTGAGGCCCAGGGTCCACGCCCCTGATCGACTCGTGGTGGACGGCGCCGTCCGTGACGCCGACCGGTCCCGCACCGCCACCACCACCGGAGGTCCGCCGTGAGCGCAGTCGACCAGCTGTCCACCGTCGAGGACTGGGAGCGGTACTTCGGCTCCTTCGCCGAGCACCTCGCCCCCGTCGCGCACGACGCGGGACCCAGCATCACCGTGGTCGACCCGGCCGGGACCATCCACCCCGAGCAGACGGCGTGGGCCCGGCAGATGCCCCGACGGATCTACGAGCCCGTGGCCGGCCGGGTCTACGTGGCGCACGGGTACCAGCTGTGCTCGACCACGATGCTCGTGGGCGACGACGGCGTGGTGATCGTCGACCCCGGCGAGTCCGACACCGCGTCGGCCGAGGTGCTCGCGGACTTCCGCCGGTTCTCGGACCTGCCGGTCCGGGCGGTCGTGTTCACGCACCGGCACCCCGACCACTGCTACGCGCTGGCCGGCCTCGGCGTGACGCACGACGACGTGGACTCCGGTGCGGTCGAGATCATCGCGCACGAGTCGTTCGCGCGCTGGCTGCTCAACGACGCCGGGGTCGTGGGGCCCATCCTCACGGCGCGCACGAGCCTGGTGACGTTCGCCGGCTTCGGCCCCACGGGGGTGGTGCACGGCGGCCTCGGGCCGGTCGCCCCGCACGGGCCGAAGAGCACGCACCTGCCTACCCGCACGGTCGGGGACACCGCGGAGCTGGAGGTCGCCGGCCTCCGGATCGTCGCCTTCCACGCGTACGGCGACGCGCAGGACGAGATCGACCTGTGGCTGCCCGAGCTCGGCCACGTGCACGGCTCGGAGACGATCCAGGGCGAGACGTTCCCGAACCTGTACACGCTGCGCGGCACCGCGTACCGGGACGTGGAGGCGTGGCGGGAGGGCGTGGACACGCTGCTGGACTACGCGCGGGGTGCCACGTCGTACTCGGGGTCGCACATGCGGCCCTGGGTCGGCACCGACTTCATCGTCGAGCGCATCACGCACTACCGCGACGTCATCCAGTTCCTGCACGACCAGTCGATCCGGCACATCAACCGCGGGGCCACGCCCGAGGAGCTGGTGGAGCTCGTCGCGCGCCGGCTGCCGGACCACCTGCGGGACGACCCGTGGCTGCAGCCCTACTACGGCGCGCCCGAGCACTGCGTGCGCGCGATCTACGACGGGACGCTGGGCTGGTTCACCGGGGACGCGACCCAGCTCGCGGCGCCGCTGCACGCCGACCGGGCGCGCCGCTACGTGGAGGCGCTCGGCGGGCGGGACGCGGTGGTCGACCGGGCGCGCACGGCGCTCGCGGCGGGCGACCACGGCTGGGCTGCCGAGCTGCTCACGCACGTCGTGCGCGTCGACCACGGCGACACCGAGGCGCGGCACCTCAAGGCGGAGGCACTGCGGGCGTGGGGCTACGGCCAGAAGAACATGTACTGGCGGACGATGGCGATCGGCGGCGCCAACGAGCTCGACGACGCGATCGACTACACCCAGGTGTACGAGTTCCAGCCGCCCGACGTCGTGGACGCGATCCCGGCCGGCACCACGGTGGCGGGGCTGCGCGTCCGGCTCGACGCCGCCCGCGCCGCCGGGGTGCACCGCACGCTCGCCTGGCGGTTCCCGGACACCGGCGGGTCGGTCGCCCTGGAGCTCCGGCGCGGGGTCGCCGTCGTGCACGACCCGGCGCCGGACGACGCGGACGCGGAGATCACCATCGACGCGGCGGCGGTGCGTGCGCTCGGCCCCCGCCTCTCGGACGCCGACGACGTGGTCGCGCAGGCGAAGCAGGTGCGCGACGAGCCGCTGGTGCGGGAGCTGCTCGGGTACTTCGACCCGGTGCCCGCGACGCCGCCGCGCCTGGTGGTGCGGTGACGGGCGCGGTGCCTCGCTAGGCCTGCCCGGGGTCCTCCGCGGGGCCGGCGTCCTCCAGCTCCGCCCCGTCGGGCCCGAGCGCGCCGACCAGCTCGACCTCCTCCGTCGCCGGGTCCAGCCAGATCTGCCGGCCGGGCCCGGTCGCGGCGGTCTCGAACCGGACGGCGACCCGGCCGTCGTCGCGCGCCTTCACGACCCAGCCCCGGCCGTGCGCCGGGTGCCGGACGTCGAGCCCGGGGGCGGCGTCCTCGGCGCGGAGCCGGCCGCGGCGGCGCCGGGCCACGGGGCGGAGCGCGTCGGGGTCGGCGGTGCCGAGGTCGGCCCCGGTGCCCTCGGAGGCCGGCGTGCCCGCGCCCGGCGCGCCCGGGCCGGCCGCGTCGAGGGGCCCCGCCAGGTCCAGCATCAGCTGCGCGTGCTCCGACAGGCCGCTGAACGCCACCCCGAGCAGCCGCACCGGCTCGGCCAGCTCCACCAGGTCCAGCGCCCGTGCAGCCGCCTCGTGCAGCGCCGCCCGGTCCGCGGTCGGCGACGGCAGGGACACCGCGCGGGTCACGGTGCTGAAACCGGCGAACCGCACCTTCGCCGTCACCGTGCGGGCCGCGCCGCCGTGCCGCTCCAGGCGGGTGTAGGCCTGGTCGACGACCGCCGGCAGCTGCGCCGCGACCTCGGCCCGGCCGTGCAGGTCCCGCTCGAACGTGTGCTCGGCGCCGGCGGACTTCCGCTCCCGGGTCTCGGCCACGGGCCGGTCGTCCCAACCGCGCGCGACCCGGAACAGGTTCGACCCGGCGGCCTCGCCCAGCACCATCGTCAGGGTGTCGAGCGGCTGCCCGCGCAGGTCCTCGACGGTGCGCACGCCGATCTTCTCCAGCCGCTCCGCGGACACCGGCCCGACGCCCCACAGCGACCGCACCGGCATCGGGAGCAGGAACGCGTCCTCGTCCTCGGGCGCGACCACCACGACCCCCGCGGGCTTGGCGGCCGCGGAGGCGAGCTTCGCGACGAGCTTGGACCGGCCCATCCCGACGGACACCGGCACACCGGCGAGCTCGACCGCGCGCTCCCGCAGGTCCCGGGCGACCCCGGGCCAGCCGTCGGGGCCGGGACGCACGGCGCCGAGGTCGGCGAACGCCTCGTCGATGCTCAGCGGCTCGACCGCGTCCGACCGCTCGCGCAGCGCCGCCATGATCCGCGCCGAGTACGCGGTGTACGCGTCGAACCGGGGGACCACGACGGTCGCCTGCGGGCACGCGCGCCGGGCGCTCGCCATCGACATGGCGGACCGCACGCCCATCGCCCGGGCCTCGTAGGACGCGGCGGCGACCACCCCGCGCGGCCCGGTCCCGCCGACCAGCACCGGGCGCCCGCGCAGCGAGGGGCGCTGCGCCTGCTCGACCGACGCGAAGAAGGCGTCCGCGTCCAGGTGCGCGATGCTCGGCTCGGTGCGCAGGCGCGGGGCCGTCACCTCGCTGCTCACCGGGCCATGCTGCCGCACGGCACCGACACGCGCCGCCGCGGCGGTCAGTCCGGCTCAGCCGCTCACCGCCCCCAGCACCTCGACCCGCAGCCGCCCCGCCTCCTGCGTCACCGCGGTGTCGACCCCGAACACCTCTCGCACCACCGCCGGGGTCAGCACGTCACCGGTCGGGCCGGCCGCGTGCACCCGCCCGTCCCGGAGCACGACCACCCGCTCGCAGTACCGCGCGGCCAGCGCCAGGTCGTGCAGCACGACGACCACCGTCAGGCCGTCTCCGGCGAGCTGCCCGAGCAGCCCGAGCAGCTCGTGCTGGTGCCGGACGTCGAGGTGGTTCGTCGGCTCGTCGAGCAGCAGGACGGCGGGCTCCTGCGCGAGGGCCCGGGCGGCGTGCACCCGCTGGCGCTCGCCACCCGACAGCGTGCGCCACAGGCGCCGCCCGGTGCCGGCCATCCCGACGAGGTCCAGGGCCCGGCCGCACGCCGCGGTGTCGTCCGGCCCGGCGGGGGCGAGCCGTCCCCGGTGCGGCAGCCGGCCGAGCGCGACCACGTCGGCGACCGTCAGGTCGGTGTCGGCGTCGCTGCTCTGCTCCATGACGGCGAGGGTGCGGGCGCGCTCGCGCCGCGGCACCGCGGCGAGCGGCCGGTCGCCGAGACGCACCTCGCCCGCCTGAGGCAGCACCGCCCCGGCGAGGGTGTGCAGCAGCGTGGACTTGCCGGAGCCGTTCGGCCCCAGCAGCCCGGTGACGCGCCCGGCGGGCGCGGTGATCGCCAGGTCGTCGAGGATCGGCGCGGCGCGGCCGCGGACGCGCACGGTCAGGCCGGTGCCGGTCAGGGCCGTGGAGCGGGCGGGGGATCCGGTCATGGGCGCTCCCGGCGGTGCAGGATCACCAGGAACACCGGGACGCCCAGCAGCGCGGTGACCACGCCGGCGGGCAGCTGGCGCGGGGCGAGCGCCGTCCGCGCGACGGCGTCCGCCAGCATCAGCACGACCGCGCCGCCCACGGCGCTGATCGGCAGCAGCCGGCGGTGCAGCGGCCCCGCGACCGCCCGGACCGCGTGCGGGACGATCAGCCCGACGAACCCGATGGCGCCCACGCTCGACACGACGACGGCGGTGACCGCCGCGGTCGCGACGAGGGCGACCGTCCGCACCGCCGCGACCGGGACCCCGAGCGAGGCGGCGGTCCGGGCGCCGAACGCGAACGCGTCCAGGTCGGACGCGACGAGCCGCAGCACCACGAGGGCGACGGCGGTGACGACCGCGCACAGGACGACGGCCGGCCACCGCGCCGCGGCGAGCGAGCCGGTGAGCCAGTACGTGAGCCCGCGCGCCGCGTCGGCGTCGCCCCAGCCGAGCAGCACCAGCGAGGTCACGGCCGCGAACAGCTGGCCGACGACCACCCCGGTCAGCACGAGCCGGCCGGAGCCCGTGGTGCCGCGGCCGAGCAGGAGCAGCACCAGCCCAAACGCCGCGAGCCCGCCGACCAGCGCGCCGCCCGCGAGCGAGACCGTCCCCGTGCCCAGGCCGGTGACCAGCACCAGCACGGCGCCCGTCGACGCGCCGGAGGAGATGCCCAGCAGGTACGGCTCGGCGAGGGCGTTCCGGGTCACGGCCTGCAGCACCGCGCCGCACACGGCGAGCCCGGCCCCGGCCACCGCCGCGAGCAGCACCCGCGGCGCGCGCAGCTCCCACACCACCGAGTCGGTCAGCGGGGGGAGCGGCGCGACCGGGAGGCCGAGGTGCCCGGCGAGCGACCGCGCGGTCTCGCCCCAGGTGATGTCCCCGCCGCCGACCCCGACCGCGGCGAACGCGACGACCGCGAGCAGCAGCGCCGCACCGGCCGTCGTGGCCGCGGGCGGGGCGAGAGCGGTGAGCCCCGCGCGCGCCGCCAGGTCAGCGCTGCGCGAGGACGACGTAGTCATCGAGGTGCTGCCACACGGGTCCCGCCTCGCGGAACTGCGCCGCGCGCAGGGCGGCCACGTGGAAGTCGAGCCCGAGGTCCGGGTTCGGCGGCCGGTCGGCGTAGCGCCGCTCGCGCTCCGGGGCCAGGGGCGCGAAGTGCGGGTGCGCCACGAGCTCCGCGAACCAGGCGTCCCAGGTCAGCGCGCCTGCGGCGTGGTCGCGGGCCTGGGTCGCGGCGTCGTCGCGTCGGCCGAGCTCCTCGAACAGCGGGCGGCCGGACGGCTGGCGCAGGTGGTCGGCGTTGAGCAGCACGCCGCCGGGCTGGAGGACGTCCGCCGCGTCGCGGTAGACCCGGGCCAGCACGTCGGCGGGCAGCCAGTGCAGGGCGGTCGACGACAGCACCGCGTGCGGGCGCCGGCCGCCGAGGACGCGCGTCCAGGTCGGGTCCCACAGGTCGGCCTCGTGGAGCTCGACGCGGTCGCCGTGGCCCGCCAGCGCCTGGCGACCGAGCTCGACGAGCAGCGGGTCGAGGTCGACCGCCACGCAGGTCATCCCGGGGAACCGGTCGAGCACGCGGGCGGAGACGGAGCCGGGGCCGCAGGCGAGGTCGACCACCAGGGCGCCGGCCGGCGCGGTCTCGGCGAGCACGTCGAGCATCACGGCGAACCGGTCCTCGCGCCGGTTGATGTAGGCCGCCTGCTGGCGGTCCCAGGCCGCGAGGTGCGCGCGCGACCAGTCGGCGACGGCGGTCACCGGTCCACCCCCGCGAACCCGACGAGCGCGCCGGACAGCGTCGCGAGCGCGTCGATGCTGCGGACGGACGGGTCCATCTCCGTCGCCGGGATCGCCACGAGCCGGTCGTCCCGCACCGCGGAGAGCTGCGCAGTCACCGCGTCGGCGCGCAGCTGGGCGGTCTTGTCGGCGGCGCTGTCGCCCGCCAGGCCGCGGGACAGGTCCGCGAGCACCAGGACGTCCGGGTCGCGCTGGGCGATCGCGTCCCAGCTCGTCTCGGCCCACTGCGCGTCCAGGTCGTCGAACGCGTTGCTCGCGCCGGCGAGCTCGGTGAGCGTCTGCGGCAGCCCCGCGCTCCCGGCGACGATCGGCGCGCCGTTGATCGTGGAGTAGATCCACGCCACGTCGAGGCCGCCGGCGTCGGGCGCGGCCGCGGCGACCTCGTCGAGCACCGCGCGCTGGTCCGCGACGAGCTCCGCGCCCCGGTCCTCCACGCCGAACAGCGTCGCGAGGTCGGTGACCTCGGCGAAGATCTGCTCGAACCCGACCTCGTCCGCGACGAGCGCGTGGTCCTCGCAGTCGTTCGCCGACAGGTAGGCCGGGACGCCGAGGTCCGTCAGCTCCGCCCGTGCGCCGACCCCGTCCGCGGCGAACGCGGACGCGCGCATCGAGTAGACGAAGTCCGGCGCGGTCTCCCGCAGCTGCTCCGCGGTCGGGTACTGGTCGGCCAGCACGGGAACCGCGGCGTACGCCTCGGCGTACGCGGGGGCGACCGCGTCGGTGAGGTACGCGGTGCCGGCCATCCGGTCGCCGAGGCCCAGCGCGAGCAGCAGCTCGGTGGCGCCCTGCTCGAGCGTCACCGCTCGCTCCGGGGGCGCGGTCACCGTGAGGTCGAGGCCGCAGCTGGTCAGGGTGGCCCCGTCGGTGGCGTCGGGGGCGTCGGACGGCGCGGCGGCCGGGTCGGCAGGGGCCGCGCACCCGGCGACCGCGACGGCGACCGCGAGGGCCATCGCAGTGGGAATGAGAATCGTTCGCATATGCGGAATCCTACGTCCTCCCGACAGGTGCCCGGACCGCCGTCGCGGGTGCAGGATGGGCCCACCGACGGCCGCGACCCCGGGGAGGACCCGTGCAGCTCCTGCTCACGTCCGGCGGCGTCACCAACCCCAGCATCCGCGCCGCGCTCGACCGCCTGCTGCCCCGGCCGATGGCCGAGTGCCGCGCCCTCGTCGTCCCGACCGCCCAGTGGGGCCACCCGCTCTGCGGGCCCGGCTCGGTGCGGGGTCTCGTCGCGGCCGAGCCGGGGTTCGAGCACCTCACCGGGCTCGGCTGGGCGTCGCTCGGGGTGCTCGAGCTGACCGCGCTGCCGACGATCGGCGCCGAGCGCTGGGCGCCGTGGGTGCGGGACGCCGACGTGCTGCTGGTGGACGGTGGTGACGCCACCTACCTCGCGCACTGGGTGCGGGAGTCCGGGCTGGCGGACCTGCTCCCGGGCCTGCCCGACCTGGTGTGGGTCGGCGTCAGCGCCGGGAGCATGGTCATGGCGCCGCGGATCGGCGAGATGTTCGTCGAGTGGGCCGACGCCCCGGACGACAGCGCCCTCGGGGTCGTGCCGTTCGCGATCTTCCCGCACCTGGACGCGTTCCCGACGAACACGAGGGCGGCCGCGGAGCGGTGGGCGGCCGGCTTGGGCGGGGTGCCGGCCTACGCGATCGACGAGCAGACGGCGATCGTCGTCGCCGACGGGACGGTCGAGGTGGTGTCCGAGGGGGAGTGGGCGCGGCTCGGCGGCGCGGGGGAGGAGCGGCGATGACGCGCTTCGCGATCGACGCCCCGACGGCCGTGCGCCTGGTCGAGGAGGGGTTCGTCGTGCCGGACGGGCACCAGCTGGTCGCCCCGAACCTGCTCCGCTCGGAGGCGATGGACCTGCTCTACCGCGCCGTCCGCGCCGAGGCCCTCGACGCGGCGCGGGCCGAGCGGCTGCTCGACGGGCTGACGACGATGCGCGTGCGGCTGCTCGGCGACCGGGTCTCCCGCGCCGTCGCGTGGCGGATCGCCACCGAGCACGGCTGGGACGACGTCGCGCCGGCGGAGTACGTCGCGGTCGCCCGGCTGCAGGCGGACGTGCTCGTCGCGTCGGACGCGGATCTCGTCGCCCGGGCGCGGGGCCTCGTCGAGCTCGCCCCGGTCGAGGACCTGCTCGCGGTGCGGGCCCCGTAGGTCCACGCGGCGGCCCCGGCCGGGATCCCGCCGGTCAGCGCAGCAGCACCATCTCCCGCCCGTCGGAGCCGTAGCCGTACAGCGCCCCGTCCCACGACCACAGGAACTCGACCCCGTCCGGGAGCGGCGTGGTCCAGGCGCGGCGCCCGGACCCGAGGTCGTAGGCCGAGAGCACCAGGTCGGCGGTGCCGTCCTCGCGCTCGGCGCGGAGCAGGTGCCGGCCGTCGGTCATCAGCCCCGTGCCGTCGACGGGCGGCGCGGTGACGCTCCAGCGCTCGGCCCCGGTGAGCGCGTCGACGGCCCAGACGGCGCCCAGGTCGGTGCCGTAGAGCACGCCGTCCAGGAGGAGGTAGCCGCTGCGGGGACCCGTCTCCGCGGGACGCTCCCACAGCGTCCGCCCGGTCGCGGCCTCCACCCCGCGCACGACGCCCCCCGACCCGTCGGGCGCGGAGACGGGCTGGATGCCGGGCGCGGACCCGTCGTCGGGCGACAGGTACAGCGGGTAGCCGTCGAGCGTCGCGGTCGCGCTGCCGTCCGGCCCGAGCAGGCGCAGCGCGCCCGTCGTCGGCACGGCCACCAGCGCGTCGCCGCGCGCCGCGTACAGCGCGCCGGCGTCCGCCTCGATCCGGCCGTCCGCGGGGTCGACCGCCCAGGTGGCGGCGGTGCCCTGGACGATCACGTGCCCACCGGCGGAGGCGAGCCAGCCGCTCCAGAAGGACGGGTCGACGGGGTCGTCGATCTCGGTGCGCCACCGCTCCGTGCCGCCGACGTCGCTGCCCGTCAGGACGAGGCCGTCGCCGCGGCGGACCCCGACGACGAGCACGTCCCCGACGACCGTCGCCTCGGCGCCGGGCTCCAGCTCCCGGGCGCCGGCGACCGCGCGGGCGGCGAGGTCGACCTCGACGAGCCGCGTGGTGACCGGGCCTCCGTCACCCGCGGGGCCGTCGGTGACGGCGCACCACAGCGTCGCCGCGGGGGCGTCGGCGCCGGAGGTGCACGACGCGCTGCGCGTGTACCCGTCCTCGGTCACCAGCACCCCGATCTCGGCGCGCCACTGCTCCTCGCCGGTGCCCGGGTCCAGCGCCACCACCGCGGCGGGCTCGCCGCTGCCCGGCGTCAGCACGCCCGCGATCAGCCCGTCCGCGGTGCGGGTCCCGGACATCAGCAGTCCCATGGCGTCGCCCGTGCCCCACGGCGTCGCCTCCAGGGGAGCGGTGACGGTCTCGGCGAGGACGCCCGGCGTGCTGCGGAAGCGGTCCGCCGCGGCCTCGTCCCGGCGGTCGGCGACCACCTGGGCCGCGACGAGCGCCAGGACCACCGCGACCGGCGCCGGCCACCAGCGGCGCAGCAGCGCGCGGGCGCGGGCGGCGGTGAGCGACGGCGCGACCGGCCCCGGCTGCGGCTCCGTGACGTCGTCGAGCTGCACCTCGGCCATGCGATCCGCCCCCATGACCGGGGACTCTACGGTCGCGCGGGTGGCCGCGAGGCGGTTTCGCGCGACCGGGCCGGGAACGTCGCAGCCCCCTCCCGCGCGGCGCGGGAGGGGGCTGCGCCGTGGACCCGAGCGCTCAGGCCATCGTCGCGACGTCGATGACGAACCGGTACCGCACGTCCGAGCGCAGCACGCGCTCGTACGCCTCGTTGACGGCGTCGGCCGCGATCAGCTCGGTCTCGGGCGCGATGCCGTGCTCGGCGCAGAAGTCGAGCATCTCCTGCGTCTCGGCGATGCTGCCGATGCTCGACCCGGCGAACGAGCGGCGGTTGCCGAACAGCGTGAACACCTGGACGGGCAGCGGCTCGCCGGGCGCGCCGACGTTCACCAGGGTGCCGTCGAGCCGGAGCAGCGACAGGTAGGCGCCCAGGTCGACGACGGCGGACACCGTGTTGACGATGAGGTCGAAGGTGTTCGCGAGCTCGGCGAAGGTCGCCGGGTCCTCGGTGGCGTAGTAGTGGTCCGCGCCGAGCTCGAGGCCGTCGGCCTTCTTGCTCAGCGTGCGGGACAGCACGGTGACCTCGGCGCCCATGGCGTGCGCGAGCTTGACGGCCATGTGGCCGAGGCCGCCCATGCCGACGACCGCCACCTTCTTGCCCGGGCCGGCGCCCCAGTGGGCGAGCGGCGAGTACGTGGTCACGCCGGCGCACAGCAGCGGCGCGGCCTTGTCGAACGGGATGGCCTCCGGCACGCGGAGGACGAAGTCCTCGTCGACCACCACGTGGGTCGAGTAGCCGCCCTGCGTGATCGTGCCGTCGCGGTCGGCGGACGCGTAGGTCTGGGTGTTGCCCGCGAGGCAGTACTGCTCCAGCCCGGCGCGGCAGTTCTCGCACTCGCGGCAGGAGTTGACCATGCAGCCGACGCCGACCCGGTCGCCGACGGCGTGCCGGGTGACCTCGGCGCCGACCTCGGCGACCACGCCGACGATCTCGTGCCCGACGACCTGCGGGTAGGTGATGGGGCCCCAGTCGCCCCGGACGGTGTGGATGTCGGAGTGGCAGACGCCGGCGTAGCGGATCTCGATCAGCACGTCCTTCGGCCCCACGTCGCGGCGCTCGATCGTCACGGGGACGAGCGGCTCGGTCGCGGAGGGGGCGGCGTAGGCGTTGACGGTGAGCACAGGACTCCCAGGGGTGCGAAGAGAGGGGGTGGGGCCGGCGCGGAGGACTCCGGCGGCCGGCTGGGGTCCATTCTCGACCGTCCGGCCCGGGAACGCCACGAGGGGCGCCTCCCTGACGGGAGACGCCCCTCGCATGCGCACTGACCGGGAGCAGCCGATCAGACGTCGTAGTAGAGCTCGAACTCGTGCGGGTGCGGGCGCAGCCGGATCGGGTCGATCTCCGCGGACCGCTTGTAGTCGATCCAGGTCTGGATCAGGTCCGGGGTGAACACGTTGCCGGCGGTCAGCCAGTCGTGGTCGGCCTCGAGGTTGTCGAGCACCTCGCCGAGCGAACCCGGGACCTGCTGGATGAGCGCGTGCTCCTCCGGGGGCAGCTCGTACAGGTCCTTGTCGACCGGCTCTGGCGGCTCGATCCGGTTCTGGATGCCGTCCAGGCCCGCCATGAGCATGGCCGCGAAGCACAGGTACGGGTTGGACGACGGGTCCGGCACGCGGAACTCGATGCGCTTGGCCTTCGGGTTCGAGCCGGTGACCGGGATGCGGATGCACGCGGAGCGGTTGCGGGCCGAGTAGACCAGGTTGACCGGCGCCTCGAAGCCCGGGACCAGGCGGTGGTAGGAGTTCACCGTCGGGTTGGTGAAGGCGAGCAGCGACGGGGCGTGCTTGAGCAGGCCGCCGATGTACCAGCGGGCCATGTCGGACAGACCGCCGTAGCCCTTCTCGTCGAAGAACAGCGGCTTGCCGTCCTTCCACAGCGACTGGTGCACGTGCATGCCCGAGCCGTTGTCGCCGAACAGCGGCTTCGGCATGAAGGTCGCGGTGCGGCCGTCGGCGTGCGCGACGTTCTTCACGACGTACTTGAACAGCTGCACCTTGTCGGCCGACTTGGCGAGCGTGTCGAAGCGGTAGTTGATCTCCGCCTGGCCGGCGGTGCCGACCTCGTGGTGCGCCCGCTCGACCTCGAGGCCGAGGGCGTCCAGCTGGAGCGAGATCTTGTCGCGCAGGTCGGCGAAGTGGTCGACCGGCGGGACGGGGAAGTAGCCGCCCTTGTAGGGCGTCTTGTGGCCGAGGTTGCCACCCTCCTCGACGCGGCCCGTGTTCCAGGCGGCCTCGATGGAGTCGATCGAGTAGAACGACGCGTTCTGCTTCGTCTCGAAGCGCACGTCGTCGAAGATGTAGAACTCGGCCTCGGGGGCGAAGAACGCCGTGTCCGCGATGCCGGTCGAGCGCAGGTACGCCTCGGCCTTGGCGGCGACCTGGCGCGGGTCGCGGCTGTAGGGCTCGTCGGTGTACGGGTCGACGATGTGGAAGTTCAGCACGAGCGTCTTCTCCGTGCGGAACGGGTCGACGAACGCCGTCGTCACGTCCGGGAGGAGCTTCATGTCGGACTCGTTGATCGCCTGGAAGCCGCGGATCGACGACCCGTCGAACATCTGGCCCTCGACGAAGAAGCTCTCGTCCACGGACGCGGCCGGCACGTTGAAGTGCTGCATCACGCCGGGCAGGTCGCAGAACCGGACGTCGACGAACTTGACGTCCTCGTTCTTGATGAAGGCCAGGACTTCCTCTGGCGTGCTGAACATCCGCTGCTCCTCGGGTTGACGTGCCCTCACCGGGCTCCGACGAGGCTAGGGGTGCCCGATTTCCCTCCGGTGTACCGATTGTTTCGACCGTGTTACGTGACCCCGGATCCGTGTTGCGGGCGCGTGACGCGAGCCGGTCGGGGCGCGCACGGCGGGCGGTTACCGTTGACGCATGGTCGATCGCGAGGACGTCGGTTCGTGGCTCGAGGGGCCGCCCGTGGGCGACGGCGCGCCGAGCGGCAGCCGCCTGGGCCTGCCCGCCACGGGGAGCGGGTCGCTCGCGCCGCTGGGCCGCCGGCTGATCGCGCTGCTGATCGACTGGTTCGCCTGCCTCGCCATCGCGAACGTGTTCCTGCCCCGCCGACGCGCAGCAGCTCGGCACGCTGGCCGTCTTCGCGGTCGAGAACGTGCTGCTGGTCGGCACCGTCGGCGGCACGCTCGGGCACCGGCTGCTCGGGATCCGGGTGCGCCGGGTGCGCCCGCCGGCGCTCGTCGCCCGACCGGACGCGCCGCCCGCCGACCCCGGCCCGGACGCGCCGCCGAACCTGCTGCTGGCGCTCGTGCGCACCGTGCTGCTCTGCCTGGTGATCCCCGCGGTGGTGTGGGACGCCGACGGCCGCGGCCTGCACGACCGCTCGGCGGGCACCGCGATCGTCCGCCGCTGACACCGGCGCACCCGCACCGCACCCGCACCGCACCCGCCTCGCGGCGCGGTCCGCCGAGATGGCAACTCTCGGCTGTCCCGTGCGGTCCGCACACAGCCGAGAGTTGCCATCTCGGCGGGCGTGCGGGCGTGCGGGCGTGCGGGAGTGCGGGCGTGCGGGAGGGCGGTGCGGCGCGGCGCGGAGTGCGTGCGGGTGGGCGCGGTCGGGTGGGGGAAGGAGGACGCGCCCGCACCCCCGGAGGGGTGCGGGCGCGTCTGCGCGTGCGGGAGGGGGCGGCGGGTCAGCGGCCGCGCATGCCCTTGCGGTCCGGGCGGACGCGCATCGGGTCGACGCCCTTCGGCACCGGCATCTTGACCGCGCCGAGCGCCTGCAGGCGCTTGACGACCTCGCCGACCTCGGCCTTGGTGAGCTGCGGCTTGAGGCGCTGCACCTTGCGGGCGAGCTGCGGCAGCGGGACCTGGCCCTCCTCGCGGCCGACCTCGATCAGCGTGATCGGCACGCCCTGGAGCACGCGCGCGGTGCGCTTGCGCTCGGACTCGAGCAGCTTGCCGATGCGGTTGGCGGGGCCCTCGCCGATCAGGACGATGCCCGGGCGGCCGACGCCGCGGTAGACGAGGTCCTGGGTGCGCGGCGCGACGGCGACCGGCTCCTGCGCGAACGTCCAGCCGCGGCGGATGGTGCCGAGCGCGGACAGCGCGGCGCCGGGCTGGCCCTCGATGCGGGCGTACGCGGCGCGCTCGGCGCGGCGGGTCAGGGTGAACATGGCGCCGAGCAGCGCGAACGGGATGCTGACGAGCAGCCACCACCACCAGCTGAGGAAGAACAGGCCCAGCACCTGACCCAGCACGACGATGCCGAAGAACACCCCGAGGATCAGCCAGGTCACCGCCGGGTCCTGCTGGCGGGTCATCTGGTACGCCTGCCAGACCTGGTGGTACCACCGGGTCTTCTTCACCTTCGCGGGCTTCGCGGCCGCGCCGGCGGTCGGGTTCTTCTCACGGGCCATGACCCGGGAGTCTACCGGCGCGCGGGCCGTCGCCGTCGCCCGGCCGCGTCGCCCTCCGCGAGCCCGTGGGGGACGCCGGGACCGAGGTCCCTGGCGGTCGCCGTCGCGGGCGGGTGACGCTGGGACGACGGGCGCGGCGCCGGTGCCGGCCCCGGGACGCGGGGGAGGCGACCATGCGGGTCCTGGTGACGGTGGCGTCGCGGCACGGCAGCACGCGCGAGATCGGCGTCGAGGTGGCGGAGGTGCTCCGGGCGGCGGGCCACGACGTCGTGGAGGCCGACCCGGACGAGGTCGAGGCGGTCGACGGGTACGACGCGGTCGTGCTCGGCTCGGCGGTCTACGTGGGGCGGCTCGCGGCGGCGCTGCGCGAGCTCGTCGACCGGCAGGCCGCGCAGCTCGCCGCCCGGCCGACGTGGCTGTTCTGGTCCGGACGGGTGGGGGAGCCGCCGCTGCCCGCCGCCGAGCCCGACGACGTGCGGGTCGTGGCCCGGCGGGTGGCGGCGCGGGACGTCGCGGCGTTCGGCGGCCGGCTGCAGCGCGACGAGCTCGGGCTCGCGGAGCGCGCGCTGGTCGCGATGATCGAGGCCGAGGCGGGCGACTTCCGCGACTTCGACGAGGTGGACGCCTGGGCAGCGCGGGTCGCGGACGAGCTGGGGCGGATCGAGCGCGGTGGCCGGGTGGCGCAGGGCTGACCCGCGGCCGCGCGCCGGCCGGGCCACCGCCGCGCGACGACGTCCCGTCAGCGGCGCGCGACCAGCAGCAGCAGCCCGCGCAGCTGCTCCACCTGCTCCGCGGTCAGCCCGTCGGTGACCATCGCCTCGGCGGCGACCGGGTCCGAGGCCGCGAGCACGGCCGCGCGCCCGGCGTCGGTCGCGGAGATCTGGTGCTTGCGCCGGTCGGTGGCGTGGGCCGTCCGGGTGACGTAGCCCGACCGCTCGAGCCGGGCGAGCACCCGGCTCATCGTCTGCTCGGTGACGTCGCACAGCGCCGCGAGCTCCGCCTGGGTGCGTGGTCCGCGCAGCAGGATGACCAGCACCGGCTGGCTCGCGTGGTTGAGGTCCCAGGACGCGAGGTGCGCGTTCCAGTCCCGCTCGACCCGGCGCGCGGCGGCGGACAGCAGCCGGCCCACCGGCCAGCCGCTCGGCTCCGGCGCGGCCATCGCCTGCCACCGCGGGTGCTCCTGCGGCCCTCCGGCGTCGCGCTCCACTCGTCCCTCTCCTCCTGCTGGGCAGTTGCCCCGGCCTCATGTTGCCGGAACGCGGCGCATCCCGCATAGTGCTCAGCATGCTGAGGAACGGGGCACGGGGGATCGGGCGGGGACTGGCCGTGCTGGCGGTCGCCGCGGGGTGGTTGGCGGTGGGCTCGCTCGGGGGCATGGCCCAGGGGCAGCTCTCGCAGGTGCAGACGAACGACGCGGCGGCGTTCCTGCCGTCGTCGGCGGAGTCGACGCGCGCCGCGGAGGCGTCGGCGGCGTTCACGGAGTCCGAGGCGCTGCCGGTGCTGGTGGTGCTCGAGGCCGAGGACGGCGGCGCGCTGGACCCGGCCGCGATCGAGGCGGTGCAGCCCGTCGTCGCAGCGCTGCCGGACGTGCCGATGCCCGGCACCGACCCGGCGGCGGGCGACCCGGCCACGCTCGGTGACGTGCTCACGGCCGACCCGGTCGTCGTGCCCTCGGAGGACGGCGAGGCGCTGCTGGTCCCGCTGTCCCTCGACGCCGCGCAGGCGGACGCCTCGCTGGCCGACGACGAGAGCGTGGTCGGCGCGACGGTCCAGGCCGTCCGCGACACGCTGGCCGACGAGCTGGGCGCGACCGCCGACTCGTCCGGCGAGGCCGGGCTGCGCGCCTGGGTCACCGGGCCGGGCGGGTTCGTCGCGGACCTCACGAACGCGTTCGGCGGGATCGACGGCGTGCTGCTGCTCGTCGCCCTCGGGGCGGTCCTCGTGATCCTCGTGCTGGTCTACCGGTCGCCGTTCCTGCCGCTCGCGGTGATCCTCACCGCGGTGTTCGCGCTGTGCGCCGCCGCGCTCGCCGTCTACCACCTGGCCGACGCCGGGGTGCTGACGCTGAACGGCCAGGCCCAGGGCATCCTGTCGATCCTGGTCGTCGGCGCGTCCGTCGACTACGCGCTGCTGATCGTCGCCCGGTACCGCGAGGAGCTGCGCACCGTCGAGGCACCGTCGGCCGCGATGCGCCGCGCGCTGCGCCGCAGCCTGGAGCCGATCACCGCCAGCGCGGGCACCGTCGTCGCCGGCCTGCTCTGCCTGCTGCTGTCCGACCTCGCGTCCAACCGGTCGCTGGGCCCCGTCGGCGCCCTCGGGATCGCAGCCGCGTACCTGGCGGCGTTCACCCTGCTCCCGCTACTGCTGCTCATCGCCGGGCGCCGGTCCCGGGCGCTGTTCTGGCCGCGGGTGCCGCGGGTCGCCGAGCCGGGCGCGCACGCGGTGGGCCCGGCGCACGACGAGCCGGCGGCCGTCGGGGCGGCCGCCCCCGCCGTCCCGGAGCACGACCACCACGGCGCGCACGCGCCGGCCGGCCACCCTGCGCCCGCCCAGGGCCTGTGGGGCCGGCTGGCCCGCGGCGTCGGCCGCCGCGACCGGCTGGTGTGGGTGCTGACCACCGTCATCCTGCTCGGCTGCGCGGCGTTCCTGCCGACGTTCCAGGCCTCGGGCACCAGCCAGGCCGACGTGTTCCTGACCGACGTCGACGCGGTGGCCGGCGAGGAGGTGCTCGCCGAGCACTTCCCGGCCGGCACCGTCCAGCCCGCCACCGTGATCGTGGCGCAGGACGAGGCCGACGCCGTGGTCGAGGCGGCGCTGGCCGTCGACGGCGTGGTGTCCGCGGCCCCGTACACCGGGGCGGCGACGGGCGTGCCGACGGGGAGCGGCGGCCCCGGAGCGGACGAGCCCGCGGAGCCGGTCGTCGTCGACGGGGACGTGCTGGTCGACGTCGCCACCGAGGCGGCCGCGGACACCACGGAGGGCGTCGCGACGGTCGAGCGGCTGCGCGACGCGGTGCACGAGGTCGCCCCCGACGCGCTGGTGGGCGGGGCCGCCGCCGAGACGCTGGACGCGCAGGACGCCGGCACCCGGGACCTGCGGGTGATCGTGCCGGTGGTGCTGGTCGTGATCCTGCTCATCCTCATGGTGCTGCTGCGGTCCGTCGTGGCCGCGGTGCTGCTGATGCTCGCCAACGTGCTGTCGTTCGCGGCCGCCCTGGGCGTCGCGGCGCTCGTCTTCGAGCACGTGCTCGACTTCCCGGGCGCCGACCCGGCCGTCCCGCTCTACGCCTTCACGTTCCTGGTGGCCCTCGGGGTCGACTACTCGATCTTCCTCATGACCCGCGTCCGCGAGGAGAGCGCGCGCCTCGGCACCCGCGAGGGCGTGCTCCGCGGGCTGGCGGTGACCGGCGGGGTGATCACCTCGGCGGGCGTGGTGCTCGCGGTGACATTCGCCGCGCTGGGCGTGATCCCGCTGCTGTTCCTCGCGCAGCTGGCGTTCATCGTGGCGTTCGGCGTGCTGCTCGACACGCTCGTGGTCCGCAGCCTGCTCGTCCCGGCGCTGGTGCACGACGTCGGCCGCCGCACCTGGTGGCCGAGCCGGCTCGCCCGTCAGGAGGAGGGCGTGCACCGGGCCTAGGGTGGCGGCCATGACGGACGCGCTGCGGGTGGGACTGGTCGGCTACGGCTCGGCGGGGCGGGGCATCCACGCCCGGCTGCTCCGCGAGGTCGGCGCCGAGGTGGCCCGGGTCGTGACCCGGAACCCGGCGCGCGCCACCGCGGCCGGCCGGGACTGGGCGGGCGTCGCGGTCGACGCCGACGTCCCGTCGCTGCTCGCGCACGCCACCGACCTCGACGTGGTCGTCGTCGCCAGCCCGACCGGCGACCACGTCGAGCACGTCACGCAGGCGCTGGCCGCGGGGGCGTGGGTCGTCGTCGACAAGCCGCTGGCGACCACCGCAGACGAGGCGGCCGCCCTGGCGCGGCTCGGCGCGGAGGCCGGCGGGCGGCTGACGGTGTTCCAGAACCGCCGGTGGGACCCGGAGCAGCTGACGCTGCGCGGGCTGCTCGAGGCCGGCGAGCTGGGCACCGTGCACCGGTTCGAGCGCCGCTGGGAGCGGTGGCGCCCGGTGCCGCAGGACCGGTGGAAGGAGAACGACACCCGCGCCGGCGGCCTGCTGCTCGACCTCGGGGCGCACCTGGTCGACTCCGCGGTCCAGCTGTTCGGGCCGGTCGCGCGGGTGCACGCCGAGCTCCGCAGCCTCACCACCCCCGCCGAGGACGACGTGTTCCTCGCGCTCACGCACGCCCCGCGGCCGGACGGGTCCGCGGTCATCAGCCACCTGCAGGCCGGCGGGCTGGTCGGCGCGCCCGGCCCGCGCACCCGCGTGCTCGGCGACCGGGGTGCGTACCTGGTGACGAGCTTCGAGGGCGAGGCGACGCCGTTCTCCGTCCTCGACGAGGGCGACGACGCGCACGAGGGCTGGCTGGTGCACGGCGACGAGCGGGTGCCGGTACGGCGCGCGCCCGGCGGGCACCCGGACTTCTACCGGGCCGTCGAGGCGTGGGTGCGGGGCACGGGGCCGGTTCCCGTCGACCCGGCCGACGCCGTCGTGACCGCGCGCGTCCTGGACGCCGCGCGGGTCTCGGCGCGCGAGCACCGCGCGGTCGCGCTGGACGCGTAGCGCGCGCCCGCGCCCGCCCACCGGGCCGGGCCGCCGAGTGGGCACTCGACGTCCCCGTCCCGGGCGTCGAGGGGACATCGAGTGCCCGCTCGGCGGGGCCGTCGGGGGCGCGGGTGGGACTCGCGGGTCAGGGGAGGACGTAGGCCGCCGCGGACTCCGGGGTGGGGTGGGTGTGCTGGAAGCCGGAGGCCGTCAGCGCCGCCGGGACGACCCGCAGGCTGCCGAGGATCTCCTCCGAGAACTGGCCCAGGGCGATCCGCAGCGCGAAGCCCGGCACCGGCAGGACCGCGGGGCGGTGCGCGCGGTCGGCCAGGGCCCGGACGATCGCGAGCTCCGTCGCCGGCTCGGCCGTGAGGTTCACCGGCCCGCCGACCGGCGCGTCGAGCAGGTGCAGGATCGCGCGCACCTCGTCCTCGAGGCTGATCCACGACCAGTACTGCCGGCCCGACCCGAGCGGTCCGCCGAGCCCGAGCCGGATCAGCGGCAGCAGCCGCCCGAGCGCCCCGCCCGACGGCGCCAGCACGATCCCGGTGCGCAGGAACGCGACCCGGACCCGCGGGTCCGCGACCGCGGGCGCCGCGGCGGCCTCCCACGCGCGGACGACCTCGGCGAGGTAGGACGTGCCGTAGGGCTCCTCCTCGGTCACCCGGGTGTCACCGCGGTAGCCGTACGCGCCGGTCGCGGAGCCCTGGAGCAGCACGCGTGGCGGCTCGGCCATCCCGGCGACCGTCCGGGCGAGCAGCCCCGTGGTGCTCGTGCGCGACTCGAGCACGACCTGCTTGCGGGCCGGGGTGAGCCGCTTGTCGCCGACGCCCGCGCCCGCCAGGTTCACGACGGCGTCGGCCCCGGCGAGGGCCGCCGGGTCCAGCACGCCGGCCCGCGGGTCCCAGGCGCGCTCGTCGGGGGTCCGCGGTGCGCGGCGGACCAGCCGGCGCACCTCGTGGCCCTCCGCGCGCAGCCGCGCGACCAGCGCCGTCCCGATGAGCCCGCTCGACCCCGCCACCACCACGATCATGCGGCCGACCCTACGTGCGCCGCCGCGGCCCGGCGCGCCGGGGGTCGTCCGCGGACCCCTACGCTGGGGGGCCATGGACGCCGAGCACCCGGGCGCCGGGGCGCCGCCGCCCCTCGCCGTCGTCGCCGCCGAGGCGGGCGTCTCCGTGCCCACCGTGTCGAAGGTGCTCAACTCCCGGCCCGACGTCGCCGGCGCCACCCGGGAGCGGGTCGCGGCCGTGCTGGCCCGGCACGGCTACGCGGTCCGGCCGTCGGGCAGCCGGCGCACGGGGTTCGTCGACCTCCGGGTGGTCGACCTGGACAGCACGTGGGCGGAGGCCGTGGTGCGCGGGGCGGCCCGGGCCGCGGCGCGGCTGGGCGCCGACCTGGTGGTGACGGTCGACTCCGACCCCGGCTCCGGGTCGGGCGGCGCCTGGGTCCGGCACGCGCTGCGCCGCGGGACGGACGGGCTGGTGAGCGTCGTCGGCGTCCCGGACGAGGCGGCGCGCGCCGACCTCGCGCGGGCGGGGGTGCCGCTCGTGGTCGTCGACCCGCGCACCCGGCCCGACCCGGAGCTGCTGGCCGTCGCCGCGACGAACTTCCGCGGCGGCCTCGACGCCACGGCGCACCTGGTCGGGCTCGGCCACCGGCGGATCGCCACGATCACCGGGCCCCAGGACCAGGACAACGCCGTCGCCCGGCTCGCGGGGTACCGGACCGCGCTGATCCAGGGGGGCCTCGTGGTCGAGGAGGAGTTGGTCCGCGGCGGGGCGTACGGCGTGGACGCCGGCTTCCGCGCCGCCGAGGTGCTGCTCCGCGCCGAGGACCCGCCGACCGCGGTGTTCGCCGCCTCGGACGACACCGCGATCGGCGTGCTGCGCGCGGCCCGGGAGCACGGGGTCCGGGTGCCGGAGGACCTGTCGGTGGTCGGATTCGACGACCAGCCGGTCGCCGCCTGGCTGGACCCGGCGCTCACGACCGTGCGGCAGCCGCTCGACGAGATGGGCGACGCCGCCGTCGCGCTCGCGCACCGGGCGCGGCAGGGCGGCGGGCGCGGGCACGCGCACCTGGAGCTGGCGACGCGCCTCGTCGTGCGGGCGTCGACGTCCGCGCCGCGACCGCGCTGACGCGCCCACGCCCCGACGCCGGGTCTCCGAGCTCGGACTCGTCCCGCTGGGTCGCGGGAGTCCAGGTCCGGAGACTCGGCGTCGGTGGTCGCGTGGAGGTCAGAGCGTCAGGCGCCTCCGGAGGAGCAGGCCCGCGCCGGCCGCCAGGGCGCCGAGCGTCGCGAGCACGCCCAGCGCCGCGTGCGCGCCCGTCACCGCGAGCGCGGGCTCCGCGGCCCCGCCGGCCGCGGGCTCCTCCCCCGCCGGCGCCGTGCCGGTGCCCGGGTCCTCGGCCCCGGGCTCGACCACGCCGGCGTCGCCCGGCCCGGGACCCGCGCCGGCCGCGACGGTCAGCGCGGCCGCCGAGCCGGGCACGGTGATCCCGGCGTCGTTCGTCGTCGACAGGGCCAGCGCGTGCTCGCCCGCGCGGGGCGGGGTCGCCACGTCGCAGGCCCAGGACCCGTCCGCGTCGACGTCGGCGGTGCACCACGCGGTGCCGGCCGGCCCGGTCACGGTGAGGTGGGCGCCGGGCTCGCCGGTGCCCGCCAGCCGGGTCACGGCGTCGACCGTCGACCCCGGCGCGGGGTCGGTGAGCACGGGCGGCACCGGCTCGGCGGCGGACGAGAACACCTCGGCCGCGAGCACCGGCTTCAGGTTCTGCTCCATGTCGGGCCCGACGACGTAGTCGCGCAGCAGCCCGTCGCGCAGGTAGTTGCCGATCGCGGCGACGATCATCGACTGGTCGAGCGACAGGTACCGCTCGGCGACGGTCCCGGACCGCACGGCCACGGCGTCGTAGAAGCCGCCCGGCCCGTAGGCGTCGAAGTCGGCGGCGATGTTCCGCAGGTTGTCGACCACGCCGCGCGGGTCGTACTCCAGGCCCAGGAACGCGGCGTGCGGGGTGACGACGCCGTCGCCGAACTCGGGCTCCGGGTTGGTCGCCTCGCGGCAGCCCGCGAAGCCGAGGTCGACGTCGGTCGTGCCGTCCGACAGGTAGCCGTCCGACCGCATGCCCAGGACGTCGACGCCGTACTCCGCGTAGCCGCCGTGGGGATCGCTGGCGGGGGAGAAGCCCCAGTAGCCGTAGCCGGTCTCGTCCAGGCCGTGCCGCTTCTGCGCCTCGACGACCAGCGGGTGGTTCACGCCCCAGGAGCGCGGGGCCCACTCGGACTCGGGCACCAGCATGTCCGGCATCAGCGCCTCGAACATCGAGCCGCCCCAGCCGGGCACGAGCGCCATCTCGTCGTAGTGGTAGACGCCCTCGTAGACGGGGACGCCGTCGTAGGTGCGGGTCACGCCGCTCGGGCGCTGCTCCTGCCAGGACCAGTCGCAGGTCGACGGGAACGTGCGGTAGGTGCCCCAGTACGCCTCGGACGGGATCTCGCCGTCGGCGATGCCCAGATAGAGCGCGATCCGGGTCTCGGAGACGGTCGTGTCGTAGTGGTGGCAGGTGTAGTAGACGGTCTCGCCGCCGGTGTAGTTCCCGGGCACCGAGCAGCCCGACGGCTCGGAGTCCCAGAACCCGCCGCGGATCAGCCCGACCCCGAGGTCCGCGCGGCCCTCGGGGTTGTAGTAGACGCCGAAGTGCATCGAGTCGTAGAGCGCGGTGGCCTCGTCCGCGAGGCGCGGCTCGGCGGACGCGACCACGCGCAGCGCGGCGGCGAGCCAGCCGTTGTCGACCGACGACAGGAAGTGCTCGACCGGGTCGCCGCTGTCCGGCCACGTGTCCACGCGGTCGCCGGTGGCCGGGTCGTACCAGTTGTAGAACATGCCGGACTCGTCGTGCCGGTCCAGGCGCTCCAGGGTGGCGAGCGTCGTCGCCATCCGGTCGCGGGCGTCGCGGTGGCTGAGCAGGCCGAGGTCCCGGGCGACGACGGTCGACCACAGGTAGCCGCCGATGTTCGTCGGCGAGGTGTACGCGCTGGCGGTGCCGGGCTCGAGCGCGCCGGGCATGTTGTCCGCGACGAGCCCGGTGCCGGGGTCGGTCATCGCGTCGAGGGAGCGGTAGGTGTCCGCGAGCCACGTGCGGAGCTGGCGGACGTCCCGCCCCCCGCCGTGGCCGCCACCGTGCCCGCCGCCCTGGGCCTGGTCGCCGCCGGCCGGGACCGGGGCGGCCGAGGCGGTCGGTGCCAGCGCGGCGGCTGCGCCCGCCAGCAGGGCCGCGAGCCCCGCGGCGACGGCCCGCCGACGGCGGGGTCGGCGCCCGGGCGGGGGCTCGGGGGAGTCGGGCCGGCGCCGTCCGGTGGCGCGGGGTGCTGCTCGCATCGGGTCACGTCCTCGTGGTCCGGGGCGCCGAAATTTCGACACCCGTTGTCGAAAGAGCGCCAGCACAGTAGTCGGCCCCCGCGGACCGGTCAACGGCTCGCGCCGGACCGCCGGCCCACTCGACCAGACCCGACCGACCCTTGCTCTGCCAGTGGAACGTCGTGACGGACACACCGTCGGCGTGTCCGTCACAACGTTCCACTCGGGGTGTGACCGGCCCCGCCCCGGACGCGACGACGCCCCGGCGACCACGTGGGTCGCCGAGGCGTCGCGTGCTGCGTCAGGCGGTGCTCAGAGGCCGACCTCGGCCTCGAACGCGCCCTCCTCGATCCGCTGCTTCACGGTCATCAGGTACCGCGAGGCGTCCGCGCCGTCCACCAGGCGGTGGTCGTAGGACAGGGCCAGGTAGCACATGGACCGGATCGCGATGACCTCGGCGCCGTCGGCGTCCTTGATCACGACCGGGCGCTTGACGATCGCGCCGGTGCCCAGGATGGCGGAGGTGCCGCCGGGGACGATCGGGGTGTCGAACAGCGCGCCGCCCGAGCCCGTGTTGGTCACCGTGAAGGTCGCGCCGGACAGCTCGTCCGGGGTGACCTTGTTGGCACGGGTGCGGCCCGCGAGGTCGGCGATCTTCCGGCCGATGCCGGCCAGGTTGAGGTCGCCGGCGTCCCGGATCACCGGCACGACGAGGCCGCGCTCGGTGTCGACCGCGATGCCGATGTTCTCCGTGCCGTGGTAGGTGATCTCCTTGCCCTCGAGCACGCCGTTGATCTTCGGGTGCACCTTGAGCGCCTCGACCGCGGCCTGCACGAAGAACGGCAGGAAGGTGAGGTTGACGCCCTCGCGGGCCTTGAAGGAGTCCTTCGCCTGGGCGCGGAGGCGGGCGACGCGGGTGACGTCGACCTCGACCACGGAGGTCAGCTGCGCCTGGCTGTGCAGGGCGTCGACCATGCGCTCGGCGATGACCTGGCGCAGGCGGCTGGCCTTCTCGGTCGTGCCGCGCAGCGGGGACGGCTGCACCGACTTCGCCGCGGCCGGGGCCGACGGCGCCGACGGGGCGGCGGCCGGGGCCTGCTGGGCGGTGGCGGCCTTGGCGGCCTCCTCCGCCTTCGCGGCGGCCTCGAGCACGTCCTCCTTGCGGATGCGGCCGCCGACGCCGGTGCCGGTCAGGGTCGACGTGTCGACGCCCTTCTCGGCGGCCAGCTTGCGGACGAGCGGGGTGAGGTAGGAGCCCTGCGCCTGGGCCGGGGCGGCCTGCTGCTGCGGCGCCGGCGCGGCGGGGGCGGCCGGGGCCGACTGCGTCGGGGCGGGCACCGGGGCCGGCGTCGGCGCGGGGGCCTCCTCCGGAGCAGCGGCCTGCGGGGCGGCCTCGGTCGCGGCGGGGGCGGCGGCCTGGGCCGCGCCGTCCTGCGACCGACCCGACGCGGCGGGCGCCGAGCCGGAGCCGATCACGGCGAGCGGGGCGCCGACCTCGGCGGTCTCGTCCTCGCCGACCAGGATCTGCTGCAGCGTGCCGGCGAACGGCGACGGGACCTCGGTGTCGACCTTGTCGGTCGAGATCTCGAGCAGGGGCTCGTCGACCTCGACGGAGTCGCCGACCTGCTTCAGCCAGCGGGTGACGGTGCCCTCGGTGACGGACTCGCCGAGCGCCGGCAGGGTGACCTGCTGGCCGTCGCCGGAGCCCTGGGCCTCGGCGGCGGGCGCCGGGGCGGGCTGCTCGGTCGCGGGGGAGGCGGACTCGACCTCGGGGGCCGGGTCGCCGTAGCCCTCGCCCTGCGTGGTGGCGCCGGTCTGCTGGGCCGGGGCCTCCTCCTGCGCGGGGGCGGCCTCGGCCGGGGCGGCGTCGCCACCGGCGCCCGAGCCGTCGCCGATCACGGCCAGGACGGCGCCGACCTCGGCGGTCTCGTCCTCCTGGACCAGGATCTGCTCGAGCACGCCGGCGAACGGCGAGGGGACCTCGGTGTCGACCTTGTCGGTCGAGATCTCGAGCAGGGGCTCGTCGACCTCGACGCGGTCGCCCACGTTCTTGAGCCAGCGGGTGACGGTGCCCTCGGTGACGGACTCGCCGAGAGCGGGAAGCTGCACGTTGTCGGACATGACCGCTCGTGCCTCCTTCGAAGTTCGTGTGGTCAGTTGTGGGCGTGCAGCGGCTTGCCGGCGAGCGCCAGGTGCGCCTCGCCGAGAGCCTCGTTCTGCGTCGGGTGGGCGTGCACGAGCGCCGCGACGTCCTCGGGGTACGCCTCCCAGTTCACGATGAGCTGGCCCTCGCCGATGAGCTCGCCGACGCGCGCGCCGATCATGTGCACACCGATCACGGGGCCGTCCTTCTGGCGCACGAGCTTGATGAAGCCCTGCGTCGCGAGGATCTGGCTCTTGCCGTTGCCGCCGAGGTTGTACTCCAGGGTCTCGATCGCGTCGGCCCCGTGCACCTCCTTGGCCTTCGCCTCGGTCAGGCCGACGGACGCGACCTCCGGGTCGGAGTACGTCACGCGGGGGATGCCCGACTCGACGATCGGCTGCGGGTTCAGGCCCGCGATCTCCTCCGCCACGAAGATGCCCTGGGCGAAGCCGCGGTGCGCGAGCTGCAGGCCCGGGACGATGTCGCCGACCGCGTAGATGTTGCCGACGCCGGTGTGCAGGCGGTCGTTCGTGATGACGAAGCCGCGGTCGAGCGTGATGCCCTGCTGCTCGTAGCCCAGGTCGGCGGTGCGGGGACCGCGGCCGACGGCGACCAGCAGGAGGTCGGCGTCGAACGTCTTGCCGTCCTCCAGCGAGACGTGCACGCCGCTGTCGTCCTGGGTCACGCCGGAGAACCGGACGCCCAGGTTGAAGTTGATGCCGCGCTTGCGGAACTGGCGCTCGAACGCCTTGGACAGCGCCTCGTCCTCGTTCGGGACCAGGTGGGGGAGCGCCTCGATGATCGTGACGTCCACGCCGAACGACTTCCACACGCTCGCGAACTCGGAGCCGATGACGCCGCCGCCGAGGATGATCGCGGACTTCGGCACGTAGTCGAGCTTGAGCGCCTGGTCCGAGGTGATGACGCGGCCGACGATCTCCAGACCGGGCAGCGACCGGGCGTAGGAGCCGGTGCCGAGGATGACGTTCCGACCGGTGACCCGCTCGCCGTTGACCTCGACCGTGTCCTGCGCGACGAGCTTGCCGTAGCCCTCGAACACGGTGATCTTGCGGGACTTGATCAGGCCCTGCAGGCCCTTGTAGAGCCGGCCGATGACCGAGTCCTTGTAGGCGTTCACGCCGTTCATGTCGATGCCCGTGAGCTGCGTCTGCACGCCGAAGTGCGCGCCGTCGCGGGCGTTGTCGGCGAGCTCCGCCGCGTGCAGCAGGGCCTTGGTGGGGATGCAGCCGTTGTGCAGGCAGGTGCCGCCGACCTTGTCGCCCTCGATCAGGGCGACGCTGAGGCCGAGCTGGGCACCGCGGAGCGCAGCCGCGTAGCCGCCACTCCCTCCGCCCAGGACGACGATGTCGAAAGCGGATCCGGTCGTGTCGGACACGTGAAGACTCCTCCGGCGCAGACATAGGGGAACGCGGTTGTTCCCGAGCCATCTTGTCATCCCCGCGTAGGCCGGACGACCCAGATGACCGGGGGCCGCGTGTGATTCTGGGAACAGTCATCCCATGTCTTGCCGTGCAGCGGGCGTCGGCGGGCCGTCCGAGGCACGGCGCGCGCCCGCGCGGCACCCGGGTGATTCCCAGCCGGGGTCCAGCATGCGCCGTTACGCTCCCGGCATGGGTCTGTTCTCCCGCCGCCGCCGCCCGGCCCCCGCCGCGCCGGACGCGCCGCCGACCGGACGCGCCGCCCGCGAGGAGACCGTGGGGCACCTCCGCGAGTTCGTGCGCACCCGCGTGGGCGTCGAGGCGTACCTCGAGCCGCAGACGAACGTCACGCAGACGACGCTCATGCTCATCGCGACCGACGGCGAGTGGACCCGCCGCCGGGTGCCCGACGGCCGCGCCGGGTGGGACATCGCGAAGGAGCTCGGGGTGCCGTTCTACGACGTGCAGCGCACCGGCTACCCGCAGCGGATGCGGGACTGGAACACGCGGCAGCGGATCGAGCGGGAGCGCGCCGCCCGGGAGCGCGCCGCCCGCCGCGCGGCCGACCCGCGCTGACCCTCGTCCGCTCGACGACGGGCGGGCGCCGAGATCGGTGGTTCGCGCCGAGATCGGTGGTGGCAGGCACCGATCTCGGCGCGAAACACCGACGTCGGGACGCCAACCACCGACGTCGGCGGACGGAGCGCGCGGGGCGGACGCACGAGCGCCCGGCCGCCCTCCGGGGAGGGCGCCGGGCGCTCGGGGTCGTGCGGGGCGGGCGGCGCGACGGCGCCGCGCCGGGGTCAGCGGATCGCGCGGGCCTCGATCAGCGCGAGCAGCGTGCGGACGCCCACGCCGGTGCCGCCGGCGGGGGTGTACCCGAACGGCGCCTTCTCGTTGAACGCCGGGCCGGCGATGTCGAGGTGCGCCCACGGCGTCGAGCCGACGAACTCCTGCAGGAACAGGCCGGCCGTGAGCATGCCGCCGAACCGGTCGCCGATGTTCGCGATGTCCGCGACCTTCGACTTGAGCCCGGCGCGCAGGTCGGCGGGCAGCGGCATCGGCCAGAACGCCTCGCCCGCGGCGCCGGCCGCGTCGACGACCTCGGTGCGGGTGGAGTCGTCGCCCATGACGGCGGAGACGCGCGGGCCGAGCGCGACGAGCTGCGCGCCGGTCAGCGTGGCGATGTCGAGGACGACGTCGGGCTTCTCCTCGACCGCGGCGACGAGGCCGTCGGCCATGACGAGCCGGCCCTCGGCGTCGGTGTTGAGCACCTCGACGGTCTTGCCGCCGCGGATGGTCAGCACGTCGGAGGGGCGCTGCGCGGTGCCGGACGGCATGTTCTCGGCGAGGCAGAGCCAGCCGGTGACGGCGACGGGCAGCTCGAGGCGCGCGGCGGCGAGCACGGTGTGCAGCACCGCCGCGGCGCCGGCCATGTCGGACTTCATCGCGTCCATGCCCGCGGCCGGCTTGATCGAGATGCCGCCGGAGTCGAACGTGATGCCCTTGCCGACCAGCGCGACCTTGGCGGCCGGGCGGGACGGGGAGTAGGAGACCTTGACCAGGCGCGGCGGGCGGGCCGAGCCCTGGCCGACGCCGAGGATGCCGCCGTAGCCGCCGGCGGCCAGCGCCTTCTCGTCCAGCACGGTGACCTTGACGCCCTTGGCGCCGGTGTCCTTGACCGCAGCCTTGGCGGCGTCGGCGAACGCGGCGGGGTACAGGTCGTTCGGGGCGGCGTTCACCAGGTCGCGCACGCCGTGCACGGCGGCGGCCAGCACCTCGGCGCGGGCGAGCGCCTTGGTGGCCGACTTGTCACGGGCGCGCGGGGTCAGCACGGTGATCTCGGCGGCCGGGGCCGGGGCGTCCTCGCCCGAGCGGTACCGGGTGTACGCGTAGGCGCCGAACAGGGCGCCCTCCGCGACCGCGGCGACCTGCTCCGCGTCCTCGGCGGGCAGCGCGACGGCGACCGACGCGGCGCCGGTGAGCTCGCGCAGGGCGGCGCCGGCCGCGCGGCGCAGGGTCTCGGCGTCCGGGACGACCTCGTCGAGCGGGCCGACGCCGGTGAGCACGACGGTCCTCGCCGCCAGCTTGCCCGCGGCGGGGAGCCGCCGGACCTCGTCGACGGCGCCGGTGATGCCGAGCACGCCGGCGAGGCCGGTCACCTGCTCGACGGTCTCGGCGGGCAGCCAGTCGGCGCCCACGACCCGGGGGCCGGCGGGGCTGCTGGCGACCGCGACGACGAGGGCGTCGGCGGTCTGGCGGGCGGGGTTCGCGGAGGTCAGCGTCACTCGGGGCACCCGCCGATGCTATCGCCGCCTCCGGGTACCGTGGGGCCCCGTGACCCCGCCCCTGCTCTACGCCGTCGCCGTGGCGGCCCTCGCGCTGGCCGCCTGGGCCCTGGTGTTCGCGGTCCGGGACCGCGCCGTGGTGCTCCGGCAGCTGTGGGGCGCGGCCGTCGTCGAGGGGCTGATGGTGGTCCAGGCGGTCGTCGCGGGCGTCCGGCAGGCCACCGGCACCGTGCCGGACGAGCCCGTCGTGTTCTGGGGCTACGTCGTGACCCAGCTCATCCTGCTGCCCGCGGCCGCGCTGTGGGCGTTCGCCGAGCGCACCCGGTGGTCGTCGGTCGTGCTGCTGATCGCGGCGGTGGCGGTGGTGTTCCTGCAGCTGCGGCTCGACCAGACCTGGGCCGGCGCGTGACCGCGAGCCCGGCGACCCCCGCGCCCCCGGCGCCCCACGGCAGCACCGCGTCCGGCCCCGGCCGGGTGCTCGTGGCGATCTACGGCGTGTTCGCGCTCGCCGCCACGGCGCGCGCGGGCTACCAGCTCGTCGCGAAGTTCGACGAGGCCCCGCTCGCCTACCTGCTGTCCGCCCTCGCGGCGCTCGTCTACGTCGTCGCCACGATCGCCCTGGCGACCGACCGGCGCGGCCTCGCCTGGACCGCCGTCGGCGTCGAGCTGGTCGGCGTCCTCGCGGTCGGCACCCTGTCGGTCCTCGACGCCGGCGACCTCCCGGACCAGACGGTGTGGTCGGTGTACGGCCAGGGGTACGGCTACGTCCCGCTGGTGCTGCCGTTCCTCGGCGTCGCGTGGCTCTGGCACACCCGCCCGGGGCCCGCCGCGGTCGCGGGGTCCCGGCCGACCGCCCCCGCGGACCAGTAGGTTGGGGGCCGTGTACGGCCTCCTCTTCCGCCAGGTCTTCTCCCGCCTCGACCCCGAGCAGGCGCACCACCTCGCGTTCCGCGCCATCCGCGTCGCCTCCCGCGTCCCGGTCCTGAACGGCGTGCTGCGCGCCGCGCTCACCCCGCCGCCGACCGGGGCGGTCCGGGTGCTGGGCCGCACGTTCCCGTCGCCCTTCGGGCTCGCCGCGGGCTTCGACAAGAACGCCGTGGGCGTGCCGGGGCTGACGATGCTCGGCTTCGGGTTCGTCGAGATCGGCACGGTCACGGCGCACGCGCAGCCCGGCAACGAGGCCCCGCGCCTGTGGCGGGTGCTCGACCGGCGCGGCCTGCGCAACCGGATGGGCTTCAACAACGAGGGTGCCGCCGCGGTGGCCGAGCGGCTGCGCCGCCTGCGCTCGTCCGCGTCGGGCCGCGCGCTCGTCGTCGGCGTGAACATCGGCAAGACCAAGGTCACCGCGCCCGAGGACGCCGCCGACGACTACGCGACGAGCGCGGGCCTGCTCGCGCCGTACGCCGACTACCTCGTGGTGAACGTGTCGTCGCCGAACACGCCGGGGCTGCGCGACCTGCAGTCCGTCGACGCGCTGCGCCCGATCCTGCAGGCGGCCCGCGCCGCCGCGGACGAGTCGGCCGCCGCCGCGGGTCGGCCGCGCGTCCCGCTCCTGGTCAAGATCGCCCCGGACCTCGCGGACGCCGACGTCGACGCGGTCGCGGACCTGGTCACCGAGCTCGGCCTCGACGGCGTGGTCGCGGTCAACACGACGATCGCGCACGACCTCGGCCCCGGCGGCCTGTCCGGCCCGCCGCTGCTCGACCGCGGCCTGGTGGTCGTCGCGCGGCTGCGGCACCGGCTCGGCGCGGACCGGGTCGTGATCGGCGTCGGCGGCATCACCACCCCGGCCGACGCGCGCGCCTACCTGGCCGCGGGCGCCGACCTGGTGCAGGGCTACACCGGGTTCATCTACGAGGGACCGTTCTGGGCGTCGCGGATCGGCCGGGCGCTCGCCCGCGACGCCGTGACCCGCGCGGCCGCCCCGGCGGGTGCCGCGTGACCGCGCTGCACCCGCAGTGGGCGTGGGAGCTCACCGGCCCGTCCGGGGAGGTGCTCGACCGCCCGCTGTCGCCCGTCTTCGGCACCCGGTACGACGCCGAGGAGTGGCTCGGCGCGCACTGGCGCACGCTGCGGGACCAGGGCGCGCGCACGGCGGTGCTGCGGAACGACGGCGCGCTCGTGCCGCCGGCCTACGACCTCGGGGCCGTGCCGGAGCAGATGACGGTCCGTCCGCGGGACTGACCGCCGCGGTGCGCGGGGTCCGCACGGGCGGCACGCGACGCTAGACGAGCGCGGCCGTCGTCCCCGCGAGCGGCGGCGTCCCCGCGTCCGCCCGACCCGGCGCACCGAGCGCCGCCCACGCGAGCGCCAGCCCGTCGACCGCCCGGCGCAGCTCGTCCGGCTCGGAGGTGAACGGGAGCCGCAGCCGGTCCTCCAGGCCGCCGTCGACGCCGAACGCGGGGCCCGGCGCCACCCGCACCCCGTGGGCGAGCGCGAGCGCGCTGAGCGCCGACGACACCGGCGCCCCGAGGTCGACCCAGAGCGCCTGCCCGCCCGGGGGCACCGCGAACCGCCACCCCGGCAGCCGCTCCGCGAGGAGCCGGACCAGCAGGTCCCGCCCCGCGCGCAGCCGGTCCCGGCGCTCGACCAGGGGCGCCTCGCCGAGCCGCAGCAGCTCGACGGCGACCAGCTGGTCCAGCACCGCCGTGCCGAGGTCCGCGCTCCGCCGGGCCAGGGCCAGCCGTGCCACGAGATCCGCCGGCCCGCGCAGCCAGCCGACCCGCAGGCCGCCCCAGTGGCTCTTGGACATCGACCCGATCGCGACCACCCGCGGCGCGTGGCCGTCGCCGGCGAACGGCTCGGGCTCGGGGCCGTCGAGCGTGAGGTCGGTGAGCACCTCGTCGCCGGCCACGACCGTCCCCGTGCGCCGGGCCAGCGCCCGCACCTGCTCGCGCGCCGCGCCGTCCAGCGTCGCCCCCGTGGGGTTGTGGTGGTCCGGGATCAGGTAGACGAGCCGCGGGGCGACCTGGCGCACCGTCGACTCCAGGAGGTCCAGGTCCGTGCCGGCGCGCCCGGTCGGCACCGGCACCGGCCGCGCGCCGACGGACCGCGCCGCGTCGATCGCGTGCGGGTAGGTGGGCTGCTCGACGACCACCCGGTCGCCCGGCCCGGCGTGCGTCCGCATCAGCAGCGCGATGGCGTGCTGGGCGCCGGTCGTCACGAGCACCTGGTCGGGCGTCGTCGGGGTGCCGCGGGCGGTGTACCGGTCCGCGATCGCGGCGCGGAGCACGTCCAGGCCGAGCGGCGCGTAGCCGTGGCCGGCGTGCCGGGGCAGCGCGTCGACAGCGCGCCGGGCGGCCTCGTGCAGCTCGCGCGGCGCCGGGCACGCGGCGATCGTCAGGTCCACGACGCCGTCCGTCGCGAGCGGCCGGTGCAGGGGCAGTGCGGCCCCGCCGCGGGCGCGGTCCTCGGGGAGGGCGGTCACGGTGCCGGACCCCTGGCGGCTCACCAGGTACCCCTCGTCGCGCAGCAGCCCGTACGCTCCCGAGGTCGTCGTGCGGGACACCCCGAGCACGTCGGCCAGCTCCCGCTCCCCGGGGACCCGGGTGGCGAGCGGCAGGTCGCCGGCGAGGATCGCGCGGCGGACGGCGTCGGCGAGCGCGGCGTACGCCGGGCCGGGGCGGCGCCAGCTGCCGAGCACGGCGGCCAGCCCGGTGCCGCCGATCCGGCGGTCGGAGACGAGGAGCGTGGACATGGGGCCACTCTTGCGCAAGTGGCTATCGAAAGGAAGGCCGGTCGGCGCCGATGATGAGTCCGTGACCGCTCAGCCCGATGCCACCGCCGCGGCGGTGGCCACCCCCGCTCCCGCCGCCCGGCGCTCCGCCCACGCCGGCCGCCGCGCCGTCCAGCTCGTCGGCGGGCTCGTCCTCTACGCCGCCTCGATCGCCGTCCTCGTGCACACCGGCCTCGGCAACATGCCGTGGGACGTGCTGAGCCAGGGCGTGTCCCGGCAGGTCGGCTGGTCTCTCGGCACGGTGACCATCGTGCTCAGCGTGCTGATCCTCGGGGCCTGGTGGCCGCTCCGGCAGCGGCCCGGGATCGGCACCGTCGCGAACGTGGTGCTGATCGGCGTCCTGATCGACCCGTTCCTCGCCCTGCTCGACCTGCTGCCCGAGGCGCTCCCGATGGCCGCGCGGGTCGGCATGGTGCTGGCGGGCATCGTGCTCAACGGGCTCGCGTCCGCGCTGTACATCGGTGCCCGGCTCGGCCCGGGGCCGCGGGACGGCCTGATGACCGGCCTGGTCGCCCGCACCGGCTGGCCCGTGGGCCCCGTGCGGATCGCGATCGAGGTGACCGTGGTCGCCGTCGGCTGGCTGCTCGGCGGCACGCTCGGGTTCGCGACGCTGGCGTACGCGCTCGGCATCGGGCCGCTGATCCACTGGCTGCTGCCGCGGCTCGCCGTGCCGGTGCCGCCCGCCGTGGCGGCGGCCGAGCCGGCCGAGCCGGGGGAGGGCCGCTAGCGGCCGCGCCCGCGGAGACGGCAGCAGGGCCGGCACCCCCGAGGGGGTGCCGGCCCTGCGACGTCCGCGGCGTCAGCGCGAGGCGGGCGAGTTCTTCGCCGTCTCCGCCGGGTCCGCGATGACCGCGTCGCCGAGGATCTCGTCGATCCGCGTCATCAGCTCGGCCGGGATCTCGACCCCGGACGCCTTGACGTTCTCGGTGACCTGCTCGGGGCGGGACGCCCCGATGATCGCCGCGGCGACGTTCTGGTTCTGCAGCACCCAGGCGACCGCGAGCTGCGCGAGCGACAGCCCGAGCTCGTTCGCGACGGGGGTGAGGTCCTGCACGCGCTGGAGCACGTTCGGCTGGTCCAGGAAGCGCTTGATGGTGTTCGCGCCGCCCTTCTCGTCCGTCGCGCGCGAGCCCTCGGGCAGCGGCTGGCCCGGCTTGTACTTGCCGGTGAGCACGCCCTGGGCCACGGGGGACCAGACGATCTGGGACACGCCCAGCTCCTCGGACGCCGGGACGACCTCGGGCTCGATGACCCGCCACAGCGCGGAGTACTGCGGCTGGTTCGAGATCAGCTGGAAGCCCAGGTCCTTCGCCAGCGCGTGGCCGGCGCGGATCTGGTCCGCGGTCCACTCGGAGACGCCGATGTACAGCGCCTTGCCGGAGCGGACGACGTCGGCGAACGCCTGCATCGTCTCCTCGAGCGGCGTCGCGTGGTCGTAGCGGTGCGCCTGGTACAGGTCGACGTAGTCGGTCTGGAGGCGCTGCAGGGAGCCGTCGATCGACTCCATGATGTGCTTGCGGGACAGGCCGGTGTCGTTCGGGCCCTTGGGGCCGGTCGGCCAGTAGACCTTCGTGAAGATCTCCAGCGACTGCCGGCGCTCGCCCTTGAGGGCCTCGCCGAGCACCTCCTCGGCGACCGTGTTCGCGTAGACGTCCGCGGTGTCGAAGGAGCTGATGCCGGCGTCGAGCGCGGCGCGGACGCAGGCGGTGGCGGCGTCGTTCTCGACCTGCGAGCCGTGCGTCAGCCAGTTGCCGTAGGTGATCTCGGAGATCTTGAGGCCGGAGCGGCCCAGGTGGCGGTAGTTGACCATGCCACCACCCTAGGACGGTCTAGGAGCGCCGGCTCACTCGGGGTAGTCACCGTGCTTGACCTGCGGCTTCGGCAGGCGGGCACGGCGGATCTGGAACACCCGGGTGACGGCGTACATCATCAGCCCGCGCTGCTGGCCCGCGTCGCCGAACTTCGCGGCGAGCCGCTTGCGGAGCTTGCGCCACATGATGATGACGTCGACGACCATGCCGATGATGAACAGGTAGAGCACGACCAGGCCCAGGAACGCGAGCTCCGGGCTGACCGACGTCAGCAGCATGTTGAGCAGCAGCATGACGATGGCGACCGGCAGGAACAGCTCGCCGAGGCTCCACCGGGCGTCGACGTACTGCCGGATGTACCGGCGCACGGGACCCTTGTCCTTGGCGGGCATGTACCGCTCGTCGCCGGTCTGCATCGCGGCGTACTGCTTGTCGCGCTCGGCCCGCTGCGCGGCGCGCGCGTCCTTGGCCGCGGCCTTGCGGTCCTGGGGCACGAGCGGCCGGCGGTTGGCGGCCTCGGCCGTCTTCCGCTTGGGGGTGGGGCGGCCCTTCCCGGCCTCGATCAGGCCCGGGGTCTCCTCGACGAGACCCGGGGTGGCCTGCTCCGCGGGGGAGGTGCTGTCCTTGCTGCGTCCGAACACCCCTCCAGGGTAGTCGAGTAGCGTGGCGATCCGTGACAGAGCCCACCGCCACCCACGCGTCCCCCACGCCCGCCGCCCCCGAGGCCGTCGCCGACCTGCGGGCCCGCGTCGCCGCCGCCTTCCCGGGCGTCCGTGCCGACCTCGAGGCCCTCGTCCGCGTGCCGAGCGTCTCGAACGCGGACTTCGACCAGGCGCACGTCGCCGCCAGCGCGGAGCACGTCGCCCGCCTGCTCGGCGAGGCCGGCCTGCCGGAGGTGCAGATCCTCTCGGTCGAGCGCCCCGACGGCACGCCCGGCGCCCCCGCGGTCGTCGCCCGGCGCCCCGCCCCGGCCGGCGCGCCCACCGTGCTGCTGTACGCCCACCACGACGTGCAGCCCCCGGGTGCCCGCGAGGACTGGGACACCGAGCCGTTCGAGCCGACCGAGCGCGACGGCCGGCTGTTCGGGCGCGGCGCCGCGGACGACAAGGCCGGCGTCGTGGCGCACCTCGGCGCGCTCCGCGTGCTCCGCGACGAGCTGGGCGTCGGCGTCACGGTGTTCGTCGAGGGCGAGGAGGAGGTCGGCTCGCCGTCCTTCACCCGGTTCCTGCACACGTACTCCGACCTGCTGCGCGCGGACGTCATCGTCGTCGCCGACTCGTCGAACTGGAAGATCGGCGTCCCCGGCCTCACCACGTCGCTGCGCGGGCTCGTGGACCTCGAGGTCGAGGTGGCCGTGCTCGACCACGCCGTGCACTCGGGCATGTTCGGCGGCCCGGTGCTCGACGCCGTGACCCTGCTGTCCCGGCTGATCGCCACGCTGCACGACGACGCCGGCGACGTCGCGGTCGAGGGCCTGGTGTCGGCCGCCGACCCGACCGTCGACTACGACGAGGCCGCGTTCCGCGCCGACGCGAGCGTGCTCGACGGCGTGACCCTCGCCGGCACCGGCCCGCTCACCGCGCGGCTGTGGACCCGCCCGACGATCGCCGTGATCGGCCTCGACGCCCCGCGGGTCGCCACCGCGTCGAACACGATCGCCCCGAAGGCCACCGCCAAGCTGTCGATGCGGATCGCGCCCGGCCAGGACCCGGCCGCCGCGCTGGCCGCCCTGCGCGCCCACCTCGAGGGCCACGCCCCGTTCGGCGCCCGGGTGACGGTCCGGGACGGCGAGCTCGGCAAGCCGTTCCAGGCGCCCGCCGACTCGGCCGCGATGCAGGCCGCACGCGCCGCGTTCGCCGACGCGTGGGGGACCGACCCGGTCGACATCGGCATCGGCGGGTCGATCCCGTTCATCGCCGACCTGCTCGAGGTGTACCCGGACGCGGCGATCCTGGTGACCGGCGTGGAGGACCCGGACTCGCGCGCCCACGGCGCCAACGAGTCGGTGCACCTCGGCGAGCTGGAGCGCGTGGTGCTGGCCGAGGCCCTGCTGCTGGCGCGCCTGGCGGTCTGACGCCCGGTCCTGCCGCCGCCTGAGTGGAAGGTCGTGACGGACACGCCGACGGCGTGTCCGTCACGACCTTCCACTGTCAGATCGGGTCGCCGTCCGGGACGTCAGTGCGCGAGCCCGCTCAGACCGGCGGGGCCGGGTCGTACTGGATGCCCCGGCGCACCGCCCGCGCGGCCTCCGGCGACTCCAGCCGCGCCACCAGGTGCAGCGCCATGTCGATGCCGGCCGACACGCCCGCGCTCGTCACGACGTCGCCGTCGTCGACGAACCGCGCCTCGGTGTCGACCAGCACGCTCGGGTCGAGCTCCGCCAGCTCGTCGACCGCGGCCCAGTGCGTGGTCGCCGGCCGCCCGGCCAGCAGGCCCGCCGCGGCGTAGACCAGCGCCCCGGTGCACACGGACGTCATCAGGGCGGTCTCGCGGCGCAGGTCGCGGACCCACGCCAGGTGCTCCGGGTCGCGGGCGAGCGCGCGGGTGCCGCGGCCGCCGGGGTGCACCAGGACGTGCAGCGGGCCGACGTCCTCGCGCGCGGCGTCCGGCACCAGCCGCAGCCCCTTCGCGCAGCGCACGCCCGACCCGTCGGCCGAGAACGTCACGACCTCGGGGTGCAGCGCGGAGTGCGCCGCCCAGGAGGCCAGGACGTCGAACGGCCCGACCACGTCGAGCTCCTCGGCGTCGTCGAACACGACGATGCCGATCCGCAACGGGTTCCCGGTGCTCACGAGCGTCCCCTCCCGACGGCGGTGGCGTACCGCCCCAGGGTCTCAGTACCCCGGCAGGGCCAGCATCTGGTCGAGCGCGACCCGCGCCCAGTGCGCGTCGTCCGCGTCGACGACGATCCGGTTCGGCACCCGGCCGGCGACCAGCGACTCCATCGCCCACACCAGGTGCGGGAGGTCGATGCGGTTCATGGTCGAGCAGAAGCACACCGTCGAGTCGAGGTACGAGATCTGCTTGTCCGGGTGGGCCTTCGCGAGCCGGCGGACCAGGTTGAGCTCGGTGCCGATCGCCCAGGCGGAGCCCGCGGGGGCCGCGTCGAGGGCCTTGATGATGTACTCCGTCGACCCGACCATGTCGGCGCCCGTGACGACCTCGTGCTTGCACTCCGGGTGCACGAGCACGGTCACGTCGGGGACGGCCGCGCGGACGTCGACGAGGTTCTGCGCGCTGAACCGGCCGTGCACGGAGCAGTGCCCGCGCCACAGGATCATCCGCGCCTCGCGCAGCTCGGCGACGGTGAGGCCGCCGTCCGGCTTCCGCGGGTCGAACACCACGCACTGCTCCAGCGGGATGCCGAGCTCCAGCACCGCGGTGTTCCGGCCGAGGTGCTGGTCCGGCATGAACAGCACCTTGCCGGTGCCGTCGACGCCGCCGACCTGGTCGAACGCCCAGCGCAGCGCGACGTGCGCGTTCGAGGACGTGCAGACGGTGCCGCCGTGCCGGCCGGTGAACGCCTTGATGGCGGCGGTCGAGTTCATGTACGTCACGGGGACGGTGTCCTCCGCGACGCCGGCCTCGACCAGCACGTCCCAGGCGTCCTCGACCTGGTCGATCGCGGCCATGTCGGCCATCGAGCAGCCGGCCGCCATGTCGGGCAGCACGACCTGCTGGGCGTCGGACGTGAGGATGTCGGCCGACTCCGCCATGAAGTGCACGCCGCAGAACAGGATGAACTCGGCGTCGGGCCGCGCGGCCGCCTCGCGGGCGAGCTTGAACGAGTCACCGGTGACGTCGGCGAAGTCGATGACCTCGTCGCGCTGGTAGTGGTGGCCCAGCACGAACGCCCGGTCGCCGAGCGCGGCACGAGCGGCGCGGGCGCGCTCGACCAGGTCGGGGTCCGAGGCGGCGGGCAGGCCGCCGACGCACTCGACGCCGCGCTCCGACGCGAGGTCGCGGCCCTGGCCGAGCAGCAGCAGCGCGGAGGACGCGGGCTCGGCGAACGTGGTCCCGGGGGCGAGGAGAGTCACGCGCGGCATCATCCCACAGCGGTCCGGGGCGCTGACCAGGACCGGGGCGGGTGGGCGAGCGCGCCGGCGTGCGAGGATCGCGCCGTGCACGTGCTCGTCGCCCCCGGCCGGTTCGACGCGCGCCCGGGCGACGGCCCCGGGCCCGCCGCCTCCGCGGTGCGCGGCGTCGCCGGCCCGTCCGTCGCGGCGGGCGCCGACCCGTGGCCCGTGCTGACGGCCGACGAGGCGGTGGCGGCGCTGACCGCCGGCTGGCTCGAGGCCGCGCCCGGCGACACGCTGCTCCCGCTCCCGCTGTCCGACGGCGGCGCGGGGCTGGTCGACGCGGTCCGGGCGGCGCGCGGCGGCGAGCTGCTGCCGGTCACGACGACGGACGCCCACGGCGCGGTCGTGCCGGGCGCGGTGCTGGTCGTGGCGGAGCCGGGCGGCGGGCGGACCGCCTACGTCGACGGCGCGCTGGCGCTGGGCGCCGGTGACCCGGGGGCGGTCCCGCCGGGGGCGACGACCTCGGCGGGGCTGGGCACGCTGCTCGCTGCGGCGCTCGACACCGGCGCCGGGCGGGTCGTCGTCGGCCTGGGCGGGCGACGGACCGTCGCGCACGACGCGGGCGCGGGCCTGCTGGCCGCGCTCGGGGCCGCGCCGGCGGCCGCCGCGCGCGGGCTGGACGCGGCGGCCGGGCTGGCCGCCGAGGACCTGAGCGAGGTCGGTGCGCTCCGCGAGGCGCTGCGGGGCCGGGACCTGGTGGCGCTGCACGCCCATGACCTCCCGCTGCTCGGGCTCGGCGGCGTGTCGGCGGACCTGGCCGAGGCGGGGCGGGTGGCCGCGGACGCGGCGCAGGACGTCGAGCGGGCGGTCGCCGGGTTCGTGCGGGCGGCCGGGGAGGCCGCGGCGCGGGCCGGCGACGGCGGGCGGCGCGATCTGCTGGGCGGGGGCGTCGCGGGCGCCCCGGCGGGGCCCGATGCGCGGGCACCGGGGTCGCGCGCCGCGCTCGTCCCGGGGTCGGGCGCGGGCGGGGGTGCGGCGTTCGCGCTCGGGCTGCTCGGCGCCCGGCTCGTGGACGGCGCGTCCTGGGTCGCCGACGCCGTCGACCTGCCGGGCCGGGCCGCCGAGGTGGACCTGGTGCTGACCGGCACGTCCGTCCTCGACGCCACCGCGCTGGAGCACGGCGTCGTCGGGGTCGCCGCGCACGCCGCGCTCCCGCTCGGGGTGCCGGCGATCGCGGTGGCGGCGCACCTGCGCACCGGCCGCCGCGACTGGGGCGCCGCCGGCCTCGCGGCGGGGTTCGGCGTGGTGGAGCACCCGGCGGACGAGGACGCGTGGCGCCGGGACCCGTCGGCCGCGCTGCGTGCGCGGGTCCCGCGGATCGCGCGCACCTGGTCGCGCTGACCCGCGCCACCGGCCGCGCGGCGTGCAGGTCCTGTGCGCGTCCCGCGGCCCGGCGGGTGCGCGGGCGTACATTGGGGAACAGATCACGCGGGAGTGCGGTTGTGCTCGACGTGACCGTCCCGCGGCACGCGCCCCGCGCGCGCCCGCGACCGATCCGAGACACCGTCAGGAGACAGCAATGAGCGAGACCACCGAGACCGCGACGCACGGCGTCGACCTCACCGACGTCGCGGCCGAGAAGGTCCGCAGCCTCCTCGAGCAGGAGGGGCGCGACGACCTGCGCCTGCGCATCGCGGTCCAGCCGGGCGGCTGCTCGGGCCTGATCTACCAGCTCTACTTCGACGAGCGCGTGCTCGACGGCGACGCGCTGCGCGACTTCGACGGCGTCGAGGTCGTCGTGGACCGGATGAGCGTCCCCTACCTCGAGGGCGCGACCATCGACTTCGCGGACACGATCGAGAAGCAGGGCTTCACGATCGACAACCCGAACGCGGGCTCGTCCTGCGCGTGCGGCGGCTCCTTCAGCTGACCCGCACCGCCTGACGCCCCGAGGGCCCCGGACCGCACGGTCCGGGGCCCTCGTGCGTCCCGGGGCCGCCGCGGCGGCGCAGTGGTCAGAGGTCGGTCAGCCCCGCGTCGCGGCGGATCGCCGCCACGACGCCCGGCAGGGCGGCGCAGAACCGGTCCACGTCCGCAGCGGTGGTCCCGACGGGCAGCGACAGCCGCACGTTCCCCTGGGTCAGCGCGCCCATCGCCGCGAGGACGTGGCTGGGCTCGTCCGTGGCCGAGGTGCACGCCGACCCGGACGCCACCGCGAACCCGGCCCGGTCGAGCGCCGTGACGACGGCCTCGCCGTCGACGTACAGGCAGGAGAACGTCAGCACGTGCGGCAGCCGCCCGTCGGTCGGCCCGGCGACGTCGACCTCCGGCACCTCCGCGGCCACCCGGGCCCGGAGTCGCTCCACCACGGCGTGCCGCGGGTCGGACCCGGCGGCGACCCGGGCCGCGGCCGCCTGCAGCGCGACGGCGGCCGCCAGCGCGGCGGGGACGGAGACGCCGCCCGGGAACCAGCGGTCCTCGTCCCCGGCGCCGGCGGGCGGCACGGGGGAGCGGCGCACCCCGGCGCGGGTCGCGAGCACCGCCACGCCGGGCAGGGCGCCGACGTCGCCGGGGTCCAGGGTCAGGACGTCCCACTCCGGCCCGACGGGGGTGTGCCCGAACGAGGACCCGGCGTCGACGAGGAGCGGCACGCCCGCGGCGCGCGCGGCCTCGTGGGCCCCGGCGACCGGCTGGAGCGTGCCGACCTCGCCGTTCGCGTGCTGCACCGCCGCCAGCGCCACGCCCGGGCGCGCCACGGCGTCGGCGAACGCGTCGAGGTCGAGGCGCCCGTGCCGGTCGACCCGGACCTCGACGAGGGACCCCGCAGCCCCGGCCGCGTCCAGCACGGCCCGGCGCTCGACCGCCGAGGCGACCACCGACGTCCCGACCCGCCGCCGTCCCCGCGCGACCGTCAGCACCGCGCCGTGCAGCGCAGCGGTGTGCGACGGCGCGAGGTCGACCTCCTCGGTGCGGGCGCCCACGAGCGCCGCCACCGCCTCGCGCGCGCCGTCGAGCAGGGCACGGGCGCGCCGCCCCTCGGTGTGCAGGCGGCGCGGGTCCGACCAGCCCTCGTCGAGGGCGGCGAGGAACGCCTCGCGCGCGGCGGGCAGCACGGGCGCGCGGCCGCCGGCGTCCAGGACGACGCGGCGGGCGGCGGCGGGGGAGTCGGTCACCCGGGCACGCTACCGGCCGGTGCGGCACGCCCGGCCGGGGCGGCGGATCCGCAGGCGACGCACAGGCCGGTCAGGGACGTGATCCAGATGACACTGCGTCACAAAGTGGCGTCCGCGGGCGATTCCGAGGCAACGACAAGCCGACCAGCGCGCTACGCTGCACGGGATCGAGGACATAGGTCCTAGGTGACTTCCCTGTCGGGCGACGCACGGTGCGGTGTCGTGCGCGACGGGGACCGACGTGGAAGGCCCCCGGTGCGCTCGCAGACCCCCCGCCGCCCCTGGCGGACCCGACTGGCCGTCGCGGGCGCCGCGACGACCGTCGCCCTGGCGCTCGCCGGATGCTCGCCCGAGGCCCAGCGAGGCTGGCTGCCCGGCGACTCCGACAACGAGATCACGAACCAGACCGGACGGATCACGAACCTCTGGGTCGGCTCCTGGGTGGCCGCCCTGCTGGTCGGCATCCTGGTCTGGGGCCTGATCCTCTGGTGCGTCACGGTGTACCGGAAGCGCAAGGACGACGACCAGCTCCCCGTGCAGCTGCGGTACCACGTGCCGCTCGAGATCATGTACGTGATCCTGCCGATCATCATGGTCGGCGTGCTGTTCTACTACACGGCGCGCGACATGACCGAGATCCAGGACACCTCTGCCGAGCCCGACATGACCGTCCAGGTCATCGGCAAGCAGTGGAGCTGGGACTTCAACTACGTCGACGACGACGTGTACGACACTGGCCAGCACGCCCAGGAGGTCGGCGCGACCGGCGTCCTCGCGGACCAGCCGACGCTGTACCTCCCGGTGGGTGAGCGCGTCGAGTTCGTGCTCGACTCCCGCGACGTCATCCACTCGTTCTGGGTGCCCGCGTTCCTCTACAAGCAGGACATGATCCCGGGGCGCACCAACACGTTCCAGGTCGTCCCGCAGGTCGAGGGCGAGTACGTCGGCAAGTGCGCCGAGCTCTGCGGCGAGGAGCACTCGTCGATGCTGTTCAACGTGAAGGTCGTGTCGCGCGAGGAGTACGACGCGCACATCGACGAGCTGCGGGACGCCGGCCAGGACGGCCAGCTCGGGCTCGACTACAGCCGCCTGCAGGACGTCCGCTCCGACTCCTCCGACACTCCCGAGGAGAACTGATGGCCGCCACCGTCGAGGCCGTGCCGGGGCTCGCCCCCCGCCGCCAGACCCTGGGCCGCACGATCGTCAAGTGGGTCACGTCGACCGACCACAAGACGATCGGCTACATGTACCTGATCACCGCGTTCGTGTGGTTCGCGATCGGCGGCATCATGGCGCTGCTGATCCGCGCCGAGCTGTTCGAGCCCGGCATCCAGATCGTGCAGAGCAAGGAGCAGTACAACCAGCTCTTCACGATGCACGGCACGATCATGCTGCTGCTGTTCGCGACGCCGCTGTTCGCGGCTTTCGCGAACATCATCATGCCGTTGCAGATCGGCGCCCCCGACGTCGCGTTCCCGCGGCTCAACGCGTTCTCGTACTGGCTGTACCTGTTCGGCGGCCTGATCGCCGCGGGCGGGTTCCTGACCCCGCAGGGCGCGGCGTCGTTCGGCTGGTTCGCGTACGCGCCGCTGTCGAACTCGGTCTACTCGCCGGGCGCCGGCGGCGACCTGTGGGTGTTCGGCCTCGCGCTGACCGGCTTCGGCACGATCCTCGGTGCGGTCAACTTCATCACCACGATCGTCACGATGCGCGCGCCGGGCATGACCATGTTCCGGATGCCGATCTTCACCTGGAACACGCTCGTCACCAGCCTGCTGGTGCTGATGGCGTTCCCGCCGCTGGCCGCCGCGCTGTTCGCGCTGGGTGCCGACCGCCGCCTCGGCGCGCAGGTCTTCAACCCCGAGAACGGCGGCGCCATCCTCTGGCAGCACCTGTTCTGGTTCTTCGGGCACCCCGAGGTCTACATCATCGCCCTGCCGTTCTTCGGCATCGCGACCGAGATCCTCCCGGTGTTCAGCCGCAAGCCGGTGTTCGGCTACAAGGGCCTCGTCTACGCGACGATCGCGATCGCGGCCCTGTCCGTCACCGTGTGGGCGCACCACATGTACGTGACCGGCGCGGTCCTGCTGCCGTTCTTCGCGCTGATGACGATGCTCATCGCGGTGCCGACAGGCGTGAAGTTCTTCAACTGGATCGGCACGATGTGGCGCGGCAAGCTCACGTTCGAGACACCGATGCTCTGGACGATCGGCTTCCTGACGACCTTCCTGTTCGGCGGTCTGACCGGCATCATCCTGTCCAGCCCGGCGCTCGACTTCCAGGTCTCGGACACGTACTTCGTCGTCGCGCACTTCCACTACGTGGTGTTCGGCACCGTCGTGTTCATGATGTTCGGCGGCATGTACTACTGGTGGCCGAAGTTCACCGGCCGCATGCTGAACGAGCGCCTGGGCAAGGTGCACTTCTGGCTGCTGTTCATCGGCTTCCACATGACGTTCCTCATCCAGCACTGGCTGGGCGTGGTCGGCATGCCGCGCCGGTACGCGGACTACTCGCCCGAGGACGGGTTCACCTGGATGAACCAGCTCTCGACCATCGGCTCGATGATCCTCGCGATCTCCACGCTGCCGTTCCTGTGGAACGTCTACATCACCTGGCGCCGGGCGCCGAAGGTCACCGTCGACGACCCGTGGGGCTACGGCCAGTCGCTCGAGTGGGCCACGTCCTGCCCGCCGCCGCGGCACAACTTCACGTCGCTGCCGCGCATCCGGTCCGAGCGCCCCGCGTTCGACCTGCACCACCCCGAGGTGGCGGCCATGGACCACGTCGAGCCCGAGCCCGGGTTCTTCGACTGGGAGGCCGAGCGCACGGGGGAGCAGAGCGTCGCCCGCGACCGCGCCGACCACGGCGGCGGCCAGGAGGAGCAGTCCAGCGCGACCATCGTGGACGACCGTCCGCGCAGCACCGACGACGAGGAGGGCCGGGACAAGTGAGCAGGCTCGACGAGTTCGGCGGCGCGAAGCCGTCCGTGTCCGGCGGCGAGCGGCCGCGGCACGCCATGAAGGTGGAGCCCTACCTCTTCCTGGGCGGGATCCTGTTCTTCATCCCGATCGGCCTGATCTACGCCTGGTGGAGCGGCGGCGAGCCCGTCGGCACCGTCGGCATCCCGCTGGTCGGCGGACTGGTGGGCATGATCGGCGGCTACCTGCTGCTGCTCTCCCGCCGGATCGACGCCCGCCCGGAGGACGACCCGGAGGCGCTCATCGCGGAGGGCGCCGGCGACCAGGGCGTGTTCAGCCCGTGGAGCTGGTGGCCCATCACGATCGCGTTCGCCGGCGCGCTGGTGTTCCTCGGCATGGCGATCGGCTGGTGGCTGCTGTACATCGGCGGCGCGCTGGGCATCATCGGCCTGATCGGGTGGATCTTCGAGTTCTCCCGCGGCCAGCACGCGCACTGAGCGCAGGCGCACCGCACGGCACGACGGGCCGGGCACCCCACGGGGTGCCCGGCCCGTCGCCGTATGCCGGTCGGATCTCGACCGGCCGGACCGTCCGCGCCGCCCACGCCCCCCGCGCCGCCCCGGTCCCGGCGCCTGGGTGGGCGGCGCACGGGTGAGCGGGGCGTCGACGGCGGCCCGCTCGTGCCTGCCGGCGGCCCGCTGCGGGCACGAGAGAGGCCGGCCCGCCCCGGAGGGCGGACCGGCCTCGCGCAGCCGTCAGAAGGCGCTCAGAGCGACGGGACGATCAGGCCCGAGGTCTGCGTGCGCGCGCGGGCGAACCGCTCGCCGGCGTCCGCCCAGTTCACGATGTTCCACCACGCCTTGACGTAGTCCGCCTTGACGTTGACGTAGTCGAGGTAGAACGCGTGCTCCCACATGTCGAGCACGACGATCGGCACGATGCCCAGCGGGATGTTGCCCTGCTGGTCGTACAGCTGCACGATCACGAGCTTCTGGCCGATGGAGTCCCAGGCCAGGATCGACCAGCCCGAGCCCATGATGGTCGTCGCGTTGGCGGTGAAGTGCGCCTGGAACTTGTCGAACGAGCCGAAGAACTCGTCGATCGCCGCGGCCAGCTCGCCGACCGGCTTGTCGCCGCCGTCGGGGGAGAGGTTCTCCCAGAACACCGAGTGGTTCACGTGGCCGCCGAGGTTGAAGGCCAGGGTCTTCTCCAGGCCGGCCACGGCGGCGAAGTCGCCGGACTCCCGGGCACCCGCCAGCTTCTCCAGCGTCGTGTTGGCGCCGGCCACGTACGTCGCGTGGTGCTTGTCGTGGTGCAGCTCCATGATGCGGCCGGAGATGTGCGGCTCGAGCGCCGCGTAGTCGTAGGGCAGGTCCGGAAGGGTGTAGTCAGCCATCAGTGCCTCTCTGAGCTCAGGCCCCGGCTCGGTTCGCCGCGGCGGAGTCTTCGCAGTCGGTGCGCCCCGCCGTCGGGCGGGCGCACCTCCTCTGTCGTACCACGACCGGGTGGTCCCCGGCCTCCCGGGCCGGGATCCGGCTCGGTGGTGCGACGGGTCCGGCGACCTGCGGGGACGACGACGCCCGGGCCGCTCCGGCGGTGAGCCGGTGCGACCCGGGCGGGGTCGTCCTGTCGATCGCCTCGCCCACCCGGTGCAACGACCGGGCGCGCGGGATGATTCCCCAGGTCAGCGCTGGTTTCAGGGGCGCTTGGTGCCCTGCGTGCCCTCGGTGTCCTCGGGCTCGGGGGCGAGGTGCCGGCTGCCGGACGCGCCGGCGGTCAGCTCCTCGCGCTGCTCGTCGTGCGCGAGCGGCAGGGCGTCGTGGCCGCCGTGCGACTGGGCCGCGGCGAGCTCCGCCGGGGTGACGGGCTCGACCCGGTCCTCGTAGAAGACCTTCGAGAGCCGGCGCCGCGCGGCGTCGATCCGGTAGCCCTTGCGGCGCACGCCGCGCGAGTCCTCGGCCGGCTCGATCTCGAGCGGGCGACGGGGCTCGTGCTGCACGCGGAGCCAGCGCTCGTGGGCGTCGAGGGGCTTGTGCACCTCGATGTACTCGCCGGACGCGAACCGGACGATGCGGCCGGTCTCGTGGCCGTGCAGGACCAGCTCGCGGTCCTTGCGCTGCAGCGCCAGGCAGATGCGCTTCGTGATCCAGAACGCCAGCGGCGGGGCCACGAAGAACAGCACCCGGAACGTCCACGTGATGTCGTTGATCGACAGGTGGAAGTGCGTCGCGATGAGGTCGTTAGACCCGGCGAGCACCAGGATCATGAAGGCCGTCAGGAAGGCGACCCCGAACGCGGTGCGGAACGGGGCGTTGCGCGGGCGGTCGAGCACGTGGTGCTCGCGCTTGTCGCCGGTGGCGAACGCCTCGAGGAACGGCCACAGCGCGAGGACCGTGAACAGCAGGCCGGGGATGACCACGCCGGGGACGAGGATGTTCATCGAGACCGTGTACTGGCCGATGACGAACTCCCAGCCCGGCATCAGGCGCAGGCCGCCCTCCAGGAACAGCATGTACCAGTCGGGCTGCGCGCCCGCGGACACGACGCCCGGGTCGAACGGGCCGTAGTTCCAGACCGGGTTGATCGTCAGGGTCGCCGCCATGAGGGCGATGACCGCGAACACCACGAAGAAGAAGCCGCCGGCCTTGGCCACGTACACGGGGAACAGCGGGTAGCCGACGACGTTCTTGTCGGTGCGGCCCGAGCCCGGGTACTGGGTGTGCTTGTGCAGCACGACCATGAGCAGGTGCAGGCCGATCAGCGCGAGGATCAGCGCCGGGATCAGCAGGATGTGCACCGTGAACAGGCGGGGGATCAGCTCCGTGCCCGGGAACTCGCCGCCGAACAGCGCGAACGAGATGTACGAGCCGAGGATCGGGATCGCGCGGGCCACGCCGTCCGCGATGCGCAGGCCGTTGCCGGACAGCACGTCGTCGGGGAGCGAGTAGCCGGAGAAGCCGGCCAGCAGGCCGAGGATCATCAGCGTGAAGCCGACGAGCCAGTTGAGCTCGCGCGGCTTGCGGAACGCGCCGGTGAAGAACACGCGCATCATGTGCGTCACGATCGACGCCATGAAGATCAGCGCGGCCCAGTGGTGGATCTGCCGCATGAGCAGGCCGCCGCGGACCTCGAACGACAGGCGCAGCGTCGAGGCGAACGCCTCGGACATCTGCACGCCGTCCATCGCGGCCCAGGGGCCGTGGTAGTGCACCTCGGTCATGGAGGGCACGAAGAACATCGTGAGGAACGTGCCCGAGATGAGCAGCACCACGAAGGAGTAGAGCGCGATCTCACCCAGGAGGAACGACCAGTGGTCGGGGAAGATCTTGCGCGCGAACTCCTTGACGGCGTTGCCGACGCCGGTGCGCTGGTCCAGGTAGTCCGCGGTCGCCGCGGCGGCGCGCGTGGTGCGCGTCGGCGGTGCCGGGGGAGAGTCGACGGTGCTCACGTGAGGCGCTCCCAGAAGGACGGGCCGATGGGGGAGTCGAACCCGTGCTGCGCGACGAGGTAGCCCTCGTCGTCCACGGTGATCGGCAGCTGGGGCAGCGGGCGGTGCGCGGGGCCGAAGACCACCTTGGCGCCGTCGGCGGCGTCGAAGGTCGACTGGTGGCACGGGCACAGGATGTGGTGCGTCTGCTGCTCGTAGAGGGCGACGGGGCACCCGACGTGGGTGCAGATCTTCGAGAAGGCCAGGATGCCGTCGTAGCTCCAGCCCTCGCCCTGCTCGGACTTGATGTCGCGCGGGTCCATGCGGACCATCAGCACGACGGCCTTGGCCTTCTCGTTGAGCGGGTGCTCGGTCTCCTCGAGGCCCTCGGGGATGACGTGGAAGGCCGAGCCGATGGTGACGTCGGACGCCTTGATCGGGCGGCCGGACGGGTCGATCGTCAGGCGGGTGCCGCGGCGCCACATCGTCCGCTTGGACTGCGAGACGTCCCAGCCGCCGCCGAGGTTGCCGACGAGCGGCACGGCGATCGCCAGCGGGAACAGCGCCAGCGAGGTGACCATCGCGCCCTTCAGCACGCCGCGGCGGCCGATGGACGAGTCCTTGGCGCCCTCGCGCAGGGCCTCGACGGCCTTGACGCGGACGGACTCCGACGACGCGGTGGGGTGGCGGTCCTCGGCGCGCTCGTGGTCGTTCATGAGCGCCTTGGCCCAGTGCACGGCGGCGAGGCCGATGCCGGCCAGGCCGAGGAACAGGCCCAGGCCGAGCAGCAGGTTCGACAGCCGCATGGTGCCGACGGTCTCGCCCGGGGGCACCAGCGCGTACGCGACGATCGCGCCGATGGTGCCGAGGATCGAGATCGTGAAGAGGACGACGACCTGCCGCTCGGCGCGCTTCTGCGCCTTCGGGTCGGTGTCGCCCACACGCGCGCGGTGCTCGTGCAGGCCCGGGTCGTCGAACCGCTCGGGGAGCGGGCCGTCGCCGCGGGTCGTGACGTCCGTGGACGGGTCGTGGTGCGTGCTCACGAGGACTTGGCTCCGATCCAGACCGAGGCGCCGATCAGCAGGCCGATGCCGATGACCCAGGCCCACAGGCCCTCGCCGACCGGGCCCAGCGAACCGAGGGTCAGGCCGCCGGGCGACCCGTCGCGCTGCTCGTCGAGGTAGGCGATGATGTCGCGCTTCTCGTCCGGGGTGATGTTGGCGTCGTTGAACACCGGCATCGACTGCGGGCCGGTCAGCATCGCCTCGTAGATGTGCGTGGGGGACGTCTCGGTGAGCGCGGGCGCCCACTTGCCCTGCGACAGCGCGCCACCGGCGCCGACCGCGTTGTGGCACATGGCGCAGTTCGTGCGGAACAGGGCCATGCCGTTGGCGGCGTCGCCCTTGCTCGGGTCGACCTGCTCCTCGGACGGGATCGCCGGGCCGGCGCCCAGGGACGCGACGTACGCCGCGAGCTGCGCGATCTGCTCGTCGTCGAACTGGACCGGCTTGGCCTGGATCTGCGCGCCGTTCATCTGCGCGGGCATGCGACCGGTGCCGACCTGGAAGTCGACCGCGGCGGCACCCACGCCGATGAGGGACGGGCCGCCGGCGCCGCCGTCGACGGCCTCCCGGCCCTCGGCGGAGACGCCGTGGCAGGTGGCGCAGTTGGCCTGGAACAGCTTCTGACCGGCGGCGACGTCGCTCTCGCTGGCCGCAGCCTGCGCCGCGTCGGCGCTGGCGGGCTGGGCGATCGCGTACACCGCTCCGGTCAGCAGCAGCGCCAGCAGGAGCAGCACGACCGGCGCTGACCGGTGGTGCCTGCGGGCGGCGAGTGCCTTCACGGATGGATCCTCGTCTCGGGCGTGCGGGGGGCTCTACGGGGGGACTGCGGGTGGTGCTGGCTGGTCACTTGATGAGGTAGATGGTCGCGAACAGCGCGATCCACACCACGTCGACGAAGTGCCAGTAGTAGGAGGTCACGATGGCGGTGGTCGCCTCGTGGTGGCCGAACCGCTTCGAGGTGAACGAGCGGCCCAGCAGGAACAGGAAGGCGATGAGGCCGCCGACCACGTGCAGGCCGTGGAAGCCGGTGGTCAGGTAGAACACCGAGCCGTACGGGCTGGAGGAGATGGTCAGGCCCTCGTGCACGAGCTCGGCGTACTCGAAGACCTGCCCGCCGATGAAGAAGGCGCCCATGATGTAGGTGAGCGTCATCCACTCGTTCATGCCCCAGCCGCGCACGTTGAGCAGCGAGCCGGAGCGGACCGGCTGGAACCGCTCGGCGGCCCAGACGCCCATCTGGCAGGTGACCGACGACAGCAGCAGCACCGTCGTGTTGATCGCCGCGAACGTGACGTTGAGCTTCTCCGTCTGGAGCGCCCACTCCTCCGGCACCGTCGCGCGGAGGGTGAAGTACATGGCGAACAGGCCCGCGAAGAACATGAGCTCCGAGGCCAGCCACACGATCGTCCCGACCGACACGGGGTTCGGTCGGTTGACGCTCACGTGGGGAGCGGAGGCGGGGGCAGCCGTTGCGGTCGTCACGCCTGTCAGTATGGCTTATGACGGCTGTGCGTGGGTCCTTAGTCCCCGTACGTCGCCGAGGTTTCTGTCACATCGTCACCTCGTTCCGCGCGTTCGCGGGCAGGTCGGAGCGTCGCGACCGGCGTGTCGGCGCTCGTGCCAAGATGCAGGGCAGGGACGCGCGCGACACGTCCCCCCGCACGAGCGAAGGACCACCATGGCCGCTGACGCCACCCCCGCCGCGCCCGCCGAGGGCCCGCGCATCCTGCTCTACAGCGACGACGTCGACACGCGCGCGCAGGTGCGCCTGGGCGTCGGCCGCCGGCTCGGCCGCGGTGCGCCGGACATCCGGTGGAGCGAGGTCGCGACGCCGGAGGCCGCGCTCGCGCAGGCGGAGACCGGGACCTACGACCTGCTCGTGCTCGACGGCGAGGCCGCCAAGGTCGGCGGCATGGCGCTCGCGCGCCAGGTCAAGGACGAGGTGTTCCGCTGCCCGCCGGTGCTGGTGCTGACCGGCCGGCCGCAGGACGCGTGGCTCGCCGCCTGGTCCGACGCGGACGGCGTCGTCTCCCAGCCCCTCGACCCGGTCGAGCTGCACGACGCCGTCGTCGGCCTGCTCGCCCGGACCCCCGCGGCATGACCGAGCAGGTCACCTGGTCCGACCTGCTCACCACGCTCGTCGAGGGCCGGGACCTCGACGAGGCCCAGACCGCCTGGGCCATGGACGAGATCATGTCCGGCTCCGCCTCCCCGGCCCGCGTGGCCGGCTTCCTCACCGCGCTGCGCGCGAAGGGGGAGACGGTCGCCGAGCTGACGGCGCTGGCCGACACGATGCTCGCGCACGCCCTGCGGTTCGAGGTGCCGGGCCGGGCGGTCGACATCGTCGGCACCGGCGGCGACCGGGCGCACACCGTCAACGTCTCGACCATGGCGTCCGTCGTCGTCGCGGGCACGGGCGTGCGCGTGGTCAAGCACGGCAACCGGGCGGCGTCGTCGTCCTCCGGGTCCGCCGACGTGCTCGAGGCACTGGGCATCCGGCTCGACCAGACCCCCGAGCGCGTCGCGCAGCTCGCGTCCGAGGTCGGCATCACGTTCTGCTTCGCCCTGACGTTCCACCCCGCGATGCGGCACGTCGCGGTCGCGCGGCGGGACCTCGGCATCAAGACGGTGTTCAACTTCCTCGGCCCGCTCACCAACCCGGCGCAGCCGGCAGCGGCAGCGATCGGCGTGGCCGACGCGCGGATGGCGGGCCTGGTCGCGGGCGTGCTCGCGCGGCGCGGCACCGAGGCGCTGGTGTTCCGGGGCGACGACGGGCTCGACGAGCTCGCGCCGACGGGGACGTCGCACGTCTGGCACGTCGAGGGCGGCGCGGTGACGGAGCACGTGCTCGACCCCGTGGCCGACCTCGGGCTCGCGCCGGTGACGGTCGCGGACCTGCGGGGCGCCGACGCGGCGTTCAACGCCGGCGTGGCGCAGGCCGTGCTCGCGGGCGAGGCGGTGGCGTCGCGGGAGACCGTGCTGCTCAACGCGGCGGCGGCGCTGGTCGCCGACGGCAGCCTGCCCGGCACCGGGGCGTCCGGCGGCGACCTCGTGGCGCGGCTGCGCGCGGGGCTGTCGCACGCGGCCGCGGGCGTGGACTCGGGCGCGGCGGCAGAGGTCCTGGAGCGCTGGCGCGCGGCCTCGGCCTGACCCGGCGGGCTCGTCGGGGCTCGCGACGCTGACCGAGCAGCCGACGCGCCGAGCGAGCATCCGTCGCCTGCTCGCTCGGCGCGTCCGCTACCCGCTCGGCGTCGGGGCGACGCCGGGCGGTCAGTCCTCGATGCCGAGGGCGAACGCCTGCTCGAGGTCGTGCTGCGAGTAGGTGCGGAACGCGATGAACGTCTGGGTGCGGACGACGCCTTCCACCTTGCTGACCCTGTCCGCGATGATGTCGGCCAGCTCCTCGTGCTCGCGGACGCGCACCATGGCGATGAGGTCGACGCCGCCCGTGACGGAGTAGACCTCGCTCACGCCCGGGATGTTGGCGATGGCGGCGGCGGCCTCGGGGATGCGGTCGGCGTCGGTGTCGATGTGCACGATGGCGGTCAGCATGACGCCATCATGCCGCGCCGGCGGCCCCCTCGGCGGGGTCCTCGGGCCCGTGCGTCGCCGCGCCGGTCCGGCGGGGTGCGTGCAGGTCGGCCGCGCGGGCGAGCCCGGGGACGTCGCGGAGGTCCGGGCGGGCCTCGACCCCCGGGACCCCGGCCGCCCCGACGTCGGCCGTCCGCGCGACCCCGGGCCCCGCGCCGAGCCCGGAGAGCCCCGCGACCCCGGGCGCCGTGCCGAGCCCGGAGAACCCCTCGACCCCGGGCGCCGTGCCGAGCCCCGAGGCACCACCCAGGCCGAACCCCGCGCCCGCCTCGGCGGCCTCGGCCGTGAACCGGGCGTCGCGCTCCGCCCACCCCGGCGCCGCCGCGCCGTCCCCGGCCACCCCGTCCACCGTGTCGACCGCCTCGCCCAGCGCGGCGGCCGCCTCCCGCCCGGCCGCGACGGCGTCGGCGGGGTCGGTCCGCGCCTGCGCCGAGCGCACCGGGTAGGCCCACGGCTCGCTCACGCCCACGATCCGCACGCCGGGCCGGCCGAGCCAGGCCAGCACGAGATCGGCCTCCTCGGGGTGCCCGGCGGGTGCCGGGGCGACGGGCGGCGCGACGTGCTCGCCGGTCACCCGCAGCGACTCGACGGCGGGCATCGGGTCGCTGCCCCGAGGCACCAGCGCCGTCCCGGCGAGCCGCCCGTGCCGGACGAGCACGACCTCCCAGCCGCCCGAGTCCGTGCGCCGGGCCGCGATCAGCTCCGCGCACGCCGCGAGCGGCGCGAGGCGCTGGGACCGGGCCGAGCCGCGCAGGAACGCCGCGAGCCGGTCGCGGACCGTGACGGCCTCCTCGAACCGCTCCCGGCCGACGAGGGCGTCGATCCGGGCGGTGTGGGCGCCGACGACCGCCGCCGGGTCGGCCAGCATCGCGTCCCGGACGGCCGCGACGGTCTCCGCGTACTCCGCGGCGGCCTCCGGGCGCACGCACGGGGCGGGGCAGCGGCCGATCTCGGCGAGGTGGCACGCGCTGGCCCCGGGCGCCGGGACGAGCGGCAGCCGCGCGGTGCACCGCCGGATCGCGAACGCGTCGTGCAGCGCCTCGACCGCCGACTGCGCGGCCGCGCGCGACGCGAACGGACCGATGTGCGTGGCGTCGTCCCGGACCTCGCGCACGACGGACAGCCGCGGGAACGCCTCGGCGGTGAGCCGGACCCACGGCATCCGCTCGGGGGACCGGGACCGGCGGTTGTAGCGGGGGTTGTGCTCGGCGATGAGCCGGAGCTCACGCACCTGCGCCTCCAGCGGCGTCGCGCACACGACGGGCGTGACCGCCTGCGCGATGCGGACCATCTCCCGCATCCGGGTCCGCTTCTCGGCGGCCGTGAAGTACGAGCGCACCCGCTTGCGGAGCGACGTCGAGGTGCCGACGTACAGCACCTCGTCCTTCGGTCCCCGGAACAGGTACACCCCGGGCAGGTCGGGCAGGCCGTCGGCGAGCGTGCGCTTGCGGCGCACGTCGGCCGGCACGGCGTCCGCGGCGGTGGCCAGGTCCTCCAGGTGCGTGATGCCGAGCGGCGCGAGCCGGCCGAGCAGGGCGTGCAGCACGTCGACGGTGGCGCGGGCGTCGGCCAGCGCGCGGTGCTCGGGGGTCGTGGTCGCGTGGAACAGGCCGGCGAGGGTGCTGAGCTTGTGGTTCGGCGCCTCGTCGCGGGTCACCACGCGGCGCGCCAGCCGGACGGTGTCGACGACCGGGAAGCCCGGCCACGCGTGCCCCGTCTCCGCGGCGGCGGCCTTGAGGAACCCGACGTCGAACGGCGCGTTGTGCGCGACGAGGACGGAGCCGCGGGCGAACTCGAGGAACGAGGGCAGCACCTCGGCGATCCTCGGGGCGCCGATCACCATGGCCGTCGTGATCCCGGTGAGCACCTGGATCTGCGCGGGCACGGGGCCGCCCGGGTCGACGAGCGTCTGGAACTCGCCCAGCACCTCGCCGCCCCGGACCTTGACCGCGCCGACCTCGGTGATGGCGGACGCGCCGGGCGCGGCGCCGGTGGTCTCCAGGTCGACCACCACGAACGTGACGTCGTGCAGCGGGGTGCCGATGTCCTCCAGCGTCACCTGGACGGGCCGGCCGGTCTGCGGCGCCGCGAGGTCGGGTCGGGGCGGGACGGGAGACCGGTGGACCATGCGCCGCACGCTAGCCGCGCCCTCCGACACGCCCCGGCGGTCCCGCCCCCCACCTGCGGCCCCGTAGGGTGACGCGCATGCCCGAGCCCGCCCCCGACGCCGTGCCCGAGGCCGTGCGCGCCGCCGTGCTGCCGCTCGCGGCGGAGGTGCTGGGGGCGCTCGACCCGGGCGCCGTCCCGGCGTCGCTCGCCGCCGTGCGCCGGTTCGCCCCGCGCCGCCGGGTGACGGCCGGGGCCGGACCGCTGTGGCTCGCCGTCGAGCGCGACGACGCGTTCCGGGCCCGCGTCGCGCGGGCCTGGTCGCACGCGCACCCGGACCTGGCGGCCGACCTGCTCGCCGACCCGCCCGCGCCCGGCGTGCCCGAGGCCCGGCTCGACCTCGCGGTGGGGGCCGCGCTGCTGCGCCCCGACGGCTGGGAGGCGCGGCTCTCGGCGCTCGGCACGCCGCCCGCCGGCGACGACGAGCCGGCGCAGCCCGACGCCGACCACGCGCACCGCGCCCACCGCGCCGAGGCCGAGGTCCGCCGGCTGGCCGCCCGGCTGACCGCCGAGACCGAGCGCGCGGACGGCGCCGAGGCGGAGCTGGTCTCGCTGCGCCGCGAGCTGCGCCGGCTGCGCTCCGACGCCGACCGGTCGCGCGCCGAGGCCCGCCGCGCCGCCGAGCACGCCGCCGAGGTCGCGGCCGCCGCCGAGCGCGTGCACGCCGAGACGGCCAAGGTGCGGGCGTCGGCCGACGACGACCGGCGCCGCGCCGAGGACCTGGCGCGAGTCGCCCGGGAGGACGCCGCCGCGCTGCGGGAGCTCGCCCAGGTCCGGGTCCGGCTGCTGCTCGACACGCTCGTCGAGGCCGGGTCGGCGCTGCGCGAGGAGCTCGCGCTGCCGCCGGCCGGCCGCATGCCCGCCGACCTGGTCGCGCCGCCCGTGCCGGCGCCCGGGGGAGCGGCGCCCCGCCCGACGTCGCGCGGCCGGTTCGCGGACGACCCCGCGCTGCTCGACGACCTGCTCGCGATGCCGCGCGCGCACCTGCTGGTCGACGGCTACAACGTGTCCAAGCTGGCGTGGCCGGACCAGCCGCTCACCGAGCAGCGCCGCCGGCTGACCGAGCGGCTCGCGACGCTCGCGGGCCGCACCGGCGCCGAGGTGACGTGCTGCTTCGACGGGCGGGAGTCCGAGGCGTCCGGGCGTGCCCCCGCCGCCCCGCGCGGCGTGCGCGTGCTGTTCTCGCAGGGGGAGATCGCCGACGACCTGCTGCGCCGCCTCGTCCGGGCCGAGCCGCCGGGCCGGGTGGTGGTGGCCGTGACGAGCGACCGGGCGCTGGGCGCCGACCTGGAGGCGGCGGGCGCCCGGGTGCTCCCGTCCGCGACCCTGCTGGCCCGCCTCGGCCGCGTCTGACGGCACCGCGCCCGGCCGGCCGGTGAGGTCGTCACCAGCCGACCGGCCGCCCGCTCAGCCCGCCTGGTCGCCCGCGTAGATCGCCTCGACGTCCGTCGCGAAGTCCTTGAGGACGTGGGTCCGCCGGACGCTCAGCTTCGGCGTCAGGTACCCGCCCGCGATCGTGAGGTCCCGGTCGAGGATGCGGTAACGCCGGATGGACTCCGCCCGGGAGACCGCGCGGTTGGCCCGCTCGACGCCCTCGTCGATCGACGCGAGCACGTCCGGGTGCGCGGCGGCGTCCGCCACGGACAGCTCCGGCAGGCCGTGCGCCGCGCACCAGCCCGGCAGCCCCTCGGCGTCGAGCGTGACGAGCGCCCCGATGAACGGCCGCCCGTCGCCGACCACGACCACCTGGCTGATCAGCGGGTGCGCGCGCAGCCGGTCCTCGAGCACCGCGGGGGCGACGTTCTTGCCGCCCGCGGTCACGATGATCTCCTTCTTGCGCCCGGTGATCCGCAGGTAGCCGTCCTCGTCGAGGGACCCGAGGTCGCCGGTGCGGAACCAGCCGTCGTCGAAGGCCTCGTCCGTCGCGACCGGGTTGCCGTGGTACCGCCCGAACACCTGGTGGCCGCGGACCTCGACCTCGCCGTCGGCGGCGATCCGGACCGCGGTGCCGGGCAGCGGCGGGCCGACGGTGCCGATGCGGGTCTTGCCCGGCATGTTCACCGTGGCGGGGGCGGTGGTCTCGGTCAGGCCGTAGCCCTCGAGCACCCGGACGCCGATGCCCCGGAAGAAGTGCCCGAGCCGCTCGCCGAGCGGGGCGCCGCCGGAGATCGCCCACTCGATCTGCCCGCCCATCGCGGCGCGCAGCTTGTGGAACACCAGCCGGTCGGCGACGACCCGCTGCACCCGCAGTCCGAGGGACGGCCCGCCGGCGTCCAGCGCCTTCGAGTACGCGATCGCGGTGCGCGCGGCCCACTGGAAGATCTTCAGCTTCCCGCCGGCGGCGGCCTTCTGCTCCGCCGAGTTGTAGACCTTCTCGAACACCCGGGGCACCGAGAGGATGAACGTCGGCCGGAACTCGCCCAGGTCCTGCAGCAGCTGCTTGGTGTCCGGCGTGTGCCCGAGGACGGCGCCGGCGGGCATGCAGAGCACCTCGACGAACCGGGCGAACACGTGCGCCAGCGGCATGAACAGCAGCGTCCGGGCGCCGGGGGTCGCCACCACCTCGTGCAGCCCCTCGACGGCGTTGCGGGCGAGCACCGCGAAGTTGCCGTGGGTCAGCTCGACGCCCTTGGGGCGGCCGGTCGTCCCGGAGGTGTAGATGATCGTCGCGAGGTCGTCCCGGCCGGCGTGCCGGCGCAGCCGGTCCACCTCCGAGTCGGGCACCGCGGCGCCCTCGGCGGCCAGGGTGTCCACCGCGCCCCCGTCGATCACGAGCACGTCCTGCAGCAGCGGCGCCTCCGGGCGGACCTCGGCGACCGTGGCGGCGTGCTCCGCGGTCTCGACGACCAGCAGCGTCACCGCGGCGTCGGTGAGGATCCAGTGCACCTGCTCGGCGGACGAGGTCTCGTAGACCGGGACCGGGACGGCGCCGGCGCTCCACAGCGCCCAGTCGAGGACGGTCCACTCGTACCGGGTGCGGGACATGATGCCGACCCGGTCGCCCGGGCGGACGCCGCGCGCGACGAACCCGCGCGCCACGTCGCGCACCCGGCGGTCGAACTGCGCGGCGCTCACCGTGCGCCAGGACGTCGTCCCGGGCGTCTTGTACTCCATCAGCGGGCCGTCGCCGGTCTCGGCCACGCGTGTGGCGAGCAGGTCGAGCAGGTTCTCCCGCGGCCCCGCCTCGATGAGCAGGGGTGTGCTGAACTCCTCCATGGCTGGCTCCGTTGTCAGGCGTCGGAAGGGTGTCAGGAGCATAGGGGACTTTCGTCCCGGTCGCGGCGCCCGACACGTCCCCCGAGCGGGTGGCCGGCGCCGGCGCCGGCCACCCGAACCGCCCGCGCGCTGGGAGCGTGTGCAGAGAAGGCCGCCCAGCACGCTAGCGTGGGGGCGCACGCGCGCAGTGTCGCCGCCGCGGCACCGGTGCAGCGTCCCGGTCCGGCGGTCCTCGCGGGTGCGCCACGCAGAGATCTCACGCGGAAGCAGGGAAGCATGCACGCCATCGGTGTGGACATCGGCGGGACGAAGATCGCCGCCGGTTTGGTCGACGAGGACGGCCGGATCATCGCGAAGACCCGTCGCGACACCGACCCCCGCGACTCCGGGAGCGTGGACCGCGGCGTCATCGAGGCCTGCCAGGAGCTCGCCGAGCAGTACGAGATCGGCGCGATCGGTCTCGCGGCCCCCGGCTTCATCGGCACCGACCAGGCCACCGTGCTGTTCACCCCGAACCTCCCGTGGCGCGAGCACCCGCTGCGCGACATCGTCGCGAAGGAGCTCGGCGACGAGGTCGAGATCGTCGTGGCGAACGACGCCAACGCCGCGGGCTGGGCCGAGTTCCGGTTCGGTGCGGCGCGCGAGGAGCAGGACATGCTGCTGCTCACGATCGGCACCGGTCTCGGCGGCGCCATCGTGGTCAACGGCGAGCTCGTGCTCGGCGCCTGGGGCGTCGCGGCCGAGGTCGGCCACATGCGCGTCGTCCCCGGCGGCCACTACTGCGGCTGCGGCCACGAGGGCTGCTGGGAGCAGTACGCCTCCGGCAGCGCCCTGGTGCGCGACGCGCAGTCCGCGCTCATCACCGAGCCGGCCCGCGGCACCCGGCTGCTCGAGCTCGCCGGCGGCGACGCCGACGCGCTGACCGGCCCGCACGTCACCCAGGCCGCCCAGGAGGGCGACCCGCTGGCGGTCGAGCTGCTGGCCGAGCTCGGCCGGTGGATCGGCGAGGGCTCCGCGTCCGTCGCCGCGCTGCTCGACCCGTCGATCGTCGTCATCGGCGGTGGCGTGAGCGCGGCGGGCGACCTGCTGCTGGCGCCGGCCCGCCGGGGCGTTCCTCGACCAGCTGTCGGCGCGCGGTCACCGCCCGGAGGCGACGTTCGCGCTCGCCTCCATGGGCAACGACGCGGGCATCGTGGGCGCGGCGGACCTCGCGCGCCGCTGAGGCCACCCGCACGTCCGCGACGGGCGCGCCGGAGCCGGGGGAGACCCCGCGTCCGGCGCGCCCGTCGCGCGTCCGGGTGCGTCAGACGACCGCGCCGTCCGAGTCGTCGTGCTCCGTGTCCCGCCGGTGCGGCATCCGCCAGAGCAGGACGACCAGGCCCAGCACGAACGTCACCACCGACGCCTGCATGACGACGGGCGGCGCGTCCCGCCAGAAGACGAGCACGACGAGCCACACCACGGGCATGAGCGCGATCGCCAGCCACGCCATCGTGAGCAGCGGGTCGCCGCCCAGCACCGGGCCCGGGTCCGGGGGCCGGAAGTGCTCGGCCTCGTCGACCCGCCGCTCGGCCTCGTCCATCTGGTCGGTCGCGTCCCAGTCACGGCCGGACAGCGGCGGCGGCGTGCCGGGGTCCGGGGGACCGGCCTCGGCGGGCGGCGCGGGCTCCTCACGCGCGGGACGCACGACGCGCCGGTCGGTCACCCACGGCGCGACGGGGTAGGTTACGGCGGGACCGGACGACGTCCGCGGGTCGTCCTGGCCTGCGGCGGCGGCCGCCGGCGGCGGCTCCGCCGGCCCGGTCGGGTCCGAGTCGCCGCGGAGCTCCGCGACGATGGCGGCCCACTGCTCGTCGGTGACGCGGTCGCCGGACGGGCCGTGCTGCCGGTCGGCGCGCGGGCCGTCGGGCTCGTCGCCGTCGGGCGACGGGTCGGGGCGGTCGGGACGCGGAGCCATGGCAGCACTCTAGAGTCGGCTAGGAGCGCCGGGCACCCGACGGGTGCCCGACGGCCCGCACGACGAGGGCGAGAGGTGGCAGGTTGTTCTACTGGTTCATGAAGCGGGTCCTGGTGGGCCCGCTGCTGCACCTGCTGTTCCGCCCGTGGGTGCGGGGCGCGGAGCACGTGCCGAGCAGCGGCGCCGCGATCCTGGCCAGCAACCACCTGGCGGTCGTCGACTCGTTCTTCCTGCCGCTGGTGCTGGACCGGGAGATCGTGTTCATCGGCAAGAACGAGTACTTCACGGGCCGCGGGCTCAAGGGCCGGCTCACCGCAGGCTTCATGCGCGGCGTCGGCACCATCCCGGTCGACCGCTCCGGCGGCAAGGCCTCCGAGGCGGCGCTGCGCACCGGCCTGAACCGGCTCGCCGAGGGCAAGCTGTTCGGCATCTACCCCGAGGGCACCCGCAGCCCCGACGGCCGCCTCTACCGCGGCAAGACCGGCGTGGCGCGCATGGCCCTGGAGTCGGGCGCCCCGGTCATCCCCGTCGCGATGGTCGACACGGACAAGGCGCAGCCGCTCGGCCAGCGCCTGCCCCGGCCGCGACGCATCGGCATCGTCATCGGCGAGCCGCTCGACTTCAGCCGGTACAAGGGCATGGAGAACGACCGGTTCATCCTGCGCTCGGTGACCGACGAGATCATGTACGCCCTCATGGCCCTGTCGGGCCAGGAGTACGTGGACATCTACGCCGCGACCCAGAAGGCGCGGATCGCCACCGGGCACCCCGCGGCGACCGGCCCGGCGGCCCCCGAGCCGACCGCGCCCGGCGGCCGGGCCGTGCCCGATGTCCAGCCTCCGGTCCCGCCGGAGGAGGAGTCCGCGGCTCAGTAGGATGAGCCGCGTCCGTCGCGCACCGCGCGGCGCGACCCGAGGACCTCGGTCCCGGGTCCGGTCCCGCGGGGTGCCCTTCAGTGGCCCCGGGGCTGGGATGACCCAGCTGTGCTGTTCTATCGAGAGGTGTGTCTCATGTCGGTTCGTCGCGTCGCGCTCCTGACCGCGGGTGGCTTCGCTCCGTGCCTGTCCTCGGCCGTCGGTGGCCTCATCGAGCGCTACACCGAGATCGCCCCCGAGGTCGAGATCATCGCCTACCAGCACGGGTACCACGGGCTCCTGCGCGGCGACAAGATCGTGATCGACGCCGAGGGCCGCGCGCAGGCGCACCTGCTGCACCGGTTCGGCGGCTCGCCGATCGGCAACTCGCGGGTCAAGCTCACCAACGCGGCCGACTGCGTCAAGCGCGGGCTGGTCCAGGAGGGCCAGGACCCGCTGCAGGTCGCGGCCGAGCAGCTCAAGGCCGACGGCGTCGACGTGCTGCACACCATCGGCGGCGACGACACCAACACCACGGCGGCCGACCTCGCGGCGTACCTGGCGGACAACGACTACGGCCTGACCGTCGTCGGCCTGCCGAAGACCATCGACAACGACGTGGTGCCGATCAAGCAGTCGCTCGGCGCGTGGACCGCCGCCGAGGAGGCCGCCGGCTTCGCCGCGAACGTCATCGGCGAGCACCGCTCCGGCCCGCGCATGCTCATCGTGCACGAGGTCATGGGCCGGCACTGCGGGTGGCTGACCGCCGCCGCGGCCGCCGAGTACCGCAAGTGGCTCGACCGCCAGGAGTGGGCCCCGGCCCTCGGCCTGACGCGCGAGCGCTGGGACGTCCACGCCGTGTTCCTGCCCGAGCTGGCGCTCGACATCGACGCCGAGGCCGCGCGCCTCAAGGCGATCATGGACACCCAGGGCAACGTCAACATCTTCCTGTCCGAGGGCGCGGGCATGCACGAGATCGTCGAGCAGCTCGAGGCGTCCGGCGCCGAGGTGCCGCGCGACCCGTTCGGCCACGTCAAGCTCGACACGATCAACCCGGGCCAGTGGTTCGCGAAGCAGTTCGCGGAGAAGCTCGGCGCCGAGAAGGTCATGGTCCAGAAGTCCGGCTACTACTCGCGCGCCGCGGCCGCGAACGCCGAGGACCTGCGCCTCATCAAGTCGATGACCGACCTGGCCGTGGAGTGCGCGCTGCGCAACGAGTCGGGCGTGATCGGCCACGACGAGGAGGACGGCGACCGCCTCAAGGCCATCGCGTTCCCGCGGATCGCCGGCGGCAAGGCGTTCGACGTCTCGCAGCCGTGGTTCGGCGCGATCCTGGAGGGCATCGGGCAGCCCCTGGTGCCCGCGACGGCGCACTGATGAGCGTCGAGGCGGACCCGCGGGTCCTGCAGGGCCTCGAGGCCTGGCGGGACCTGCCCGTGACGCAGCAGCCGGCGTGGCCGGACCGGGACGCGCTCCAGCGCGTGACCGACCGGCTCGCCGGGCTGCCGCCCCTGGTGTTCGCGGGGGAGGCCGACGCGCTGCGCGGCCAGCTCGCGGCCGCCGGGCGCGGCGAGGCGTTCCTGCTGCAGGGCGGCGACTGCGCCGAGACCTTCGCCGAGGCCACCGCGGACAACATCCGCGGCAAGATCATGACGGTCCTGCAGATGGCGGTCGTGCTCACGTACGGCGCCAGCCTGCCCGTCATCAAGATGGGCCGGATGGCCGGGCAGTACGCGAAGCCGCGGTCGTCGGACTCGGAGACCCGCGACGGCGTCACGCTGCCCGCGTTCCGGGGCGACATCATCAACGGCTTCGAGTTCACCCCCGAGGCCCGCACGCCGGACCCCGAGCGGCTGCTCGACGCGTACCACACGTCGGCGTCGACGCTGAACCTCATCCGCGCGTTCACCACCGGGGGCTTCGCGTCCCTGCTGCGGGTGCACGAGTGGAACCGGGGCTTCACCGCCAACCCGGCGTACGCCCGGTACGAGGAGATCGCCGCCGAGATCGACCGGGCCATCCGGTTCATGGCGGCGTGCGGTGCCGACTTCGACGCCCTGCGGACCGTCGACTTCTACGCGAGCCACGAGGGGCTGCTGCTCGACTACGAGCGGCCGCTCACCCGCATCGACTCGCGGACCGGCCTGCCGTACGACTGCTCGGCGCACTTCCTGTGGATCGGGGAGCGCACCCGGCAGCTCGACGGGGCGCACGTCGACTACTTCAGCCGCGTGCACAACCCGATCGGCATCAAGCTCGGCCCGACGTCCACCGCGGACGACGCGCTGCGCCTGATCGACAAGCTCAACCCGAGCGCCGAGGCCGGCCGGATCACGTTCATCACCCGCATGGGCGCCGGCAAGATCCGCGACCTGCTGCCCTCGCTGGTGGAGAAGGTCACGGCCGACGGCCGCCCGGTCACCTGGGTGTGCGACCCGATGCACGGCAACGGCATCACGTCCGCCTCGGGCTACAAGACCCGCCGGTTCTCGGACGTCATGGACGAGGTCGCCGGGTTCTTCGAGGTGCACCGCGCGCTCGGCACCGTGCCGGGCGGCCTGCACATCGAGCTCACCGGGGACGACGTCACCGAGGTGCTCGGCGGCGCCGAGGAGATCGACGACGCCGGGCTGGCGCGCCGGTACGAGACGCTGGTCGACCCGCGGCTCAACCACCAGCAGTCGCTGGAGCTCGCGTTCCAGGTCGTGGAGCTGCTCCGGCGCTCCTGACCCCCGCGCACCACGACGGCCGCCGCCCCTCCGGAGGGGCGGCGGCCGTCGTCGTGCGGGGCGGGCGTCAGGCCGCGCGCTGGTTGAACCGCAGCATGTTGCCCGACGGGTCGCGGAACGCGCAGTCCCGCACGCCGTACGGCTGGTCGATCGGCTCCTGGAGCACCTCGCCGCCCGCCGCGCGGATGTGCTCGAAGGTCGTGTCGACGTCGTCCGTCTGGAAGATGACGCCGCGCAGCAGGCCCTTGGCGAGCAGCTCCGCCATCGCCTGCTTGTCGGCGTCGGACGCGCCCGGGTCCGCCAGCGGCGGCTCGAGCACGATCGTGACGTCCGGCTGGCTCGGCGGGCCGACGCTCAGCCACCGCATCCCCTCGAACCGGACGTCGTTGCGCACCTCGAGGCCCAGGACGTCCCGGTAGAACGCCAGGGCCAGGTCGTGGTCGTGCACGGCGATGAAGCACTGCTGCAGCGTGATGTCCATGGCCGTCACGCTAGAGGGACCGGGTCGCGCGGCGCTTCTCCGTTCCTGACCGGTCGGGTGCGGACCTTCGCGACGCACGCGGGGACCGCCGCGCCGGCGTCGTGCTGCTGCGCGCGGTAGGCGGACGGGCTCATCCCGACGAGCTCGGAGAACCGCGCGCTGAAGGAGCCCAGGGAGGTGCAGCCGACCTCGACGCACACGTCGGTGACGCTGAGGTCGCCGCGCCGGAGCAGGGCCTTGGCCCGCTCGATCCGCCGGGTCATCAGGTAGCCGTAGGGCGTCTCGCCGTACGCGGCGCGGAACGACCGGGAGAAGTGGCCGGCGGACATCAGCGCCTCGCGTGCGAGCGTGGGGACGTCGAGCGGCTGGGCGTAGTCGCGGTCCATCCGGTCCCGGGCGCGGCGCAGCCGGACCAGGTCGTCCAGGGACGGGTTCGGCACGCCGCGCCTCCTCGCTCGCCGCTGCGGGGGTCTAGACGACCGTCAGGGTGATCGTCGTGCCCTTGGCCACCTGCTGCTCGGCCGGGACGCTCTGGTCCCGGACGGTGCCGAACAGGCCGCCGAGCACGTTGCGCCGCTCCGCCTTCAGACCGAGCGCCTCCAGCGCGGCGGCGGCCTCGCCGTACTGCTTGCCGGTCAGGTTCGGCATCGCCACGGTCTCGGGGCCCTTCGACACCTGGAGCGTGACGGTGTCCGTGCGCTTGCCCTGGGCGCCGCCCTCGGGGCTCTGGGAGATGACCCGGCCGGCCTCGACGGTGTCGCTGAACGCCTCCTCGGGGGCGACGACCAGGCCGAGGCCCTGGAGCTGGGCGGTCGCCTCGTCGAGCGTGGCGCCGACGACCGAGACGATCCGGACGGGCTCCGGACCGTCGGACAGGGTGAGCAGCACGGTGGAGCCCCGCCGCAGCGCCTGGCCCGGCTCCACCGGTGTGCCGTCCGCCTCCGTCACGGCGAGCACGGCACCGACGGCGGCGGCGTCGTCCCAGTGGTCGCCCTCCACGTAGTCCGTGTCGAGCCCGGCCGCGGTGAGCAGCGCCTCGGCGTCGGCCTGCAGCTTCCCGACCAGGGTCTCCGCGGGCATCGCCACCAGGTCGACGCCCTTCGACACCGTGAGCGTGACGGTGCCGTCCTTGCGGACCCGCTCGCCGTCCCCCGGATCGGCGGAGACGACGTCGCCGGAGGGCACGGTGTCGTCGAAGGCGCGGACGACGTCGGACGCGAGGTCCGCGGCGTCGAGCGCACCCAGCGCGTCGTCCTCGGCGAGGCCGGAGACCGCCGGCACCGTCGTGTACGCCCCCGGGCCGACGGCCAGGTACCACCAGGTCCCGCCGCCGACCGCGGCGAGCAGCAGCACCGCCGCGACGACCCAGCGCCACGGGCGGCGCCGCCGGGCGGTCGCCGCGGCGGGGGAGCCGGACACGGTCACCGCGCCGATGGGCAGCGCGACCGTGCGACCGGGCGTCTCGATCCGGGTGGTGGCGTCGCCGGGCTCCGCGGGCTCGTCCGCCGGGTCGACGGCGGCGCGCGCGCCGACCGCGGAGGAGCCGGTGTCCTGGTCGGGGTCGGTGGCCTGGGGGAGCGAGACCACGGGCTCGCGGTCCACCCGGCGCGCCAGCGTGGCGTCGTCCAGGGCGGTGCGGGTGCGGCGCAGCAGCGCCAGGGCGGCGCCGGCGTCCGCGGGCCGGTCCTCGGGCTCGCGGGCGGCGAGCGCGGCGACCAGCTCGTCGACCTCGACCGGCAGCCAGGAGGCGTCGGCCGCGTCGGACGGCGCGGGGACGTCGTTGTTGACGTGCTGGAACGCGATCTGGATGGGCGTCTCGCCGGTGAACGGCTGCGCGCCGGTCAGCATCTCGTAGAGCAGGACGCCGGTGGCGTACACGTCGGTGCGGGCGTCGCTCTCGCCGCGGACGACCAGCTCCGGCGACAGGTAGGCGACCGTGCCGAACACCGTGCCGGTGGTCGTCGACGTGACCTCGGTGACCGCCCGGGCCAGCCCGAAGTCGGCGACCTTGATCCGCCCGTCCGTCGCCATCAGCACGTTCTCGGGCTTGACGTCGCGGTGCACGAGGCCCGCGCGGTGCGCGGCGCCCAGGGCGTCGAGGACCTGCTCGGCGACGCCGAGCGCCTCGCCCACGGTCAGCGAGCCGCGCTCCGACAGGTGCCGACGCAGGTTGACGCCGTCGACGTACTCCATCGTGAGGTACGAGGTGTCGCCGTCGAGGCCCTGGTCGTACACGCCGACCAGGCCGGGGTGGGTGAGCCGGGCCGCGGCGCGCGCCTCGCGCCGGAACCGCGCGACGAAGTCGGCGCCCGCCCGGCCCTCGGCCAGGTGGGGGTGCATGACCTTGAGCGCGACGTCGCGGTCCAGGCGCCGGTCGACCGCGAGGTACACCGTCGCCATGCCGCCGCGCGCGATGCGCTGGACGACCTCGTAGCGCCCGTCGACCAGGCGGCCCACGAGCGGATCGGTGACGGTGGCTCCCACGGGCGGCATTCTACGGGCGAGGACGCCCCGGACCCCGGAGGCCCGCGGTCAGTAGCGCGCCATGTGCGTCTGGACGTTCGCGACGTACCGGCGGGTGTCGCTGAACATGCCGTTCCGCTTCACCGAGGACGCCCCCTGGTAGTAGGACGCGACGGCGGTCGACAGGTCGGGCGACGTGCGGACGAGCTGGCGGATGATCGCCACGCCGGCCACGACGTTGTCGTCCGGGTCGAGCAGGTTGAGGTCGCGGCCCACGAGCTGCGAGGCCCACTCGCCGGAGCTCGGGATGACCTGCATCGTGCCGATGGCGTTCGCGGGGGAGACCGAGGTGTGGTTGAAGCCGGACTCCTGGAACGCGATCGCCTGCGCGAGCGCCGGGTCGACGCCCATCGAGCGGGCCGTCGCGGCCACCTTGGCCTGCATCGCGGCCTTGGACGGCACGCCCATGGCGATGAGCGCGGCCTTGTTCGCGTTCGCGGAGGCGACGACGGTCGGGGCGTAGGTGCGGCCGAGGAACGTGTTGCCCACCAGCTGCGCGCCGCCGGTCGCGGCCGGGGCGGCGGCCGCCGCGGCGCCGGACGCGCCGGGGATCGTCAGGGTCTGGCCGACGCGGATGAACGCGCGGGAGTCCAGGCCGTTCGCGGACGTGATCGCCGCGACGGTGGTGCCGTAGCGCTTCGCGATGGCGGAGACGGTCTCGCCGGAGGCGACGGTGTGCCTGCCGCCCGCGGAGGTGGGCGCGGCGGCGGTCGTCGCGGCGGCGCCGGACGCGCCGGGGATCGTCAGGGTCTGGCCGACGCGGATGAACGCGCGGGAGTCCAGCCCGTTCGCGGAGACGACCGCGGCGACGGTGGTGCCGTAGCGCTTCGCGATGGCGGAGACGGTCTCGCCGGAGGCGACGGTGTGCGCGCCGCCGGTCGCGGCCGGGGCGGCGGCGGTCGTCGCGGCGGCACCGGACGCGCCGGGGATCGTCAGGGTCTGGCCGACGCGGATGAACGCGCGGGAGTCCAGGCCGTTCGCGGACGTGATCGCCGCGACGGTGGTGCCGTAGCGCTTCGCGATGGCGGAGACGGTCTCCCCGGAGGCGACGGTGTGCGCGCCGCCCGCGGAGGCGGGCGCGGCGGTGGTGGTGGCCGCGGCGCCGCCGGCGGTCGGGATCGTCAGGCGCTGGCCCTCGCGGATGAAGGCGCTGCCGTTCAGGCCGTTGGCGCTGCGCACCGCCGTCACGCTCGTGCCGTACTTCGCGGCGATGTGGCTGACGGTGTCGCCCGAGCGCACCGTGTACTGCTCGTCGGCGTGCGCGGCGGGGGCCGCGGCGGTGGCCGCGACCGCGGCGATGGCGAGCGCGCCGGTGCTGGTGGCGAGGCGCCGACCGCGGCGGCCCGCGGCGCGGGCCGGGGCGCCGAGGGCGCGCGCGGCCTGGTCCGTGAGGGCGAGGGCGGGCTGCGACATGGTGGGGACCCCTGGTGCTGAGACGGCGTGGTGCGGTGGCGGAACGCGCCGGCGGCGCGTGACTGGTGTGACTCGTGTGACTGGAGTGACCAGTGCGACGGTAGTGCACGTCCTGTGGCGTGGGAAGTCAGGGGCGCCATTTGGTGCAATGACCAGGACATTTCGGACGCATTCCTCACGCCCCCGGGCGAGCGCGCTGCACCACCAGGGTGAACGCGCCGCGGTGCGCGCGCCGGGCCCGCACGTCAGTACGCTGGCCCGCGTGACTGCGCAGACCCCCGATGACCTGGTCGACTCCTGGCTGACCGTGCCGGACGTGGCGGAGGAGCTCGGCGTCGACGCCGGGAAGGTCCGCCGCCTGCTCAAGGAGCGCCGCCTCGCCGGCGTCCGCCGCGGCGACCCGCCCGTGCTGAGCATCCCCGCCGCCTTCCTCGTGCCGGTCGACGCGCGCAACCCCGCCACCGCGCCCGAGGGCTACGCGGAGGAGGCGCCCGAGGCGCGCTCGGCGGTGCTCGCCTCGCTGCAGGGGACGCTGTCGGTGCTCGGGGACGTCGGCATGCCGGACGCCGAGGCGATCGCCTGGCTGTTCACGCCCGACGAGTCGCTGCCGGGGCGGCCGGTGGACGCGCTGCGCGCGGGCCACAAGACCGAGGTGCGCCGCCGGGCGCAGGCGCTGCTCTGACGCCAGCGCCGGCCGCCGGGCTCAGGCCCGGCGGTCGACCGCGGCGTGGCCGAGGGCGACGAGCATCGCCCGGCCGTCCTCGGTGAGCTCCGCCCGGGCGAGCGCGGCGAACCCGCGCGCGCTGAGCTCGGCGATGAGCCCCTCGACCTCGGCCACGGCGCCGCTGGCCTCGATCCGGGCGGCGAGCGACCGGCACGCCTCGTCGTCGAGCGTGCGGTCGCCGAGCCCGGCGTGCAGCGCGTCGGCGAGCCCCGCGTCGCCCGTGGCCAGCGCGCGGGCCATCGCCCTGGCCACCAGCACGGTCCGCTTGCCCTCGCGCAGGTCGTCGCCCGCCGGCTTGCCCGTCGTGGCGGGGTCGCCGAACACGCCGAGCAGGTCGTCCCGGAGCTGGAACGCCTCGCCGAGCGGGAGGCCGTACGCGGCGGTGGCGGCGAGCGCGCCCTCGTCGGCGCCGGCGAGCACGGCGCCGAGCAGCAGCGGGTGCTCCACGCTGTAGCGCGCCGCCTTGGCGACGATGACCTCGCGGGCGCGCTGCTCGTCCGCCGCCGGGTCCTCGCCCCAGGGCAGCACCTCGGCGAGCAGGTCGAGGTACTGCCCGACGGTGACCTCGGTCCGCATCCGCTCGAACACCGCGTGCGCGGCGACGCGCCGGTCCGCCGGCAGGTCCGCCACGGCGCGCGCGAACTCGCGCTCGCTCGCGACGAGGGCGAGGTCGCCGAGCAGGATCGCCGCGGACTCGCCGAACCGGTCGGGGGTCGCCGGACCAGCCCTGCTCGGCGTGCCGGGCGGCGAACAGCCGGTGCGCCGCGGGCTGCCCGCGCCGGGTGTCGGAGTCGTCCATCACGTCGTCGTGGAACAGCGCCGCCGCCTGGAACAGCTCGAGCGCCGCCCCGACGCGGAGCACCACCTCCGCCTCGGGGGAGTCGGGGTCGCCGCCGTGCGCGCGCCACGACCACCAGCAGAACGCCGCCCGCAGCCGCTTGCCGCCGCCGAGCATGTGGCTCAGGCCCTCGGCGAGCGGCGCCGCACCCGCGCCCGACCGGACCAGCTCGGGCAGCAGCGCCTCGACGTGCTCCGTGAGCAGGGCGTCGACCCGGGTGCGGAGGTCCTCGGCGTCGACGAGTGCGGGGGCGGTGCTCACCCGGCGAGCCTAGGGCCTCACAGCCGGACGGTCCCGCCCAGCGTGAGCGTGCGGGACGCCGTCGCGGTCGAGCACGCCGAGCGTCAGCAGCTCCGCGGCGCCGTCGCCGCGGACGAACGTCGACGTCGCCGCCAGGCCGGTGGAGCCGGGGTCGAGCACCGTCTCGGCGAAGCCGGCCGCGACCAGCTGGTCCCGCACCGCCTGGACCAGCTGGTCCGTCGCGAGCGGGCTGCGCAGGTTGAGGCTGATCGTCGTCAGCCCGGTCGCCGCGTCGGTGTCGGCGCTCGAGACCAGGATCTCGCTGCCCTCGGGCGGGGACACCAGGTCCGACGGGAACCCGGCGGCCAGGTCGCCGACCGCGGACCCCGTCGACGTCGGGCTCGGCAGGAGCGACTCCGTGGGCGCCGGTGCCGTAGCGGTCCCGGTCGCGGCGGTGCCGGTCGGCCGGGCGGCGTCGTCGTCGCCGGTGCAGCCCGCCGTGCCGAGCGCCACGAGCGCGAGGAGGACGACGGCGAGGGGGCGGCGGAGCACGGGCGCCACAGTAGCGCCGCCCGGTGAGCGGGTGCCGAGCCCTCCACAGGTACGGAGGTGGTGCGCCGTCCCCAGGGCGGGGCCGGCGGCGCGGCGTGTGCTGCCCGCGGTGCGATCGGGTGGGGCCATGACGACCACGACGCCCCGGCCGGGCTCCCGGCCCGACGACCTTCCCGCCGACGCCCCCGCCGCCGGCCCCTCCGACCCCCGCGCCACGCTCCGGCTCGGGCACCCCCGCGAGCTGCTCGCGCTCGTGCCGTACCTGCTCGGCTTCCCGCCGCGGGCCTCCGCCGTGCTCGTGTCGCTCCGGCCGCCGGGCCGCCGGCTCGGGGTCGTCGTGCGCACCGACCTGGACGACCTCCTGAGACCGGACGGCGCGCTGCTCGCCGACGGGCTCGCGGGCCACCTGCGGGCGGACGGGGCCGCGGAGGTCGTCGTCGTGCTGCACGCGGGGGAGGGCGACCCGCGCGACCCCGACCGCGGCCTGCGGGTGGCCCGCGGCACCCGCGCCGGGCGCGCCGCGGACCTGCTCCGGCGCGCCGTCGCCGACGTCGCGCCCCTCACCGTCTGGTCCGTCGACGACGACCGCTACGTCGGGCTGGACTGCCGGGACCCGGGCTGCTGCCCGGTGGGCGGCCACCCGCTCGCCGACCTGTCGGGCGGGGAGCTCGCGGGTCGGCTGGTCGGCGCGCGCGGAGGGATGGCCGGCTCCCGCGAGGAGCTCGGGCTGGTGCGCCCGGCGGCACCCGGCCCGCGCCGGTCCGCCGCGGCCGCCCGGTCGCGCTGGCTCGACGCCCTGCTGCGCGCCGAGGGGCCGGACGCCGTCCTGCGCTGGCGGCAGCGGTCGCTCGACGCGTGGCGGACCGCGACCGGCACGAGCCAGGACTTCCGGGCGTCGCGCCCGTCCGCCGCCGTTCTCGGGCGGCTCGAGGCCGCGCTGCTCGACCCCGTCGTGCGCGACGCCGTCGTGCTGACCCTCGTCGACCCGGACGACGCCGGGCTGCCGGACGCGGTGCTCCGCACCGGCGTGACGGGCCCGGGCCTCCCGGGCGGCCCGGGGGCCGGGCGAGGACCGGTGGCCCGAGGAGGACGGCGACCGGGTCCCGGGCGCGGAGGGCGGACGGGTCGGGGACGGCGCCGACCGCGGATCCGATCCCGACGCCACCGACGTGTCCGACCGGGTGCGCGCCGCGCTCGACCTGGTGGTCGACCCCGCCCGGGGCCGTGAGCCCCGCGAGGACGTCACGGCGGCGGGACGGACCGTCCTCGAGCAGGTCGTCGCGCACGGGCGCCGCGACCAGCAGGCGCCCGCGCTCACCGTGCTCGCCCTGCTGGCGTGGTGGGACGGGGACGCCGTCCGGGCCTCGGTCCTGGTCGAGCGGGCGCTGGACCAGGACCCCGGTCACCGGCTCGCCGAGCTGCTCGACCGGGCCCTCGGCGCGGGGCTCCCGCCCGGGTGGGTGCGTCGCCGCTGCTGAGCGCCCCGCGGCCGGTCGTGCGCCCCCGACCCCTTCGGGTACGGTCGGACCACGGTCCACGGCCCGCACCCGCGCGACGGCGCTCCGGTGCGCGCCCGAGGACGCACAGCGCACGTGCGAGGAGCACACATGAGCATCGTGGTCGGGTACCTGGCGACCGTCGAGGGGCGTGCCGCCCTCGCCGCGGCGACGGGCGAGGCGGTCCGGCGGTCCGAGCCGCTGGTCGTCGTCGTGAGCGAGCGCGGGGACGAGACCGACGAGCAGCGGGCCGAGCTCGCCACCGCGCTCGACGAGGTCCGCGCGTCGCTCGAGTCGGAGGACGTCCCGCACGACGTCCGCGTCATCACCGGCGGGCGCGACGTCGCGGAGTCGCTCATCGGCACCGCGGAGGAGACCGACGCCACCCTCATCGTCATCGGCCTGCGCCGGCGGAGCCCGGTGGGCAAGCTCATCCTCGGCGCCAACGCCCAGCGCATCCTGCTCGACTCCCCGTGCCCGGTCCTGGCGGTCAAGCCCGACCCGAGCTGACCCGGGTCCGGCCGCGCCCCGGCCCCTCGCTGCCGACACGCCCGGGTGCCCGGGACACGCCGGGACCTGCGACCCGCGCACCTCCGACGCCCGTCACGGGAATCCGTGGCGGGCGTCGTGCGTTGAGCACCTACGACAGGTCATCCGGCCTGCCGGACCGAGGCCTCGCCGCCCGTCCGGGGGCATCCCGAGGTGGGTGCGGGCCGGTACAATATCGAGGTACCCGATGCGCCGAACCGGGTCCCTTGCTGCCGAAAGGTCATTCGTGACGCCCCAGACTCCCACCCCCACACTCCCGCGTGAGTTCGAGCACCCCGCCCTGCAGGACCTCGTGCGCGCCGGGCGCACCAACGGCAGCGTCGACGCCGCTGCGCTGCGTCACGCGTGCGAGGCCGCTCAGGTGGAGGACGCCCGGCGGCTGAAGGCCGTCGTGCGCGGTCTGGCCAACGCCGGCATCACCATCGAGGAGCCGACCGCCGCGCCCGCCCGCGCCGTCGCGGCCACCACCGCCAAGGCGCGCCCGTCGGCCAAGGCCGTCGTCGCGGCCGAGGACGGCGACGAGGCGGCCGAGAAGCCTGCCCGCAAGACGCGCGCCGCCGCCAAGCCGGCCGCCAAGAAGGCGACCGCCGGCAAGGCCGCCACCGCCAAGCCCGTCAAGGCGACGAAGGCCACCAAGGCCAAGTCGGACGAGGACGGCGACGAGGAGGACGTCGAGCTCGAGGACGTCGAGATCGACGACGCCGAGCTCGAGGCCGGCGACGACGCCGAGGAGACCACGGAGGACGGCGAGTCCGAGGAGACCCCCGCCGCCGCCGCCGCCAAGAAGGCCCCCGCGGCCGAGGAGACCACGGACACCGGCTTCGTCGTGTCCGACCGCGACGAGGACGACGCCCCGGCGCAGCAGGTCGTGACCGCGGGCGCCACCGCCGACCCGGTCAAGGACTACCTCAAGCAGATCGGCAAGGTCGCGCTGCTGAACGCCGAGCAGGAGGTCGAGCTCGCCAAGCGCATCGAGGCCGGCCTGTTCGCCGAGGAGCGCCTCGCCGCGATCGGCGACGACCTCGAGCCGAAGGCGCGCCGCGAGCTCCAGTGGATCGCGCAGGACGGCCGCCGCGCCAAGAACCACCTGCTCGAGGCCAACCTCCGCCTGGTCGTCTCGCTCGCCAAGCGCTACACCGGCCGCGGCATGCTGTTCCTGGACCTGATCCAGGAGGGCAACCTCGGTCTGATCCGCGCGGTCGAGAAGTTCGACTACACCAAGGGCTACAAGTTCTCGACGTACGCCACGTGGTGGATCCGCCAGGCGATCACCCGCGCGATGGCCGACCAGGCCCGCACCATCCGCATCCCGGTGCACATGGTGGAGGTCATCAACAAGCTGGCGCGCGTGCAGCGGCAGATGCTCCAGGACCTCGGTCGGGAGCCCACGCCGGAGGAGCTCGCCAAGGAGCTCGACATGACCCCCGAGAAGGTCGTCGAGGTCCAGAAGTACGGCCGCGAGCCCATCTCCCTGCACACCCCGCTCGGCGAGGACGGCGACAGCGAGTTCGGCGACCTCATCGAGGACTCCGAGGCCGTCGTGCCCGCGGACGCGGTGAGCTTCACGCTGCTCCAGGAGCAGCTGCACCAGGTGCTGGACACCCTGTCCGAGCGCGAGGCCGGCGTCGTCTCGATGCGGTTCGGACTCACGGACGGCCAGCCGAAGACGCTGGACGAGATCGGCAAGGTCTACGGCGTGACCCGTGAGCGGATCCGCCAGATCGAGTCGAAGACGATGTCCAAGCTGCGCCACCCGAGCCGCTCCCAGGTGCTGCGCGACTACCTGGACTGATCCGGTTCCACGAGGGGCCCATCCCGCACGGGGTGGGCCCTTCGTCGTACCCGGGGGCGGGCAGGATGTCCGGATCGGGACCTCCGTCCCACTCGGGGCCGTGCGCGCCGGAGGTGGATGGGGGACGAAGGTCACCTCGACGGCGAGGCGACCCAGGCAGGCGGGCGCCGGTGCCCGCCGGAGGAGGTCCCGCGATGAAGGCACTCGTCTACCACGGCCCGGGACGCAAGGAGTGGGAGGACGTGCCCGACGCGCACGTCGTCGACGCGACCGACGTGGTCGTCCAGGTCGACACGACCACGATCTGCGGCACGGACCTGCACATCCTGCTCGGCGACGTCCCCGCGGTCACGCCCGGGCGCGTCCTGGGCCACGAGGCCGTCGGCACCGTGGTCGAGGTCGGTGCGAGCGTCGGGAAGTTCGCGGTGGGGGACCGCGTCGTGGTGCCGGCCATCACGTCGTGCGGCACGTGCCGCTACTGCCGGGTCGGCCGGGCGAGCCACTGCCAGTCGGTCGGCGGGATCGGCTGGGTGCTCGGGCACCTGGTGGACGGCACCCAGGCGGAGCTGGTCCGGGTGCCGTTCGGCGACACGTCGCTGCACCGCGTGCCGGCGGGGCTGTCCGACGAGGAGGTGATCTTCCTGTCGGACATCTTCCCGACCGGCTACGAGATGGGCGTGCGCAACGGCGCGGTCTCGCCCGGCGACGCGGTGGTCTGCATCGGCGCCGGCCCGGTCGGGCTCGCGGCCATGGCGACCGCGCACCTGCACGGCGCCCGCCGGGTGGTCGCGGTCGACCTCGACCCGTTCCGGCTCGACCGGGCCGTGCAGGACTTCGGGGCGACGCACGCCGTGAACTCGGGCGCCGCAGGCTGGCAGGACGAGGTCCGGGCGCTCTGCGGCGGTCGCGGCGCGGACGTCGTGATGGAGGCCGTCGGCCTCCCGCAGACGCTGGAGGCCGCGTTCGACCTCGTGGTCCCGTACGGCCACGTCGCCAACATCGGCGTGCACGGGCACCCGGTCACGCTGCCGATCGACCGGCTGTGGATCGAGAACATCACGATCACGATGGGTCTGGTCGACGGCGTCACGGCGCCGATGCTGCTCGACCTCGTGGCGGAGGGCTCCCTCGACATCCGCCCGATGGGGACGCACACGTTCGCGCTCGACCGGATGCACGAGGCGTACGAGGTGTTCGGCGCCGCAGGGCAGCACGACGCGCTCAAGGTCGTCCTGCGGCGGTGACCGCACGCGGAAGGGGCCCGTCCGGCTGCAGCCGGACGGGCCCCTTCCTTCGTGTCGTCGCGGCGTGCGGCACCGGTCCGCGGTGCGCCGCCCGTCTGGTGGCGCGGCTCAGCGAGCGGCGCCGGCCCCGGCTCCGTGCTCGGCGAGCAGCTTGTCCGTCTCGTCCTGCACGTGGGTGGCGACCTGCGAGTACTTCGGCGCGTGCTCGCGCGCGTGGTGCGCGCAGAACAGGAGCTCGCCCACGGGCAGCTGCACGCGGACGTAGGCCTGAGCGCCGCAGCGGTCGCAGCGGTCGGCTGCGGTCAGCGGGTTCGTGGTCTCGATCGTCTCCGTCACGTTGACATACAACCATCCCGGGCCGGGATCCTTCCCGTCGAGGGCGGGTGGTTCGCTCACCGCGTACGCCGGATCACCCGACGTCATCGACCTGTCACGCGACCGACACCGGATCGTGACCGCGCGCGCACGGCGTCCTGAGGAACGGCGTCCGGGTGCGGCATGGTGCCGCGGATGTGTCGGCCCGAGCGATTACCCTCGGGACTCGTGTCGACCGCTTCCGCCGAGTCCAGCTACACCGCCCGTCACCTCTCCGTGCTGGAGGGGCTCGAGGCGGTCCGCAAGCGCCCGGGCATGTACATCGGCTCCACCGACTCCCGGGGCCTCATGCACTGCCTCTGGGAGATCATCGACAACTCGGTCGACGAGGCCCTGGCCGGCCACGGCGACCGCATCGACATCGTGCTGCACGCCGACTCGTCGGTGGAGGTCCGCGACAGCGGCCGCGGCATCCCGGTCGACGTCGAGCCCAAGACCGGCCTGACCGGCGTCGAGGTCGTGCTGACCAAGCTGCACGCGGGCGGCAAGTTCGGCGGCGGCTCGTACGGCGCGTCCGGCGGCCTGCACGGCGTCGGCGCCTCGGTGGTCAACGCGCTGTCCGAGCGCCTCGACGTCGAGGTGGACCGCGGCGGCAAGACGCACCGCATGACGTTCCACCGCGGCGAGCCGGGCGTGTTCGACGACGCGGCGGGCCGCAGCCCCGAGTCGCCGTTCGAGCCGTTCGTCGCCCGCTCGCAGCTCGACGTCGTCGGCAAGGTCGCGAAGGGCCGCACCGGCACCCGCATCCGGTACTGGGCCGACCGGAACATCTTCCCGACGTCCGCGGTGTTCTCGTACGACGAGCTCGTGACCCGCGCCCGGCAGACCAGCTTCCTGGTGCCGGGTCTGACCATCACCGTGCGCGACGAGCGCGGCCTCGCCGGCACCCCCGGCGCCGAGGGCCCGCACGAGGAGGTGTTCCGGCACGACGGCGGCACGGTCGACTTCGCCGACTTCCTCGCGCCGGACGCGCCGGTCACCGACACCTGGCAGCTGACCGGCTCGGGGACGTTCTCGGAGACGGTGCCGGTGCTCGACGCCCGCGGGCACATGACCCCGCAGGAGGTGCAGCGCGACTGCGAGGTCGACGTGGCGCTCCGCTGGGGCACGGGCTACGAGACCGAGGTCCGCACCTTCGTCAACATCATCGCGACGCCCAAGGGCGGCTCGCACCTGGCGGGCTTCGAGACCGCGGTGCTCCGCACGATCCGCAAGCAGGTGGAGGCCAACGCCCGCCGGCTGAAGATCTCCGCGAAGGACGGCGGGGAGAAGATCGAGAAGGACGACGTGCTCGCCGGCCTCACCGCCGTCGTGACCGTCCGGCTGGCCGAGCCGCAGTTCGAGGGCCAGACCAAGGAGGTGCTGGGCACCGCCCCGGTCCGGAACATCGTCGCGAAGGTCGTCGACACCGAGCTCGCCGCGCTGATGACGTCGGCCAGGCGCGAGCACAAGGCCCAGTCGGCCGCGCTGCTCGACAAGGTCGTGGGGGAGATGCGCGCGCGCGTGTCGGCGCGCAAGCAGAAGGAGATCTCCCGCCGGAAGACCGCGCTGGAGTCCTCGTCCCTGCCCGCGAAGCTCGCGGACTGCCGCAGCGACGACGTGTCGCGCAGCGAGCTGTTCATCGTCGAGGGCGACAGCGCGCTCGGCACCGCCAAGCTCGCGCGGTCGTCGGACTTCCAGGCGCTGCTGCCCATCCGCGGCAAGATCCTCAACGTCCAGAAGGCGTCGATCTCGGACATGCTGCGCAACGCCGAGTGCGCCGCGATCATCCAGGTGATCGGCGCCGGCTCCGGCCGCACGTTCGACCTGGACGCCGCGCGGTACGGGAAGATCGTGCTGATGACCGACGCCGACGTCGACGGCGCGCACATCCGCACGCTGCTGCTCACGCTGTTCTTCCGGTACATGCGCCCGCTGGTCGAGGCGGGCCGGGTGTACGCCGCGGTCCCGCCGCTGCACCGCATCGAGGTGATCGGCGCCGGCAGTCGGAAGAACGAGTACGTCTACACGTACTCCGAGGCCGAGCTGGCCGCGACGCTGAAGAAGCTGGACAAGGCCGGCAAGCGCTACAAGGAGGACATCCAGCGCTACAAGGGTCTCGGCGAGATGGACGCCGACCAGCTGTCGGAGACGACGATGGACCCGCGGCACCGCACGCTGCGCCGGGTGACCCTGCCCGCCGCCGAGTCGGCTGACGCGCTGGTCCGCAGCGCGGAGGAGACGTTCGAGCTCCTCATGGGCTCGGACGTCGCGCCGCGCAAGGACTTCATCGTCGCCGGCGCGTCGACGCTGGACGCCTCGCAGATCGACGCCTGACCCGCGGGCTCCCGGGGGCGTCGGGCGCCCGTGACCAGCGCCCCGGTGCCGCCGGCGGCGTTTTCGCGTGACAGGGCGGGCGACCGTCGGGCACCGTGTCCCGCATGCCCGAGACGACTGAGACGCCCGCCGTCCCGCCGCTCGCGGTGCGCGCGGCCGCGCCCGCGACGCTCCCCGAGCCCGACCCCGCCGCCACCGGCCTGACCTGGCGACCGCTCACGCGCGACGACGTCCCGGTGCTGGCCGCGCTGGTCGCCCGGATCGAGGCGGCCGACGCCCAGCCGTTCCGCACCAGCGAGACCGAGGTCGGCGAAGGCTTCGACGGCGACTGGAAGGACCCGGCGCGGGACTCGCGCGTCGGGCTCGACGCGGGCGGCGTCCCGCGCGCCTGGATCACCCTCGACGCCCCGCCCGGGGACGTCCGGGTCATCCGCGTGTGGGTGTTCGGCGGCGTGGACCCGGAGTGGCGCGGCCGCGGCATCGGGCGCGCGATCCTGGCCTGGGCGACCGCGCGGGCGCGGCAGAAGCTCGTCGAGTCCGGCAAGGACGCGCCCGGGCGCATCGCGGCGTTCCTGGAGGACCACCGCGCCGAGGCGCTCGCGCTGCACGCCGCGGCCGGCTACGCGCCGATCCGGTACTTCACCGACATGCGCCGGGACCTGTCCCGCCCGCTGCCGGAGCCGCGCCCGCTCGACGGCGTGCGTGTCGTGCCGTGGTCGGCCGACCTCGACGACGCCGTGCGGCTGGCGCACAACGAGGCGTTCGCCGACCACTGGGGGAGCGAGCCCCGGACGGCGGAGCACTGGCAGCAGGGCCGCGCGATGTTCGCCCCGCAGTGGAGCCACGTGGCCCTCGACGAGGCGACCGGCGAGGTCGCGGGCTACACGATGTCCGGCCGGTACGAGCACGACTGGGAGATCGCGGGGTTCACGTCGGGCTACACCGAGCTGCTCGGCGTGCGGCGCGCGTGGCGCGGACGCGGCCTCGCGCCGGCGCTGCTGACCGCCGCCATGGCGTCGTTCCGGGCGGACGGCATGCAGTACGCCGAGCTCGACGTCGACACCGAGAACCCGTCGGGCGCGCACGGCCTGTACGCCAGCCTCGGCTACGAGGTGACGCACGGCGCGATCATGTACACGATCGAGGTCTGACGGAACGGCCCCGTCGCGCGACGGCGGGGCCCTACGCTGTGCGCATGGCTCCAGAGGACGGGCGCGCGCAGGTCGACGAGGACGCCACCTGGCGCATGTACCTGGGACTCTCCCGGGAGATGTTCACGGCGCTCGAGCGCGGGCTCGGCGCCGACGCCGGCGTGTCCGTCGCCGACCTCGAGCTGCTCGAGCCGCTGCTCGCGGCCGGGCACCCCGGCCTGCGCGCCAAGGACCTCGCCGCGGCGGCCGAGTGGCAGGACAGCCGGGTCTCGCACCAGCTGCGCCGCATGGAGTCCCGCGGGCTCGTGACGCGCAGCCGCGACCGCCAGGACGGCCGCGGCACCGTCGTCTGCCTCACCGAGGCGGGCGAGGCGGCCGCGCGGGCCGCGCAGCACACCCGGCGGGTGCTCGTGCGCGACCTGCTGCTGTCGCCGCTGGACGACGCGCAGGTGGCGTCGCTCGTCGAGGTGTCGGGCCTGGTCCGCGCCCGCATCGCCGCCACGGGCCAGGCCCGCTAGCCCCGACCCGCCGGGCCGCCGCGCCCACCGGGGGCGTGGCCCGGACCGCGAGCGAGTACCCGACACGTCGAGCGAGCAGCCGCCGGGTACTCGCTCGACGCGTCTCCTGCACTCTCGGCGCAGCGCTGCGCGCCCGCGCAGCACCGCGCGCTCGCCAGCGCTCGTCAGTCGGCCAGCGGGTGCCGCCGGGTCAGCCGATCGCCAGGGGCGGGGCCGCCAGGGGCTGGCCCGAGCCGTCGCGGCGGTCGTCCGGCTCCGGGAGGTCGACCGGCTGGCCCGCCGAGCCCGTGGCCCGCGCCGGGGCCGGGCCGACCCAGGCGAGGAACAGCGCGTCCTCGCCCTTGAGGAACCGGTGCGCCCGGACGCCGCCGGTCGCGCGGCCCTTGCCGGGGTAGCGGGAGAACGGCGTGACCTTGGCCGAGCCCGCCTGGGTGCCCGGCAGCGCGTCCGACGCCCCGGCGACCGTCACCACGACCGGGCCCTCGGCGTCGTAGACCGCGTCGGAGCCCGCGGGCAGCGCGCCGAAGTGCACCACCCGCTGGCCGGCGGCGAGCTTGATGCCCGCCATGCCGCCCGCGGGACGGCCCTGCGGGCGCACGGCCGCCGCCGGGAAGTGCAGCAGCGCGGCGTCGGAGGCGACGAACACGAGCTCGTCCTCGTCGGTCACGGTCGCGCAGCCGACCACCTCGTCGCCGTCCTTGAGGCCGATGACCTCCCAGGAGTCGCGGTTCGCGGGCGCCTCGCCGGAGCTGACCCGCTTGACCACGCCCTGCGCGGTGCCGACCGCGAGCGTCGGGGCGTCGGCCGTCACGGGGACCAGCCCGACGACCTTCTCGCCCTTGTCGAGCGCGAGGAGCTCGGACAGCGGGAGGCCGCCGGAGAGGTTCGGCGCGCCGTCGGTCGGCGGCAGGCCCGGCAGGTCGAGCACGGACACCCGCCGGACGACGCCGCGCGAGGTCAGCACGCCGACCTCGCCGCGCACGGAGGTCGCGACGGCACCGGACAGCACGTCGTGCTTGGACCGGCCGGCGCCGGGCGCGGGCCGCAGCTCGACGTCGGTGCTGCCGGTGCGCGCGACCAGGCCGGTCGCGGACAGCAGCGCGTAGCAGGGGGTGTCCTCGATCTCGAGCGACAGGGCCGGGGTGGCGGCGCGCCCGGACCGCGGCGCCGGCGCGCCCTCGGCGGCGGTGGCCACGCCACCCGCGGACTCCAGCAGGATCGTGCGGCGCGGGGTGCCGTAGGTCGCGGCGACCTCCGCCATCTCGTCGCTCACCGTGGTCCGGAGCAGCGCCTCGTCGCCGAGGATCGCCTGCAGCGCCTCGATCTCGCCGAGCAGCTCGTCGCGCTCCTTCTCCAGCTCGATGCGGGAGAACCTGGTCAGGCGGCGCAGCCGGAGCTCGAGGATGTACTCGGCCTGCGGCTCGGACAGGTCGAACACCTGGCGCAGCCGGGTGCGCGCGGCGTCCGCGTCGTCGGAGGACCGGATGACCTGGATGACCTCGTCGATGTCGACGATCGCGATGAGCAGGCCCTCGACGAGGTGCAGCCGCTCCTGCTTCTTCCGCAGCCGGAACTGGCTCCGGCGCCGCACCACGGAGATCCGGTGGTCGACCCACACCTGGAGCAGGTCGCGCAGCCCGAGGGTGCGGGGCTGGCCGTCGACCAGGGCGACGTTGTTGATCGAGAACGAGTCCTCGAGCGGGGTGTACCGGTAGAGCTGCTCCAGCACGGCCTCGGGGTTGAACCCGGTCTTGACCTCGATGACGAGGCGCAGGCCGTGCTGCCGGTCGGTGAGGTCGAGGGCGTCCGAGATGCCGGAGAGCTTCTTGGACTGCACGCCCTCCTTGATCTTCTCGATGACCTTCTCCGGGCCGACGGTGTACGGCAGCTCGGTGACGACGATGCCCTTGCGGCGCGGGGTGACGTTCTCGATCCGCGCGGTGGCCCGGGTGCGGAACGCGCCGCGGCCGGTGCGGTAGGCGTCGCGCACGCCCTCGAGGCCGACGATCTTGCCGCCGCTGGGCAGGTCGGGCCCGGGCACGAACCGCATGAGCTCGTCCAGCGCCTCGGGGTGCAGCACGAGGTGCCGGGCGGCCGCGACTACCTCGACGAGGTTGTGCGGGGCCATGTTCGTGGCCATGCCGACGGCGATGCCGGACGCGCCGTTGACCAGCAGGTTGGGGATCGCGGCGGGCAGCACGCCGGGCTGGGTCAGCTTGTTGTGTCGTAGTTCGGGACGAAGTCGACGACGTCCTCGTCCAGGCTCTGCGTCATCGCGAGCGCGGACGGCGCCATGCGCGCCTCGGTGTACCGGGGGGCGGCGGGTCCGTCGTCGAGCGAGCCGAAGTTGCCGTGCCCGTCGACCAGCGGCAGCCGCAGGGAGAACGGCTGCGCCATGCGGACCATCGCGTCGTAGATCGCGGTGTCGCCGTGCGGGTGCAGCTTGCCCATCACCTCGCCGACGACGCGCGCCGACTTCACGTGCGCGCGGTCGGGCCGCAGGCCCATGTCGTGCATCTGGAACAGGATGCGGCGCTGCACCGGCTTCAGGCCGTCGCGGGCGTCGGGCAGGGCGCGCGAGTAGATGACCGAGTAGGCGTACTCGAGGAACGAGCCCTCCATCTCGGTGGCGACGTCGATGTCGACGATGCGCTCGACGACGTCCTCCGGCGGGACGTCGGGTGTGCTGCTGCGGCGCGCCATGCTGGGGGCTGCTCCCGGGATCGGCGGTGCGGGTGGTCGGCGCCCATTGTCGCCGCTCCGCGAGCCTGTGGACCACCACGACGCGCGGCGCGCCGGTTGGTTAGGCTCGTGGGCATGGCCGAGAGCACCGGGGGCGCGCCCGACGAGGCGGCGGACTACCCGGAGAGCTGGGAGGCCGACGTCGTCCTCCGCGACGGCAGCACCACGCACGTGCGGCCGATCCGCCCCGAGGACGCGGACGCCCTGCAGGCGTTCCACGTCGGCCAGTCCGAGGCGTCGATCGTGTTCCGGTTCTTCGCCCCGCTGGAGCGCCTGGGCGACCGGGACCTCGCGCGGTTCACCCGCGTGGACCACCGGGACCGGGTCGCGCTGGTGGCGGTGACGGGGGACGACGCGATCATCGGCGTCGCCCGGTACGACAAGGTCGGCCCCGACGAGGCCGAGGTGGCGTTCAACATCGCCGACGCGCACCACGGCCGCGGGCTCGGCTCGGTGCTGCTGGAGCACCTGGCCGCGGCGGCGCGCGAGCGCGGCATCCGCCGGTTCACCGCCGACGTGCTGCCGCAGAACGGCCGGATGATCGCGGTGTTCCGCGAGGCCGGGTACTCGCTGCAGCAGCGCCTGGAGGACGGCGTGGTGACGGTGGGCTTCGACATCGACCCGACGGACCGGTCGCTCGCGGTGATGATGGCCCGCGAGCACGCCGCGGAGGCGCGCAGCGTCCAGGCGCTGCTCACCGCCCGGTCGGTGCTGGTGCTGTCGTCGCCGAACGCCGAGCCGGGGTCCCTGGACGACCGCCGTGCCGAGCGCGTGCTGGCGGACCTGGTCGGGGGCGTGCCGTCCGCGGCGGACCCCGCGCACCGCACCGGCGCCGTCACGGCGGCCGGCGGCGACGAGCGCGGCGTCGAGGTGCACGTGGTCGGCCGCCCGGCGCCCGACGGCGCCGACCCGCGCCCGACGGTGCACCACTGGGACCGCCTCGACGACGTCCCCGGCCCCGTCGACCTCGCCGTGCTCGCGCTGCCCGCCGCGGAGGCCGTCGTCGCGGTCCGCGCGCTCGGCCGGCTCGGCGTCAAGGGCGTCGTCGTGCTGTCGGGCGGGTACGCCGAGCAGGGCCCCACCGGCCTCGCGCTGCAGCGCGCCCTGCTGCGCGCCGCGCACGCCGCCGGGCTCCGGGTGGTCGGCCCGCGGTCGTACGGCCTGCTCGCGCACGCCGCGGGCGGGCTGCTCAACGCCTCGCTCACCGAGGACCCGCCGCCGCCCGGGCGGATCGGGCTGTTCTGCCAGTCCGCCTCGACCGCGGTGTCGATCCTCGGCTCGGTGCGCCGCCGGCACCTCGGCCTCGCGCACCTCGTGTCCGCGGGCAACCGCGCCGACGTGTCCGGCAACGACCTCATGCAGTTCTGGCAGGACGACGACGCGACCGACGTCGTCGCGCTGTACCTGGAGTCGATCGGCAACCCCCGCAAGTTCTCCCGCGTCGCCCGGCGCCTGGCCGCCGCGAAGCCCGTGGTCGTGGTGACCGCGGGCCGGTCCGGCCACGTCGTGCCGCCCGGGCACGCCGTCCGGCCCACGCAGGCCTCGCGGCAGACGCTGCAGGAGGTGATGCGACGCTCGGGCGTCGTGCTGGTCGACAACGTGCACCAGATGCTCGAGGTGTCGCAGCTGTTCGCCCTGCAGCCGCTGCCCCCGGGCCGCCGCGCCGCGGTGGTCGCCTCGTCGTCCGCCGCCGCGTCGCTGGTGTCCGAGGCGCTGGCCGCCGCGGGGTTCACCGTCGCCCGCGCGCCGGCGATCCTGCACGAGGACGCCGACGACGCGAAGGTCGAGCGCACGTTCGCCGCGGTGTACGCCGACCCGGACGTCGAGGTCGTCGTCACCATGCACGTGCCGACCGTGGGCCCGCGGGACGACCGGGTCGCCCAGGCGCTCGCCGAGCACGCCGCCGGGTCGGGGCGGACGTCCGTGGCCTGCCTGCTGGGGCTGCACGGCGCGACGCCGGCGCTCACCGCGCCGGACGCGGACGGCGCCCTGCGCACGGTCCCCGCCTACACCACCCCGGAGGACGCCGTCCTCGCGCTCGACCCAGGCGGCCCGGTACGCCGCGTGGCGGGCGGCCGACCGCGGCCGGCTCGTCGCCCCCGAGGGCATCCACGCCCGCACCGCCCGCCGCCGCATCGCGGGCTGGCTCGACGAGGCCGGCAGCCGGGCGTCGCTCGACCTCACGCACGAGCAGGTGGCCGAGCTCCTGGCCCTCGCCGGGGTGGAGGTGTTCCCGACGGTCGGCGTGCACGACGCGGACGAGGCCGTCGCGGCAGCGGACCGCCTGGGCTGGCCCGTCGCCCTCAAGTCGACCGTCCCGGCGCTGCGGCACCGCTCCGACCTCGGCGGGGTGCGGCTCGACGTGCACGACGAGGCCGAGCTGCGCGCCGACGTCGACCAGGTGCTCGCGCTCGCCGCCGGCCGGGGCGCCCGAGCCGGGGCGCGCGCCGCTGGAGGTGCAGGCGATGGCCCCGCACGGGGTCGCCTGCGTCATCCGGTCCGCGGAGGACCCGCTGTTCGGCCCGGTGCTCGGGTTCGGGCTCGGCGGCGACACCACGGACCTGCTCGGCGACGTGGCCTGGGCGGTGCCGCCGCTCACCGACGTCGACGTGTCCGACATGGTCCGCGCCCCGCGGTCGTCGCCCCGGCTGTTCGGCTACCGGGGCGTCCCGCCGCTCGACGTCGCCGCGCTGGAGGACGTGCTGGCGCGGGTGGCCGTGCTGTCCGACCAGCTCCCGGAGCTGCTGCACCTGGAGCTCAACCCGGTCGTCGTGGCCGAGCGCGGCGCCTACGTGCTGGGCGCCACGGCCCGCGTCGGGGTGGCCGGCACCCGGGCGGACGGACCGCGCCGCGCGCTGCCCGCCTGACGCTCCCGGCCGGGGTGTGACGGCGCCGCCTCTCGGGTGGGAGGATGTCCGGGTGCCTGCACCCTCCACCGACCTGCTCCGTGACCTGCACCGCGCCGGGTACTACCCCGACCTGGTCGCCGACGTCCTGGACGTCGCGCTCGCGGACGAGCCCGTCGAGGCCTACCTCGTGCACCCCGAGACGACGTTCGACGCGCAGGAGGTGCGCCGGCACGTCACGGTCCTGGCGCTGACCCCGACGCGGCTCGTGGTCGCGCACGTCGACGACCACCCGGCCGACAGCGAGCACCCCTCGGCCAGCGCCGCCGCGACCACCGAGGCCGTGCCGCTGTCCGAGCTGCGCTCCGTCGCGCTGACGCACGTCATCGCGAGCCCGGAGCAGCACCGCCCCGGCACCGCCGCCGCCGAGCTCACGCTCGCGGTCGGCTGGGGCGCGGTGTCCCGGGTCGACCTGGAGCCGGCCGGCTGCGCGGACCCGGCCTGCGAGGCGGACCACGGCCTGACCGGCACGCTGACCCCGGACGACGTGGTCGTCCGGGTGTCCGCGGTCGCCGAGGGCGAGGGCGCGGTCCGCGACGCCGTGGCGTTCGCGAAGCGGCTCTCCGCGGCGAGCGCGCGCTGACGATGACCGCCGCCGCGTCGTCCACCGTGCCGGCCCGGCTCGCGGACGCGGGCCTGGTGCCGCCCGACTACGAGGGCCCCTCGCTGTCCGGCCTGCTGCCCGCGGTCGCCGACGCCCTCGGCGCGCCCGTGCCCGACGGACCCGCCCGGCGCGCCCAGCTCGGGCTGCCGGAGGCGCACCGGGTGTGCGTCGTCCTGGTCGACGGCCTGGGCTACGAGAACCTCACCGAGCGCGCGGGCCACGCGCCGTTCCTGCGGTCGCTGCTGAACGGCTCCGGGCCGCTGTCCGCGGGCTACCCGTCGACGACGGCCGCGTCCATGGGCTCGTTCGGCACCGGCACCGGCCCGGGTCGCACCGGCCTGGTCGGCTACACCGTCCGCAACCCCGCGAGCGGCGGCCTCGCCAACATGGTGTCGTGGGACGGCCTCGGCCCGGCCCGGGAGTGGCAGCGCGAGCCCACGGTGTTCGAGCGGCTGGTCGCGCACGGCACCACGGTGACCACCGTCGGGCCCGCCAAGTTCATGGGCTCCGGCCTGACCGAGGCGGCGCTCCGCGGCGGCGGGTACCGCGCGGCGGAGTCGCTGGCCCAGCGGGTCGACGCGGCGCTGCGGCTGCTGCGGGAGCCCGGCCTCGTCTACCTGTACTGGGGCGACGTCGACAAGACGGGCCACCACGAGGGGGCCGGCTCCTGGCAGTGGGGCGACCAGCTCGAGGCTCTCGACGGCGAGCTGCGCCGGCTGGTCCGGTCGCTGCCGAAGGACGTCACCGTCGTCGTCACCGCCGACCACGGCATGGTCGACGTGGACCCCGGCCGGCGCCGGGACGTCGCGACCACCCCCGGGCTGGCCGAGGGCGTCGCGGTGGTGGCGGGGGAGCCGCGCGCGGTGCACGTGCACCTCGAGCCCGGCGTCGACCCGCGCGCGGCGGAGGCGCGGTGGGCCGACGTGCTCGGCGACGACGCGGTCGTGCTCACCGGCGACGACGCCGTGGCGGCCGGGCTGTTCGGCCCGGTGTCCGGGCACGTGCGGCCGCTGATCGGCGACCTGGTGGTCGCGGCGACGGGCCGGGCCACGGTGGTGGACTCCCGGACCCAGACGCCGGCGTCGCTGCAGCTGGTGGGCGTGCACGGGTCGTTGACCCCTGCGGAGCTGCGGGTCCCGCTGCTCGCGGTGCACACCTGAGCCGGCGCGCCGCCCGCACCCACCCCCGCACAGCGAGCACGACGAGGAACGAGGAGCACGTGGCCGAGCTGGTCTTCTTCTGCGGCACCATGGACTGCGGCAAGTCCACCCTGGCGCTGCAGATGCACCACAACCACACGGCCCGCGGCCGGGGCGGGGTGCTGTTCACGCAGAACGACCGCGCGGGGGAGCACGTGCTGTCCTCGCGGCTCGGCCTGTCGGTGCCCGCGCACGAGGTCACGCCCGCGACCGACTTCTGGGACGAGGTCGTGCAGCGGCGCAGCCGCGGGGCGCGGGTGGACTTCCTCATCTGCGACGAGGCGCAGTTCTACTCCGCCGAGCAGGTCGAGCAGCTGGGCCGGGTCGTCGACAACCTCGACGTGGACGTGTTCGCCTTCGGGATCACCACCGACTTCCGGACCCGGCTGTTCGCGGGGTCGGCGCGGCTGCTCGAGCTGGCGGACCGCGTCGAGACGCTGCAGGTCCAGGCGCTGTGCTGGTGCGGGGCGCGCGCCACGCAGAACGCCCGCACCGAGCACGGGGTCATGGTCGTCGAGGGCGCGCAGGTCGTCGTCGGGGACGTGGCGGTGCCGGACGACGGCGACGCGGTGGGCTACGAGGTGCTGTGCCGCAAGCACCACCGGCTGCGGATGACCGCGCGCACCTCGGGCGCGCCGGCGCTGTCGCCCCAGACGCTCGGGCTGCTCGCGGGGGACTGAGCCCGGACCGCGCCCGCGGGGGCGGCGTCACCGCCCCCGCGCGGGCCTCACTCCGGCTTCGCGCCGAAGACGATCTCGTCCCAGCTCGGCACCTTCGGCCGGCCCCGGCGCCCGCCGGAGCGCGGCTTCGGCTGGTCCTCGGGCCGGGTCGGCGTCGTGTCCTCCTCCGGGGCGGGCGCGGGCTCCGGCTCGCCGGGCTCGAGCGCGACCGGGGTCTCCGGCTCGTCCTCGGCCGGGCGCGGGCGGGCCGGCGCCGGGTAGATCCGGGCCTCGGCGGCGGGCTCGGCGTCCACCGGGTGCGCCCCGGGGGCCGCGGGCTCGTCGAGCTGCCCGAAGTCGAACGCGTGCTGCGGCCCGAAGCCGCCGAAGGCGTCGCCGTCCTCGTCGTCCTCGAGGTCGAGCGTCTGCCGCACGCCGCGCCGGGCGCGCAGGTCGTCCAGCAGCTCGTGCGTGGCCCGCAGGTCGTCCGCGGGGTCCTCCTCCTCGCGGTGCTGCGCGCGCCCGGGGGCGTCGACCGCCGCGAGCACGGGGCGCACGTCGGCGTCCACGTCGTACACGAGGTCGCGCACGGCGGACAGGTGCCGGCGGGGGACCGGGCCGTCGGCGATCTCCGTCTCGGAGAGCCAGCGGGCCTCGTCCTCCTCCGCGTGCACCGCGCGCGCCTGCGCGTCGTAGGTCCAGCGCGCCTCGCGGGCGTCGTCCTCCACGCGGAACCGCGCGACGACCACCCAGCCGCCGCCGTTCTCCCGGTAGGCGTCCCAGGTCACGGCCGCCGTGTCGACGCCGCGCGCCGCCAGCCGGTCGACCACCAGCTCGCCCAGCACCGGGGCGCCGACGTCGCGGCCCACCCGGGTCCCGCGGGCCTGCTCGGCCACGAACTCGCGCTCGGCGAGCACGGGGCCCTCGAACCGCCGCACGTGCTCGACGGCCAGCCCCGACTCCTCGGCGATCTGCTCCGCGGACTGCCCGGCGCGCACGCGCGCCTGGATCTCCCGCGGGCTCGGCACGCCCGACTGCTCGGCGCGGATCTGCTCCAGCTGCGGGCGGTCGCGCCGCACCGCGGCACGCAGCGGCTCGTCGATGCGCAGGCGGTAGCGCTGCCCGTCGGCCGCGGCGAGGACCAGGTGCTCCCCGTCCTCGTGCAGCCCGATCAGCTCCAGCTCGGCCATCACCTCTCCCATCGTTCCGCGGACGAGCCTGCCACCGCCGGGGCCCGATCCCGGGGAGGCTCGGCGGTGCGCCGCCGGAACTCCCGGCTGCCATGATCTCCCCTGTGCACGTCGACCTCCCCCTGCAGCCCGTGCTCGAGCTCCTGGGCGTGTTCGTCGGCGCCCTGTCCGGCGGTCTGGCCGCGGTGCGCAAGGGCTTCGACATCTTCGGCATCGTCGTGCTGGCCTGGGTCGCGGGCCTCGGCGGCGGCCTGCTGCGCGACGTGCTGATCGGCGCGATCCCGCCCGTGGGGATCGCGCGGTGGGAGTTCGTCGCGACCGCCTGCGCCGCGGGGCTGCTCACCTGGGCCGCGCACCCGGCGCTGCACCGGTTGCGCCGCCTGGTGCTGGTCCTCGACGCCGGGGCGCTGGCGCTGTTCACGGTCGTCGGGACCGTCAAGGCGCTCGAGTACGGCGTCGGCGCCACCGCGGCGGTCTTCGCCGGCATCGTCACCGGCGTCGGCGGCGGCGTTCTGCGCGACCTGCTCACCGGCGAGCTCCCCGCCGTGCTGCACCAGCGCCAGCTCTACGCCATCCCGTCGCTGCTCGGGGCGCTCGTGCTCGCCGTGCTGTGGCGCGAGGACGCGCTGTCCGAGGGCACGGTCGTCGCCGTGGTCGTCGGGGTGCTCGGCGTCCGGCTGGTCGCGCTGCGGTTCGGCTGGCAGGCGCCGGGGCCGTGGGACCGCGAGGCCGCCCGGGCCCGGCTCGGCCGGGTCGGGGGCGTGGGCCGCGCCGGGCGGGCGCCGCGTGAGCAGCCGGCGCCGCTGCTGCGCTGGGTGGCCCGGGTGCGCCGGTCGCGCGCGGCGGGCCGGGAGGGCGCGGGTCCGGGCGGCGGCGCCGGCGGCCCGGACGCCGGCTGAGCCCCGCGCCCGGCCCCGCTCGGGCAGGATGGGACGCGTGACGAGCGCCCCCGTGTCTCCCGCCGCCCTGCCGGACCCCGTCGAGGTCCGCGCCCTCACCGAGCTCGCCGAGCGCCTCGCGCGCTCCGCGGGCGACCTGGTCCGCACCACGAGCCCCGAGCGGGTGCAGGTGGCCGCCACCAAGTCCAGCGACGTCGACCCGGTCACGGCGATGGACCTCGCGTCCGAGACCCACCTGCGCGCCCTCCTCGCCGAGCACCGGCCCCAGGACGGCGTGCTCGGCGAGGAGCACGGGCTGGAGCCCGGCACCAGCGGGCTCACCTGGGTGCTGGACCCGATCGACGGCACGGTCAACTACCTGTACGGCGTCCCGGCGTTCGCGGTCTCGGTGGGCGTCGTCGCCGGGGACCCCGACCCGGAGCGCTGGACCCCCGTCGCCGGCTGCGTGCACGCGGTCGCGGACGGCCGCACCTACACCGCCGGCCGCGGCCAGGGCGCGTTCCGCGACGGCCGGCGCATCGAGGCCAACCCGGCGCGCCCCCTCGCCACGTCGCTGGTCGGCACGGGCTTCGGGTACCTCGAGCAGCGCCGCCGCGCGCAGGGCCGGGTGCTCGCCGCGCTCCTGCCGCAGGTCCGGGACATCCGGCGCATCGGCTCGGCCGCGCTGGACCTGTGCCGGGTGGCCGAGGGGTCGCTCGACGCGCACTACGAGCGCGGCCTCAACCCGTGGGACCTCGCGGCCGGGCAGATCATCGCGCTCGAGGCGGGTGCGCAGGTCAGCGGCCTGCGCGGGCGTCCGGCGGGGGTCGAGATGTCCGTCGTCGGGCCCGCCGCGACGGTCCACGCGCTGGCCGCGCTGCTCGCCGACCTGGGCGCCGACGCGGACGACTGAGCCGGGCGTGCACAGCGCCCCGAAATGAGGCACAATCCGGGGCGCCCGACCGGGAACAAACGGCGACCCCCGTTCGCTTGATCCCGCGTACGCCGATCCCGACCACCAGACGGAGCGTGACCACACCACATGGCAACCGACTACGACGCCCCGCGCAAGACCGAGGAGGACCTCAGCGAGGACTCGCTGCAGGAGCTCCAGGCCCGGCGCTCCGACAAGAACTCGGGCGTGGTGGACGAGGACGAGACCGAAGCGGCCGAGGGGTTCGAGCTCCCGGGCGCGGACCTGTCGGGCGAGGAGCTCTCGGTCCGGGTGCTGCCGCGCCAGGCCGACGAGTTCACCTGCTCGAAGTGCTTCCTGGTCCACCACCGCAGCCAGCTCGCCTACGAGAAGGACGGCATGCCCGTCTGCTCGGAGTGCGCGGCCTGAGCTGCCGACCGGGCGCGCACGCCTGATCGGCAGGCGAGCGCGCCCCACCCAGCCGTCACGACGCCGGCCGGACCCCGCCGGGTCCGGCCGGCGTCGTCGTCCCCGGCGGGGTCAGGCGGCCGGGTCCCCGCCGTCGACGGTCCCGCCGAGCGCCGCGACGAGGTCCGCGGGCCGCCGGGTCGAGACCACCCAGTAGGGCGTCGGGTCCGCCGGGTCGTCGAGCTCGACCCGCACCGCGGTCCGCACCCAGCCGCGCAGGCACACGTGCGCGCGCGCGTCGAGGCCCGGGCCGAGCTCGTGGCGGGTCTCGTCGGCGTCGAGCGCGCGCGGCGCCCGGAGCAGCGCGACCGGCACGTGCGCGTCGCCCGCGTGCAGCTCGCCGCCCTCGACGCGGACCCGCGTGGCGAGCCGTGCCGCGGCGAGCGCGGCCGCCACCAGGCCCAGCGCGGCGCCCACGCCCGCCGCCACCGGCGACAGGGGCAGCAGCACGATGCCGAGCATCGCGGCCAGGGCGGGCGCGGCGACCCAGCCGGCGGGGGAGGGCCAGAGGCGCTCGGCGAAGGCGGGGGCGGTCGTCGTCTGCACGGCCCCAGCATCCCACCTGCGGCGGGTAGGGTCGGGGCCCGTGACGGACGACGCGCGCGCCCACGAGGCCCCCGAGACCCTGACCATCGGCCTGCGCCGCCTCGACGAGGGCGTGCCGGTCCCGGCCTACGCGCACCCCGGCGACGCCGGCGCTGACCTGGTGACCCGGGTCGACGCGACGATCGAGCCGGGCGAGCGGGCCACCCTGCCGACGGGGATCGCGATCGCCCTGCCCGAGGGCTACGCCGCCTTCGTGCACCCCCGCTCCGGCCTCGCCGCGCGGCACGGCCTCACGATCGTCAACGCGCCCGGCACGGTGGACGCCGGCTACCGCGGCGAGATCGCGGTGACCCTCCTCAACACCGACGCGCGGGAGCCGGTCGTGCTGCACCGCGGCGACCGGGTCGCCCAGCTGGTCGTCCAGCGGGTGGAGCACGCGTTGTTCGCCGAGGTCGACGAGCTGCCGGACTCGGTGCGCGGCACGGGCGGCTTCGGGTCGAGCGGCGGCTGGCGGGCCGCCGGTGCGCCCACCGACCCGGCGGGCGCGACCACCGGTGCGCCCACGGCGGACACGCAGGCGGCCCGCTAGGTGGTCCGTGCAGTGCGGACTATCGTGGTGACGAACGCGCCCGCGACGCGGGCGACCCGGAGAGGGGACTGAGGGTGGCGCTATTCCGGCGCGGTGCGAAGGACCGCACCGCCCAGGACCAGACCGCGGACGGCGTCGACGCAGCCGAGGGGGCCGCCGACGAGGCGGGCACCGCGGCCACCGCGGGCGACGGACCCGCGGTGCAGGCCGCGACCCCGGAGGACCCGGCCCCGGCCGCCGTCGACCGCTCCGCCGGCCCCTGGGACTCCACCGAGGAGGTCCCGCCCGGCCCGCGCGTCGACCTGGGCGCCCTGCGGCTGCCCGGCGTGCACGGCATGGAGCTGCGCATGGAGATCGACAAGAAGTCCGGCACCGTGACGGCCGTCGGCGTGACGATCGACGGCTCGACGCTGCAGATGCAGGCGTTCGCCGCGCCGCGGACCGACGGCATCTGGGACGAGATCCGCGAGGAGATCGGCGAGTCCGTGCGCAAGCAGGGCGGCGCCGTCGACGACGTGCCCGGCCCGTTCGGCCGCGAGCTGCTCGCCCGGCTGCCCGTCCGCACCCCGGAGGGCCGCACCGGCCACCGCCCTGCGCGGTTCGTCGGCGTCGACGGCCCCCGCTGGTTCCTGCGCGGCGTCATCACCGGCCGCGCCGCGGTCGACGAGGAGGCCGCCGGCACCCTCGAGAACCTGTTCCGGACGACCGTCGTCGTGCGCGGCACCGAGGCGCGCGCGCCTCGCGACCTGCTCGCGCTCACGCTCCCGAACCAGGCGGACGGCGTGGCGCCCCAGCCCGCCGCCCCCGCCGCCCCCACGTTCGACCCGCTGAAGCGCGGGCCGGAGATCACGGAGATCCGCTGACATGTCGCCGCTGTCGCTGCGGGAGGGCCTGCGCCGGGCCGTCGCGTCGCAGGAGGAGATCGAGGCCTCGGAGGAGCGCGAGGACGCGGTCCGCGCGAAGGGCTGCGTGCCCGTCGCGCAGACCCCCGACCGGCACCGCGTCAAGGTCTCGGGCGTGATCCGCTCGGTCGTGCTGCGCCCGCGCCAGGGCGTGCCCGCGCTCGAGGCCGACCTGTACGACGGCAGCGGCAACCTGGTGCTCGTCTGGCTGGGCCGCCGCGAGATCGCCGGCATCGAGCCGGGCCGCCGGCTCAAGGTCGAGGGCCTGGTGTGCACCCGCGAGGGCCGGCGCTCCATGTTCAACCCGCGCTACGAGCTGCGGCCCCGTCCGGGTGAGTGAGCCGACGCCGGCCGGCGGCCGCGAGCCGTCGGTGACGCCGGACCCGCCCGCGGCGGCGGAGACGCCCCTGCCGCCCGCCGCCGCGCCCGAGGACGCGGTCCCCGCCCGCGGCATGCGCGCGATCGAGGCCGACAGCTTCTCGATCGCGGAGTCCGTCGGCGGCGTGCGCGGCGCGATCGAGTCGGTCCTGCCCGGCCTGCTGTTCGTCGTCGTGTTCGTCGCCTCCGGCCAGCAGCTGCGCCCCGCGCTGATCGCGTCCGTCGCCGCCGCGGTGCTCGCGGTCGTCGCACGCCTCGTGCAGCGCAGCCCGCTCACCCAGGCGCTGTCGGGCGTCCTCGGGGTCGGCATCGGCGTCGTCTGGGCGTGGCGCACGGGCGACGCGAGCGACTACTTCGCCTGGGGCCTGCTCACCAACGTCGCGTACCTGCTGGCGTTCGTGGTCTCGGTGCTGGTCCGCTGGCCGCTGGTCGGCGTCGTGCTCGGGCTGTTCCGTGGCGACGGCCCGATGTCCGAGCAGGGCTCGTGGGCCGGCGCCGTCGCCTGGCGGAGGGACCCGGCGCTGCTGCGCCGGTACGCCCTCGTCACCTGGCTGTGGGCGGGGATGTTCGCCGCGCGGCTGGTCGTGCAGGTGCCGCTGTACTACGCGGACGAGGTCGCGTGGCTCGGCACGGCCAAGCTCGTGATGGGCGTGCCGCTCACGGCGCTGGTGCTGTGGGCGAGCTGGATCCTGGTACGCGGCTCGACAGCAGCGCGGCCAGGTCCGCCTCGGACGCGTCCCGCCCCGTGACGAACAGCAGCTCGTCACCGCCCTCCAGGGTGTCGTCCCCGGACGGCTGGAACGGGCGGTCGTCCCGGACGATCGCCGCGAGCACGGTGTCGGCCGGCCAGTCGATCTGACCGACCAGCGACCCGGCGAGCGGCGAGCCCTCGGGGAGCGTCAGCTCGAGGATGTCCGCGCCGGACTGGTGGAACGTGAAGATCCGCACCAGGTCGCCGACGGAGACGGCCTCCTCGATCATCGCCGTCATGATCCGCGGGGTGGAGACGGCGACGTCCACGCCCCACGCCTCGTCGAACATCCACTCGTTCTTGGGGTTGTTCACCCGGGCGACCGTGCGCGGCACGCCGTACTCGGTCTTGGCGAGCAGCGAGATGACCAGGTTGGCCTTGTCGTCGCCGGTGGCGGCCACGACCACGTCGCACTCGTCCGTCCGCGCCTGGGTCAGCGTGGGCAGCTCGCACGCGTCGGCCAGCAGCCAGTCCGCGTCGGCGACCTGCGCGACGCGCATGGCGGAGGGCTGGCGGTCGATGAGCGTGACCTCGTGCCCGTTGGCGAGCAGCTCGCGCGCGATGGAGCGGCCGACCGAGCCGGCACCCGCGATGACGACCCTCACGCCTGCACCTCCGGCGCCACGGTGAGGGTCCGCTCGACGGCGGCCGACTCGTCGGTCCGGAGCAGCAGGTGCACGATGTCGCTCTCCTGGAGGACGGTCTGCGCGTCGGGCAGCAGCCCGTCGCCGTAGCGGGTGAGGTACGCGACGCGGGCGCCGGTGGCCTCCTCGATCAGGCGCAGCGGCTTGCCGACCCAGCCGGCGTGCACGTCGACCTCGGACAGGCTGATCTTGCCGGACGCGTCGGTGAACTGGCTGGTCGCGCCCATCGGCAGCAGGCGGCGCAGCACCTGGTCGGCGGTCCACCGCACGGTCGCGACCGTGGGGATGCCGAGCCGCTGGTAGATCTCCGCGCGGTGCGGGTCGTAGATCCGGGCGACCACGTTCTCGACGCCGAAGGTCTCGCGCACGACGCGCGCGGCCAGGATGTTCGAGTTGTCGCCGTCGGACACGGCCGCGAAGCCGTACGCGTCGTCGATGCCCGCCTGGCGCAGCGTGTCCCGGTCGAAGCCGAGGCCGGTGACCTTGCTCCCGGCGAACTCCGCGTCGAGACGGCGGAACGAGTCCGGGTTCTGGTCGATCACCGCGACGGAGTGCCCGTGGGACTCGAGCGACTGGGCGAGCGTGGCGCCGGCGCGGCCGCAGCCCATGATGACGAAGTGCACAACGCGGAACGCTATACCCCGCGCGGACCGCCGGGCACGCCGGTGGTCCCGGGTGGTGTCCGGTGCCGGAACGCCCCGGGTGCGCCTAGCATGGTCGCTCGTGCCGGATCTCGCGGATGCCGCCAAACGCTTGCTGCTGGGCCGACCGGTCCGCAGCGAGAACCTGGGGCACACCCTCCTCCCGAAGCGGATCGCCCTGCCGATCTTCGCGTCGGACGCCCTGTCCTCCGTCGCCTACGCCCCGGACGAGGTGCTGCTGACGCTCGCCCTCGCCGGCGTGAGCGCCACCGTCATCTCCCCGTGGGTCGGCCTGGCCGTCGTCGTCGTGATGATCACGGTCATCGCGTCGTACCGGCAGAACGTGCACGCGTACCCGTCCGGCGGCGGTGACTACGAGGTCGCCACCGTGAACCTGGGGCCGAAGGCGGGCGTCACGGTCGCCAGCGCGCTGCTGGTCGACTACGTGCTCACGGTCGCGGTGTCGGTGTCGTCGGGCGCGCAGTACGCGGCGTCCGCGATCCCGGCGCTGCGCGGGCACGAGGCGCTGTTCGCCGTGGTCATCGTCGTGCTGCTCACGCTCGCGAACCTGCGCGGCGTCCGGGAGTCCGGCAACGCGTTCGCGATCCCGGTGTACCTCTACATGGTCGCCGTCGGCAGCACCGCGATCTTCGGCTTCGTGCAGTACCTCACCGGAGACCTGCAGCCCGCGGCCTCCAGCGCGTTGACGATCGTCCCCGCCGACGGCTTCGACCAGGGGCTGATGGGCGCCGCGGGCGCGTTCCTCGTGCTGCGGGCGTTCGCGTCCGGGTCCGCCGCCCTCACCGGCGTCGAGGCGATCAGCAACGGCGTGCCGTCGTTCCGCAAGCCGAAGTCGAAGAACGCCGCGACCACCCTGCTCCTGCTGGGCGGGCTCTCGGTGTTCCTCATCATGTCGATCCTGACGCTCGCGCGGCTCACCGGCGTGCACTACGTCGAGGACCCGTCGACGCAGCTGCTGGACAACGGCGTGCCGGTGGGCGAGGGGTACGTGCAGGACCCGGTCATCGGGCAGCTCGCGCAGACGATCTTCCACTCGTTCCCGCCGGCGTTCTACCTGGTCTCGGTGGTCACCGGCCTCATCCTGATCCTCGCCGCGAACACGGCGTTCAACGGGTTCCCCGTGCTCGGCTCGATCCTCGCGAAGGACGGCTACCTGCCGCGCCAGCTGCACACCCGCGGCGACCGGCTCGCGTTCTCCAACGGCATCATCGCCCTGGCCGCCGGCGCGATCGCGCTGATCCTGGCCTTCGACGCCCAGGTCACCCGGCTCATCCAGCTGTACATCGTCGGCGTCTTCGTGTCGTTCACGCTGTCCCAGCTCGGGATGATCAAGCACTGGACGCGCGAGCTCCGGACCCAGCCCGACCCCGAGCGCCGCCGGCAGATGCTGCGGTCCCGGGTGATCAACGCGATCGGCTTCGGCATGACCGCGACGGTGCTGGTCATCGTGCTCATCACCAAGTTCACGCACGGCGCCTGGATCGCCATCCTCGCGATGATCATCGTGTTCATCGGCATGCAGGGCATCCGCCGGCACTACGACGCGGTCAAGGCCGAGCTCGCGCTCGGCGCCGACCCCGCCGCCGCCCGCGCGCTCCCGAGCCGGGTGCACGCGCTCGTGCTCGTCTCGCACCTGCACCGGCCGACCATGCGGGCCATCGCGTACGCCCGGGCGTCGCGGCCGCAGACCATCGAGGCCGTGACCGTCGGCGTCGACCCCGAGGACGCCGCGGCGCTCCGCGCGCAGTGGGAGGCCATGGACCTCCCGGTGCCGCTGCGGGTGCTGGACTCGCCGTTCCGCGAGATCACCCGGCCCGTCATCACCTACGTCCGCTCGATCCGGCGGGAGAGCCCGCGGGACCTGGTGGTCGTCTACATCCCCGAGTACGTCGTGGGCCACTGGTGGGAGCAGCTGCTGCACAACCAGAGCGCCCTGCGGCTCAAGGGGCGTCTCCTGTTCACGCCGGGCGTCGTGGTGGCGTCCGTGCCGTGGCAGCTCGCATCGACCGAAGGGCAGACCGGCATGGAGGACCACGTGCGCAGGACGATCTCCCGTGGGCTCTGAGGTGCGCGGCGCCGGGGCGGCGCCGGGGGACCTGGTCGAGCTCGAGATCGGCCCGGTCGCGCACGGCGGCCACTGCGTCGCCCGGCTGCGGGCGCCCGGCGAGGACGGCCCCGGGCGGGTCGTGTTCGTCCGGCACGCGCTGCCCGGCGAGCGGGTCGTGGCGCGGCTGACCGACGCCGGGCCGAAGGCGACGTTCTGGCGGGCCGACGCCGTCGAGGTGCTCGAGGCGTCGCCCGACCGCGTGGAGTCCGCGTGGGCCGAGGCCGGCCCGGGCGGTGTCGGGGGCGGCGAGCTCGCGCACGTCCGGCCCGACGCCCAGCGCGCCTGGAAGGCGGCCGTGCTGGCGGAGCAGCTGCAGCGGCTCGCGCGCGTCGAGCGGGAGGTGCCCGTGCGGGCGCTGCCCGGCGACGACGAGCGGGGTGGCCTCGGCTGGCGCACCCGGGTCGGCTTCCTCGCCGACCGGGAGGGCCGCGCCGGCATGCGCCGGTTCCGGTCGCACGACGTCGTTCCGGTGGCGACGATGCCGCTGATGAGCGACGCGCTGGCGGAGCTCGACCTGCTCGGGCGCCGCTGGGCCCCGGGTGCGCGGATCGAGGCCGTCGCCCCCGCGGGCGGGGACGCGCCGGTCGTGCTCGTCGACGACCAGCCGTTCGACCTGCGCCGCGGCAGGGTCGACCCGCGGCCGAACGCCCGGTCCGCCGTGCGCGAGCAGGTGCGGGTGGGGGACCGGGAGTGGGCGTACCGGGTCGCCGCCGCCGGCTTCTGGCAGGTGCACCGCGAGGCGCCGGCCGCGCTCACCGGCGCCGTGCTCGACGCCCTGGGCGACGTCGACGGCGCGCGGGTGCTCGACCTGTACTCCGGCGCGGGCCTGTTCACGCTGCCCCTGGCCGACGCCGTCGGCGACGCGGGGTCCGTGGTGGCCGTCGAGGGCGACGCGCGCGCCGTGCGGGACGCGCGCCGGAACCTGCACGACCGGCCGCGGGTCGAGCTGCACGGCGGCGACGTGGCCGGTGCGCTCGCGTCCGGCGTCGCGGGCGCGGGCGTCGACGCCGTCGTGCTCGACCCGCCGCGCGTGGGAGCCGGGCGGGAGGTCGTGCGGGCGGTGGCCGCTCTGGCCCCGCGGCGCGTCGTCTACGTCGCGTGCGATCCCGCCGCGCTGGCGCGGGACGTGGCGTACCTCGCCGAGGAGGGCTACGCGCTCGCCGACGTCACCGGGTACGACCTGTTCCCGATGACGCACCACGTCGAGGCGGTCGCCGTCCTGGAGCGCTGAGCGCCGCGGCGCCCGGCCCGTGCGGATCGTCGCAGGTCGGGACGCCGATGCCCTCGCGCGGGGGCGCCCGTCGGCCTAGCGTGGGGACCGGGCACCGCGGCCCGCGGCGCCCGCCCCACCGGAAGGAGCCGACGATGACGACACCGCACGAGGGTGACGCCCGCGAGTCCGCCGCCGAGGCGACGCGCCGGGTGGCCGAGGCCAGCCGCCGCGCGACCGCCGAGCTGCACAAGCAGGGCACCCCGGACTACGACCCCCGGCAGCACCAGAAGGCCGTCGAGCGCGAGCGCCGGGCCGCCGAGGGCACGGCCGGGGACTGACGCCGGCCCCGCACCGGACCGGCCGCGCCCGTGCGGCCCGCGCGACCACCCCCGGGGTCGGCGCGCCGGGCCGCGCGGGCGCTCGGCGTCGGCCGCCGGCTCGGGGTAGGATGTATCTCGACATCAAGATACTTCGGCGGAACGCGGCCCGGGCGACCGGTCCCGGCCCGGAACGCCACCGCGGCCGTCCCCCAGCGGCCGGACTCGCCAACGAAGGAGCCAGAAGTGAGCAGCGTCGACAGCTTCGGGTCGAAGGCCCGGCTGCAGGTCGGGGACGACACCTACGAGATCTTCCGGTTGGACGCGGTCCCCGGGACGGAGAAGCTGCCGTACAGCCTCAAGGTGCTCGCCGAGAACCTGCTGCGGACCGAGGACGGCGCGAACATCACCGCCGACCACGTCCGCGCCCTCGCCGGGTGGGACCCGGCCGCCGAGCCGGACACCGAGATCCAGTTCACGCCCGCCCGCGTGATCATGCAGGACTTCACCGGCGTGCCCTGCGTCGTCGACCTCGCCACCATGCGCGAGGCCATGGCCGACCTGGGCGGCGACCCGACGCGGATCAACCCGCTCGCGCCCGCCGAGCTGGTCATCGACCACTCCGTGCAGATCGACGTGTTCGGGCGCGAGGACGCGTTCCGCCGCAACGTCGAGATCGAGTACCAGCGCAACCACGAGCGCTACCAGTTCCTGCGCTGGGGCCAGACCGCGTTCGACGACTTCAAGGTCGTCCCGCCGGGCACCGGCATCGTGCACCAGGTCAACATCGAGTATTTGGCGCGCGGCATCATGACGCGCGAGGTGGACGGCGCGCTGCGCGCGTACCCCGACACCTGCGTCGGCACCGACTCGCACACCACGATGGTCAACGGCCTCGGCGTGCTGGGCTGGGGCGTCGGCGGTATCGAGGCCGAGGCGGCCATGCTCGGCCAGCCCGTCTCCATGCTCATCCCGCGCGTGGTCGGCTTCAAGCTCACCGGCTCGATCCCGTCCGGGGTGACCGCGACCGACGTCGTGCTCACCATCACGCAGCAGCTGCGCCAGCACGGCGTCGTCGGCAAGTTCGTCGAGTTCTACGGCGAGGGCGTCGCCCAGGTGCCGCTCGCGAACCGCGCCACCATCGGCAACATGTCGCCGGAGTTCGGCTCCACCTGCGCGATCTTCCCGATCGACGACGTCACGCTCGACTACCTGCGCCTCACCGGCCGCTCCGAGCAGCAGCTCGCGCTCGTCGAGGCGTACGCGAAGGAGCAGGGCCTCTGGCACGATCCGTCGCGCGAGCCGGCCTACTCCGAGTACCTCGAGCTCGACCTCGGCACCGTGGTCCCGTCGATCGCCGGCCCGAAGCGCCCGCAGGACCGCATCGAGCTGTCCGAGGCCAAGGAGTCGTTCGCGACCTCGATCCTCGACTACGTGTCCGACGCCGAGAAGGCGCCGTTCACCGGGCTGGACGAGTCCGTGGACGAGACGTTCCCCGCCTCCGACCCGATCGCGGCGGGGGAGCACACCGACTCCTCGGACGCGCCGGCCCACGTCGACAAGGGCGACGCCGCGCGCCGCCCGCACCGCCGGGTCCCGGTGACGCTGGCGGACGGCACCACGACCGAGCTCGACCACGGCGCCGTCGTGATCGCCTCGATCACCTCGTGCACCAACACGTCGAACCCGTCGGTCATGCTCGCCGCGGCGCTGCTCGCGCGGAAGGCCGTCGAGCGCGGCCTCACGTCGCAGCCGTGGGTCAAGACGTCCATGGCCCCGGGCTCCCAGGTCGTGACGAACTACTACGAGAAGGCCGGCCTCTGGCCCTACCTCGAGAAGCTCGGGTTCCACCTCGTCGGGTACGGCTGCGCCACCTGCATCGGCAACTCGGGCCCGCTGCCCGAGGAGGTCTCGGCCGTCGTCAACGAGCACGACCTGTCCGTGGTGTCGGTGCTCTCCGGCAACCGGAACTTCGAGGGCCGCATCAACCCCGACGTGAAGATGAACTACCTGGCGTCCCCGCCGCTGGTCATCGCCTACGCGCTCGCCGGGACGATGGACTTCGACTTCGAGAACCAGCCGCTCGGCACCGACACCGAGGGGAAGCCGGTGTTCCTCGCGGACATCTGGCCCACCCCGGAGGAGGTCCAGGCGACCATCGACGCGAGCATCGACCGCTCGATGTTCGAGTCCGACTACGCCGACGTCTTCGCGGGCGACGAGCGCTGGCGCGCGCTGGACACCCCGGAGGGCGACACGTTCGCCTGGGACGGCGGGTCCACCTACGTGCGCAAGCCCCCGTACTTCGACGGCATGGCCGCGGAGCCGGCCCCGGTCGTCGACGTGCAGGGCGCGCGGGTGCTCGCCAAGCTCGGGGACTCGGTCACCACCGACCACATCAGCCCCGCGGGGTCCATCAAGGCGGACAGCCCCGCCGGCCAGTACCTGGCCGAGCACGGCGTCGAGCGCCGGGACTTCAACTCCTACGGGTCCCGCCGCGGCAACCACGAGGTGATGATCCGCGGCACGTTCGCCAACATCCGGCTCCGGAACCAGCTGGTCCCGGGCGTCGAGGGCGGGTACACGGTGAACCAGCTGTCCGGCGAGCAGACGTCGATCTACGACGCCGCGCAGGCGTACGCCGAGGCCGGCGTGCCGCTCGTCATCCTGGGTGGCAAGGAGTACGGCTCCGGCTCGTCCCGCGACTGGGCGGCCAAGGGCACCGCGCTCCTGGGCGTCAAGGCCGTCATCACCGAGTCGTTCGAGCGCATCCACCGGTCGAACCTCATCGGCATGGGCGTCCTCCCGCTGCAGTTCCCGGTGGGGGAGTCGGCCGACTCGCTCGGCCTGGACGGCACCGAGGCGTTCGACATCGCCGGCGTGGCGGCGCTGAACGAGGGCACGACGCCCCGGACCGTGCGCGTCACGGCCACCAAGGACGACGGCTCGGTCGTGGAGTTCGACGCGGTGGTCCGCATCGACACCCCCGGTGAGGCGGACTACTACTACCGGAACGGCGGCATCCTGCAGTACGTGCTGCGGTCGCTCGTCGCGGCCTGACGCACCGCGCGTCGACGACGCCCCCGACGCCTGTTCGCGCAGGTGACGGGGGCGTCGTGCTGCCGGGGGCGGGGGCAGCGGGCCGGGAGTTGACGGCAGCGGGCGCCGCGCGTAATGTTCTCCGAGCTGCCCGAACGGGAGGCACGGACTTCGAGGCTCGACCCGAAGGCCGGTCCCGCAGGCAGCCACCCCCGGCACGTCCTCCAGGCGCTTCGTTGCGTCCGGGTTCGTCGTGCCGGACCGGGATCTCCCGAGAGCAATGTCGTGTGAATCACGCACAAAGCACTCCGGAAAGCCTGGTAGTGTTCTCCAGGTCGAAAGCGGTGAAGAGATTCACCGAAACGACCGGCCAGAACATCTGGTAGAGTTTCGGAACGTCGGAACCGCTCGCAAGGGCGGATCGGACATGAAAGAAGCTCTGGTAGAGTTCAGGAACGCGAGAAAACGCCGGAAGGCGCGGAAAGCGGGCCAGGAACTCTGGTAGATTGGAACCGAGCCTCCGACCGGACGCCCTGCAGAGGGTGGACGGGGGATGCGCGTCTGTTCTTTGAGAACTCAACAGTGTGCCTAGTAGTTGATGCCAAGATGGTTCATCGGCTCGGGTGGCCGCCCCGTTCGGGGTTGGTTGTTCGGTGCCGGTGGGTCTTGGTTGATACGGAAGTCGTTCCCGACCCCGTCGGGCGGCTTCTTTAGCAGCCGAATTGACTGATCTCCGCTCGCCAGCGGGTGGGGGTCGTTTCGTGTGTCGGTGGATCGCCGCCTTCGGGTGGTGGTTGCCAATGAGACATCTACGGAGAGTTTGATTCTGGCTCAGGACGAACGCTGGCGGCGTGCTTAACACATGCAAGTCGAACGGTGAGCCCAGCTTGCTGGGTGGATCAGTGGCGAACGGGTGAGTAACACGTGAGTAAACCTGCCCCTGACTCTGGGATAAGCCTTGGAAACGAGGTCTAATACCGGATACGTGACGCTCAGGCATCTGATGCGTCTGGAAAGATTTATCGGTCAGGGATGGACTCGCGGCCTATCAGCTTGTTGGTGGGGTAACGGCCTACCAAGGCGACGACGGGTAGCCGGCCTGAGAGGGCGACCGGCCACACTGGGACTGAGACACGGCCCAGACTCCTACGGGAGGCAGCAGTGGGGAATATTGCACAATGGGCGCAAGCCTGATGCAGCGACGCCGCGTGAGGGATGAAGGCCTTCGGGTTGTAAACCTCTTTCAGCAGGGAAGAAGCGCAAGTGACGGTACCTGCAGAAGAAGCGCCGGCTAACTACGTGCCAGCAGCCGCGGTAATACGTAGGGCGCAAGCGTTGTCCGGAATTATTGGGCGTAAAGAGCTCGTAGGCGGTTTGTCGCGTCTGCTGTGAAAACTCGAGGCTCAACCTCGGGCTTGCAGTGGGTACGGGCAGACTAGAGTGCGGTAGGGGAGACTGGAATTCCTGGTGTAGCGGTGGAATGCGCAGATATCAGGAGGAACACCGATGGCGAAGGCAGGTCTCTGGGCCGCAACTGACGCTGAGGAGCGAAAGCATGGGGAGCGAACAGGATTAGATACCCTGGTAGTCCATGCCGTAAACGTTGGGCACTAGGTGTGGGGCTCATTCCACGAGTTCCGTGCCGCAGCAAACGCATTAAGTGCCCCGCCTGGGGAGTACGGCCGCAAGGCTAAAACTCAAAGAAATTGACGGGGGCCCGCACAAGCGGCGGAGCATGCGGATTAATTCGATGCAACGCGAAGAACCTTACCAAGGCTTGACATACACCGGAAACTTCCAGAGATGGTTGCCCCGCAAGGTCGGTGTACAGGTGGTGCATGGTTGTCGTCAGCTCGTGTCGTGAGATGTTGGGTTAAGTCCCGCAACGAGCGCAACCCTCGTCCTATGTTGCCAGCGGGTCATGCCGGGGACTCATAGGAGACTGCCGGGGTCAACTCGGAGGAAGGTGGGGATGACGTCAAATCATCATGCCCCTTATGTCTTGGGCTTCACGCATGCTACAATGGCCGGTACAAAGGGCTGCGATACCGCGAGGTGGAGCGAATCCCAAAAAGCCGGTCTCAGTTCGGATTGGGGTCTGCAACTCGACCCCATGAAGTCGGAGTCGCTAGTAATCGCAGATCAGCAACGCTGCGGTGAATACGTTCCCGGGCCTTGTACACACCGCCCGTCAAGTCACGAAAGTCGGTAACACCCGAAGCCGGTGGCCCAACTGTTCGCAGGGGGAGCCGTCGAAGGTGGGACTGGCGATTGGGACTAAGTCGTAACAAGGTAGCCGTACCGGAAGGTGCGGCTGGATCACCTCCTTTCTAAGGAGCTTCTGACGCGCCCACCTGAGGTGGGTGTGTGCAGAGACCAGGCCCGAGCCGTACGCGTTCGGGGTGGTGCTCAAGGGTGGAACATCAACTACGGCGGCCATCATCGGTCGGCATCGCGCCAGTACACCTCGACTTGTCGGGGACGGAACGCGCACAGCCGGCAGACGACGGTCGCCTAGGCACGCTGTTGGGTCCTGAGGGAACAGCCCGCAAGGGAGGTTGCTTCATGACGGGCCCGGTCGGTCGGACGAACCGCTGACTCCTCTTGCAGCTGGTAGGCGCCGGCGTACGCGACTCGGGGATCGTTCGTTGTTTGAGAACTGCACAGTGGACGCGAGCATCTTTAAAGTATGTCTTTGTGGTCAAGTTTTTAAGGGCACAGGGTGGATGCCTTGGCACTAGGAGCCGAAGAAGGACGTGGTAGCCTGCGATAAGCCTCGGGGAGTTGGCAAACGAACCGTGATCCGAGGATGTCCGAATGGGGAAACCCCGCGCGAGTCATGTCGCGTGACCCGCACCTGAATATATAGGGTGTGTGGAGGGAACGCCGGGAAGTGAAACATCTCAGTACCGGCAGGAAGAGATATTCCGTGAGTAGTGGCGAGCGAAAGCGGATCAGGCCAAACCGTGTGCGTGTGATAGCCGGCAGGCGTTGCGCATGCGGGGTTGTGGGACCCTTCAGCTGGTTCTGCCGAACCAGCAGGGAGTCAGAAAGTCTCGTGATAGTCGAAGGGCATTGAAAGGCCCGGCACAGAGGGTGGTACCCCCGTAGACGAAATCACGTGGCCTCCCGAGGGGGATCCCAAGTAGCACGGGGCCCGAGAAATCCCGTGTGAATCTGGCAAGACCACTTGCTAAGCCTAAATACTACCTAGTGACCGATAGCGGACAAGTACCGTGAGGGAAAGGTGAAAAGTACCCCGGGAGGGGAGTGAAATAGTACCTGAAACCGTGTGCCTACAATCCGTCGGAGCCTCCCTAGCAGGGGTGACGGCGTGCCTTTTGAAGAATGAGCCTGCGAGTTAGTGGTACGTGGCGAGGTTAACCCGTGTGGGGAAGCCGTAGCGAAAGCGAGTCCGAATAGGGCGACCGTAGTCGCGTGCTCTAGACCCGAAGCGAAGTGATCTAGCCATGGGCAGGTTGAAGCGCGGGTAAGACCGCGTGGAGGACCGAACCCACCTGGGTTGAAAACCGGGGGGATGACCTGTGGTTAGGGGTGAAAGGCCAATCAAACTTCGTGATAGCTGGTTCTCCCCGAAATGCATTTAGGTGCAGCCTCGCGTGTTTCTTGCCGGAGGTAGAGCTACTGGATAGCCGATGGGCCCCACAAGGTTACTGACGTTAGCCAAACTCCGAATGCCGGTAAGTGAGAGCGCGGGAGTGAGACTGCGGGGGATAAGCTCCGTAGTCGAGAGGGAAACAGCCCAGACCACCAGCTAAGGCCCCTAAGCGTATGCTAAGTGGGAAAGGATGTGGAGTTGCACAGACAACCAGGAGGTTGGCTTAGAAGCAGCCACCCTTGAAAGAGTGCGTAATAGCTCACTGGTCAAGTGATTCCGCGCCGACAATGTAGCGGGGCTCAAGTATACCGCCGAAGCTGTGGCATTCACACATTGCGCTAAGCCTTCGTGGTTCAGGCGTGTGGATGGGTAGGGGAGCGTCGTGTGGCGGGTGAAGCTGCGGGGTGACCCAGTGGTGGACGCTACACGAGTGAGAATGCAGGCATGAGTAGCGAATGACGGGTGAGAAACCCGTCCGCCGAATGACCAAGGGTTCCAGGGCCAGGCTAATCCGCCCTGGGTAAGTCGGGACCTAAGGCGAGGCCGACAGGCGTAGTCGATGGACAACGGGTTGATATTCCCGTACCGGCGAAGAACCGCCCATACCGAGCCCGGTGATGCTAAACGTCCGAAGTGCGGCACCGACTCCTTCGGGAGTCACCGCCGCATGGAGCACGTGACCCGAACCGGTAGTAGGTAAGCGTATTAACAGGAGTGACGCAGGAAGGTAGCCCGGCGTGGCGATGGTAGTCCACGTCCAAGGTCGTAGGGCGAGTGGTAGGCAAATCCGCCACTCACATAGCCTGAGAGCCGATGGTGACAGCGTATGCTGGAAGAGGGTGATCCTATGCTGCCAAGAAAAGCTTCGACGCGAGGTTCTAGCCGCCCGTACCCTAAACCGACTCAGGTGGTCAGGTAGAGAATACCAAGGCGATCGAGATAATCGTGGTTAAGGAACTCGGCAAAATGCCCCCGTAACTTCGGGAGAAGGGGGGCCTGAAGCGTGTACCGGCTTGCCCGGGAAGCGTGGAGGGCCGCAGAGACCAGGGAGAAGCGACTGTTTACTAAAAACACAGGTCCGTGCGAAGTCGCAAGACGATGTATACGGACTGACGCCTGCCCGGTGCTGGAAGGTTAAGAGGACGGGTCAGCCGCAAGGCGAAGCTCAGAATTTAAGCCCCAGTAAACGGCGGTGGTAACTATAACCATCCTAAGGTAGCGAAATTCCTTGTCGGGTAAGTTCCGACCTGCACGAATGGCGTAACGACTTCTCCGCTGTCTCAACCGCGAACTCGGCGAAATTGCACTACGAGTAAAGATGCTCGTTACGCGCAGCAGGACGGAAAGACCCCGGGACCTTTACTATAGCTTGGTATTGGTGTTCGGTGCGGCTTGTGTAGGATAGGTGGGAGACTGTGAAGCCGGCACGCCAGTGTCGGTGGAGTCAACGTTGAAATACCACTCTGGTCGCTCTGGACATCTAACCTCGGTCCGTGATCCGGATCAGGGACAGTGCCTGGTGGGTAGTTTAACTGGGGCGGTTGCCTCCTAAAATGTAACGGAGGCGCTCAAAGGTTCCCTCAGCCTGGTTGGCAATCAGGTGGCGAGTGCAAGTGCACAAGGGAGCTTGACTGTGAGACTGACAGGTCGAGCAGGGACGAAAGTCGGAACTAGTGATCCGGCGGTGGCTTGTGGAAGCGCCGTCGCTCAACGGATAAAAGGTACCCCGGGGATAACAGGCTGATCTTGCCCAAGAGTCCATATCGACGGCATGGTTTGGCACCTCGATGTCGGCTCGTCGCATCCTGGGGCTGGAGTAGGTCCCAAGGGTTGGGCTGTTCGCCCATTAAAGCGGTACGCGAGCTGGGTTTAGAACGTCGTGAGACAGTTCGGTCCCTATCCGCTGCGCGCGCAGGAAACTTGAGAAGGGCTGTCCCTAGTACGAGAGGACCGGGACGGACGAACCTCTGGTGTGCCAGTTGTTCCGCCAGGAGCACGGCTGGTTGGCTACGTTCGGAAGGGATAACCGCTGAAAGCATCTAAGCGGGAAGCCTGCTTCAAGATGAGGTTTCCACGGGGCTTGCCCCGAGAGGCTCCCGGCTAGACCACCGGGTAGATAGGCCGGATGTGGAAGAGGGGACTCAAGACCCTCGCAGCTGACCGGTACTAATAAGCCGACAACTTCACCACCCATACTTTTTGCTACGCGTCCACTGTGCGGTTCCCGAACCACGAACACGCACCCCTCGAGATCTGAGGGGTGTCCTGTCTCGCTTGTTCGACCGAGTTACGGCGGTCATAGCGAAGGGGAAACGCCCGGTCCCATTCCGAACCCGGAAGCTAAGCCCTTCAGCGCCGATGGTACTGCACTCGCCAGGGTGTGGGAGAGTAGGACGCCGCCGGACATCATTTCAGAAAGAGCCATCCCTTCGGGGGTGGCTCTTTCTGTTTTCCCAGAAGGCCCGGGGCGTCGGTGCAGGGGACCGGCTGCGCTCGGTGCGGAGGGCGAACGCCGGCCAACCGCCTTCCTCACGCCGTTGCAGGGGCCGGCCTCGGCGAACCAGCAGCCAGACTTGCAGGCTCCGGCCGCGCCCACCCGCGGGAAGTCCTCGCCCAGAGGGCAGTAGGTGTCTTTTCTCGTGCGCGGGAGGCAGTACCTCCTGCCGGCTCGACGGCTGCTGCGTGACGCTCCACTCGGACGGCAGCGTGCGTGTGGGGGCGGCGCCCCGTCGAGATGGCAACTCTCGGCTCTGCCCGCACGTTCACGCACAGCCGAGAGTTGCCATCTCGGCGAGCGGACGTGCCCGCGGGGCGAGAGCCGTCCGCACTGACGCGCCGCCTGCAGCGCCGCGTCTTTCGCCGAGTGGGCGGTAGATGCTGCTTTCCGGGCGCCGACGGGAGCACCTACTGCCCCCTCGGTGGGGGTGGGCGGGGGCGGGGCGGCGAGTCTCCGTCCGTTGCCTGGGGAGAGGCGGTCGCGCGAAGTGCGGAGATGGGAAGTCGGCGCCCGCAGGCGCGTGGGCGCTCGCGAGGGTGGGCTCCTGGGTCAGGAGCGGGGGTTGGCTCCGCGGGCGTCCCAGCTGCGGGCGAGGATCCGCTCGAGCGCCGGCTGGTCGACGGCGTCCAGGTCCTTCAGGTAGAGGCAGCCGGTGCCCGTCGTGTGCGGACCCAGCTCCGCGAGATCCGCGGCGTGCGCCTCCAGCCCGTCCATGAGGTAGAGCGTCAGGGCGGTCTTCCTGGGGGAGAACGAGACGGGCGGCCAGTCGCCCTCGCGCCCGGAGGCGTACCGGTAGTGCGCGCTGCCGAAGCCGACGATCGACGGCCCCCACAGCACCGGCCGCTCGCCGGTGATCCGCTCGAGCAGCTCGCGTGCCCGCACGGCGTGCCGGCGACGACGTTCCGGCTGCACCGCCGCGAGGAACGCGTCGACGTCCGCGTCGGTCGGCACGGTCTTCGGGGAGTCGGGCATGCGTCCATGATGCCGGAGGCGCTCGACGACGGACGTGCCCTCCGTGGATCGGCGGTCGGCGAAGTGTGTCGGTCCCGTGGGTCGGCGCTCGGTGTCAGGTGCATGGGACGACGGTCGACGGTCGGGGACGGCAGCCGTGGTCAGTCGCCCCGGACGAGCTCGGCGATCGCGTGGGATCCCGCGGCGGCGATCACGGGATCGTCGTCACCGTGCGTCACCAGCGCCGATGCCATCACCAGCGCCCAGCCCGCGGCCCGGCGCCAGCGGCCGGGGTCGCGCGGCCCCCGGGCGTCGGCCAGGGCGTCGGCGCGTGCCCGGAAGGCCGCGCGGCCGTCGACGTCGAAGGTCAGCCACGCGGTCGCGAGGTCGCACGCGGGGTCACCGGCCGTCAGGTCGCCGAAGTCGAGGAGCCCGGCGAGCCGGCCGTCCGCCGCGACGAGGTTGCCCGGGTGCGGGTCGCCGTGCAGCCAGACGGGCGGGCCCGGCCACGCGGGTGCGGCCAGCGCGTCCCGCCAGAGGGGGTCCAGGCGAGCGCGACCGACGGGCGTGCCGGCGGTCGCGTCCGCGCTCCCAGCACCCGTGCTCCGGGCGCCCGCTGCCGCGATCGCGCCGTCGAGGTGACCGGCGTCGAGCCGCGCCCGCAGCGCCGCAGACCGGCCGGCGAGGGCGCCGCCGCGGAACGGGTTCACCGGGGCGCCCGCGGGAGCGGGGACGTGCAGCGCGACCAGCGCCTCGGCGAGCTCGGGCGCCCACGCGGTGCGGTCGGCCACCGGCTGCTGGGCGACGTGCACGCCGTGGACCCAGGGCACCACGCTCCAGGACCACGGGAACCGCGGGCCCGGCCGGCCGACCCGCACGGGCGCGGGCACCGGGACGGGGCAGAGCCCGGCCAGCGTCGGGAGCCAGCGCTGCTCGTGCTCGACCAGGTGGGCCGCGAGCTCGCGCCGCGGCAGCCGCACGGCGAGGTCGGCACCCAGCCGGAAGGTCGCGTTGTCCCAGCCGTGGGCGGCGAGCCGGAGCGGGAGGTCGGCGAGGTCCGGGTGCTGGTCCTCGAGCAGCGCGCGGACGAGGTCGGTGGTCAGGTCCACCTCGGCGGGCGGCTTGACGGGCACGGCGGGCTCCTCGGGTGCGGCACGGCTGGCCCGCGGGCGGGGTGCGCGGGCGGACCGGTCAGGCTACTCGCTCCGAGGGGGCCGGGCGGGGTCGGGGTGCCACGTCGCGGCGAGCGCGCTCACGGCGTCGGTGGTCGCGCTCGTCCGGGCCCGGCCGGCCGACCGGGGCGTCCGCTCGCCCCGCACCGCGCAGGCACCTCCCGGCGTCAGCGGCGCTCGGCGTCGTCCCCTGCCGGGAGGGGCAGCGGCGCCGACCCGGCCCGGCCCGCCGGGGACTCCGCCACCGCGGGCGCGCCGGCGGGCACCGGCCCGGCGCCGGCGCCCCGCGGCAGCACCGACTGCGCGAGCAGCGTCGACCCGGCGACCGCGGCGGGCATCGTCGCCACCGCGCCGCCCGGCACGAGGAAGCACAGCTGCGTCGCCACGCCGAACCCGAGCGCCCGCGTCCGGTGCGCCCGCAGCAGCGCGTTGCGCTCCCGACGCGAGAGGCCGCGCGCCACGAGCGCGCGGGACGACAGCTCGTGCGCGAGCACCCAGCCGGTGAGCAGCACGCCCGCGATCCAGCCGAGGGGCGCGCCGACCAGCGGCACGAGCCCGAGCAGACCGGCGACCGCGGCCGCGACGAGGCCGCGCGCGACGAGTGCGACGCCGTCGACCGCGCCGCGCCACACCCCGGTCGAGCCCTCGGGGACGGTGCCGGTGGTGTCCTGCTCGACCGCGCGCCAGATCCGGTCGTAGAACGGTTCGCCGACGGCGAGCGTCAGCGCGGTGAACGTCACCACGACCAGCACCACGGAGCCGACCAGGACCACGCCCTGCGCGGCGAGCTCGGCGGTGCGCTCCCAGCCGGGCGACCAGCCGTCGGCGAACGGGGTGAGGGTGTCGCCGACCGCGTCGAGGTTGACCACGAGCGCGATCAGCGCCGCCAGGACGACGACGCCGACGATGACCGCGGGGATCAGCCCGCGCGCCATCGCGCCCGGTCGTCGCCGCCACCAGGACCAGCCGCCGCCGAGGAGGCGGGCGCCCGCGAGGAACTCGTGCATGCGGGCAGCCTAGGTGGCGGGTACGTCGTCCCGCCGCCGGAGAGCGGCGTCGTCCGGGCCGCCGGCGGGGAGCGGCACCACCGCGTCCACGACCATCGACCCGTCCGTCGGCCCTTCGACCGGCACCGGTACCGGCGTCGCCTCGACCCGGTCGAGCGGCGCGATCGGCTGCTGCGCGAGCGCCCGGTGCGCCCGCAGGTACGCCGGCACGAGCAGCACCACGGCCCCGGCCCAGGCGAGCGGGTTGCCCCACACGACGCCGAGGTAGCCGAAGGCTGCGCCGAGCACGATCGCGGCGCCGACCCGCATGACCAGCTCGATCACGCCGGTGAGCGTCGGCACGCCGGTGCGGCCGAGCCCCTGCAGGGCGCCGCGGAGCACGAACAGCACGCCGAGGACCGCGTACAGCGCCGCGTTGACGTGCAGGAACTGGGTCGCCATCGTCACGACCTCCGCGGCGCCGTCGCCGACGAACAGCCGCACCAGCGAGGCACCCGACGCGAACAGCACGACGCCGAGCACCGCCGAGCCGGCGACCGCGAGCCACGACGCCTGGACGACGCCCTGCCGGATGCGGTCGGGGCGGCCGCCGCCGAGGTTCTGCGCGACGAACATCGAGACCGCGAGGCCGAGCGACTGGAGCAGCGCGACCGCGAGGCCGTCCACGCGGGCGGCCGTCGTGTACGCGGCGACGGCGTCGGCGCCGAGGGTGTTCAGCCGGACCTGAACGGCGAGGGTGCCGATCGCGATGATCGACGCCTGGAAGCCCATCGGCAGCCCGAGGCGCAGGTGCTCGGCGAGCTCGGCCCGCGGCACCCGCCAGTCCGCGCGGTGCACGTGCAGCACCGGCACGCGCCGCCGGACGTACTCCAGGCACAGCACGACCGACAGCGCCTGCGACACGACCGTCGCGAGCGCGGCCCCGCCGACTCCGAGCCCCATCGGTCCGACCATGACCACGACCAGGACGACGTTGAGCACGCACGCCAGCGTGAGGAACCACAGCGGCGTCCGGGAGTCGCCGATCGCGCGGATGATCGCGGCGAGGAAGTTGAAGAACATCAGCGCGCCCGCGCCGAGGAAGCTCACCTGCGCGAACGTCGTCGCCTCGGCCATCAGCGACGCCGGGGTCTGCAGCAGCGCGAGCGCCGGGCCCGCCAGCAGCGGCGCACCGACGGTGAGCAGCACGCTCGTCGCGCCGGTGAGGAGCGTGCCCGCGGCGACCGAGCGGCGCACGGCGGCGGCGTCCCGGGCGCCGAACGCCTGGGCGGTGGGAATGGCGAAGCCCGAGGTCATGCCCCAGGCGAACCCGAGGAGCAGGAACAGCAGGCTGCCCGTGGCGCCGACGGCGGCCAGCGAGTCGACGCCGAGGTGGCGGCCGACGACGACGGCGTCGGCGAACTGGTAGAGCTGCTGGACGACGTTGCCCACCAGCAGGGGGACGGCGAACACGAGGATGACGCGCCAGGGACTGCCGGCGGTCAGGACCTTGGCCATGACGAGAGTGCTCCGGGGCAGGGCGGGGGTGGGTGAGGATCGGTCGGGGGGGGAGGGGCGGTCGCCGGTCGTGCTGTCGGGCCGCAGCACCGATCGTATCGTTTCGACGGCCGTTGACCAGAGGGTCCTGCGGGCGATTCCACCCGTTCGACGCGCCGCTGCGGGCGACGTCACACCGGCGCGGGCACCGTCCGGCCCTCGTCCCACGGGACGGCCCAGCCGACGGCGTCGAGCAGCCGGTCGAGGATGAACGCGGTGAAGCCCCAGACGAGCACCCCGTCGGCGTCGAAGGCCGGCCCGCGCCACTCGTGGCCGCCGCGGCGCAGCACCGTGGTCACCCGGCGCGCGGGGTCCACCAGGTCCGCCACCGGCACCCGGAACACGTCGACGGTCTCCGCCGGGTCGGTCGCCGCCACCGCCGAGGGCCGGGCCCACCACCCGAGGACGGGCGTGACCAGGTTGCGGCTGACGGTGACGGGCAGCAGCGGCAGCGTGCCGAGCACCCGCACGCCCGCCGGGTCGAGGCCGGTCTCCTCCTGCGCCTCGCGCAGCGCCGCCGCCTCGGGGCCCGCGTCGGTCGGGTCGATCCCCCCGCCGGGGAACGAGACCTGGCCCGGGTGGTGGCTCAGCGTGGGGGAGCGGCGGGTCAGCAGCACGTCGAGGTCCGCCGCCACCGCGGGGTGGTCGGCGCGCGCGTCCGCCGCGTCGAGGACGCCGAACAGGACGAGCACCGCCGACTGCCGGACCGGCCGCGCGTGCGACGCCTCCCGCCCGGGCGGCGGTGCGTCGAAGGCCCGCTCGGGGTCCGGGGCCCACACGGGGCGCGCGGCGCACAGCGCGACGAGGTCGGCGAGCGCCCCCGACCCCGCGTCGGCGCCCGACCCCGCCGTCACGCCCGCTCCCGCACGGCCGTCGCGAACGACGCGAGCCCGAGGTCCGCGCCGGGCCGCAGCGCGGCGAGGTGCTGCCGCGAGCCCAGCCGGATCGCGGCGACCTCGTCGGGCTCCAGGTCGGCGACCATCTGCGGGGTCGTCAGCCACAGGTCGAGCACCGTCGGGTCGACCTCGAGGTGGAACTGGGTGCCGACCGCGGACCCGGCGCGGAACGCCTGCACGGGGGTCGTGTCCGTCGACGCGAGCAGGGTGGCCCCCGAGGGCAGGTCGACGGCGTCGGAGTGCCAGTGCAGCACGGTCGGCCGCGGGCCGGCGGGGGCGAGGAGCGGGTCGTGCGCGACGACGTCGACGGGCGCGAAGCCGATCTCGGTGCCGTGCCGCCGGTGCAGCGGCGCGCCGAGGGCGAGCGCGAGCAGCTGCATGCCGAGGCAGACGCCGAGCGTCGGCAGGCCCGCGTCCACGGCCTCGGCCAGGAGCCGGCGCTCGGCGGCCAGGCCGGGGTGCCCGGCGTCGTCGTCCGCGTCCTGCGGGCCGCCCATCACGACGAGCCCGGCCAGGTCGGCCACCGCGGGCAGCCGCGGCGACGGGTCGTCGAGGACGGTGCGCGTCGTGATCGGCAGGCCGTCGAGCGCGCGGGCGACGAGGCCCGGCCCCTCGTGCGCGACGTGCGTGAGGACGAGGACGGGACGCGGCTGGCTCACGGGGCGACCCTAACCGGTGCGCGCCGCGCCGCCCGGCGGGACGCGGACGGGCGCGGGCCGGGGCTCTCGCACCCCGGGCCCGGGCCCGTCCGTCACCTCGTCACGCGGCGCTGTCGCACCGCGCGCCGGTCACCACCCGTCGGGCAGCGGGCGGCCCTCGTCGTAGCCGGCGGCGGACTGGATCCCGACGACGGCGCGCTCGGCGAAGTCGTCGAGCGAGGTCGCCCCCACGTAGGTGCAGGAGGACCGCACGCCGGAGGTGATCCGGTCGACCAGGTCCTCGACGCCGGGGCGCTCGGGGTCGAGGTACATCCGCGAGGAGGAGATGCCCTCCTCGTACAGCGCCTTGCGCGCGCGGTCGAACGCGGACCCGCCGCGGGTGCGGGCGGCCACGGCACGGGCCGAGGCCATGCCGAAGCTCTCCTTGTAGAGCCGGCCGTTCCCGTCGGCGTGCAGGTCGCCGGGGGACTCGTGGGTGCCGGCGAACCAGGACCCGACCATGACCTGCGAGGCGCCGGCGGCCAGGGCGAGCGCGACGTCGCGCGGGTGCCGCACGCCGCCGTCGGCCCAGACGTGCTTGCCGAGCTCGCGCGCGGCCGCGGCGCACTCGAGGACGGCGGAGAACTGCGGCCGCCCGACGGCCGTCATCATCCGGGTGGTGCACATGGCGCCCGGGCCGACGCCGACCTTGACGATGTCGGCGCCCGCGGCGATCAGGTCGCGGGTGCCCTCGGCGGTGACGACGTTGCCGGCGACGACCGGCACCCGCGGGTCGAGCGACCGCACGGCCTCCAGCGCGTCGAGCATCTTGCGCTGGTGGCCGTGCGCGGTGTCGACGACGAGGACGTCGACCTCGGCGTCGAGCAGCGCGGCGGCCTTGCCCTTGACGTCGCCGTTCACGCCGACCGCCGCGGCGACCCGCAGCCGGCCCTGCGCGTCGAGCGCGGGGGTGTAGATGGAGGACCGCAGGGCGCCGACCTGGGTCAGCACGCCGACGAGCCGGCCGTCGCGGACGACGGGGGAGAACTTGCGGCGCGAGCCGTGCAGCCGCTCGAACGCGGCCTCCAGGCCGGCGGTGCCGCCGGACTCGACGACGGAGAGCTCGACGGTCGTCGGGTCGCCGGACATGACGTCGGCGATCTGGGTGAACCGGTCGACGCCCTCGCAGTCGGCGGGGGTGACGACGCCGACGGGCCGGTCGCCCTCGACGACGACCGCGGCGCCGTGCGCGCGCTTGCCGATCAGGGTGAGCGCGGTGTGCACGGTGTCCTGCGGGGACACGACCACGGCGCTCTCGACGACGGTGTGCTTGGCCTTGACGGACGCGACCACGTCGGCGACGACGTCGGTCGGGACGTCCTGCGGCAGCACGGCCAGGCCGCCGCGGCGCGCCACGGTCTCGGCCATGCGGCGGCCGGCGACCGCGGTCATGTTGGCGACGACGACCGGGATCGTGGTGCCGGTGCCGTCGGTCGACGACAGGTCGACGTCGAAGCGGGAGGCGACCTCGGACCGGGACGGGACGAGGAAGACGTCGCCGTAGGTGAGGTCGGAGGAGGGCTGGTGCCCGGGCAGGAAGCGCATAGGTGTGTTCCCCTTTCCGCCCGATGCTACCGGGCGCCGTGCGGCACCCACCCGGGACCGCGGGACCCCGCACCGGGGCCCCGCGGGACGGGCACTACTCCTTCACAGCACCGGCGCTCTGGTTCATGATCCGCTTCTGGAAGATGAAGAACAGCACGGCGACGGGGATCGTCATGATCGCCGCGGCGGCCAGCTTCAGCGGGTACTGCGTGCCCTGGGACAGCTGGCCGGACGCCAGCTGGGCGACGCCCTTGGTGAGGGTGACCAGCTGCGGGTCCTGGGACGCGACGATGAAGTGCGACAGCTCGTTCCAGGAGCCCTGGAACGACAGGATCACGATGGTCACCAGCGCGGGACGGGCCATCGGCAGCACCACGGACCAGAACACCCGGAAGGTCCCGGCGCCGTCCATGCGGGCGGCCTCCTCGACCGACGGCGGGATCGACTCGAAGAAGTTCTTCATGATGAAGATGCCGGCGGCGTCCGCGAGCAGCGGGATGATCAGGCCCGCGAACGAGTTGTAGATGCCGACCTGCTTGATCACGAGGAACTTCGGGATGAGCAGCACGACGTTCGGCACCGCCATGACGGCGACGAGCCCGGCGAACACCAGCCCGCGACCCCGGAACCGCAGCCGCGCCAGGGCGTAGCCGGCGAGCGAGTTGATGAACACCCGCCCGATCGTGACGACGACGGTCACGACCACCGAGTTCCGGAACCACAGCGGGAAGTCCGAGCGCAGGAACAGCCGCTCGTAGGCCGCCGTGGACCAGGTCTGCGGGATCAGCGAGATCGCGTTCTGCGCGGCCTCGGCGTCGGTCTTGAACGACGTCGCGACCTGGATGAGGAACGGGTAGACGTACAGGATCGCGAGGACGACGAGCACGGCGTAGGTGAACGACGTCGCGAGCATGCGGCGCCGGCTGCGGCGCGGCCGCACGGCGACGCCGCCGGAGCGCCCGGCCGTGCCCCGGGACGACCCCCGGGTGCCGCTGGTGACGGTGGCGGCGGTCATCGGTCGCTCCCGGTCGTCGAGGTGGAGGTCGTGGCGCCGGCGCCCGGGCCGCCGGTAGTCGCAGCGGTCGCGGCGACGGCGGCCGGGGGAGCGGGCGGGGTCCGGTGGAACCGCTTGCGGCGGGGCACGTCGCGCTCCCGGAGCACGATCCGCTGCAGGACGGTGAGCAGCACGATGATCGCGAACAGCACGAACGCGATCGCGGCGCCGCGTCCCCACTGGTTGTTCTGGAACGCCGCGGTGTACGACAGGTACGCCGGGGTGAGCGTGGTCTTCGCCGGGCCGCCCTGGGTGCCGGTGTAGATCTGGTCGAACACCTGCCAGGTGCCGATCAGGCCGAGGGTCAGGACGGTGAACACGGTCGGCTTGAGCATCGGGAGCGTGACCCGGAAGAACCGCTGCCGGGCGTTGGCCCCGTCCATCAGCGCGGCCTCCTCGACCTCCGCCGACACGGCCTGCAGCGCCGCGAGGAACAGCAGCATGAACGTGCCGGAGGTGGTGAAGATCGCCAGCAGGATGAACGCGGTCATCGCCACGGACGGGCCGGCGGCCCACTCCCACAGCGAGATGCCGAGGAAGCCGTGCTGCGCGAGCGCGGCGGGCGCCGAGTCGACGCCGAGGGTGCCGAGCAGCAGATGGATCACGCCCTGCGGGTCGTTGAACCAGTTCGGCCCGGTGATCGACAGCTTCGCGAGGATCGCGTTGATGGTGCCGGAGGCGGAGAACAGGAACAGCCACAGCACCGTGATGGCGACCGACGACGTCACGGACGGGAAGTAGAACGCCGTCCGGAAGAAGCCCTTCCCGCGCAGCGCGGCGCGGTTGACCATCGTCGCGAGGAACAGGGCGAGCGCGGTCTGCAGCGGGACGACGAGCAGGACGTAGTACGCGTTGTTGCGCATCGCCGTGCCGAAGTCCTGGGTGGCGAGGCCGCCGCCGAGCAGGAGGCGCTCGTAGTTGTCGAGCCCGACGAACCCGACGTCCGACGACAGCGGGCTGCCGCGGCCGGTCCAGTCGGACAGGCTGACCCAGAGCGCCATGAGCACGGGCACCACCAGGAACAGGCCCAGGATGACGAGCATCGGGGTGAGGAACAGCCACCCCGACGCGGCCTCGCGGCCCCGGGAGGACCCGGGGCCGCGACGCCGGCGGCGGAGCGGCACCGCCGCCTGAGTGGTCATCGTGTCAGGACGCGTTCTCGTCGAGCACGGCCTGCAGGTTCGTCTGCACCGAGCCGAGGATCGCGGCCGGGTCGCCGGACTTCAGGCCCTCGAGCTGGGCGTTGAAGTCGGTGATGACGTCCGCGGCACCGCGGGCGTTGACGACGTTCTGCGCGAAGTCGGCCGAGTCGATGAACGCGGTCATCTCCGGGAACAGCGCCTTCCAGCCGTCCGCCGCGGACTGCACCGACGGCATGACGCCGAACGCCTCGGAGAACGCGAGCTGCTGGTCGGTGGCCGTCAGGTACTGCACGAGGTCGACGGCGTCGGACTGGCTGGACGAGTCGGCGGCGACGCCCCAGCAGTTGGTGAACTGCAGCGTGCCCTGCCCGGCAGGGCCCGCGGGGAGCTCGACGACGCGGTAGTCGACGTCCGGGTAGTCGTTCTCCATGGCGCCGGTGATCCAGTTGCCCTCGATGGTCATCGCGGCCGCGCCGGTGCCGAACGCCTCGCCGCCCCAGCCGGTGCCGAGGTCGGCGGCGTAGGCCGCGGAGCCGGAGGCGAGCAGCTGCTGGACGTAGGTGAGGCCCTCGACGTTCTCGGCGGAGTCGGCGGTGGCCTCGGTGCCGTCCTCGCTGACCAGCGTGCCGCCGGCCTGGGCGAGGAACGCGCCGACGCGGGCGTACTCGCCGGAGAAGCCGAGGCCGACCTGGTCGCCGGTGGTGAGCTTCCCGGCGACGTCGGTCAGCTGGTCCCAGGTGGTCGGGACGTCCGCGTCGGTGAGGCCGGCGGCCTCCCAGGCGGCGGTGTTGATGATGAGGCCGAGCGTGGAGAAGTCCTTGGGCGCGCAGACGAGGCTCATCGTCGTAGCTGAACTGCTCGACCAGCGACGGGTAGAAGTCGTCGGCGTTGTCCAGCTCCGAGCCGTACGGGTACAGCGAGCCGTTCGCGGCGTAGGTCTGGAACTGGTCGGCGCTCACGTAGAACACGTCGGCCGGGTCGCCCGAGGCGAAGCCCTGGCTGAGCTCCTGAGTGAGGTCGGAGGCGACCTGGACGGTGGCGTCGACGCCGGACTCCTCGGACCAGGCGGCGACCGCGGCCTTGACCGCGTCGGTCTCGGCGTCGCCGGAGGAGCCGATGAGGATGCTGAGCGAGCCGCCGCCCTCGGTGGACGCGGCGTCGGCGCCGTCGTCCTCGAAGCCGGAGCCACCGCCGCAGGCGGACAGGGCGAGGATGCCGGCTGCGCCGACGGCGGTGGACGCCAGGAGGCGCCGTCCTCGCACGGGGATGCGGTGCTGCATGGGGGGTTCTCTCCTTCAGGGGGTGGTGCACGGAGGGTCGGGTGGTCAGGGGGTGCGGCTGGACGCGCGCTCGACCAGGTGGGGGGCCAGCAGGACCTCGCGGCTGCGGGTCCCCCCGGTGCCGTCGAGCTGGTCGAGCAGCAGGTCGAGCGCGCGTTGTGCGGCCTCGGAGAGCGGCTGGGCCACGGACGTCAGGCCGACGGCGGCGGCGACGGGGGTGTCGTCGAAGCCGACGACGGCGAGCGTCGTGCCCTGGCTCCGGGCGACCGTGAGGGCGCCGAGGGCCAGGGAGTCGGAGGCGCACACCACGGCGGTGGGCGCGGCGTCGGCGAGCACCCGCTCGATCGCCTGGGCGCCGGCGGCGACGCCGTCGGGGACGCGGGCGTGCAGCCGGCGGAGCAGGGACCCGTCGTGCCCGGCGTCGACCATCGCGGCGGCCCAGCCGCCGGCGCGGTCCTCGCCGACGTCGGAGCCGTCGGGCCAGCCGAGGTAGGCGATCCGCTCGTGGCCGAGTCGGCGCAGGTGGGCGACCGCGGCTCGGGTGCCCGCGGCGCCGTCGACGTCGACCCACGGGTGCGCGGCGGCGCCGTCGGGACGGCCGCCCCAGGGCCGGCCGAACGTCACGAAGGGCACGTCCCGCTCCGCGAGCCAGGCGGCCCGCTCGTCGTCGCGGTGGGTGCTGGTGAGGACGAACGCGTCGAGGTCGGCCGTGTCGAGCAGCTCGCTGTACTGGGCGATCTCGCCGGCGTCGTCGGGGGCGGTGAACAGCATGACCCGGTACCCGCGGGCCTGGGCGCTCTCGGTGAGCGCGTGCAGGAACCGGTCGAGCACGGCGCCGTTGATGCCGTCGTGCACGGGCTCGAGACGCAGCCCGAGGACGCGGGACCGGCCGGTGCGCAGCTGGCGCGCGGCGGAGGACGGCCGGTAGCCGAGCGCGTCGATGGCGGCGCGGACCCGGTCGGTGGTGTCGGCGCGCACCAGGTGCGGCGCGTTGAGCACGTTCGACACGGTCTGGCGGGACACGCCGGCACGCTGGGCGACGCTCTCCAGCGTCGGCCTGGTCGTGGCGTCCATGGGCGCTCCCTCGCGTCACTCGGTGTGCATATGATCGTTCCAAGTTGCGATTGGAACGCTCAAACGGTTGCCCCTAGAGTTGCCAGCGCCCCCGGGCCTGTCAAGCCGGGCGGGGCCGCCCCGGGTCACGATCCGGTCTCGGCGGGCCTCGCCACCGACCACCGCACACCCCTCCCGAACGACGAGGTACCCATGGAGCTCCAGCCTCTGCTGCACGACCTGCTGGTCGCGGTCCACGCCCCCACGCAGGCGTGGTCGGACGCCGACGGCCAGATCGGCCTGGCGGACGGACGCGGCGCCCAGGGCGTCTACCACGGCGACGTGCGGGTGCTGGCCGGCGCCCGGCTGACCGTGGGCGGCGCCGCGCCCGAGGCGGTCGCGTCCGGCGCGGACGGCCCCGGGCGCGCCCGGACGGTGCTGCTCGCGCGCGCCGTGGACGGGCCGGGCGCGGACCCCACGGCGCGGCTGGAGCGGCTGCGCGAGGTGGTCCCGGGCCGGGTCACGGAGACTCTCACGCTGTCCTGCTCGACGGCGGAGCCCGTGGCGGCGCGCCTCGAGGTGGCGCTGCGCCCGGACGGCACGCCGATGGACTGGATCAAGTCGGGCGCGGCGGCCCAGGCGGCGCCCGCCCCCGAGCGCACCGCCGACGGCGCGCGCTGGCAGGCCGACGCGGACGTGGCGGCGGTGCTGTCCGCGCCGGGCGCGGACGTCGACGTGGCGGCCGACGGGACCGTGCGGCTGGCCTGGGACGTGAAGGCGGCCACCGGCGCGCCCGTCGTCGCCACCTGGACCCTCGACGTCACGGACGCGGCCGGCCCGGTGACGGCGCCCCGCCGCGCGGAGCCGGAGTGGCAGCCGCTGGACGTCGAGGCGGCCGACCGCCGGCTGCCGGCCCTTCTCGACCAGGCCCTCGCCGACCTCGGCACGCTGCGCCTGAGCGCCCGGTTCGCGCCGGACGACGTGTTCCTGGCCGCGGGCGCCCCGTGGTTCTTCACCCTGTTCGGCCGGGACTCGATCTGGGCGTCCCGGATGCTGCTGCCGCTCGGCACCGAGCTCGCGGCGGGCACGCTGCGCACGCTCGCGACGCTGCAGGGCACGAAGGTCGACCCCGCCACCGCCGAGCAGCCCGGCAAGATCCTGCACGAGGTGCGCCGCGCCGAGCTGTCGATGCCCGGCGAGGGCACCGTGCTGCCGCCGGTGTACTACGGCACCGTCGACGCGACGCCGCTGTGGGTCTGCCTGCTGCACGACGCCTGGCGCTGGGGCATGCCGGCCGACGAGGTCGAGGCGCTGCTGCCCGCCATGGAGCGCGCGCTCGCCTGGATGTCCGACCACGGCGACTCGGACGGCGACGGGTTCCTCGAGTACGCCGACGAGACCGGCTCCGGCCTGGCGAACCAGGGCTGGAAGGACTCGGGCGACTCGGTGCAGTGGAAGGCCGGCGGGCTCGCGACCGGTCCCATCGCCCTCGCCGAGGTGCAGGGCTACGCCCACGAGGCCGCCGTCGCCGGCGCCGCGCTGCTCGACGCGTTCGGCCGCGAGGGCGGGGACCGGTGGCGCGCCTGGGCCGCCGCGCTGGCCGAGCGGTTCCGCGCCTCCTTCTGGACGTCGGACGAGCGCGGCGCCTACCCGGGCATCGCGCTGGACGCGGACAAGCAGGTCGTGGACACGGTGACGTCGAACATCGGCCACCTGCTGGGCACCGGCATCCTGTCCGCCGAGGAGGAGGCGACGGTCGCCGCACGGCTCGTCGGCCCGGACATGGACTCCGGCTACGGCCTGCGCACGATGTCGACGGAGTCGGCCGGCTACTGGGAGCTGCGCTACCACGGCGGCGCCGTGTGGCCGCACGACACCGCGATCGTCGTGCAGGGGCTGGCGCGTGCCGGGCACGCCCGGGAGGCGGCGGCGCTCGCGGAGGGTCTGCTCGCGGCCGCGCAGGACTTCGACCAGCGGCTGCCGGAGCTCTACGGCGGCGACGCCCGCGGCACCGTGCCGCGCGCCGTGCCGTACCCGGCGGCGTGCCGCCCGCAGGCGTGGTCGGCGGCGGCCGCGGTGTCGGTCCTCGGCGCGGCGCTCGGGCTGGCCCCCGACGTGCCCGGCGGCCGGCTGACCGTGGCGCCGCCGGTGCCGTCGCCGCTCGGGGCGGTGGCCGTGCGCGGGCTGCGCCTGGGCGGGGCGCCGCTCGCGGTGCGGGTCGGCGCGGACGGCTCGGTGCAGGTCGAGGCGGAGGCCGACGTGGCGGTGCACCTGCGGTCCTGACGGCCGCGGGCGGCTCCGGCGCGGCGGTCGCGCCGGAGCCGCCCGCCGGTCGCGGGCACGTCGCCCGCGACCGGGGCGACCCCGCCCCGTAGGGTGGGGGCCTCTCGTGCGCGAGCCGCGCGGACGACGGCGACGGGCGGTGGGACATGGGGCTGCTGGACCGCATCGGGTCCCCGGCCGACCTGCGCGCGCTGTCGGCGGGGCAGGTCCGGGCGCTGGCGGGGGAGATCCGCGGCTACCTGGTCGACCAGGTGTCCCGCACGGGCGGGCACCTCGGGCCGAACCTCGGCGTGGTCGAGCTGACGATCGCGCTGCACCGGGTGTTCGAGTCGCCGCGGGACACGCTGGTGTTCGACACCGGCCACCAGTCCTACGTGCACAAGCTGCTGACGGGGCGGCAGGACTTCGGCCGGCTCCGCAAGAGCGGCGGGCTGTCGGGCTACCCCAGCCGGGCCGAGTCCGAGCACGACGTCGTCGAGAACTCGCACGCGTCGACCGCGCTGTCCTGGGCGGACGGCATCGCGCGCGCGAACGCCCTCGCCGGTCGCGGCGACCGGCACGTCGTGGCGGTCGTCGGCGACGGGGCGCTCACCGGCGGCATGGCCTGGGAGGCGCTCAACAACATCGCGGACGGCACCGACCGCCGGCTGGTGGTCGTCGTGAACGACAACGGCCGGTCCTACGCGCCGACGATCGGCGGGCTCGCGCTGCACCTCGACGCGCTGCGCACCACCCGCGGGTACGAGACGGTGCTGTCCTGGGGCAAGCGGGCGCTGCGCCGCTCCGGTCCGCCCGGGCGGGTCGCGTACGACGCGCTGCACGGCCTGAAGAAGGGCATCAAGGACGTCGTCGCCCCGCAGGGGATGTTCGAGGACCTCGGCCTGAAGTACGTCGGCCCGGTCGACGGGCACGACGAGGCGGCGGTGGAGTTCGCGCTGCGCCGGGCCCGGTCGTTCGGCGGGCCGGTGATCGTGCACGTGATCACCGAGAAGGGCCGCGGGTACTCGCCGGCCGAGCAGGACGTCGCGGACCGGTTCCACGCGGTCGGCCAGATCCACCCCGAGACCGGGCTGCCGGTCGCGCCGTCCCGGTTCGGCTGGACGGGCGTGTTCGCGGACGAGATCGTCCGGATCGGCCGTCGCCGGCCCGACGTCGTGGCGATCACGGCGGCGATGCTGCAGCCGGTCGGGCTCGCGCCGTTCGCGGAGGCGTTCCCCGCCCGCACGTTCGACGTCGGGATCGCCGAGCAGCACGCCGTGACGACGGCCGCGGGCATGGCGTTCGCCGGGCTGCACCCGGTGGTCGCGGTGTACGCGACGTTCCTCAACCGTGCCTTCGACCAGGTGCTGATGGACGTGGGCCTGCACCGCGCCGGGGTGACGTTCGTGCTGGACCGGGCCGGGCTCACCGGCGACGACGGCGCGTCGCACAACGGCATGTGGGACATGGCGCTGCTCGGGGTCGTCCCGGGCCTGCGGCTGGCCGCGCCGCGCGACGAGGACACGCTGCGGGCGGCGCTGCGCGCGGCGGTCGACGTCGACGACGCGCCCACGGTGGTGCGGTACCCGAAGGGCGCGCTCACCGAGGCGCTGCCCGCGGTCGACGACGTCGACGGCGTGGACGTGCTCGCGCGGCACGGGGTCGCGGGAGCCGACGGCACCGCGCGCTCGGTGCTGGTGTGCGGTGTCGGCTCGATGGCCCGGACCGCCCTGGCGCTCGGCGAGCTGCTGGCGCAGCACGGCCTGCGGGTGACGGTCGTCGACCCGCGGTGGGTGCTGCCCGTGCCCGCGGCGCTCGTGAAGCTCGTGGGGGAGCACGACCACGCGGTGACCATCGAGGACGGCGTGCGCGAGGGCGGCGTCGGGTCGGCGCTCGGGCTGCGGGCGCGGGACGCGGGCATCGCGACGCCCGTGCAGGCGTTCGGGGTCCCGCGGCGGTACCTCGAGCACGCGAGCCGGGACGAGCTGCTGACCGGGCTCCGGCTGACCGCGCCGGACCTCGCGCGCGACGTGCTCGCGGCGCTCCGCACGACCGCCTGACGGGACCTGGGTCCGGGACGTGAGCACCGTCACGCGGCCCTTCCGCGCCCCTGACCCGGGCGGGGGACCTCGGTCCCAAGACATCCCATGACCTCGTGAATAGCGTCGCAAGTACGACGCACTCAGCGAGGGAGCTTCAGATGTCCACCACCGCAGTACCCACGACCGGGTCCGACGCCACCGCGCCGGCCTGGGACGGTTTCGTCACCGGACCCTGGTGTGACGGGATCGACGTCCGCGACTTCATCCAGCGCAACTACACGCCGTACACCGGCGAGGCCGACTTCCTCGCCGGCCCCACGGAGCGCACCACGGGCATCTGGGCGAAGCTCAGCGCGATGTTCCCCGAGGAGCGTGCCAAGGGCGTCTACGACATCGACAACCACACGCCGTCGACGATCACGTCGCACGGCGCGGGCTACATCGACCAGGCCAACGAGCTCATCGTCGGCCTGCAGACCGACGCCCCGCTCAAGCGCGCCATGTTCCCCAACGGCGGCTGGCGCATGGTCGAGAAGTCGCTCGAGACCTACGGCTACGACGTCGACCCCGACGTCGCCAAGACGTTCACCACGTACCGCAAGACGCACAACGACGGCGTCTTCGACGTGTACCCGCCGAACGTCCGCGCGGCCCGCTCGTCGCACATCATCACCGGCCTGCCGGACGCGTACGGCCGCGGCCGCATCATCGGCGACTACCGGCGGGTCGCGCTGTACGGCGTCGACGCCCTGATCGAGGCCAAGCGCGTCGAGCGCCACGAGCTCGACATGGAGCCGTCGGTCGAGGACGTCATCCGCGACCGCGAGGAGAACGCGGAGCAGATCCGCGCCCTCCAGGAGCTCAAGCGGATGGCCGCGACCTACGGGTACGACATCTCCCGCCCTGCCGCCACGGCGCGCGAGGCCGTGCAGTGGCTGTACTTCGCGTTCCTCGGCGCGGTGAAGGAGCAGAACGGCGCGGCGATGTCGCTGGGCCGCACCTCGACCTTCCTCGACGTGTACATCCAGCGCGAGCTCGCCTCGGGCGCGATCACCGAGGAGTTCGCCCAGGAGCTCATCGACGACTTCGTCATCAAGCTCCGCATCGTGCGCTTCCTGCGGACCACCGAGTACGACAACCTGTTCTCGGGCGACCCGACCTGGGTCACCGAGTCCATCGGCGGCATCGGCGAGGACGGCCGCTCGCTCGTCTCCAAGACGTCGTTCCGGTTCCTGCAGACGCTCTACAACGTCGGACCGGCCCCCGAGCCGAACCTCACCGTGCTGTGGAGCAACCGGCTCCCCGAGGGCTTCAAGAAGTACTGCGCGCAGGTCTCGATCGACACCTCGGCGATCCAGTACGAGTCCGACGACCTGATCCGCACCTCCTGGGGCGACGACGCGGCGATCGCCTGCTGCGTCTCCCCGATGCGGGTCGGCAAGCAGATGCAGTTCTTCGGTGCTCGCGTCAACATCGCCAAGGCCCTGCTGTACGCGATCAACGGCGGCCGCGACGAGGTCTCCGGCAAGCAGGTCGCGCCGGTGTCCGCGCCGGTCGAGGGCGACGTCCTCGACTACGACGACGTGGCGGCGAAGTACGACAAGCTGCTCGACTGGCTGGCCGAGACCTACGTCGACGCGCTGAACTGCGTGCACTACATGCACGACAAGTACGCGTACGAGCGGCTCGAGATGGCGCTGCACGACCGCCAGATCCTCCGCACCATGGCCTGCGGCATCGCCGGCCTGTCGGTCGTGGCGGACTCGCTGTCGGCCATCAAGTACGCCAAGGTCACGCCGGTGCGCGACGAGGACGGCCTGGTCACGGACTACGTGATCGAGGGCGACTTCCCGACGTACGGCAACGACGACGACCGCGCGGACGACATCGCCGTGGGGATCACCAAGGCGTTCATGGAGAAGATCCGGCAGCACAAGACCTACCGGAACTCCCTGCACACCCAGTCGGTGCTGACCATCACCTCGAACGTCGTCTACGGCAAGGCCACGGGCAACACCCCCGACGGCCGCCGCGCCGGCGAGCCGTTCGCCCCGGGCGCCAACCCGATGAACGGGCGCGACTCGCACGGCATGCTCGCCTCCGCGATGTCGGTCGCGAAGCTGCCGTACTCCGAGGCGATGGACGGGATCTCGCTCACCTCGACGGTCGTGCCCTCGGGCCTCGGCCGCACCAAGGAGGAGCAGGTGGCGAACCTGGTGGGCCTCATGGACGCGTACAACGTGTCCTCCGGGTACCACCTGAACGTCAACGTGCTGAACCGGGACACCCTCGAGGACGCCATGGAGCACCCCGAGAACTACCCGCAGCTCACCATCCGGGTGTCGGGCTACGCCGTGAACTTCGTGCGGCTGACCCGCGAGCAGCAGCTCGACGTGCTGTCCCGGACGTTCCACGGCGGCGTCTGACGCCGCACCGGCGGACCACCGTCCGGCCCGGGGGAGCAGCCCCGGGCCGGACGGCCCCGCCCCGCACCACCCGTACCACCCGCACCACCCAGCAGGACCCCGCGAGGAGGTCGCGACCATGAGCAGCAGCCAGTCCGTCGTCGGCGAGGTCGGCGCCCCGGTCATCGAGCTGGGCCTGCCCGTCACGGGCGGCTCGCACGAGCGGTCGACGGCCGGCACCGCGGGGCTCGCGGTGAGCGACGCGGAGCGCAGCGAGAAGTTCGCGCAGATGCGCGCGGGCGAGCTGGGGTCCCTGCACTCCTGGGAGCTCGTCACCGCGGTCGACGGCCCCGGCACCCGGCTCACGACCTTCCTGGCCGGCTGCCCGCTGCGCTGCCTGTACTGCCACAACCCCGACACGATGGAGATGCGCCGGGGCGAGCCCGTGCTCGCCGAGGAGCTGCTGCGCCGCATCCAGCGGTACGTCCCGGTGTTCGCCGTGACCGGCGGCGGCCTGACGATCTCCGGCGGCGAGCCGCTCATGCAGCCCGCGTTCGTCGACCGGCTGCTGCGCGGCGCCAAGGAGCTCGGCGTGCACACCGCGATCGACACCTCCGGCTACCTGGGCGCGCACTGCTCCGACGCGATGCTCGCGGACATCGACCTCGTGCTGCTCGACGTGAAGTCGGGCATCCCCGAGACGTACAAGAGGACCACCGGCCGGGACCTGCAGCCGACGCTCGACTTCGGCCGCCGGGTCGCCGCGAGCGGCACCGAGATCTGGGTCCGGTTCGTGCTGGTGCCCGGACTCACCGACGCGCCGGAGAACGTTGACGCGGTCGCCGACTACGTCGCCTCCCTGTCCACCGTCAGCCGGGTCGAGGTGCTGCCGTTCCACCAGATGGGTCGGGACAAGTGGCAGAGCCTGGGCATGGCGTACGAGCTGGAGGACACCGAGCCGCCGAGCCCGGAGCTGGTGGCGCGGGTGCGGCAGCAGTTCCGGGACCGCGGGCTGACGGTGTTCTGAGCCGTCAGGCCGCCGTCGCGCTCGCGTCCGCGACGCCCGGCGGGAGCAGCCGGTGGCCGAGCACCCGCTCGGACCAGCCGGTGCGGTCCAGCCAGGGGCAGATCCCGCCGAGGTGCGCGGGCCAGCCGGCGCCGAGCAGCATCGCCAGGTCGACCTGGTCCGCCGACGGCACGACGCCCTCGTCCAGCAGGGAGCCGATCTCCTCGGCCAGCCCCCGGGCGACGCGGTCGAGGACGGCGGCCTCCTGCTCGGCGCGCGTCCCGGCGGCGGTGGGCGCGCCGAACGCGTCCTGGATCGCCGGGTCCACGACGGGGAGCCCCGCGGGGCCGGGCGCGGCGACGGTGCGCCCCTGCTCGACCAGCGCGTCCAGGCCGGGCGACCGGGGGTAGCGGTCGCCGAGCTCGTCGTGCAGGGTCACGAGCACGTGCCGGGCCACCGGCAGGCCGACGAGCTGCAGCAGCGCGAACGGGCTCATGGGCAGGCCCAGCGGGCGCAGCGCGGCGTCGGCGGCCTCGACCGGGGTGCCGTCCTCGACCGCGCCGAGGACGTCGGCGAGCATCCGCAGCAGCACCCGGTTGACCACGAACCCGGGCCGGTCGGTGGTGCGTACGACGGTCTTCCCCGCGCGCCGCGCGACGTCGACCGCGGTGGCGAGCGACGCGGCGTCCGACGACGGCGTGGCGACCACCTCGACGAGCGGCATCTGGGCGACCGGGTTGAAGAAGTGCAGCCCGACGACCCGCTCCGGGTGCGCGAGGCCGTCGGCCATCGCGGTCACGGACAGCGCGGACGTGTTGGTGGCGAGCACGCAGTCGGGGCGGACCAGCGTCTCGACCTCGGCGAGCACGGCGCGCTTGACGTCCAGCACCTCGGTGACGGCCTCGATCACGAGGTCCGCGTCGGCGAGGTCGGCCAGGTCGGTGCCGACCCGGACGCCGTCGAGCAGGGCGCGGCCCGCGTCCTCGGGCAGCCGGCCCCGCGCCACCGCCGACTCGACCAGGTCGCGCACGCGCTCCCGGCCCGCCGCGGCGCGCTCCTCGTCGACCTCCCGCATCGCGACCGGTACGCCGAGGCGCGAGCCGAGCAGCACGGCGAGCTGGGCGGCCATCAGGCCGGCGCCGACGATGCCGACCCGGCGCACCTCGCGCGGCGCGACGTCGTCCGCCTCGGCGCGGGCGGCCCGGCGGGCGCCGCGGCCGGTGAGCTCCGCGGCGTACAGGGCGGCGCGGGCCTCGTCGGACGCCAGCAGCCGGGAGAGGGCCTCGTCCTCCGCGCGGAAGCCCGCCTCCCGGTCGCGGGAGCCCGCGCGGGCCAGGAGGTCGAGGACGTGGGCGTAGGCCGGGGCGGCGCCGTGCAGCCGGGCGTCCAGGGTGGTGGCGGCGCGGGCGAGCGGGTCCGGCTCGCCCTCCGGCACCGGCGGCACGACAGCGGCGCGGCGGTCGGGGGAGCCGGCGCGCAGCACACCCGCGGTCCAGGCGAGCGCGGACTGCTCGAAGCCCTCGACGGGGAGCACGGTGTCGACCAGGCCGAGCTCCAGGGCCTGCTCCGCGGTGGTGAGCCGGTTGTTCGCGAGCGGGCGCAGCACGGCGAGGTCGACGGCGGCGGGGAGGCCGACCAGGCGGGGGAGCAGCCAGCACCCGCCCCAGCCCGGCACGATCCCGAGCGACGCCTCGGGGAGCCCGATCGACCGGATCCCCGCGGCCGCGACCCGGTGGTCGCAGTGCAGGGCCAGCTCCAGGCCGCCGCCCAGCGCGTGGCCGGTCAGCCAGGCGAACGTCGGCACGGGCAGCTCGCCCAGCGGCTTGAGCGCGGCGTGACCGGCCTCGGCGAGGGCACGGGTCTGGTCCAGGCCGTCGAGGCGCCGGGCGACGGAGAGGTCGGCGCCGGCGACGAAGCAGCCCGGGCGCCCGGTGACCGCCACGGCGACGATCTCGCCGGCCTCGGCGCGGGCGCGCACGGCGTCCAGGGCGTCCCGGAGGACGGCGAGGCCGCGCGGGCCGAGGGTCGTGGGGCGCCGCTCGTCGGTCGCGGTGAGCGTGAGCAGGGCGAGCACGCCGGCGCCGTCCGGCAGGTCGACGTCCCGGGCTGTGACGCGCAGGACGTGGTCGTCGGCCTCGGCGGGCAGCGCGCCCGGCGCGGGCGTGCCCGACGCGGCGGGGTCGCGCGGGGCGGACGACGGGGACGGCTCGGTGGCGGCGTGGCGCATGCGGCACTCCCTGGGGACGACGGTGTCCGGTCGGAACACCGTGACCCTAGCCGCGCCGGTGCCCGCTGTCGCGGTGCCGGGGCGACGGCGCGCCGCGGCCCCGCAGGTCAGCCCGCTGGCCGGCCGCGCGCCGACCTGATCGCCGAGCCAGTACGCGACACGTCGGGCGAGTAGTCGGCGGGTACTCGCTCGACGTGTCGGTTGCCCGCTGGGCGCGGCACGCGGGCGCGCGCGTGCCGCGGAGCCGGGAGCGGAGGCGGGTCTGAGCGCGCGGGCGCGCCCGGGGCACTCAGGCCGGGGTCGCCACCGCGGCGAACGCCTCCGCCAGGCGCGGGGCCAGCAGGCCGATCTGCCACGGGCGAGCGCCGCCGGCGGCCAGGCGCTCGGCGAGGTGCTGCTCGTCGGCCGGGGTCGGCGGGGTCCAGCACACCCGGCGCAGCAGGTCCGGCTGCAGCAGGTTCTCGGCCGGCACGGTGTGCGTCTCGGACAGCTCGGCGACGACGGCGCGCGCCGCGGTCAGCCGGGCGGCGGCCGCCGGGTCGCGGTCGGCCCAGGCGCGCGGCGGCGGCGGGGCGTCGGTGCGCGGTCCGCGGCTGCTCGGCAGCTGGTCGTCCGGGAGCTGGAGGCCGGTGTCGATCGCCCGCTGCCAGAGCGCGGCACGGCGTCGGGTGCCCTTGCCGGAGAACTGCGGCAGCGCCACGAGCTGGGGCACGGACCGGGGGAGCGCCTGCGCGGCGGCGACGATCGCGGCGTCGGGCAGGACGCGGCCGGGCGAGATGTCCCGCTGCCGGGCGTTCTCGTCGCGGGTCTCCCACAGCGAGCGGACGACGGCGAGCCGGCGGGGGTCGCGGATGGCGTGCACGCCGGATACCCGGCGCCAGGGCTCGACGCGCGGCGCGGGCGGCGGGGCGAGGCGCACGGCCTCGAACTCCTCGGCGGCCCACTGCGCCTTCCCGGCGACGGCCAGCCGCTCGGCGAGCACCTCGCGCAGCTCGACGAGCACCTCGACGTCGAGCGCGGCGTACCGGAGCCACTGCTCGGGCAGCGGCCGGGTGGACCAGTCGACGGCCGAGTGCTCCTTGGCCAGCCCGAGGCCGAGGAGCTCGGCGACGACGGCGGCGAGGCCGACCCGCTCGAGCCCGAGGAGCCGGGCGCCGAGCTCGGTGTCGAAGACGCGCGACGGCCGCATGCCCTGCTCGGCGAGCGCGCCGAGGTCCTGGGACGCGGCGTGCAGGACCCACTCGACGCCCACCAGCGCGTCGGACAGCGGGGACAGGTCGGGCAGGGCGACCGGGTCGATCAGGGCGGTGCCGGCGCCCTCGCGGCGCACCTGCACCAGGTAGTTGTGCTGCCCGTACCGGTAGCCGGACGCGCGCTCGGCGTCGACGGCGACGGGGCCGGTGCCCGCGCCGAACGCCGCGACCACGCGGGCGAACGCCTCGGGGGTGTCGACGACGGCGGGCACGCCCTCGGCGGGCTCGGTGAGGGGGACGACGGCGGCGGGCTCGGCGAGCCCCGCGGGCCCGGTGGCGTCCGCGGGGACGTCGTGGTCGGCGCCGGCCGCGGCGCTGGTCTCCTCGGCCGGGGTACCGGCCGGGTGCGGGATTGACTGCATGGGACAACCGTAGGCCGTCGGGGCGCCGCTCCCGTCCCGGCGCGCAGGCGCGGCGTCCGGCACGGGCCCGGCGCTCAGGCGAGCAGGCCGGTGCGGATGGAGATGGCGACCAGCGCGGCGCGGTCGCCGGTGCCGAGCTTGCGCGAGATGCGCGCGAGGTGGCTCTTCACGGTGAGCGCGGACAGGCCGAGCTCGTCGCCGATGGCGCGGTTGCTGAACCCGTCGGCGACGAGGCGCAGCACGCTGAGCTCGCGCGAGGTGAGGTCGGGGCGGGTGCGCGCGAACGGCGACGGCACCGCGCCGGGGGCGGCGCCGGGCTGGCCGACGGTCGCGTTCGGCTCGGTGGCGACGGCGCCCCGCAGGCCGCCGGTCAGCAGGCCGACCAGGTCGCGGCGCCCGGCCCGGCGGGCGAGCAGGATGACGCGGCCGGAGCCGCGGCGCCGCAGGTTGCGCACCAGGGTCTGGCCGTCGCCCTCGGCGAGCTCGGTGACCACGACGCACATCTGGCCGAGCGGCCGCCGGCGGGGGTCGGTGCCGGTGCCGGCACCCTGCGAGCCGGGGCGGCGCGCCTGCGTGGCGACCGCGCCCGCGCGGGCACCCGGGACGCCCGGCGCCAGGCCGGTGCCTCGTCGAATCGGCTCGATGCTCACTGCTGTGCCCCCTTGACGGTCCACCACACTTGCCCCCTCTATCGGTCCGCCGCCGGGGTGTCTTGAGCAGATCGGGTGACATCGTGACCCGCTCGTGACCCGGTTGTCACGGGTGCCCGCTCCCCGGACGCCGGCCGGGCGGCGAGCCCTAGTGCCGCGGCCCCAGCGCGACCACGCCCTCGGGCAGCGGCGGCAGCCCGGCGACCGTGCACAGCAGGGTGCCCCATGCGCGCAGGTGCGGGGCCAGGTCCTCGTCGCGCGCCGTCCAGGAGGCGCGCAGCTCGAGCTCGCAGAGCTCCGGGCGCTCGTCCAGGGCGCCGAACGACTGGGACAGCACCCGGGTCACGGTGCCCCCGGCGGCGCGGGCGTCGACGTCGGCGGACGCGAGGGCGTCGGAGAACCAGCTCCACGCGACCTCGGCCAGCAGCGGGTCCTGGCCGACCTCCGGCTCGAGCGTCGCGCGCACCAGGGTCACGAGCCGGAACGCGCCGTCCCAGGCCTCCTGGCCCGCGGGGTCGTGCAGCACGACGAACCGGCCCGAGGCGAGCTCCTCGGCGTCGGGGTCCCGGCGGCCGCTGCGGACGTCGGCGACGAGGGCCGCGGTGTACGGGGCGATCCGCGCCGGCCCGGGTGCCTCCTCGAGGGAGACCTCGGGCCGCAGGGTGACCCCCCGCAGGGACCGGAGGGCACGCAGGAACTCCGGTGGCGCGTCGCGGGGGCCGGTGCTCACAGCGCCGAGCGTAGGGGCGCCGCTCTCGACCTGCGGTCGCGGCACGCCGGGCGGCGACGCCCCGGACTAGGGTGAACCTGCCCTGGCACCCCCTCGAAGGAGCACCTGCGCATGTCTGCACCCGCCGCACAGATCGGCGTCACCGGCCTCGCCGTCATGGGCCGGAACCTCGCCCGCAACCTGGCCCGGCACGGCTACACGGTCGCGGTGCACAACCGCTCGCAGGCGAAGACCGACTCGCTGATCGCCGACCACGGCGACGAGGGCACCTTCGTGCCGTCGGTGACCACCGAGGAGTTCGTGGCGTCGCTGGAGCGGCCGCGCAAGGTCATCATCATGGTCAAGGCCGGCGGCCCGACCGACGCGGTCATCGACGAGCTGGTGCCGCTCCTCGACGAGGGCGACATCGTCATCGACGCGGGCAACGCGCACTTCCCGGACACCCGCCGCCGCGAGGCCGCGCTGAAGGCCAAGGGGCTGCACTTCGTCGGCACCGGCGTGTCCGGCGGCGAGGAGGGCGCGCTCAACGGCCCGTCGATCATGCCGGGCGGCTCGCGCGAGTCGTACGCGGTGCTGGGCCCGATCCTGGAGGACATCTCGGCCAAGGTCGACGGCACCCCGTGCTGCACCTACGTCGGCCCCGACGGCGCCGGCCACTTCGTCAAGATGGTGCACAACGGCATCGAGTACGCCGACATGCAGCTGATCGCCGAGGCGTACGACCTGCTCAAGCAGGGCCTGGGCGCGTCCGCCGCGGAGATCGCCGACATCTTCCGGACCTGGAACGAGGGCGACCTCGAGTCGTTCCTCATCGAGATCACGGCCGAGGTGCTGTCCCAGGTCGACGCCGAGACCGGGTCCGCGTTCGTGGACGTCGTGCTCGACCAGGCGGAGCAGAAGGGCACCGGCCGCTGGACGGTGCAGAACGGCCTGGACCTGGGCGTGCCGATCACCGGCATCGCGGAGGCCACGTTCGCCCGCGCGCTGTCCGGCTCGGTCCCGCAGCGCACCGCCGCCCGGGGCGCGCTCCCCGCGCACGCCGGCGCCTTCGAGGTCACCGACCGCGACGCGTTCATCGAGGACGTCCGCCTGGCGCTGTACGCGTCCAAGGTCGTCGCGTACTCGCAGGGCTTCGACCAGATCGCCGCCGCCTCCGCCGAGAACGGCTGGGACATCGACCGCGGCGCCATGGCGCGCATCTGGCGCGGCGGCTGCATCATCCGCGCCCGGTTCCTCAACCGGATCACCGAGGCGTACGAGCGCGACGCGGACCTGCCGCTGCTGCTCGCCGACGAGTACTTCACCGGCGCCGTCGGCAACGGCGTGCCCGCGTGGCGCCGGGTCGTGGCCCAGGCCGCGCTGGCCGGGGTGCCCACCCCGGCGTTCTCCTCCTCGCTGTCGTACTACGACGGCGTGCGGGCCGAGCGGCTGCCGGCGGCGCTGATCCAGGCGCAGCGCGACTTCTTCGGCGCGCACACCTACAAGCGCGTGGACAAGGACGGCACCTTCCACACCGAGTGGTCCGGCGACCGCGCCGAGCACGAGGCGTGAGCGCGGCGCACACGGCGCCGGGCACCGAGGGGCTGCGCGACCTGCAGCCCGTCATGCTCGGCGCCGACATCGGCGTGTACGCGCTCGCGCGGGCCTTCCACGAGGCGTACGGCGTCCGGTCGGTCGTCGTGAGCGGAGCGGCCCTCGGGCCGGTCGCCGACTCGCGGATCGTGGACAACCGGCTCGTCGCGGACGGGCACGACCCGCGCCAGCTGGTCGACGCGGTGCTGGAGGTGGCCCGCGAGCACGCCGGCAAGCGGCTGGTGCTGCTGGCCAACTCCGACTGGCTGGTCCGGGTGGTGGTGCAGCACCGCGCGGAGCTCGAGCCGCACTACGTGGTGCCGTTCCTCGACGAGGACCTGATGGACCGGCTGTCGGACAAGGCGACCTTCGCCGAGATCGCGACGGACCTCGGCCTCGCGGTGCCGCGGACGATCGTCCAGGACTTCGCGCTCGCGGACGACCCGGCCTGGGCGCCGGTCCCCGTGGACGTCGGCTACCCGTTGATCGCCAAGGCGGCCAGCAGCGCCGACTACCAGGAGGTCGAGTTCCCGGGGAAGAAGAAGGTCTTCGAGATCGCCTCGGCCGACGAGCTCGACGCGCTCTGGGCCTCGCTCAAGCGCGCCGGGTTCCGCGGGCGGTTCGTCGTCCAGGAGCTCGTGCCGGGCGACGACACCCAGATGCGGTCGATCACCGCGTACGTGGACTCGCGCGGCTCGATCACCCTGCTGGCGTCGGCGCACGTGCTGCTCGAGGAGCACACCCCGTCCGGCCTGGGGAACCCGGCCGCGATGGTCGTGACCCGGGAGCAGGGGATGCTCGACCAGGCGGCGGCGCTCCTGCGCGGCGTCGGCTACGTCGGGTTCGCGAACTTCGACGTGAAGGTCGACCCGCGCGACGGGTCGTTCCGGTTCTTCGAGGTGAACCCGCGCATCGGCCGGAACAACTACTACGTGACGGCCGCCGGGGCGAACGTCGCGCGGTTCCTGGTCGAGGACCGGGTGCTGGACCGCGCGGTCGACCCGGTCGTGGTGGACACCGAGGTGCTGTACTCGATCCTGCCGCACCGGCTGCTGCTCAAGTACGTGCTGGACCCGGCGCTGGCCGGGAAGGTGCGCGGGCTGATCAGGTCCGGGCGGGTGGCGCACCCGCTGCGGTACCGGCGCGACGCCGGCCTCAAGCGGCGCTGGTACGTGCTCGCCGCCGGCCTGAACCAGGTCCGCAAGTTCCGGCGGTACTACCCGGAGCCGACGAGCACGGGGTTCTGACCCCGGCGCCCCTGCACCACGACGCACGACGGCCGGCGCCCCCGAGCGGGGCCCCGGCCGTCGTGCGTGCGGCGTCGCGGTCCCGGGCTCAGCCCAGCTCGGACGTCCCCGAGTACAGGTGCAGCACCGGCACGTGCAGCTCCTCGCGTGCGCGGGACGCCCAGTCGCGGTGGAACGTGTCCTCCAGCGCGTGCGGGTAGGTCACGACGACCACCTCGCGGGCGGCCTCGGACGCGACGGCGGCGCGCAGCGCGGGCAGCGGGTCGTCGTCGACGACCGTGCCGGACGCGCTCACGCCGGCGTCGGCGAACGCGGCCAGGCTGTCGGCGAGCTGCTCGGCCGCGTCGGCGGTCGCCTCGGTCGGCTCCGGCTCGCGGCCCAGGACGGTGTCGAGCGCCTCGCGGAGCTCGCCCATGCTCAGCTGGTCGACGAGCGACACGAGCACGTTGCGCTCGGTGTCGGCGGGGACGAGCACGCGGTACTGCAGCTGCTCGCCGTCGTGCAGCGAGACGATGTGCGCGACGTCGGCGGCGGCGAGGGTGTCCTCCGTGAGGACCAGGATCGTGTCGGTCACGGATCGACCCTAGCGGGCGTCGGCGCTGCTCACCCGGTCACGCGGCCGCGCGCCGCGGGGTCAGCCGGCCGCGCCGAGCACCCAGCGCCCGAGCAGCATCCCGTCGCTGTGCAGCAGGTGGGCCGGGCGGGCCGGCAACGGGTCGAGCCACTCGGGCGCCTGCACCGCGCGGAGGCCCGGCCCGCCGACGACCAGCGGGCTGGTCGTGAGGCAGAGCTCGTCCACCAGCCCGGCGCGCACCAGGTCGGTGAGCAGCCGCGGGCCGCCCTCGGCGAGCACCCGGGTCAGGCCGCGCTCCGCGAGCAGGGCGAGCGCCGCGGCGAGGTCGACCTCGTGCTCGCCGGCCACCAGGACCCGGTCGTCGCCCAGCTCCGCACGCAGGTCGGCGAGCCGCGGGTTCGCGGCGACGGTCACGACGTACGGCGGCCGGTCGGTGCCGCGCAGGCCCTCGGGCAGCTCGCCGGACGCCGTGACCAGGGCGAGCTCCAGGTCGGGCGCCTGGCCGCGGGCGGCGCGCGCCGCCCGCAGGTCGGCCGGCACCCCGAGCGGCGTGTAGTGCTCGGCCCGGGCGGTCCCCGCGCCGACCAGCACCACGTCGGCCACCGCGCGCATGACCCGGAACACCCGCCAGTCCGCGGGGCCGTTGATGCTGCGGGACCGGCCGTCGGGGCCCTGGGCCGAGCCGTCGACGGTGGCGATCATGTTCGCCCGCACGGCCGCGGGCCGGCCGGGCGCGGCGGCCGGGTGCGCGTACAGGTCGTGCAGCGCGGGCTCGCCGGCCTCGGGGGCCAGGGTCGCGCCGGCGCGGTCGAGAGGCAGCAGCACGTCCAGGGGCGGGAGCTCGCGGGGCATGGCGGTCAGGCTAGTCGTAGGCTGTGCGGCCGTGAGCCCCAGCCCCGCCACGCCGACGACGGCCAGCCTGACCTCCCGGCGGCCCGACGTCGGCCGCGACCGCCTGCTGGCGGAGCGCGTCCCGCCGCCGCACTTCGCCGGCGAGTCCTTCGACACCTACCGGCCCGACCCGGAGTACCCGAGCCAGGGCGCCGCCGTGGCCCGCCTGCGCGAGGTCGCGGCGACGTTGAGCGGCGCGGGCGGCTCCGGCGGCCTGCTGAGCCGGCTGCGGCGCAAGCCCGCCGCGGTGCCCGCGGTGTACCTCGACGGCGGGTTCGGCGTCGGCAAGACCCACCTGCTGGCGTCGCTCGCCGCGGCCGTGGGGCCGGAGGCGGCGGCGTACGGCACGTTCGTCGAGTGGACCAACCTGGTCGGCGCCCTCGGGTTCCGGCCGACCGTCGACGCGCTCGCCACCCGGAAGCTGGTCTGCATCGACGAGTTCGAGCTCGACGACCCCGGGGACACCGTGCTGATGTCCCGGCTGCTGCGCGAGCTCACCGACCGGGGCGTCGCGCTCGCGGCCACGTCGAACACCCTGCCCGAGTCGCTCGGCGAGGGCCGGTTCGCGGCCGACGACTTCCTGCGGGAGATCCAGGACCTCTCCGACCGGTTCGAGGTGCTGCGGATCGACGGCCAGGACTACCGGCGGCGCGAGGCGGTCACCGACGCGCCCGGCCTGGACGACGACGCCGTGCGGGCCGCGGCCGCGGGGGTGCCCGGCGCGACGCTCGACGACTTCGGCGACCTGCTGGCGCACCTGTCGACCGTGCACGCGTCGCGGTACGGGGCGCTGCTGGACGGGGTCGGGCTCGTCGGGCTGACCGGGGTCGGGCCGGTGCCGGACCAGGACGTCGCGCTGCGGCTGGTGTCCCTGGTGGACCGGCTGTACGACCGGGACGTGCCGGTGCTGCTCGGCGGCGCGGGGGAGTCCGCGCTGTTCACCGAGCAGATGCTCGCCGGCGGGTACCGGAAGAAGTACTACCGCGCGCTGTCCCGCCTGGGCGCGCTCGCGGAGCGCGGCCGCCAGGAGGCCGCGACCCGCGCCTGACCGCCCGCGTCCCCTACGGTGGAACGGTGTGACCGACACGCCGTCGGCGTGTCGGTCACACCGTTCCACTGCCGGACGAGCCGGGGCTCGCCGGGGCGGGACCGTCCCGGGGTCAGGCCAGGACGGCCACCGAGCGAGGGCCCAGGAGCAGCTGGGTGCCCTCGCCGTCACCCGCGGGGACGATCCGGGCCGTGGCCCAGGACGCCAGCACCCGCAGGTCCCCCTCCGACGCCAGCGGCACCCTGCGCTCGGCGTCCGCGAGGTTCACCACCACCCGGGCGTCGCCGCGGTGCAGCACGAGCCAGTCGGCCCACGCGCCGTCGACCGGCTCGGCGGCGTCGGGCCCCTCGGCCCACGTCAGGTCCGTGCGCGTGCGGTCGCCCGAGCCCAGGTCCGGGACCTCGTGGCGCAGCCGCGCGAGCGTCCGGTACCAGTCGAGCATCCGCTCGCCGCCGGGCAGCGTCGGTTCGTCCCAGTCGAGCCGCCCCGACTCGAACGTCGCCGGCGCCTGCGGGTCCGGCACCTCGAAGGTGTCCTCGTCCGCCCCGTACATCTCCGCCCAGCCGTGGCCGCCGAACTCCCGCGACCGGCCCTCGCGGACCGCCTGGGCGAGCTCGGGCTCCGGGTGGTCGGTGACGTACATCCACGGCGTGCGGGCGCCCCACTCCTCGCCCATGAACAGCATCGGCGTGAAGGGCGAGAGCAGCACCAGAGCGGCGGACGCGGCCAGCGCCCCGTCGTCCAGCGCGTCCGACGGGCGGTCGCCCAGCGCGCGGTTGCCGACCTGGTCGTGGTCGGAGCCGAACACGACGAACCGGTGGCCGTCGACGTCCGGGGGCACCGGCGCGCCCCAGTCCTCGCCCCGGAACGTCGAGTACCCGCCGTCGTGCACGAAGACGTCGCGGTACGCCTTGCGCAGCGTCTCGGGCTCGCCGAAGTCGACGTAGTACCCGTGCCGCTCGCCGGTGAGCAGGGCGTGCAGCGCGTGGTGCACGTCGTCCGCCCACTGCGCGGTCATGCCCCAGCCGCCCGCCGCGGTCGGCGTCACCGACACCGGGTCGTTGAGGTCGACCTCGGCGATCAGCGACAGCGGCCGGCCGACCTCGGCCGCCAGGGCCGCGACCTCGTCCGAGAGCTGCGCGAGCGCGTGCCGCGGGGAGTCGTCGACCAGCGCGTGCACGGCGTCCAGCCGCAGCGCGTCGACGTGGAAGTCCCGGAACCAGCGCAACGCGCTGTCCACGATCCACCGCCGCACCTCGGCGGAGCCGTCACCGTCCAGGTTGATCGCCGCGCCCCACGGCGTGTGGTGCGCGTCGGTGAAGTACGGCCCGAACTCGCCCAGGTAGTTGCCCGACGGGCCCAGGTGGTTGTGCACGACGTCCAGGCAGACCGCGAGCCCGGCGGCGTGCGCGGCGTCCACGAACCGCTGCAGGGCGGCCGGGCCGCCGTACGGCTCGTGCACGCCGTACAGGCTGACGCCGTCGTAGCCCCAGCCGCGCTCGCCGTTGAACGGCGCGACCGGCAGCAGCTCGACGACCTCGACCCCGGTGGCGACGAGGTGGTCGAGGCGCGCCGCGGCGGCGTCCAGCGTGCCCTCGGGCGTGAACGTGCCGACGTGCAGCTCGTAGACGACCGCGCCGCGCACGTCGCGCCCAGCCCAGTCCTGGTCGGACCAGTCGTGCCGGGACGCGTCGAACACCCGGCTGGGCCCGTGCACGCCCGCGGGCGCCCAGGGGCCGCGGGGGTCGGGCCGCGGGTCGCCGCCGTCGAGCACGAACGCGTAGTCGGTGCCGTGCGGGATCTCACGGTCGGTGGCCCACCAGCCGTCGCCGGCGGCGGTGAGCGGCACGGTCTCCGCCCCGGCGTCGTCCGCCGCGGGCAGGTGCAGGGCGACGGTGGTGGCGCGGGGCGCCCACACCTCGCCCGGGCGCACGGTGCGGACGGGGGTCTCGGTCACGCGTCGGTCCTCCTCACGAGCAGGGCGACCGGCAGCCGGTCGAGCAGGTCGGCCAGGGGCTGCACCCCGCCGTCGACGGGGCGGTCGGCCAGGACGTCGTGCCAGTCGCCCTCGGGCAGGGCGACGGTGTGCTCGCCCCAGCCGCCGAGCCGGTCGACCATCGCGGCGAGCCGGGTGGCGACCACGGCCACCCGCGGCTCGCCGTCGGCGGTGCGCGCGTAGGTGAGCACGTGCCCGGACGAGTGCGGCAGCGGCGTGATGCCGGCGCCGGGGCCGACGAACGCCTCGGGGACGTCCCGGCGCAGCCGCAGCGCCCGGGAGGTCACCAGCAGCTTCTCGTCCGCCAGGTCGCGCGCCCCCGCGCCCTCGTCCAGCCGGGCCAGCCTGGCCGCGATCGCGTCGTGGTCCACGGGCCGGCGGTTGTCCGGGTCGACGAGCGCGACCGCGGGCACCTCGGTGCCCTGGTAGACGTCGGCCACGCCCGGCAGCGTGAGCTGGACGAGCTTCTGGCCCAGGGTGGCCGCGCGCACGGCGTCGCGGGTGCGGTGCTCCCAGTCGGCGAGCAGCGCGCCGACGCGCTCGTCCGCCAGCGCCCGGGTGGCGACGCCGAGCACCGCGCGCTCGTACGCCTCGTCCGGGCTGGTCCAGGACGTGCGGTCCTTGGCCTCGCGGACGGCCTTGGTCAGGTACTCGTTCAGCCGCTCGGCCGCGATCGGTCCGTCGGCGGTCCAGGTGCCCGCGAGGGTCTGCCAGAGCAGGTTCTCGGCGCGGCCGTCGAGCAGCGTGCTCCGGTAGGACGCCGTGGCCTCCCGCAGCCGCCCGACCAGCTCGGCCCACTCGACCGGCAGCTCGGACAGGACGCCCAGCCGGGCCCGGACGTCCTCGCTGCGCTTGGTGTCGTGCGTCGACAGCGTGGTCATGCCGAGCGGGGTCTGCTGCTGGGCGCGCACGGCCCAGGCGAGCAGCTCGGTGGGGGACAGGGCGAACCGCGCGGGCTCGCCGCCGACCTCGGTCAGCGACACCAGGTGCGTCCACCGGTAGAACGCCGTGTCCTCGACGCCCTTGGCCATCACGGCGCCGCAGGTCTGCTGGAACCGGACGACGAGCTCGTCGCGCTGCGGCTCCCGGGTGCGGCCGGCGCTGCCGACCTCGCGCCCCAGCAGCAGGTCGACCAGCACGTCCATGGTGGCGGCGCGCTCGGGTGACAACTGGGCGCGGGCGGCACGGGCCGCGTGCTCCAGGACCTCGACGTCGGCCGGGTGCGGGGTGCGCCCCGGTGCGACGTAGGCCCGGTACCGGTCCATCGCCACCAGCAGCTCGACCAGGCAGTCGTGCAGCGACCGCCAGGTGTGGTCCCGGAGCCGCAGGTCGCCGCGGCACACCTCGGCGGCGAGCTCGGTGAGCCGGTACACCTCGGCGTACAGCGCGCGGTCCACGATCTGCCGCTTGGCGGTGTCGACCACCTCGGGCAGCGCGTCGGACGACTCGCCGGTCAGGCGGTGCATGAGCGCGCCCAGCCGGGCGCCGCCGCCGGGGTCGACGAAGGCCTGCTGGATCCGCCACAGCGCCTCGTAGCCCGTGGTGCCGGCGGTGTCCCAGTCGGCGGGGAGCTCCTCGTCGCCCTGCAGGATCTTCTCGACCACGACCCACGCGCCGCCCGACCGCTCGCGCAGCCGCTCGAGGTAGCCGCCCGGGTCCGCGAGCCCGTCGGGGTGGTCGATGCGCAGGCCGTCGAGCACTCTCTCGTCGAGCAGCCGGAGCACCAGGGCGTGCGTGGCGTCGAACACGGCGGGGTCCTCGACGCGGATCGCGGCGAGGGTGCCGACGTCGAAGAACCGCCGGTAGTTGAGCTCCTCGTCGGCGACCCGCCAGTACGCCAGCCGGTAGTGCTGCCGCTCCAGCAGCTCGGCCAGCGGCAGCGCCTCCGTGCCGGGGCGGACGGGGAAGGTGTGGTCGTAGTAGCGGAGCACGGGCTGCGGCTCGTCGCCCTGGCCCGGCACGACCTCGTGCTCCAGCCGGATCTCGCCCGACGCCAGCACCGCGCCGATCCGGTCACCCAGCACCGGCATGAGGACGTCCCCCTCGCCGGCGGACCAGTCGACGTCGAACCAGGACGCGTACGGCGACTCCGGGCCCTCCGCGAGCACGGACCACAGGGCGCGGTTGTGCCACGCGGGCGTGGGCACGGCCATGTGGTTCGGCACGATGTCGAGCACCAGGCCGAGCCCGGCCCCGTGCGCCCGGTCGGCGAGCCGGCGCAGCGCCGGCTCGCCGCCGAGGACGGGGGAGACCTCGTCGTGGTCGACGACGTCGTAGCCGTGCGTCGAACCCGGCGCCGCGGTGAGGATCGGCGACAGGTAGACGTGCGTGACGCCGAGGTCCGCCAGGTACGGCACCAGGTCGGCGGCGTCGTCCAGCGTCAGGTCGGCCCCGAGCTGGAGCCGGTAGGTCGACGTGGGGACGGGCCGACCCGGCGCGGGCAGGCGCCGGGTCGGCGTGCGGGGCTCGGTCCCGCGCTCGACGGTCACTTGCCCCGCTTCCGGTCGCCGGCGCCGTCGGCGGGCGCCGCCGCGGGCGCGCCGGAGGGCGTGCCCGGGGTGCCGGGGAGCCCGGTCGGCGCGGGCGGCTCGGCCCCGGTCGGCAGCGACGTGACCGCCGGCGCCTGCGTGATCGGGTCGACCTGCTGGACCGGCGGGCGCGACAGCACGACGGTCGAGCGGTGCGCGAGCTCGAGGGTGGTCGAGTGCGCGATCTCGTCGCCCGGCTCGAGCTGGTGGTCGCTGTCGAGCGCGACCGTCCACGTCTCGCCGTACTCGGCGTCCGGGAGCGTGAACTGCACCGGCTCCGGCTGGGCGTTGAACAGCACCAGGAACGAGTCGTCGACGATCTCCTCGCCCCGCAGGTCCGGCTCGGCGATCGCGTCGCCGTTGAGGAACACCATGACGGCGCGCGCGAACTCCTCCTGCCACTGCGCGTCGGACATGTGGGTGCCCGCGGGGGACAGCCAGGCGATGTCGCGCAGGTCGGACTCGCCGCCGCGCTCCGGGGCGCCGGCGAAGAACCGGCGGCGGCGGAACACGGGGTGGTCCTTGCGCAGGTGCACGACCTTCCGGGCGTACTCGAGCAGCTCGGTGTCGTGCTCGTCGAGGTCCCAGTTCTGCCACGACAGCTCGTCGTCCTGGCAGTAGACGTTGTTGTTGCCCTGCTGGGTGCGGCCCATCTCGTCGCCGTGCAGGATCATCGGCACGCCCTGCGACAGCAGCAGCGTGGTGAGGAAGTTGCGGCGCTGACGGCCGCGCAGGTCCAGCACCTCCGCGTCGTCCGTCGGGCCCTCGACGCCGCAGTTCCAGGACCGGTTGTGGCTCTCGCCGTCCCGGTTGTCCTCGCCGTTCGCCTCGTTGTGCTTCTCGTTGTAGGCGGTCAGGTCGGCGAGCGTGAAGCCGTCGTGCGCGGTCACGAAGTTGACGCTCGCGATGGGCCGGCGGCCGGTGTGCTCGTACAGGTCCGAGGACCCGGACAGCCGGCTGGCGAACTCCGCCAGCGTCGACGGCTCGCCGCGCCAGAAGTCCCGCACGGTGTCCCGGTACTGGCCGTTCCACTCCGACCACAGGGGCGGGAACCCGCCGACCTGGTAGCCGCCGTCGCCGAGGTCCCAGGGCTCGGCGATGAGCTTGACCTGGGAGATGATCGGGTCCTGCTGCACGATGTCGAAGAACGCGCTCAGCCGGTCGACCTCGTGGAACTGGCGGGCCAGCGTCGCCGCGAGGTCGAACCGGAACCCGTCGACGTGCATGTCCTGCACCCAGTAGCGCAGCGAGTCCATGATCAGCTGCAGCACGTGCGGGGACCGCATGAGCAGCGAGTTCCCGGTGCCGGTGGTGTCGAAGTAGTGCGCCTGGTCCTCGTCGACGAGCCGGTAGTACGAGGCGTTGTCGATGCCGCGGAACGACAGGGTCGGGCCCAGGTGGTTGCCCTCGGCGGTGTGGTTGTAGACCACGTCGAGGATGACCTCGATGTCCGCGGCGTGCAGCGCCTTGACCATCGCCTTGAACTCCTGCACCTGCTGGCCGGTGCTGCCGAAGGCGGCGTAGGCGTTGTGCGGCGCGAAGAACCCGATGGTGTTGTAGCCCCAGTAGTTCGACAGCCCGCGGTCCTGCAGCGACGGGTCGTTGACGAACTGGTGCACCGGCATGAGCTCGACGGCCGTCACGCCCAGGTTGGTCAGGTGCTCGATGACCGCGGGGTGCGCCAGGGCCGAGTAGGTGCCGCGCATCTCCTCGGGCACCGCCGGGTGCAGCCGGGTCAGGCCCTTGACGTGCGCCTCGTAGATGACCGAGTCGTGGTACTCGTGCTGCGGCGGCCGGTCGTGGCCCCAGTCGAAGTACGGGTTCACGACCACCGAGGTCATCGTGTGGCCGGCGGAGTCCTCGGTGTTCCGCTCGTCCTCGGCGCCGAACGTGTACGAGTACAGCGACGGGTCGTTGTCGATCTGCCCGTCGATGGCCTTGGCGTACGGGTCGAGCAGCAGCTTCGACGGGTCGCAGCGGTGGCCCTGGGCCGGGTCGTACGGGCCGTGCACCCGGTAGCCGTACCGGGTGCCGGGCTGGAGGGCGGGGACGTAGCCGTGCCAGACGAACGCGTCGACCTCGGGCAGGTCCACCCGGGTCTCGTTCCCCGCCTCGTCGAACAGGCAGAGCTCCACCCGCTCCGCGACCCCGGAGAACAGCGCGAAGTTGGTGCCGCTGCCGTCGTAGGTCGCGCCGAGCGGGTAGGGGCGTCCGGGCCAGATCCTCATGCGCGTCAGTCCTCCGGGGACGATAGGGGTCGGCGGCTGGTCGCCGCTCCTGGGCACAGCGTGCCAGGGGACCCCCCAGGTGCGCAGGACGAACGCCTCGCGCGCGGTCCGGCGAGCGGCGCCGCGGCCCGCTGCGGGCCGCGTGCGAGGGTCGCGGCGCGGACGACGCCCGGGGTCGAGGGGGCGGACGACGCCGGGGCCGCGGGGCGGGCGTCGCTGGGCCGAACGGGCGGTGCGACCCGGCAGTTCACCCGCGGCCGGCCTCCCGTTCACCCCGACGGACTATCGCATATCGGGCAATTCGGACGCATGCTCGGACCCATGGCGGAACAGGACGACGCGCGGGTGGTCATCACCAACGCGGACATCGCGGCGGCGAAGCGCGACTGGCAGCTCGCGCGCAACCGCGGGGACCTCCCGGTCCGCGTCGACGCCGCCTACGACCTGTACCGCCGGCTCGTGTCCGCCCAGGCGCAGCAGATCGCCGACACGTTCCGCGCGACGGGGGCGCTGCGCTCCGACCAGGGCTGACCGCACCGCGGGAGGGCGGCTGCGAGGGGGCTGCGAGGCGCGTGCGAGGGGCGGGGCGCCTGCTGGTGGGGCCCGCCGGCGACCGGTCGGCGGCCTCACCCACGAGGAGGACCGCATGTCCACGAGCACGCCCGCGCCGCGCGCGGCCGCCGAGCCGCCCGTCGACGCCCCGGCCGCCGCCCGCCCCGGCGACCTGCTCGAGCCCGTCGGGCCCAGCCCCGCGGAGGTGGCGGACCGGGTGTTCGCCGCGAGCCTCGGCGCGCAGGAGCTCGCGGCGGTGCACGCGGGCGACCGGCTCGGCTGGTACCGCGCGCTCGCCCGGTCCGGGCCGTGCACCCCGGACGAGCTGGCGGCCCGGACCGCCAGCCACCCCCGCTACGCCCGCGAGTGGCTGGAGCACCAGGCGGCCGCCGGCTTCGTCGTGCCGGCGGCGGGCGGCGCGTTCGCGCTGACGCCCGGGGCCGCCGCGGTGCTCGCGGACGCCGACTCGCCGTCCTACCTGGCGCCGCTCGCCCGGATGCACGCCGCGAGCGTGCGGGTCTCGGACGAGCTGCACGCCGCGTACCGGACCGGCGGGGGCGTCGCCTGGGAGCGGCTGGGCGCCGACGCCCGCGAGGCCCAGGCGGCGCTGAACCGGCCGTTCCTCCTGCACGGGCTCGCGGACGTCGTCGCGCAGCGGCTCCCGGACCTCCACGACCGGCTGCGCGGCGGCGCCCGGGTGGTCGACGTGGGCTGCGGCGAGGGCTGGTCGTCGATCGGCCTGGCGCTGGCCCACGAGGACGTGGAGGTGACGGGCGTGGACCTCGACCCGGCGTCGGTGGCGGCGGCCCGGCGGCACGCGGCCGCGCGGGGCGTCGAGGACCGGGTGCGGTTCGTCGCGGCGGACGCGGCGACGCTGGCGCGGAGCGAGGCCGCCGGCGGCTACGACGTGGGGCTGGCGTTCGAGTGCGTGCACGACCTCGCCGACCCGGTCGCGGTGCTCGGCGCGGTGCGGACGCTGGTCGCCGACGACGGCTGGGTGCTGGTCGCCGACGAGCGGGTGGCGGAGGAGTTCACGGCGCCGGCCGGGCCGCTCGACCGGTGGTACTACGGGTTCTCGCTCGGGGTCTGCCTCCCGGACGGGCTCTCGCACCCCGGCGGGGTCGGGACCGGGACGGTGATGCGCCCGACGACGCTCGCCGGGTACGCGCGGGCGGCGGGGTTCGCGGCGACCGAGGTGCTGCCGGTCGAGCACAACCTGTTCCGGTTCTACCGGCTCCGCGGCTGACGCGCGGCGGTGGCGGCGGACGCCGGACGGGCGGGGGCGTCCGTGGCCGCGGCGGTCCGGACCGCGGGCGCCGGGACGGTCCCGTCCCCACCCGGCGGCACGGCGTCCGGGCGCGGCCCCGCGGCCAGCCGGTCGACCGCGGCCCCGAGGTCGTCGTCGGCGCCCGCGTCGACCAGCGTCGCGAGCCGCCGGGTGCCCAGGGCTGCCGCGAGCCCGGCCCGCGCCCCCGCGAGCGCGTCCGCCTCCACGCCGTAGGTCACCGGCAGGTCGGGGGCGGTCACCGCGCCGAGCAGCAGGGCGGACTCCTCGGGCCGGTCGAGCCGCAGGAGCAGGGGCACCGCGTTCCGCAGCGCCGTGAGCAGGTGCGTGCGGTCGCCCGCCGGGGCCCAGTCGCGCGCGAGCGCGAGCAGCTCCTCGAGCGCCCCGGCCGGGTCGGGGCGCCGCGCGACCGCGGCGACGGTGGCCGCGCGCGCGACGCCGCACAGGTACCGGTCGCCGACCGCCTCGGCGAGCTCCCGGGCGTCCGCGAGCGCCGCGACGGCGGCCGCGGGGTCGGTGCGCGCCAGCACCTCGCCGGTGGTGAACGCGAGCCACGCGCGGTCGGACGGGGCGGCGGCCACGGGGTGCACGGCGCGGCGCAGCACCGCGAGCGCCGCGTCGGCCGCGAGCGGGCGGTCCCGGTAGGCGGCCACCAGCGCCGGGTAGGTGAGGCCGATGACGCGGTAGTGCGGGTCGGCCGCGTGCTGCGCCTCCGCGGTGATCCGGCCCCCGAGGGCGACCGCGTCGTCGGTGCGGCCCTCGACGAGCGCCAGGTCGGCGAGCACCTCGAGCGCGTGCAGCCGGTCGGCCACGTCCGTGGCCCCGGCCAGCGCGTGCTGCGCCCGGCGGCCCGCCCCGCCCCGGTGCCCCTGCACCAGGGCGCGGGCCGCGAGCGCCGCGAGGACGGCCGGGGCGTCCTCGCGCCCCGGCACGGGCCAGGCCAGCACGTCGGTGCGCAGGGTGTCGACCGCGTGCCGGTGCAGGGCGCGGGTCAGCCGCACCGCGAGGTCCGGGTCGTGGGTCGCCGCCCAGGCGTGGGCCACGCGCAGGTCGGGCAGCAGCGCCGTGAGCCGCGCCCGCGCCTCCGGCTCGCCGGGCCCGCGCAGGGCGCGGTCCGCGTCGCGGGCGACGTCGAGCAGCACGGCCGCGTGCCGGGCGCGCACCGCCTCCGGGGGCGGGCCGACGACCGCGCGCACCGTCTGGAGCATCCGGTACCGGGTGCGCCCCCGGGCGTCGTCCCGGACCAGCAGCGACGCCGCCGCCAGCTGCTCGGCCGTCCGCGCCGGGACGTCCAGCACCCGCGCGGCGAGGTCGGGCGGGCACGCGGTGGCGAACACCGGCCAGCCGTCGAGCGCCGTGCGCGCGTCCCGGGCGAGCAGCTCCCGGGACCAGCCCACCAGCGCCGCGAGCGACCGGTGCCGCGCCGGCGCGTCGCGGCGCGGCTGCACGAGGGAGTCCAGCCGGGCGTCGAGGAGGTCGGCGAGGTCGGCGACGCTCAGCGTCGCCGTGCGGGCGGCGGCCATCTCGACGGCGAGGGGCAGCCCGTCGAGGCGGGCGACGACCCGGGCCACCGGGTCGGGCGCGCCGCGGGGGAGGTCGGCCGGGCCGGGCTGCGGTTCCGTCGTGCGCCCGGACGCGGCCCGGGCGCGGTCCCGGAACAGCCGCGCGGCCGGGGAGGCGGGTCCGTCCGCGCCCAGCGGCTCGACCAGCAGCACGTGCTCGCCCGCGACCCCCAGCGGCGTGCGGCTCGTGGCGAGCACCCGGAGCGGGCCGGGCTCGGACAGCAGCAGGTCGACGCACTCGGCGACCGCCCCGGCGACGTGCTCGCAGTTGTCGAGCACCAGGACCGTCGCGCGGGTCCCCGCGGCGGCGAGCACCTGGGCGGGCGGGACGGCGGGGTCGGCGTCCAGCCCCTGGGCGATCGCGGCCGGCACCGCGGCGGGGTCGCGCACCGCCGCGAGCTCGACGAACCGCGGGACCAGCGGGTCCGGCACCCGCGCCGCCGACTCCAGGGCGAGGCGCGTCTTGCCGACGCCGCCGGGACCGACGAACGTGACCAGCGCGCTCTGCGCGAGGAGCGCGCGGGCCGCGCGCAGCTCGGCCTCCCGCCCGACGAACGAGGTGCGCGGGCGGGGGAGCGGCGGGGCGGTCGGTCCGTCTCCGCGCGTGCGGACGCGGGCGCCGCCCGGGGCGGCCGGGCGCGCCGGCGGCCCCCCGGCAGCCGCGCGCCCTCCGGCACCGCCGGCGCGACCGTCGGCGGCGGCGGCCGCACGGGCCGGCGGACCCGCCGTGCGGCGAGCGCCTGCGGCGGCCCCGGCGGTCCCGCCGGTGCCGGGCGTCGGCAGCGCGCCGGGACGGCCGGCCCGCGCGGAGCCCGCCCGGCCGCCGGTGCGCCCGCCCGCCGCCTGCTCGACCCCCGACGCCCCGCCCTCGGCCCGCGACGACCCGCGGTGGTTGCCCGCGGCCGCCACGGGCCGGCCGGCCGCGAGCGCCGCCGCGTGCGCGGACCGGAGCTCGTGCGAGGGCAGCAGCCCGATCTCGTCCAGCGCCGCGGCCGCCCGCAGGTACGCCAGCACGGCCTCGCCCGGGCGCCCCTCGGCCGTGCGGGCCCGCACCAGCAGCGCCCACGCCCCCTCGCGGTACGGGTCGCCGTCGAGCGCCCGCTCGGCCGCCTCCGCGGCGCGTTCCGGGTCCGTGCCGATCAGCGCCCGGGCGAGCGCCTCGTGCGCGCTGCGGCGTGCGGTCTCGAGGCGCTCGGCCTCGGCCTGCACCTCCGGCAGGTCGGCCTCGGTGCCGAACGCCGGCCCGCGCCACAGGGCGAGGGCCTCGGCGAGCACCTCGGCGGCGGGCCCGGTCGCCGCGCGGCCGGCGTCCGGCCAGCCGCGGGCGGCGGCGCCCCGGGTCACGGCGCGGACGGCGCGGTCGAACCGGTCGGCGTCGAGGTCCTGCGGGTCGAGCCGGTAGCCGCCCGGGACCGCGCGCAGGTCGGCGCCCACCAGCGCGCGGATCCGCGACGCGTGGCTGTGCAGCGTGTGCTCGGCGCTGGGCGGTGGCCCCGCCGGCCACAGCGCGGCGATCAGGCGCTCCCGGGGGACCAACGCGCCCCGGTGCGCCAGCAGCACCGCCAGCAGGGCGCGCTGACGGGAGCCGCGGACTGGCTCTGCCCCCTCCGCGGTCACGAGCTCCACAGGCCCCAGGACCCCGTACCGCATGAGGCCGATCGTGGCCCCCGGGGGGTGGGCGCGGCAAGGGGTGCGGTGCGGCGGCGCAGGTGGGAGCAGGTCCGTCCCGCTGCCGGGCACACCGACGCCCCGCCCGGCTCACCCGCGCGGGGTAGCGTGCGGCGAGGAACGCCGACCCACCCCGGAGGGACCCGCCGCATGGCCCTGGACACCGCCCCGACCGCCGACCCGACCCGCGCCGCCCGGGTGCTCGACACCGCGGACACCCGCGACGCGCACTGGCGGGACCTGTACCGCGACCTGCACGCGCACCCCGAGCTGTCCGGGCGGGAGCACCGCACCGCCGCGGCGCTCGCGGCCGAGCTGCGCGCGTCGGGCCTCGAGGTCACGGAGGGCGTCGGCGGGACGGGCGTGGTCGGCGTGCTGCGCAACGGCGACGGGCCGGTCGTGATGCTCCGCGCCGACATGGACGGCCTGCCCGTCCTGGAGGAGACCGGCCTGGGGTACCAGAGCCGGCACACCGACGTGAACCCCGCGGGGGAGACCGTCGCCACGATGCACGCCTGCGGGCACGACATGCACGTGACGGCGCTCGCGGCCGCGGTGGACGCGCTCGCCGGCGCGCGCGACGCGTGGTCCGGCACGCTGCTCGTGGTCGGCCAGCCCGCCGAGGAGACCGCGACCGGGGCGAGCGCGATGCTCGCGGACGGCCTGTTCACGCGGTTCCCCAAGCCGGACGTGGCGCTCGGCCAGCACGTCGGGCCCCTGCCGGCCGGGGTGGCGAACCACTCCCGCGGGCTGCTCATGGCGGCCGCGGCGACCCTCGACGTGACGATCCACGGCCGCGGCGGCCACGGCTCCCGCCCGTTCGTCACGGTCGACCCGATCCTCACCGCCGCGTACGCGATCACCCGGTTGCAGACCATCGCCGCCCGCGAGACGTCGCCCGAGGACCCGCTGGTCGTCACGGTCGGCACGTTCCACGCCGGCACGAAGTCGAACATCATCCCGGACACCGCGACGTTCACGGTGAACCTGCGGGCGCGCTCGGACGCCTCGATGGCGCGGGCCGTCGCGGCGGTCGAGCGCATCGTCGGCGCCGAGGCGCAGGCGGCGGGCTGCCCCGAGCAGCCGACGATCACGATGCGGGAGAACCCGCCCGCCACGGTCAACACCGCCGAGGTCGTCGACCGCGTCATGGCCGCCCAACGGGCCGTCATGCCCGAGGGCGCCGTGCGGACCGCCGAGCCGCTCATGGGCTCCGAGGACTTCTCCGAGTACGGCCTGCCGAGGGGCCGGTACGAGGGCGACCCGGTGCCGTACGCGTTCTGGTTCTGGGGCGGCATGGACCCCGCGCTGTTCCCCGACGGCTACGTCTCGGGCTTCTCCGCAGCCGTGCCCGGGAACCACACCGCCCAGTTCGCCCCGCTCGACGAGCCGACGATCGCCGCGGGTCGCCGGCTGCTCGTCGCCGCCGCGCTGGAGTTCCTGGCCTGACCCCGGTGGGATGATGGCGGGCGTGCCCGCGCTCGACATCGTCCACCTGACCGACCCCGATGACGAGCGGCTCGCCGACTACGTCGCGCTCACCGACGTCGCGCTCCGGTCGCGGCACGAGCCCGAGAAGGGCCTGTACATCGCGGAGAGCTCGACCGTGCTCGAGCGCGCGCTGGCGGCGGGGCACCGGCCGCGGTCGGTGCTGGTGTCGCCGCGCTGGCTGCCGGACCTGACGGCGATGCTGGAGGCGCGCGACCCCGACGGCGAGCCGGTGCGCGTGTACGTCGCGGACCCGGCGGTGCTGGAGGCCATCACCGGCTTCCACGTGCACCGCGGGGCGCTCGCGGCGATGCACCGCCCGCCGCTGCCGCCGGTCGCGGAGGTCATCGCGGGGGCGCGCCGGGTCGCCGTGCTGGAGGACGTCGTCGACCACACGAACGTCGGCGCGGCGTTCCGCTCCGCGGCGGCCATCGGCGTGGACGCGGTGCTGGTGACGCCGCGGTGCGCCGACCCCCTGTACCGGCGGTCGGTCCGGGTCTCGATGGGCACGGTGTTCCAGGTGCCGTGGACCCGGGTGGACCCGTGGCCGGGCGGGATCGACGTGCTGCGCGAGGCCGGGTTCGTGACCGCGGCACTGGCGCTGTCCGACGACTCGGTGAGCCTGGACGCGCTGGAGGCGGACCCGCCGGAGCGGCTGGCGCTGGTGCTCGGCGCCGAGGGCGACGGGCTGAAGCCGGCGACGGTCGCGGCGGCCGACCTCACGGTGCGGATCCCGATGGCCGGGGGCGTGGACTCGCTGAACGTGGCGGCGGCGGGCGCGGTGGCGTTCTGGGCGACGCGCGTGCGGGGCTGACGCGGAACCTACGCCTTCCGGCCCCGCCACCGCCGGTCGGCGTGGGGCGCGCCGGAGAGCGTGGGCGGGGCGGTCGGTGCCGGGTCGGACGAGGGGACCAGGCGCCCGTCCGACCGGGGTGGGACCCCGACGCGGAGCGGTCGGACCGCGGGGCGACGCGCCCGGGCGGCGCGGCGCGGCACCGTCGGACCATGCCCCGACACCACCGCCCCCGCCCCGCCCGATCACGCCCCGCCCGATCACGCCCCGTCCGATCACGCCCCGCCCGACGGCTCGCCGCGCCGGCCGGGGCGGCGGTCGCGCTCCTCGCCGTCGGCCTCGCGGGCTGCTCGGCCGCCGGTGGTCCCGGCGACGGGTCGCGTGCGTTGCCCGCGGTGCCGGTCTCGACCGCCGACCCTGCGTCGCAGGAGCCGACGGGCGCACCCGGAGACGGCTCGGGGCCTGACGCCCCGCCGCTCGCGGATGGTCTCGACGGCGTGGACGCCGACCTCGCCGCGCGGTTCCGGGCGGCACAGGGCGCCGCCGACGCCGAGGGCGTCGAGCTGCGCGTCACCTCGGGGAAGCGCACGCCGGAGGAGCAGCAGCGCCTCGTCGACGACGCGGTCGCGACGCACGGCGTCCCGGAGGCGTACCGCTGGGTGCTGCCGCCGGAGTCGTCCGCGCACGTGCAGGGCCTGGCGGTCGACGTCGGCCCGACCGAGGGGGCGTACTGGCTCGCGGAGCACGGGGTCGACTTCGGGCTGTGCCAGACCTACGCCAACGAGGTGTGGCACTTCGAGAAGCTCCCGGACGGCGCCGACGCGTGCCCGGAGCAGCACCCGGACTCGTCCTGGGGCTGGTGACCGCGGGCGGCCGCGCGCCGGAAATCTGCTGGCCCACCGGCGAGGGGCCCCGTAGCGTCGCCGCATGACGACCGCCGAGCACCGCAGCCCGACGACCGCCCCCGAGGACCTCGGACCCGCCCTGCACGCCCGCGCCGAGGCCTCGGGCCTCAGCGGCGTCGTGCACGTCTCCCGCGCCGAGGAGGTGCTGTTCGCCCGGGCGTACGGCTGGGCGGACCGCGCCCGCCGGGTGCCCGCCACGCCCGACCACCGGTTCGGCGTCGCGAGCGTCGCGAAGGGCTTCACCGCCCTGACGATCGCCTCGCTGGTCGAGGAGGGCCGGCTCGGCTGGGACGACCCGGTGCGCCCGGTGCTCGGCGCCGACCTGCCGCTCGTCGACGACCGGGTGACCGTCGACCACCTGCTGGGCCACACGTCCGGGATCGGCGACTACCTGGACGAGAACGGCGACGGCGCGATCACCGACTACGTGCTGACGCTGCCGCCGCACGTGCTGGACGACACCGAGGCGTACCTGCCGATGCTCGCGCCGCACGCCCAGGTGTCCGAGCCGGGCGCGGAGTTCGCGTACAACAACTCCGGGTACGTGCTGCTGGCGCTCGTCGCGCAGCGGGTCGCGGGCGCGCCGTTCGCGGACCTGGTCGCCGAGCGGGTCCTCGGCCCCGCCGGGATGACCCGCACGGGCTTCCCGCGGTCGGACGAGCCCGCGCCGGACCTCGCGCTCGGCTACCTCGACGAGGACGGCCCGCGCACCAACGTGCTGCACCTGCCCGTGCGGGGGAGCGGCGACGGCGGGCTCGCCACGACCGCCGCCGACCTGGCCGCGTTCTGGCGCGCGCTGACCGCCGGCCGGATCGTGCCTGCCGCGACCGTGGCCCGGCTGACCGAGCCGCAGCACGTCGTCGAGGACGAGGGCATGCGCTACGGGCGCGGGTTCTGGCTGGGCCTCGACTCCGACGACCTGGTGCTGGAGGGCTACGACGCGGGCGTCTCCGCGCGCACCCGGCACGACCCGGCGACGGGGGTCACGGTCACCGTGATCGCGAACACGTCGGACGGGGCGTGGCCGGTGCTGCGCGAGCCCGAGGACGACTGAGCCCGCGCGGGGTCAGCTCGCGCCGCGCCCGGTCTCGCCCTGGAGCCGGTCGATCATCTCGGACGCCTGGGCCTTGGTCAGGTCCTCCGGGACCTCCTCGCCGGCCTCCCGCGCGAGGGTGTGCAGGTAGGAGTCCTGCGGGCCGGTCATCGGCTCGTCGCCGGTGACCCAGTCCGCGGGGTCCTTGGTGGCGTCGGTGCTGGGGTCCGGGGTCTGCTCGGTCATGGCGGTCACGCTAGGTCCGGGCACCCGGACGCGCACGGCGAGCGGACTCGGCGCGCGCCGCGCGAGGGGCGGGTCGATCCTGTGGTGGGTGGTGGCCGCCCTGGCTAGGGTGGTCGCCGCCCTGCCGCCGACCGAAGAGGACCCCCGTGGCGACATCGACGACCGAGACCGAGCCCGACGCGCGGGCGCCCCGACCCGGGAGCGGCCGCGGCCCGTGGGGCACGTCCCGCGCCGTGTTCTGGGGGTCGGTCGCCGTCGTGGCGGCGGTCTCCGGCTTCACGATCCTGTTCCCGGACACGGCGAACGACGTGATCGGCGCGGTGCAGACGAACGTGGTCAGCGCCTTCGGCTGGTACTACGTGGCGCTGGTCGCCGGCTTCGTGGCGTTCGCGATCTGGCTCGGCGTCGGCCGCTGGGGCGACATCACCCTCGGCAGGGACGACGACGAGCCCGAGTACCCGCTCGGCTCCTGGTTCGCGATGCTGTTCGCGACCGGCATGGGCATCGGCCTGGTGTTCTGGGGCGTCGCCGAGCCGCTGAGCCACTACGCCGACCCGAAGCCCGGGGTGACCGGGACGCCCGAGCAGCTCGCGCAGCAGGCGATGTCCCAGACCTACCTGCACTGGGGCCTGAGCGCCTGGGCGATCTACGTGGTCGTCGGCCTGTCGATCGCGTACACGGTGCACCGCAAGGGCCGCCCGGTGTCGATCCGGTGGGCGCTGGAGCCGCTACTGGGCGACCGGGTGCGCGGCCGGCTCGGCGACGCGGTCGACGTCACCGCCGTCGTGGGCACCGTGTTCGGGGTCGCGACCTCGCTCGGCCTGGGCGTGCTGCAGATCACCGCCGGCCTGGACCACACGGGGATCGCGACGAACTCGACGACGCTGCAGGTGGTGCTGATCGTCGCGATCACCGCGGTGGCCACGCTGTCGGTGATCTCCGGGCTCGACAAGGGGCTCAAGTGGCTGTCGAACATCAACGTCTCGATGGCGGGCGTGCTGCTCGTGCTCGTGCTGGTGCTCGGCCCGACGCTGTTCCTGCTGCGCGAGTTCGTGCAGTCGATCGGCACGTACCTCGCCCAGGTGGTCCCGCTGATGTTCAACGTCTCGGCGTACGCCGGCGCCGAGGGCGAGGCGTGGCAGGCGTCGTGGACGACGTTCTACTGGGGCTGGTGGATCTCCTGGTCCCCGTTCGTCGGCGTGTTCATCGCCCGGATCTCGCGCGGCCGCACCGTCCGGCAGTTCGTCGGCGGCGTGCTGCTCGTCCCGACCATCGTCTGCTTCCTGTGGTTCTCGGTGCTGGGCGGGTCGGCGCTGCACCGGGAGCTGTTCGGGCAGGGCGGCCTGGTCGGCCCGGACGGCGAGGTCGTCCCGGAGAACGCGCTGTTCGACCTGCTGGCCGGGCTGCCGGGCGGCGCGGTGCTGTCGATCGGCGCGATCATCCTGGTCGCGCTGTTCTTCATCACCTCGGCGGACTCGGGCGCCCTCGTCGTCTCGATGCTCGCGGCCGGCGGCGACCCGCACCCCCGGACCCCGCTCCGCGTCGTGTGGGCGGCGCTGGGTGGCGTGCTCGCGATCGCGCTGCTGCTCGCCGGCGGGCTGACCGCGCTCCAGACGGCCGCGATCCTCATCGCCCTGCCGTTCAGCGTCGTGATGATCGGCATGGTCGTCTCCACGTCCCGGTCGCTGCACGCCGAGCACACCGCGTTCCTCCGCGCCGAGCGCCGGCAGCTGCGCGCCCAGATCGACGAGCAGGTGTCCCGCCAGCTCTCCCGGCAGGTCGACCGGCGGGCGGACCGGCGGTTCGACGAGCGGCTCGGCCGGTGGCGCCGCTCGCGGGAGCGCCCCGGGAAGTAGAGCCCGCGCGGGGCCGCTACGGTGGTCGGCGGCCGCGACCACCGCGGTCGCCCCCCGCACCAGGAAGTCGCATGCCCCGCGCCACGCCCGCCTCGTCCACCGTCGCCCCCGCCGCCGCACCGGCCGGTCCCGAGCAGCCCGCCGGGGACCACCTCGGCCACGGGCTGCGCACCCGGCACCTCACGATGATGGGGCTGGGCTCCGCGATCGGCGCCGGGCTGTTCCTCGGCAGCGGCGTCGGCATCGCCACGGCAGGCCCGGCGGTGCTGGTGTCCTACGCGATCGCCGGGGTGCTGGTGGTCCTCGTCATGCGGATGCTGGCGGAGATGGCCTCGGCCCTCCCGGCCAGCGGCTCGTTCTCCGTGTACGCGGAGCGTGCGCTGGGCCGGTGGGCCGGGTTCACGCTCGGCTGGGTCTACTGGTTCACGCTGATCATGGTGCTCGGCGCCGAGGTCACGGGCGTCTCCCGGATCGTCACCGGCTGGCTGCCGGGCGTGCCGCAGTGGGTGGTCGCGCTCGTCGTGGTCGCGGTGTTCGCGGGCGCCAACCTGGCGGGGGTCCGCAAGTTCGGCGAGCTCGAGTTCTGGTTCGCGCTGATCAAGGTCGCGGCGATCGTGGTCTTCCTGGTGCTCGGCGTGCTGCTGGTGCTGGGCCTGCTGCCCGGCACCGACCCGGTCGGCACCACGAACCTGCTCGGCCACGGCGGCTTCGCGCCGGAGGGCGTGGGCGGGGTGGCGGCGGGGCTGCTGGTCGTGGTGTTCGCGTTCGGCGGCATCGAGATCGTCACGATCGCCGCCGCCGAGGCGCGGGACCCGCAGCGCGCGGTCGGCCGCGCGACCCGGACCATCGTGTGGCGGATCCTGCTGTTCTACGTGGGCTCGGTCGCGATCATGGTGCTGGTCCTGCCGTGGGACGCCCCCGTGCTCCAGCAGGGGCCGTTCGTCGCGGTCCTCGACGTGGCCGGGCTGCCGGGCGCGGCGCGGCTGATGGAGGCGGTGGTGGTCATCGCCCTGCTGTCGGCGTTCAACGCGAACGTGTACGCGACGTCCCGGATGGCGTACTCGCTCGCCGGGCGCGGCGACGGGCCCGCGGTGCTGCGCCGGGTGTCCGGGCGCGACGTGCCGTGGGTCGCCGTGCTGGTGTCGGTGGCGTTCGGCGTGGTCGCGGTCGCGCTGAACTGGGCGCTGCCGGACACGCTGCTCGGCATCCTGCTCAACGCCGTCGGCGCGGCGCTGCTGGTCGTCTGGGTGCTCGTCGCGGTGGCGCAGCTGCGGCTGCGGCCGCGGCTCGAGGCGGAGGCCCGCGCCCGGGGCGAGCGGCTGCCGCTTCGGATGTGGGGCTACCCGTGGCTGACCTGGGCGACGCTCGCCGCGCTGGCGGGTCTCGTGGCGCTGATGCTCGCGGACGGGTCGGCGCGGGGCCAGCTGCTGTCGACGGCGGGGCTGGTCGCGGTCGTGGTGGGGATCTACGGCGTGACCGCGCTCGTGCGCCGGCGCCGGGCCGCGGCGACCGTCGGGGCCTGAGCGCGGGCCGCGCGCCTCAGAGCCCCAGCAGCAGGCTCGCCGCGATCGCCAGCATCACCAGCGCGATCACGCCGTCGAGCACGCGCCACGCCCCGGGCCGCGCGAACAGCGGCCGCAGCAGCCGCGCCCCGTACCCGAGCCCCGTGAACCACAGCAGGCTGCCGAGCACCGCGCCGCCGCCGAACCACCAACGGTCCTCGCCGTGCGTCCCGGCCACCGAGCCGAGCAGCACGACCGTGTCCAGGTACACGTGCGGGTTCAGCCACGTGAGCGCCAGGCAGGTCGCGACGACGGGCCACGCCCGGGCCGGCGCGGCGGCGTCGGCGTCCTCGGCGGTCAGCGCGGCGCCCGGCCGCAGGGCCCGGCGCGCCGCGACGACGGCGTAGCCGATCAGGAACGCCGCGCCGGCCAGCCGTGCCACGGTGAGGACCACCGGGTGCCGGTCGACCAGCGTCCCGAGCCCGCCGACCCCGGCCGCGATCAGCACGGCGTCCGACAGCGCGCACACGGCGACGACGGGCAGGACGTGGGTGCGACGCAGGCCGGTGCGCAGCACGAAGGCGTTCTGCGCGCCGATGGCGACGATGAGCGACAGGCCGAAGGCGAGCCCGGTGAGGGCGGCGGCGAGGGAGGCGGGCACGCGCCGACGCTAGGGCCGACAGCTTGCATCAGTCCAACGACTGATCGCGATGATGCATCACGCACGCTAATGCGAAGGGGTGTCGCGACCGGTCACGAGAGGTGCCCCGCGCTCGGTAGGGTCCCCGCATGGCCGAGGTCGACCTCCCGCAGCTCCGCGCCCTGCTCGCCGTCGTCGACGAGGGGTCGTTCGAGAACGCCGCGGTCGCGCTGCACCTCACGCAGTCGGCGGTGAGCCAGCGCATCCGGGCGCTCGAGACCGCGGTCGGCCAGGTGCTCGTGCGGCGCGCGCGGCCCGCCGGCGTGACCGCGGCCGGTGAGGTGTACCTCCGGCTCGCGCGCCAGGTGGTCGCGCTGTCCGACGAGGCCCACGCGGCGGTGACGGCCGGGGCGACCTCGGGGCGGCCGGTGCTGCCCATCGCGGTCAACTCGGACTCGCTCGGCACCTGGGTGCTGCCGGCGCTGGCCCCGCTCGCGGACGACATCGTCTTCGACCTGCACCGCGAGGACCAGGACCACTCCGCCGACCTGCTCCGCGAGGGCGCGGTGGTCGCGGCGATCACGACGGCCGCGCGGCCGGTGCAGGGCTGCACGTCGCACCGGCTCGGAGTGCTCCGGTACCGGCCGATGGTCGCGGCGCACCGCGCCGCCGCGCTGCTGCCGGACGGCCCGACGCCGGCCGCGCTCGCCGCCGCCCCGCTCGTCGTGTTCGACCGGAAGGACGACCTGCAGGACCGGTACCTGCGCGGGCGCGGCGCGGACCCGGCGCTGCCCCCGCGGCACCACGTGCCCGCGTCGGCCGACTTCACGCTCGCGGTCCGGCTCGGCCTCGGGTGGGGGATGCTGCCCGACGCGGACGCCCGCGCAGGGGAGGCGGACGGGACGCTCGTCGACCTCGACCCGGGCCGGCACGTCGACGTCACGCTGCACTGGCAGCAGTGGACCGTGCGCACCGCGGCGCTGGAGCGCACGGGCGAGGCGGTCCGGGCGGCCGCGGCGGCGTACCTGCGCTGACCGGGCGCACCGGGCGCACCGGGCGCACCGGGCGCACCGGGTGCCGAGGTCGGCGGTTGCGCCCCGACACGCGGCGCGACACGCCGGGCCCGTGGGCGGAACCGGCGACCTCGGCGGTCAGGTCTCGTCGAACACCGGGTGCCGGTGCGGCGGCTGCGGCGGGCTCGGGTGGTGCTCGACGGGCGGCTGGGGGCGCTCCTGCTCCGGCGCGGCCGTCGTGAGGTGGACCGGGTCGCCGTGGTGGGTGAACCGGGCGTCGTCGCCGGCGAGCAGCCGGTACGTCACCAGGTCCTGGCGGACGTCGACCTCGACCCGGGCGCCGGCCTGCAGGACGGTGAACGCGACCCGGGTGAGCCGGCGGGGGAGCCGCGGCGTCAGGTGCACGGCGTCCCCGGCCTGCCGCAACCCGCCGAGGCCGACGACGAGCGCGGTCCACGCACCCGCGAGGGCGGCCACGTGCAGGCCCTCGGCGCTCGACGCGCGCAGGTCGGACAGGTCGATGAGCGCGCACTCCCGGGCGTACGCGTACGCGAGGTCCGGGTGGCCGACCTCGGCGGCGACGACGGCCTGCGCCGGTGCGGACAGCGACGAGTCCCGCACCGTGATCGCCTCGTAGTAGGCGAAGTCCCGGCGCTTCTGCTCGACCGGGATGTCGTCGGCGGCGACGTGCAGGGCGAGCACCAGGTCGGCCTGCTTGGTGACCTGCCGCCGGTAGAGCTCGACGAACGGGTGGTGCTCCTGCAGCGGGTACCGGGTGTTCGCCGGGGCGCCGAAGTCCCACGGCGCCCGCCGGGTGAAGCCCTCGTGCTGCTCGGTGACCCCGAGCTCCTCCGAGTACGGCACCATCATGCGGTCGGCGGCCCGGCGCCACTCGGCGCGCTCGGTGGCGGTGACCCCGAGGCGCGCGGCGACGTCGGGGTGCCGCTCGCAGGCGTCGGCGGCGGCCCGGAGGTTCTCCCGCGCCACGAGGTTCGTGTACGTGTTGTTGTCGACGACCGCGGTGTACTCGTCCGGGCCCGTGACCCCGTCGATCCGGAACCCCTCGGGGGTGTGGTGGCCCCGGCCCGCCCACAGCCGCGCGGTGGGCACGAGCAGGTCGACGGCGACGTCCCGGTCGAACACCGCGTCGCCGGTCGCGGCGACGTGCCGGGCCGCGGCGATGCCGACGCCCGCGTTCACGTGGAAGGCCGCGGTGCCGGCGGGCCAGTACCCGGAGCACTCCCGGCCGCTGATCGTCCGCCACGGGAAGGTCACGCCCGGGAGCCCGAGCTCGACGGCCCGGGCGCGGGCCTGCGGCAGGGTGGCGTGCCGCCAGCGCAGGTGGTCGGCCGCCGCGCGGGGCAGGACGTGGTCGAGGACCGGGAGCACGAAGCACTCCGAGTCCCAGAACGTGTGCCCGTGGTAGCCCGTCCCGGCGAGGCCCTTCGCCCGGATCCCGGCGCCGTCCGCCTGGGCCGAGGCCTGCACGACCTGGAGCAGCGCGTACCGGACCGCCTGCTGCAGCTCGTCGTCGCCCTCGACCAGCACGTCGCCGCGCGCCCAGACGCCCGCGAGCTCGGTCTCCTGCTCGTGCCGCAGCCCGGACCAGCCGGCGGCCCGTGCGGCGCGCAGCTCGGCGTCGGCCTGCGTGTGCAGCGCCTCGGCGTCCGTCCCGCCCGCGTACGCGGCGATCACGACGACCTCGACCGCCTGCCCCGCCCGCAGGGCGACGGTCAGCACGGCGCCGTGCGGGTCGACGGTCGACCAGCGGGCGTCGACCCCCTCGTCGGCGGTGACCTCGTGCGCGGTGCGCACCACCATCTCCCGGCCGGACCGCTCCGCACGCTGGTGCACCGCGGAGCCCTCGGGGTCGTGGCGGCAGGTCAGCGTCCGCACGCCGGGCTCCCGGGCGGGCGGCGCGCCCGCGTGGTCGCAGCCCGGGACGGGGTGGGCGGTCAGCGTCACGTCGGCCTCGGCGCGCACCCGCCACCGGGTCGCGACGACGCCGCGGCGGGTCAGCGACACCAGCCGGCGCGTGCTGAGGGCGACCGCGGCGCCGGTCGACGGGGCCGTTCGCCGCTGCTCGCGGTCGAGGACGCCCCGGCGCAGGTCGAGGACGCGGTCGTCGTGGGACGCGGGGGCGGGGGTGGCGTCGGCCGGGGCCGCGTCGAGCGGGTCGCCGTCGACGGACCAGCCGAGCGCCCAGGCGTCGACGACGGGGACCAGCACCTCGTCGACGGCGGGGTACGCGTACGCCCGCTCGGCGTAGGTGTGCGGCACCTCCTCGTAGACGGTCGCGAGCAGGGTGCCGGGTCCCAGGCCGTGGCCCGGGACGCTCGGGCACGGCGCGCACGCCGAGGTAGCCGTTCGACAGCGTCAGCACGGAGGCGGCGGCCGCGGGGTGGTGCAGGTCCAGGCGGGACTGCCGGACGTGCCAGGGGTCGTCGGATCGGTGGAGCACGGGGTCACTCCACCACAGGGCCCGCGACCCGGCGCGGGGAACGCCCGCCCCGGCGGCGCCGGTCAGCCCAGGAGGTCGCGCAGGTCGTCGGCGGTCAGCGCGGTCGAGAACAGGTCGCCGTCGTCCAGGACCGCGTCGACGAGCGCGGCCTTGCGGGCCTGCAGCGCGACGACGACCTTCTCCTCGATCGTGTCCTCGGCGATCAGCCGGTAGACCATGACCGGCCGGTCCTGCCCGATGCGGTGCGCGCGGTCGACGGCCTGTTGCTCGGCGGCCGGGTTCCACCACGGGTCGAGCAGGAAGACGTAGTCCGCCTCGGTGAGGTTGAGCCCGGTGCCGCCCGCCTTGAGGCTGAGCAGGAACACCGGCGCGTCGCCGGTGCGGAACTCGTCGACCACCTCGCCGCGCCGGGTCGTGGACCCGTCCAGGTAGACGTACGGCACCCCGGCGGCGTCGAGGCGGTCCGCCGCGCGCGACAGGTAGGATGTGAACTGGCTGAACACCAGCGCGCGGTGCCCCTCGGCGACGACGTCGTCCAGCTGCTCCAGCAGCGCGTCGAGCTTCGCGGACGGGGTGCCCGCCAGCGCCGGGTCGATGAGCGAGGCGTCCAGCGCGAGCATCCGCAGCAGGGTCAGCGACCGGTAGACGATGAACCGCTGCCGGTCCAGGTCGTCGATGAGGCCGAGCACCTTCTGCCGCTCGCGCTGCAGGTACCGGTCGTAGACGTCGCGGTGCGCCGGGTCCAGGGCGACCGCGAGGGTCTGCTCCTGCTTCTCCGGCAGGTCGGCGGCCACCAGGTCCTTGGTGCGGCGCAGCAGGAACGGGCGGATCCGCCGGCGCAGCCGCTCGAGCCGACCGGCGCGCAGCCGGGCCGCGGACTCGGGCAGGTCGCCCGCGCCCGGCCCGGTGGCGATGCCGGCGTGCGCATCCTCGATCGGGCGGACGTACTGCAGCGTGAACGTCGCGGCGGGCGGCAGCAGCCCGGGTGCCACGAGGTCGAGCAGGGCGTGCAGCTCGGTGAGCGAGTTCTCGACGGGCGTGCCGGTCAGCGCGACGACGAACGGCGCGCCCAGGTCCTTCGCCGCGCGGTGCACCCGGGACGCGGGGTTCTTGACCTGCTGCGCCTCGTCCAGCACCAGCCCGGCCCAGCCGACGGCGCGGTACGCCTCGGCGTCCAGCCGGAGCAGGGCGTAGGAGGTGACGACGACGTCGGCACCGGCCGCGACCTCGGCGAGCGGCGCCGGTCCCGGCGCCTGGGTCGCCTCGACGCGCCGCACCGTCAGCCCGGGCGTGAACCGGGCGGCCTCCGCCACCCAGTTCGGGGTGACCGAGGTCGGGGCGACGACGAGGAACGGGCGCGCGTCGGTGCCTGGGCCGCGCTGCTCGGCCACGTGCTGGAGCAGCGCCAGGGTCTGCAGCGTCTTGCCGAGGCCCATGTCGTCGGCCAGGATCCCGCCGAGCCGGTGCCGCCACAGGAACGCCAGCCACGCGAAGCCCTCGGCCTGGTACGGCCGCAGCTCCGCGCGCAGCCCGGCGGGGGCGGGCACGGGCTCGGGCGCGTCGCCGGCGGCCTCGGCGAGCAGCCCGCGCCAGGCGTCCGGCGGCTCGGCCTCGTCCGCGAGCTCCGCGAAATCGGCCCACAGGCTGGTCTGGTGCCTGCTGACCCGCAGGCCGGTCTCCCACTCGGCGAGCTCGCGCGCCTCCGCGACGAGGGCGGCCAGCGGCTCGAGCGCGGGGTGGTCGAGGGACAGGTACGTGTGGTCGACCAGGCGCAGCCGGCGGCGGCCCTTCGCCAGCGCCGCGAACAGCGGGCCGAACGGCACGGTGCGGCCGTCGATGGTGACCGTGACGCCGAGGTCGAACCAGTCGGTCCGCTCGCTGGGCTGCGCGGTGACGGTGAGCACCGGGGCGTCGTGCAGGACCCGGTAGTCGGGGGCCGCGCCGATCGTGTCGACGCGGACGCCGGGGAGCGCGGCGACGCGGGGGAGCGCCGCGGTGACGTAGTCGGCGGCGTCGGCGTCGCGGAGGGTCGCGGGCGGGGGGAGCGGCGGCCGGTCGTCGGCGGGGTCGGGGCTGTCGCGGCCGGCGTCCGGCCAGCCACCGGGCACGAGGTCGTCCGGCACGAGGGACCGGGGGTCGGGCGCCGGGCCCGAGCGCGCGTGCCCGTCCCACCGCCACGCCAGGTCGACGACCCGCCCGGGCAGGTGCCGGACCGTGAGCACGAGCGTCGGCGGGGCCGGCGGCGGGACGACGACCGAGCCGTCCGCGCTCGCGACGTCGAGCCCGGCGCGCAGGGCCGGCAGCTGCTCGCGCAGGAACGGGCCGGCCTGGTCCTCCGGCACCACGACCCCCGCGCGCAGGGCGTCCGCGACGGTGCGCCCGCCGGCCGTGTCCCCGAGCAGGGCGAGCTGCTGCGGGCCGAGCGGCTCGGCGGCCGGGGCCAGCAGCACGCGGCGCGGGTGGGCCGGGTCGACGACGTACACGCCGTGGTCGCCGATCGCGTGCGCGTGCTCGACCGGGAACGGCTCGCCGTCGACCGTCAGGTGCGCCGCGACCCGCAGGCCTCCGGGGCCGCGGGCGACGTCCAGGCCCAGCCGGGCGGCGCCCCCGCGCCGCACCTCCGCGCCAGCGCCGGAGCCGACGAGCGGGATGCCGAGGGCCCGGGCCTGGTCGAGCAGGTCCCACAGGACGGGGTTCACGAACTCGTCGAGGTAGACCCACGCCGCGTCCTGCCCGGGGACGGGCGGCTCGGCGGCGCGGTGCAGGGCGCCGACCTGGCAGAACCAGCGGTGCTGCTCGGCGTCGAGGTCCAGCCGGGCGCGCAGGTGCGGGATGTTCGCCCAGGTGACGCTGCCGCGGGTCCAGCCGCGGTCGGTGCGGGTCACCGGGCGGACGCCGAGGCGGTAGCCGGCTGTGCCGGGGTCCGGGGGCTCGCCGGCGCGGCGGGCGACCGCGGTGCGGGACACGGGGCCGTTCCAGCGCTCGCGGGTGCGGGGGGTCAGCTCGCGGAGCTCGACCTGGAGCGCGGCGCGGCGGGAGCGCGGGGCGGGGGCGTCGTCGCCCCAGGCGAGCAGCCCGTCGAGCACGGCGCGCCAGTCGCCGGCGGGCTCGCCGGCCCCGCCCGCGGACGGCGCGGGGGACGGGACGGCGGGCACGCGCCGATCGTGCCACACGCCCCCGACGCGCCGGCCGCCCGGCGTCGGCTCGGCTGCCCGCCCGCCGACGGAGCAACCGACACGTCGAGCGAGTACCCGTGGACTGCTCGCTCGACGTGTCGGTTGCTCGCTCGGCGCGGCGTCGCGCGGTGGGTGCGCGACAGCGCGCCCGGGGCGGGCAGGGTGCCCCGGGCGCGCTGGGCTCGAGTCAGGCCGGCTCGACCTCCGCGAGGACGGCCGTCAGCTGCTCGCGGGTGGTGGCGTCGAGCACGCGCTGCACGCGCTCGCCGTCGCTGAACACCAGGGCGATCCGGGACAGCAGCGACAGGTGCTCGTCGCCGACACCCGCGATGCCCACGACCACCCGCACGGGGTTGCCGTCCCAGTCGACCGGCTCCTCGTACCGCACCAGGCAGACCGCGGACCGGTGGATCGCGCCCTTCGCCTCGTTGGTGCCGTGCGGGATGGCGAGGTAGCTGCCCATGTACGTGGAGATGGTCTGCTCGCGCTCGAGCATCGCGTCCACGTACCCGGGGTCCACCGCGCCGGAGCCGACCAGCAGCGCCCCGGCCTCCCGGATGGCCTCCTCCTTGGACCGGGCGCTCCCCGCGGGGACGATCAGGTCCGCGCTCAGCAGCTCCGTCATGACGTGCTCCTCTCCGCCGTCTCGGACTCCGCCCCGGCCCGGGCCTCGCGCACGACGTCGTCGTACACGGGACTGGACAGGAAGTTGTCGACCGAGACGTGCCGCGCGCTGGGCGCGTGCCTCCGGGCCCGGTCGGTCAGCTCGCGCTGCGTGATGACCAGGTCGACGTCGTCCTCCAGGTTCGCGACGGCCTTGTTGACCACGGTGATGTCCCCGCGGCCCGCCTTCTTGAGCTTGTCGCGCAGGATGCTCGCCCCCATCGCGGACGACCCCATGCCGGCGTCGCACGCGAACACGATCGACCGCACCGGTGCCGCCGGGGTGCCGTCGGCCGCGGCCCCCGCCTCGGCCGGCAGCGTGCCGCCCTGCCGGGCCGCCATGGCGTCGAGCGCCGTGGACGACTTGCCCTTGTTGGCCTCGGTCTGGGCGATCGCCGCGGCGAGGTCGCCGCCGCCCGCCGCGAGGTCCCGCTTCCGGGAGGCCCGCAGGATGACCGCCGCCACGAGGAACGTGACCACGAAGGCCAGGACCACCGAGAGCGTCACCCCGACGAACGAGTCGCGTGGTGTCGCGGCGTACACCGCGATGATCGACCCCGGTGCCGCCGGGCCGCGCAGGCCGCTGCCGAACACCACGTTGGTCGCGATGCCGGTGGCGCCGCCGAGGATGGCCGCGATGATCAGCGTCGGCTTCATCAGCACGAACGGGAAGTACACCTCGTGGATGCCGCCGATGAACTGCACGACCGCCGCGCCGGGGGCCGACGACTTCGCCGCCCCGATGCCGAAGAACGTGTAGGCCATCAGGATGCCCAGGCCGGGCCCGGGGTTGGACTCCACCAGGAACAGCAGCGACTTGCCCTGCTCCACGACCTCCTGGGCGCCGAGCGGCACCAGGACGCCGTTGCCGATGGCGTTGTTGAGGAACAGCACCTTCGCGGGCTCGACCACCACGGCCATGAGCGGCAGGAGGTGGTTGTCGGCCATCCAGGACACGACGTTGCCGAGCGCGTCGGACACGCCGGTGATGATCGGCGCGAAACCGAAGAACGCCCCGACGGCCATCGCGGCGCCGAGGATGCCCGCGGTGAACATGTCGACGAGCATCTCGAAGCCGGGCTTGATCTTCCCGGCCCAGATCGAGTCGACCTTCTTGAGCACCCACGCGGACAGCGGGCCCACGATCATCGCGCCGAGGAACATCGGCACCGTGGAGCCGGTGATCATGCCGACCGCCACGATGGAGGCGACGACGCCGCCGCGCTCCTTGTAGACGATCCGACCGCCGGCGTTCGCGATCAGGATCGGCAGCAGGTAGGTCACCATCGGACCGACCATGCCGACGTACTGCTGGAAGGTCGTGCCGTCGTCGGCGAGCGCCAGCTGCGTGGCGGCGCCCTGCCAGCTGCCCGGGTCGTCGGCGTTGCCGAACCCGCCGAGGATGCCGTTCGGCAGCCAGCCGACGGCGATGAACAGCGACGTGATCAGGCCCCAGGCGAGGAACGCCGGGAGGTTCGGCATGATCATGGCGCTCAGGAACGCCCCGAACCGCTGTACGCGGACCTGGGCCTGCTTGCCCCGCGACGGGGTCGGGGCGGTGGTGGCGGCTGCGGTGGACACGGGGTTCACACCTCCCCGTCGCGGGGGGTCGGCCGGGCGCTGCGGCCCGGCGCGGAGAGGATCCTCATTGACCTGCTCCTTCGTGGTGGGTGACGACGGCCTCGCGGCGCCTCGTCACGGCTCGATGGTGACCTTGATGCCCGCGCCCGTACGGACGACGTCGATGCCCTCGGCGACCCGGTCCAGCGGCAGCCGGTGGGTGATGAGGTCGGCGACGGGGACGCTCCCGTCGGCGATGTGCGCCAGCGCCTGGCGGTTGTGCTCCGGGCTGGACCCGTTCGCCCCGAAGACCGCCAGCTCGCGGTAGTGCACGAGGTTGGAGTCGAAGGTGATCGTCGGCCTGTCCTTCGGCAGGCCGCCGAACAGGCTGAGCCGGCCCTGCGGGGCGAGCATCTGCAGCGCCTGCTCCTGCGCCACGCCCGACGCGGCCGCCGTGATGACCACCGACGGCCCGCGGCCGTCCGTGGCCTCCTTGACGGCCTCGACCGGGTCGACCTCGGCGGCGCAGATCGCGACGTCCGGGTGCACGACGGCGGCGGCGAGGTCGAGGCGCTCGCGGCTGAGCTCGACCAGGACGACCTTCTCGGCCCCGCGGGCCCGGGCGAGCCGGACGTGCAGGCAGCCGATCGGCCCGGAGCCGACGACGACCACGGTGTCGCCCTTGTGCACGTCGATGATCTCCTGGGCGTTGATCGCGCAGGCGAACGGCTCCGCGACGCTGGCCTCGGCGAACGAGACGTTCTCGGGGATCCGGTTCAGCCCGTCGACCTTGAGCACCTCGCGCGGCACGATCATGTACGGCGCGAACCCGCCGTCGAAGTCGTAGCCCATCGACACCTGGTTCGGGCAGATGGTCATGGCACCGGCGCGGCAGAACTCGCACTCGCCGCACGGGATCGCGGCGATGACCTGGACCCGGTCGCCCGGAGCCCAGCCCTCGACCCCGGCGCCGACCTCCACGACCTCGCCGGCGATCTCGTGGCCCATGACGCGGGGCGGACGGATGCGCAGGTGGCCGGAGGTCGAGATCTTGACGTCGGTGCCGCACATCGACGTCGCGCGCACGCGGATCTTGACCTCGCCCTCCTGGGGCGTCGGCTCGGGCGCCTCCTCCAGGCGCACGTCGCCGGGGGCGTAGAAGCGGAAGACCTTCATCTCTCTCCTTGGGGCTCAGGCCCGCACGACGCGCGGGCCGGCGGACTCGATCTCGTCGGCGAGCTCCGGGGCGACGCCGCTGTCGGTGACGACGGCGTCGACCCGGCCGAGCGGCGCCACCACGGCGAGCTCGGTGCGGCCGACCTTGGTGTGGTCCGCGAGCACGACGGTGCGGGCCGCGGCGGCCACGAGCGCGCGCTTCACGGTGGCCTCGGCGAGGTCGGGCGTGGACAGCCCGGCCTCGACGCTCAGCCCGTTGGTGCCGAGGAACGCCACGTCGACGCGGACGTCGGCGAGGGCCCGCTCGGCCCAGGAGCCGACGGCCGCGAGCGTGCGGGGCCGGACGGTGCCGCCGACCAGGTGCAGGGTGACGAGGGGGAGCGCGGCCAGCGCGGTGGCGACCGGCAGCGCGTGCGTGACGACGGTCAGCTCCCGGTCAGCGGGCAGCATCTCCGCCAGTCGCACCGTCGTGGAGCCGGCGTCGAGGATGACGGACCCGCCCTCGGGCAGCTCGTCGAGCGCCGCCTTCGCGATCCGGTCCTTCTCGGCGCCGAGCTCGTGCTCGCGCTGGGCGAGGGCGGGTTCGTAGCCGAGCCGCTCGACCGGGACCGCGCCGCCGTGCACGCGGCGCACCAGGCCCATGCGCTCGAGCGCCGTGAGGTCGCGACGCACGGTCTCCGGCGTCACGTCCATGTCGGCGGCGAGCTGCTGCACCTCGACCCGGCCCGCGGCGCGGGCGGTCGTGAGGATCAGCGTGTGGCGCTCGGGCGGGTACACGACGGCGATGTCCTGTCCTACGGCGTGCGGCCCGGGGAGGCGCCGCGCCAGGCCTCGGTGCCCGGCAGTGCCCACTGTGGCGGAGGACACACAGGGAAGTCAACAAAAACGGGGGAAGTCAGACCGAACCAAACATGCATGCGGGGGTAAACGCAGGTCGGGGGTCCGGCGGGCGGCACGGCGCGCGCGTCTCCGGAGGTCACGCGCGAGTTCGTGCCGCCGGGAACAAGCCGAGTGCCTCGGGAGTTGGGGAGGGCAGGATGAAGAAGCGATACGAAGACCTCGAGATGCAGGACGGCACGGTCGTGCGCTACCAGCGTCACGGCAACGGCGGCGGGCTCGTCGCCAAGGGGGCCGTCGTCGACGACACGGCGTACGTCGCGGACTCGGCCTGGGTGGACCCGGGCGCCCGCGTGGAGGCGCGCGCCCGGATCGGGCAGCACTGCTGGGTGGAGCCCGGCCCCCGCGTGGAGGTGGCGGCGACCGTCGGGTCGCACGTGCACCTGGCCCGTGGCGCGACCGTCGGCGCCGGCGCCTCGGTGGGCGTGCGCGCCGAGATCGGTGCCGACGCCCGCCTGGAGCCCCGCGCGGTCGTGGAGGCCGAGTCGCGGGTGGAGCCGGGCACCGTCGTGCCGGGCACGGCCGTGCGCAAGGGCGGCCGGCTCGACCGGCACCTGGTCGCCTGATCCCCTGACCTGCCGACCGACGACCCGGCCCGTCGCTGGCGGACCGGGTCGTCGGCGCGCCTAGCGGCCCGCCGGGCGTCGCTCGCCGGCCCGGACGGGGAACGGGAGCGTGTTGCCCGCAGGTGGCAGCGGGCAGGTGCCGTGGTCGCTGAACGCGCACGGGGCGTTCTCGGCGCGGTTGAGGTCGAGCACCACGGTGCCGTCCGGGCGCGGGTCGACGGCGAGCACCCGGAACGCCGCGGTCTCCCGCCCGTTGCTCCCGTCCCGGAACCAGATGGCCGGCTGCCCGCCCCCGGCCACCTGCAGCACGTGCTCCGCGCCGTCGTGCGTGAACCGGACGTGCCCGGCGACGTCCCGGCGGTGCCGCACCCGGCCCGCGACGGAGCCGGTCTCCTCGACCGTCCCCGCGGCGGCCGGCTCGAACGACGCGGTCAGCACCCGCGCCGGGTCGTGGTCGAACCGCGGGATGCCGTCGAACGCCGCCAGCGCCGGGGCGTGCGGGTCGCGGACCCGGACGCCGTGGTTCAGCGGCCCGCGGCCCACCGGCTCGAGGTGGCGCGCGCCCGCGCGCAGGTCGCCCGCGGCACCCCCGGCGGCGGTCCACACGACGGCCGGGGCGGTGAGCGGGTCGCCGTCGAGCGTGAGGGTCTCGGCGGCACCGGCGGCGTCCGGCCCGTCCTCCGCGCCCTCGGCGGGGTCGACGTGGATGCCGACGGCGTCGGCCCACCACCGGCCCGGGAGGTCGCCGTAGGCCGCGGGCGTCGCGGTCAGCCAGTGCAGGGCGGTGAGGCTGAGCCAGCCGAGCGGGTCGGCGAGCTCGGCGTCGCGGGCGGCCGCCCAGGCGCGCCAGCCGGCGGGCGCCGTCGGGCGGTCGATCGGGGTCGTACTGGTCACGCGGGGTTCTCCTCGCCGGGTCGCCGGGTCCCGGCGACGGTAGTGCCGGACCGCGACGTCCGGCCACCGGCGCCCGGCGGCGTGAGACGACGTGACGGCGCCGGGCGGCCGGCGGGCGGTCCGACGGCGGGGCGGGCGGTCGCCGCGCGGGCCCGCCCGGCCGCCGCGATACTGACCGGCATGCCGACGTTCGCCGCGCTCGCCGCCCGCACCGAGGACCGGGTCACCTCCGTGGTCGTCCGCCTGCTCTCCCGCCGCGGGTACACCCCGCGCGTCGTCGCCTACCCGTCGTACGGCACCGTCCACCGGTCCCGGGTACGCGCGCGGGTGCTGCTCACCGCCCCGGACGCGCCCACGCCCGGCAGCATCGCCCGGCGCGGCTGGCGCAACCTGCTGTCGGCCGAGCTGCCGGACGCGGAGGTGCACGTGCGCGCGCAGCCCGGCGACGGCCCCGATCTGCTCGTGGCGCGGACCGACCGCGGGGGCTACCTCGACGCGTGGCTGGACGTGCCGCTCGAGCCGGGCTGGCAGACGCTCTACCTGTCCGTCGGCGAGGACCGGGACGTCCCGGCCCCGGTGCAGGTCGTCGACCCGGCGGCCACGCACGGCATCGTCAGCGACATCGACGACACGGTGCTCGTCACGATGGTGCCGCGCCCGCACCTCGCCGCCTGGAACTTCCTCGTGCGCTCGGAGGCGCGCCGCAAGCCGGTGCCCGGGATGCCCGAGCTGTACGGGCGGCTCACCGCCACGCACCCCGACGCCCCCGTGTTCTACCTGTCGACCGGCGCCTGGAACACGGCGAGCGCCCTGTCCCGGTTCCTGCACCGGGTGGGGCTGCCGCAGGGGTCGCTGCTGCTCACCGACCTCGGGCCCACCGGCGCCGCGCTCATGCGGTCCGGGCGTGAGCACAAGGCCGCGACGCTGCGCCGGCTCGCCGAGGAGCTCCCGGGCCTGCGGTGGATCCTGGTCGGCGACGACGGGCAGCACGACCCGCAGGTCTACGAGACGTTCGCCGCCGAGAACCCCGGCCGGGTCGCGGCGATCGCGGTGCGCGAGCTGTCGATCGGCGAGCAGGTGGCGCAGAACGGCCTGCCCGGGCCCACGCCGGCCACGCGGCGCGCGGTGGACGAGCTGGAACGGTCGTCCGTCGTCACCGTGCACGCGGCGGACGGGCGGGCGCTGGCGGACCGGCTGGCCGAGGCGGGTGTCATCGGCTGACGCGCGGCCGGGGCTGCGGCGCGTCAGGGGGCCTCGGGCCGCCCGAACACCTGCCGCAGGGCGCGTCGCGCCGCGTACCAGCCCGACAGGCCGTGCACGCCCGGCCCGGGCGGCGCCGACGCCGAGCACAGGTAGACGCCGGGGGCGCCGCTGTCGAAGGGGTCGAGCCGCGGCGTCGGGCGGGTGAACATCCCGACGAGCGAGATCGCCCCGCCGGAGATGTCGCCGCCGACCAGGTTCGCGTCGTGCTCCGCGAGCCGCGCCGCGGGGATGCCGTGCGCGGCGACGACGGTGTCCCGGAACCCCGGTGCGAACCGTTCGACCTGCCGGATCACCGTCTCGGTCGGGTCGACGTCGGACCCGGCGGGCACGTGCGCGTACGCCCACACGGGTCGGACGCCGCGGGACACCCGGCCGTGGTCGAGCGCCGCCGGGTCGGACAGCAGGGTGAGCGGCTGCTCCGCGTGCCGGCCGCGGCCGACGGCGCGCTCGGCGGCGACGACCTGGTCCCGGTTCCCGCCGAGGTGCACGGTGCCGGCGCGGTGCACCTCGGGGTGCGCCCACGGGATCGGCCCGTCCACGACCAGGTCGACCTTGGCCGCGGCGTTCCCGTACCGGAACCCGGCGTACGCCCGGACCAGGTGCGGCGGCATGGCGTCGCCGAACACCTGCGCCACGAGCCGCGGTCCGGTGTCGAACAGGTAGGTCCGGGCGGGCGGGAGGTCGGCGCGCCGGGCGACCGGGTGGCTCGTGACGACGCGGCCGCCGAGCCGCACGAGGTCCGCGAGCAGCGCGTCCACGATCGCCTGCGAACCGCCGCGCACCACCGGCCAGCCGTGCCCCGCGTGCGCGAGGGTCGTGAGCAGCACGGCGGTGCCCGCCGCGGCGAGCGACGGCAGCGGCGTGATCGCGTGCCCGGCGACGCCCGTGAGCAGCGCCGCGCCCTCCTCGGTCCGCAGCGCGGACGGCACCACCGACTGGCCGTTGCGCAGCACCGCGAGCGCGAACCGGGCCGCCGTCACCGCGGACCGGGGCGTGGCCCCCGCGGGCACGCTGCGGTGGTCGCCGAGCGCCAGCGCGACGACGTCCTGCCACTGGTCGGCGAGCGGGCCGAAGGTGGCCCGCCAGGCGGCGCCGTCCGCGCCGAGGCCGTCCGCGGTGCGGTCGAGATCGCGGTACGCGATCGCCGCCCGGCCGCCGTCCAGGGGCTGCGCGAACGAGGCGGTCGGCGTCAGCAGGTCCAGGCGCTCGTGGAGCCGGAGCGACCGGAAGAACGGCGACGCCCAGGCCATGGGGTGCACGGCCGAGCAGATGTCGTGGACCACGCCGGGGGCGAGCCCGAGGTCGAGCGTCCGGGAGCCGCCGCCGACGGTGTCCTGCGCCTCCAGGACGACGACCTCCAGGCCCGCGCGGGCGAGGGTGACCGCGGCGGCGAGGCCGTTCGGCCCGGCCCCGACCACGACGGCGTCGACCTCGCGGGCGCCGGGGTGGACCCCGACCGCGCGGACGCGGGGTGCGGCGGCCCGTCCGGGCGAGGGGACCGCGCCGGTGCGCCGGCCGCGGCGGACGCCGTGCCGCGCCGGGCGCGCGGCGTCGCCGTCGGGTCGGTCGCGGTCGGGGCGGTCGGCGGAGGACGAGGTCACGCCCTCGACCGTAGGCGCGATGCCTCGCGTCCGCACCGGCTCCGCCGTCAGGCCCGCCCGGCCGCGCGGGCGAGCCGCACCGCCTCCGCGGCCCCGCCGGTCCACGGCGAGCCGTGGCCGGGCAGCACGACGTCCGCGCCGGTGGCCGCGAGCGCGTCCAGCGAGGCGAGGTTCAGCGCGCTGTCCGCGGTCGCCGCGCCCGCGACGATCCGCGGCCCCGTGCGGCCGGTGTACGGGTCGAGGGTCACCAGGGCGTCGCCGGACAGCAGCACCCCGCGGTCGGGCAGGTGCAGCGCGACGTGCCCGTCGGTGTGCCCCGGGCAGGCGACGACGTCGGGCCGGCCGGGCACCTTCAGCCGGGTGCCGGGCGCGAGCGACCGGACGACCGTCACGCCGCGCACCCGGGCGGCCCCGGCCGCGACCATCGCGCCCAGGATCGGCACCGCCCGCGGGTGCCGGATCGGGTAGACGGCGCGGGGGTGCTCGTGCGCGTACCGGTACGGGTGCGCCGCGAGCCGTGCGTCGGCCGGGTGCACCCAGACGTCGGTGTGCAGCTCGCGCATCGCCCGGCGGGCGAAGCCGACGTGGTCGAAGTGCGCGTGGGTGAGCACCACCGCGCGGACGTCCGCCGGCGTCCGGTCGACGGCCGCCAGCAGGCGGGGCAGCGCCCGCCACATCCGGGGGAGCCCCGCGTCGACGAGCGTCGCACCGCGGTCGTCGGCGATCACGTAGCAGTTGACGTACGCGTGCTCGAGACGGGCGACACCCGGCGCGGGGACGGAGATCCTCACGACGCCCCCCGCGCCGGCGCCGCGTCGGCTCCGGGCGCCGGCACCGGCTCGGGCGGTCGCGGCACCTCGTCGTCGGTCCGGAAGCCGATCGCCTTGTGCGACCCGTCGCAGAACGGCTTGATCCCCGATGCGCCGCAGCGGCACAGCGCCACGGTCGCGCGCCGCCGGGGGACGACCCGGCCCGCGGCGTCGCGGATCTCGACGTCGCCGCGCACCAGGATCGGTCCGTCGGGGCAGGGGGTGAGGACGACCGGGGCGGGATCGGTGGTCATGCGGTCTCCAGGGCGTGTCGTGGTGCGGGGGCGGGACGGCCGGGGGTCGGGCCGTCGGTGCGGGCGGGCGCCGCGTGACGGCCCGGGGCCGCCGCGGCGCGGGTGCGGAGCTCGTGCAGCGGCGTCGCGGCGCGTGGCAGCCGGGAGCCGCCGTAGCGGGCACCCCCCGTGGCGCGCAGGAGAAGGGCGAGCCAGGCGCAGACGCCGCGCTCCAGGAGCCACGCCGGGGCGAGGATGTCGGCGCTCGCGGGGAACCGGGCGGCTCCGCCGGCGCGGCGGCGGCCCACCTCGGCGAGAGCGCACGCCGCGGCGGCCAGGGCGAGCAGGGCCCGAGGGTGCCGGCGCGCCGCCAGGACGACCGTCGGGAGCACCGCCAGCTCGGCCGCGTACCGGCCCGGCTGGGCGAGGCTGTCGTAGGCCTGGCGCGGCCGTTGGCCGAGGAAGTGCGCCGTCGTGGGCGGCCGGCGCGGGACGTACACGTCGTCGGCGCGGCGGACGACGCCGCCGCGGGCCCGCGCGGTGCGCAGCAGCTCGAGGTTCTCGAACAGCACGTCGCCGTCGTAGCCCTCGGGCCCCAGCGCGGAACGGCGCAGCGCGATCGTGCCGGGGTAGTCGCCGCCGGCGGCCCGGTTGACGAGGCTGCGGGCGGTGTCCCAGCGCGCGTGCCAGGGGAGGGGGTCGAACACGTTCTGGGGGCGGACCACGTCGGCGTCGGCGAGCCGGTCGAGCACCGCCGCGAGCGTGGGCAGGTCGTACCGGACGTCGTCGTCGGCCAGCACGACGCGGTCGGTGCGCGCCAGCCGCAGGCCGGTCACGACCCCGGCCACCTTGCCGTTCCTGCCGGGGTGCGGGTCCGGCCGGACGTGCCGGACCGCGGCCGGGAACGCCCGGGCGTGCGCCGCGAACCGCCCGTCGTCCGACCCGTCGACGACCGTCACGGGCAGCCAGCCGACGAGCCGGTCCAGGTAGGCGGCCAGGTCGGGCAGGTCGCGGTCGTCCGTCCAGCGCAGCGGGAGGACGTACTCCGCATCCGGTAGGGCGGGGCCGTCCGTGGTCACGCCGCGCTCCCCACCGCCGGCGGTCGGCGCAGCGAGGACTCGCCGGCGGTCCAGCGCTCGATCTGGTGCTGCCCGACCCGGCCGTCGACCGCCAGGCAGGCCGCCGCACCGAACAGCACGTCGTCCCGGAGCGCCGGCTGCTGCTCGACGAGGCCCCCGGCCAGGTCGCGGCCGGCGATCTGCTCGTGCACCGCGTCCGCCTCGACGTGCTCGTCGAAGTACCAGGTGACGTCCGCGTCGTACCCGTGCCGGCGGAAGCCGTTGCCGTACAGCCGGTTGGGCTGCGAGGAGGTCATCTCGAAGGCCGCGAGGTGCCCGACGATGCAGCCGCGCAGCCGCCGGTGCAGGCCGAACAGGCTCATCATGTTCACCGAGGCGAGGGTGATCGCCGGGACGTCGTCGACGTACCGCCCGTAGGTGTCGTCCAGGCCGAGTCCGCGCATCGTCCGGGCGAACAGCGCCGCGTGCATCCGCTCCGGGCGGCCGCCGCCGTACTCGTCGGCCTGGATCTCGACGAGCGCCGCCTTGGGCACGCCGAGCAGCCGGGGGATGGCCCACGTGTGCGGGTCCGCCTCCTTGAGCTGGTAGACGGAGCGCTGCACCAGCATCTCGCGCAGCTGGTCGTCGGTGGCCTTCCGCGCGACGTACGCGGACAGGCTCGGGCCGTCGTCGCGGCCGGTCAGGTCGAACAGCGCGCGGGCGACGGCGGCCGCCACGCCCTCACGCTCCGTGTTCGTCTCCAGCTCGGCCACCAGGTCCGCGGGGACCACGACGTCCCGGCGGAGCTGCGCCTCGAACGCGTCCTCGAGCGCGGCGCGGGCGCGCAGCAGCGTCGGGTCCCACTCCAGCCGGTCGTCGACGCCGTCCAGGCCCTGGTGGTGCAGCTCGTACATCGCCGTGAGCGTGATCTGCACGTCCTCGTCGGTCAGCAGGTCCGGCGACGCCGCGGCCGCGCGGGCGGCCTCGTCCGGGAGCGCGGCGTCGGCCTCGCCGGTCGTGAGGGCGTGCAGGACCCGCTCGCTGAGCGGGCCACGGGGCGACGGTGCGCGCATGTGGGGTCCCTGGTCCGGGTGTGCCGCGCGACGGGCGCGGCGGTTCGCCCCCCGGCTGCTCGAGGGACCGGCTCGGGGAGCGGTGGGCGTGGCGCGCCGGTCCCCGTGCTGGTCACGCTAGCCGCGGGGGCGGGGGTGCGCGCGGCGAGCGGCGGGCCGGCCCGAGCAGGGCTGCGGCCCAGGTCAGCGGGGTGCGGCGAGCGCGAGGGCGCCTCGCGCTGGGTAGGTGGTCGCCGCGGGCTGGGTGCTGTCGCCGGGCCCCTAGCGTCGGGAGGGCCGCCGCGCTCCCGCGCGGCCCGCTCCCGAGGAGGGTGACGCCCCATGTCCGACGACGGCCACGGTCCGCAGCAGGCTCCCGGGGCGACACCCCCCGCACCGGGCCCGCTGGCGCCGCCCCCGCCGCGCGACCCGGACGGCGACGGGGTCTCGCTCGCGGCGTTCATCACCGGCCTGCTCTCGCTCGGCCCCGTGCCGCTCGTGCTCGGGATCGTGGGCTACGAGCGCTCCCGGCGTCGCGGGGGCCGCGCGCCCTGGATGGCGATCACCGGCATCGTGCTCGGGGCGGTCTCCACGGTCGGGATGCTCCTGCTGGGGCCGCTGATCGCGTTCTCGCTCCTCGTGGTGGGCCACGTCGCGAGAGTCGACGACGGGTACCGGTCCGGCGGCTCGTGGTCGCTGACCTGGGAGGACCCGCGCGGCCACCGCACCGGGAACGGCGACCCGAGCCCCTGAGGCCCCGGCGGGCGGCGTCGCGACGCGTCAGGCCAGGGCGAGGCCCTCGACCACCTCGACGCCCGGGGCCGTCGCCAGCAGCGCACCCGGCAGGGCGATCTTCGACCGGCGCAGACCCGACCCGATGATCACGGTGCCGCCCGCGTCCGGGTCGGCCTCCGCGACGCCCGCGTCCAGCAGCACCCGGTAGCCCGTCGGCAGGCCGATCGGCGTGATGCCGCCGTACTCCATGCCGGAGTCCTCGACGGCCCGGTCCATCGGCAGGAACGACGCCTTGCGCACGTCGAGCAGCCGCTTGACCGCGTTGTTCACGTCGGCCCGCGTCGTCGCCCGGACGACGGCCGCGGCCACCCGCTCGTCGCCCGCGCGCCGGCCGGACACCAGCACGCAGTTCGCGGAGACCACGAGCGGCAGGTCGTAGGCCTCGGTCATCGCGGCAGTGTCGGCGAGCTCCGGGTCGATCTCGGTCACCCGCACGGCGTCGGCCACCTCGGGCGTCACGGCGGCCCAGCCGGACAGCGCGGCGGCCGTCGGCTCGGCGAGCAGGTCCAGGCGGTCCACGGCGCGCGACCAGGTCAGGGATCCGAGCGTGAGGGTCATGGCCGCAGGGTACCCAGGCGGCCGGCGCGCGAACGGGCTTCAGCCCCGGGTCCGGCCGAGCACGGGACGTGAGGTGGGCGGCGGCGCGCCGACCTCCTCGACGGTGTGGTCGCCGCACGGTGCCGAGGTGAGGGCCGCGTGCTGCACGCGGTCCAGCCGGAACCAGCGCATGGCCTCGCGGAGCCGGCACCACCCGATCAGGTACCAGGTCCCGTTCCGGGACCCGAACAGCACCGGCTCGACGTCGCGGGTGGTGACGGCGCCGTCGCCGGAGAGGTACTGGATCCGGACCACCCGCTGGTCGGTCATCGCCTGCTCGATCGGGGACCGCACGGACCGGGCCGGCGGGGGCGGTGCGTCGACCCACACCCGGTCGGCGAGGCGCTCGGCGAGCGCCCGGGTGCGCGGGTCCAGGACGTCGAGGACCTTCTGCACGGCGGCGGTGGCGAGGTCGGCGTACGGGGCGTCCCGGGCCGCCGAGACCGCGGCGAGGAGCGAGACCGCCTGCGCGGGGGTGAGGTTGACCGGCGGCAGGGACGCCCCACCGGCGAGGCCGTAGCCCCCGCCGGGGCCGGGCCGGGACCAGATCGGCGCCCCGGCGCGTTCCAGGGCGTCCAGGTCGCGCTTGACCGTCCGGACCGAGACGCCGAACTCCGCTGCCAGGCGCTGCGCCGTGCAGCCACGGGCACCCTGCCGTCGCAGCAGCTCCGTGAGCGCGTGCAACCGCTCGGAACGCTTCACGCCGGCACGATACCGATTCGTGACAGAAATGGTGACACCCCGCTGTCCGACGGAGGCGCGAGGGTGGCGTCATGAGCACACGAGAGAACGTCGCCCCGGTCGTCCTGGTCCCGGGTCACTGGCTGGGCGCGTGGGCGTGGGAGGGGGTCGTGGACCGCCTCCGCCGCGCCGGCCACCGGGCCACCCCGCTGACCCTGCCCGGGCTGGACCCCCTGGACCCCCGGCGCACCGAGCGCACGCTCGACGACCAGGCCGCCGCGGTCGAGGAGGCGCTGCGGCAGGCCGTCGACGTCGGGGGCACGCCGGCGGTCCTCGTCGCGCACAGCGGGGCGAACGCCCCGGTCAGCCTGGTGCTCGACCGGCACCCCGAGCTGGTCGGGCGCGTGCTGTGGGTGGACAGCGGCCCGGCGGCGCCCGGGACCGCGCCGGCGCCGGACGCGCCGTCCGACCTGGTCGAGCTGCCGCTCCCCGACCTGGAGGTGCTCGCCCAGCAGGCCAGCCTCGACGGCCTGGACGCCGACGACCTGGCCCGGTTCACCGAGCGGGCCGTCCCGGAGCCCGGCCCCGTGCTGACGCAGCCGGTGGTGCTCTCGCGTCGCGAGCGCCACGCCGTGCCCACCCTGCTGGTGTGCTGCTCCATGTCCAGCGCGCAGGTGCTGGAGCTGGCCCGCGGCGGGCATCCGATGTTCGCCGAGGTGGCGGCGCTGGAGCACGTCGACGTCGTCGACCTGCCCACCGGCCACTGGCCGATGTGGAGCGAGCCGGACCGGCTCGCGGAGATCATCGCCGCCGCGGCCACGCCGACCGCTGCCTGAGCCGCGTCGCCGGTCCGTCGCGACCCGCCGCACCGCGGTGGGACGGCCCTCGGTGGCGCCGTGAGCCCTCTGGTCGCCCGCGGACGGCAGGATGGCGGCGTGACCGACGCCGCCTCGCCCGCCGACCCGTTCGCCGCCGACCCGTACGTGCTCGTACCCGCCGCCCCGCCGCTCGACGAGTACCTGCGGCTGCGCCGGGAGTCGGGGCTCACGCCGAAGAACGCCGAGCAGGGCGCCGGGGCGCTCGCGGGCAGCTGGTCATGGTGCCACGTGCGGACCGCCGAGGGGCAGGTCGTCGCGATGGGGCGGGTCGTCGGCGACGGCGGGTGGTACTTCCTGGTCGCGGACATGGCGACCGACCCCGGGCACCAGCGGCAGGGGCTCGGGCGGCGGGTGCTGACCCGGCTGCTCGACGACGTCCGGGCGCGGGCGCCGCGCGGGGCGTACATCACGCTGGTGGCCGACCCGCCGGGGCGGGCGCTGTACGAGTCGCTCGGGTTCCGGGACGTGGCGCCCGGGGCGACCGGGATGGTCCTGGACCTGGGGGCCGGCGCGGGCTGAGGTGGGCTGAGGCGGGCGCGGGTCAGCGCCTGCGGCGGGGGAGCCAGTCGGGCCGGTGGCGGTCGTCGAGGCCCCACAGCGCGTGCGGGCTCTCGCCGCGGCGCCGGTGCCCGCGGTCGTGGACCGCCATGCCGGCGAGCTCGAGCGCGAGGCCGCCCACGGCGAGGGCCACGAGCCGGAGGTCGCTGTCGAGCAGGCCGTCCGTGACCGCGGCGCTGTACGTCCAGAAGGCGATCGAGGTGAGGCCGACCACAGCACCGGACACGATCATGGTCGCGGACAGCGGTGTGCGGAACGGTGAGCTCACGTCGACGTTCCTAGCAGCGGCGCCGCGCCCGCGCCAGCGTGCGGGCGGCGGGGCCGGCCGCGGCCGCGGACACCGGCCCCGCCCCGGTCAGCGCTGGTACGTGGGCGTCAGGAGCGCGCGGCCGATCGTGTGGAACAGCGCCGTGAACGCCACGGCCGTCGGCGTCGCGTCCGGGGTCACGTCGAGGTGGTCGACGTCGAGCGCGTGCACCGCGAACACGTACCGGTGCGGCCGGTCCCCGGGGGGCGGCGCGGCGCCGGTGTAGCCGGTGGAGCCGCCGTCGTTGCGGACCTGGAACGCGCCTTCGGGCAGCAGGTCGCCCGCCGCGGAGCCGGCGCCGCGGGGGAGCGACGTGGTGCTCACCGGGACGTCCACGACCGTCCAGTGCCAGAAGCCGGCCGGGGTCGGCGCGTCCGGGTCGAAGCAGCTCACGACGAACGAGCGGGTGCCCTCGGGGAAGCCCGACCACTCGAGCGCGGGGGACAGGTCCTCGCCGTCGGCCGCGAAGGTGGCGGGCAGCGGCTCGCCGTGCGCGACGTCGGCGCTCGCGAGGTCGAAGTCCGGGACGGACGGCAGCAGGGCGTACGGCTCGGGGGCGACGGGACGGGTCAGCGAGACGGCCATGGTCCTCCTCCTGGTGGGCGCGCCGTGGCGCCCGGACGGGTGTGCCTGTCCCGTCATCATGCCCCCGGTCCCGGGCGCGCGCAGGTGGTCCCGGCGACCCGCCGGAGACGCGCCGGGTCGTGGTCCCCAGGGCGGGTGACGCCGGATTGACGCGTGCCGGAGTGTCAGCGTCTACTGGCACAATCGAACACGTGTTCGAACGAGTGCCCGGCGGTCGGCCGGCAGGTGGCGGGGAGGTGCGGCGGTGAACCAGGAGGAGCGGATCGCCCGGGCTCGCGCCGCCCTGGTCAGCGCCGAGCTGCGCACCGGCGCCCGCAGCCTTGCGCCGCGGGGGACGGGCGCTGCCTCCGCGAGCGAGGGCGGCGCGGGGAGCAGTGTCGCACCCCGGACCGACGTGCGCGGCGACGTGCGCGGGCCTCGGTCGGACGTGGCGCGGGCGGACGGCACCCGTCCCGGCGCCCGCGCCGTCGACGCCCCCGTGCGGGGCGCCACGGCGCTCGCGGTGCTGCCGGTCGAGGACCCCGCCCCGGTGCCCGCGCCCGCGGGTCCGGTCGCCGTCCCGGACCTGCCCGACCGGCAGCCGGCACCCCGGTCGGCCGTCGCGCGCGGCCCGGTGCTGCTCACCGACCGGCCGCCGCTCGCGGTGCCGCCCGCGCTCGCCCCGCTGCTGCCCGACGGCCTGCGCCGCGGGAGCACGACGGCGGTGCTCGGCTCCACCTCGCTGGTGCTCGCGATGGTCGCCGCCGCCTGCACCGCCCGGGAGGCGTGGGCGGCCGTCGTGGGGCAGCCGAGCCTCGGCCTGCTCGCCGCCGCCCAGACCGGGGTGGCGCTGGAGCGGCTCGCCGTCGTCCCGCAGCCCGGCGTGGACGCGCCGACCGTGGTCGCGGCCCTGCTCGACGGCATCGACGTCGTGGTGGTCGGCCCCGGCACGCACCTGGCCGACGCCGACCGCCGCCGGCTGATGGCGCGTGCCCGGGACCGCGGGTCCGTGCTGCTCGCCACCGCGCCCTGGCCGGGCGCGGGCACCGTGCTGACCGTCGAGGGCGGCCGGTGGACCGGGGTCGGCGAGGGCGACGGCCGGCTCCGCGCGCACGAGGTGCAGATCACCCGCACCGGCCGGGGCAGCGCGGGGCAGGCCCAGGGCCTGCGTGTGGTGCTCCCGCTCGAGGTGGGCACCGACCCGTACGGGCTGCCCGCCGGCCGCGCCGCCGCGTCCCCGGCCGCACCGCAGCCGCCGGCGCCGCAGCAGGTCGTGGACGACGGCGCGCTGCTCGCGCCCGACCTGAGGCTCGTCGGATGAGCAGCACCCGCACCACCGTCGTCTGGGTGCCGGACTGGCCGGTCGTCGCCGCCGTGCGCGCCGCCGAGGTCCCGCCGCACCTGCCCGCCGCCGTCCAGCACGGCGCGCGGCTCGTCGCCGTGTCGGCGATCGCCCGCGCCCAGGGGGTGCGCCGCGGCATGCGCCGCCGGCAGGCCCAGGGCGTCTGCCCCGAGGTCGTGCTGCTGCCCGCCGACGACGACCGGGACGCCCGGCTGTTCGAGCCGGTCGCGGTCGCGACCGAGGCCGTCGTCGCCGGGATCGAGGTCGCCCGGCCCGGCCTGCTCCTGCTGCCCGCGGGCGGCGCGGCCCGGTTCCACGGCACCGAGGAGACGCTCGCCGAGCGCCTGGTGTCCGTGGTGGCCGAGCGGACCGGGCACGAGTGCCAGGTCGGCACCGCCGACGGCCTGCTCGCCGCGATCCTCGCCGCCCGCACCGACGCCGTCGTGCCGCCCGGCGCCTCGCGCGAGTTCCTGGCGCCGCGCCCCGTCGACGACCTCGCGCCCGCGGCGGTGACCGACGACGCCGGGCACGCGGTCGTCGAGCTCGTCGACCTGCTGCGCCGGCTCGGGCTCCGCCGCCTCGGGGACCTGGCCGCCCTCGACGGCGGCGACGTGCACGCGCGGTTCGGCACCTGGGGGACCTGGGCGTGGACCCTGGTGCGCGGCGAGGACCTGCGCCCGCCGGCCCGGCGCCGGCCGGAGACCGACCTGGAGGTCGGCACCGAGCTCGACCCGCCCGCGCACCGCGTCGACGTCGCGACGTTCGCCGGCCGCCGGCTCGCGGAGGAGCTGCACGCCCTGCTCACCGAGCACTCCGTGACCTGCGCGCGGCTGCGGATCACCGCCCGCACCGACGAGGGCACCGAGCTGACCCGCGCCTGGCGCACCGACATGGGCGGCCTCGGCGGGCTGTCCGCCGCGCGGATCACCGACCGCATCCGCTGGCAGCTCGAGGGCTGGCTGACCGCCGCGGCCGCCGAGCACGGCGCCGGCGCCCGGCCGGACGGCGGCGATCCCGACGAGCACGCCGAGCCGATCGGTCTGGTCGCGCTCGGGATCACCGCCGAGGACGTCGCGCCCGCCGGCGCCGAGCAGGGGCGGCTGTGGGGCGGCGCGTCCGGCGGCGACCTGCGCGCGCACCGGGCGCTCGACCGCGTGCAGGGGCTGCTCGGCGGCGACGGCGTGCTGACCGCCGCGCTGCAGGGCGGCCGGGACGTCCGCGACCAGGTGCACCTGCAGCCCTGGGGTGCCCAGGCCGCCGCGCCCCGCCCGGTCGACCGGCCGTGGCCCGGCCACCTGCCCCCGCCGGCGCCCGCGACCGTGCCGGTGCGGCCCGCGCCCGTCGACGTGCTGGACGGCACGGGGCGGATGGTGCGGTTCGACGGCCGGTTCGCCATGAGCGGCGACCCGGTGCGCGTGCGCACGCACGCCACCGACCGCCGGCCCGCGGTCGACCACGACGTCGCGGGCTGGGCCGGCCCCTGGCCGCTCGCGGAGCGGTGGTGGTCGCCGACCGAGGCGGGGCTGCGCATGCACCTGCAGGTCACGCTCGGCGACGGCCGGGCCCTGCTGCTCGCCTGGCGCCCCGACGGCTGGACCTGCGAGGCCGTGTATGACTGACGTCCCGCGCTACGCGGAGCTGCATGCGCACTCGGCGTTCAGCTTCCTCGACGGCGCCAGCCAGCCCGAGGAGCTCGCCGCCGAGGCGCACCGGCTCGGGCTCAGCGCGCTCGCGCTCACCGACCACGACGGCCTGTACGGCGTCGTGCGGTTCTCCGAGGCGGCGCGGGAGGTCGGGCTGCCCACCGTGTTCGGCGCCGAGCTGCACCTGCCCGTCCCCGGCGTCGGCGGCCCCGACGTCCTCGACCTGCCGACCGGCGTGCCCGACCCGCGCGCGCTGCACCTGCCCGTGCTGGCCCGCGGGCCCGAGGGCTACCGCGCGCTGTCCCGCACCATCGCGGAGGCGCACCTCGCCACCGGGACCAAGGGGGCCGCGGAGTACCGGCTGGAGCAGCTCGCCGAGCAGGCCGACGGGCGCTGGCTCGTGCTCACCGGCTGCCGCAAGGGACCCGTCCGGCACGCGCTGACCGACGGCGGCCGCGAGCCTGGCGTCACCGCCGCGGGCCTCGACCGGGCGCGCACCGAGCTCGACCGGCTGGTCGCCCTGTTCGGCCGGGACAACGTCGCGGTCGAGGTCACCCAGGGCGGCAGCCCGTACGACTCCGAGCTCGCGGACGCTCTCGCGGGGCTCGCCGCCGGCGCCCGGCTGCCGCTGGTCGCCACCGGGAACGTGCACTACGCGACCCCGCGGGACGCCGACCTGGCGATGGCCCTGGCCGCCGTCCGCGCCCGGTCGTCGATGGAGGACCTGGACGGGTGGCTGCCCGGGGCGCCGACCGCGCACCTGGCGTCCGCCGCCGAGATGCTGCGCCGCCACCGGCGGCACCCGCAGGCGGTCGCGACCGCCGCCGCGATCGGCGCCGAGTGCGCGTTCGACCTGCACCTCGTCGCCCCGCAGCTGCCGCCGTACCCGGTGCCGCCCGGCCACACCGAGGCGACCTGGCTGCGCGAGCTCGTCCGCCGCGGCGCGCTGGAGTGCTACGGCCCGCCCGAGGCCGAGCGGGTGCCCGGCGCCTACGCCCAGCTGGAGCACGAGCTGCGCGTCATCGAGGACCTCGGCTTCCCCGGGTACTTCCTGGTCGTCTACGACCTCGTCGACTTCTGCCACCGCAACGGCATCCTCGCCCAGGGCCGCGGCTCGGCCGCCAACTCCGCGGTCTGCTACGCGCTCAAGGTCACCGCCGTCGACGCCGTCGCGCACGGCCTGCTGTTCGAGCGGTTCCTCGCGCCCGAGCGCGACGGGCCGCCGGACATCGACGTCGACATCGAGTCCGGCCGCCGCGAGGAGGTCATCCAGTACGTCTACGCCAAGCACGGCCGCACCCACGCCGCGCAGGTCGCCAACGTCATCTCCTACCGCGCCCGGTCCGCCGTGCGGGACGCCGCCCGGGCGCTCGGGTACGACGTCGGGCAGCAGGACGCGTGGAGCAAGTCGATCGAGCGCTGGGGCACGCTGCGCGGCCCGGCGCCGCGGCACCCCTGGTGGTCGGGGGCGAACCGGGGCGCCGCGGCCGTGGCGGCCGCCCCGCCGACGCAGCACGTCGCCGACCGGCCCACGTCGACCCGGCCGAGCCCGCCGTCGACCCGGCCGACGCCGCGCTCGCCCCACGTCGGGACACCCCCTGCCGGCCCGCCCGCCGCGGCGACCCCGGGTTCCCCGGTGAGCCGCGAGGACCGCCGCGCCGCGCAGTACGCCGCCGCCCAGCGCGACCCCGACGGCGTCGTCTGGGGCTGGAACCACGAGCCCGGCGCCGCACCGGCCCCGGCGCCCCGGCGCCCCGCCGGGCACGACGACGCGGACGGGCCGGCGGGCCAGCCGACCGCCGACCGCCACGACGTCGTCCCCGCGCACCGGCCGCCGCCCGCGAGCGACCTCGAGGAGATCCCCGAGCAGGTCATCGACCTGGCCGACCGGTTCCTGCGCCTGCCGCGGCACCTCGGCATCCACTCCGGCGGCATGGTGATGTGCGACCGCCCGGTCATCGAGGTCTGCCCGGTGGAGTGGGCGCGCATGGAGGGCCGCACCGTCCTGCAGTGGGACAAGGACGACTGCGCCGACGCGGGCCTGGTGAAGTTCGACCTGCTCGGCCTCGGCATGCTCACCGCCCTGCGGCTGGCGTTCGACCAGGTCGAGCAGCACGGCGGCCCGCGCCTGCACCTGCACCAGCTGCCCAACGAGGACCCGCTGGTCTACGACCTGCTGTGCGCCGCCGACACCGTCGGGGTGTTCCAGGTGGAGTCGCGCGCCCAGATGGGCACCCTGCCGCGCCTCCAGCCGCGGAGCTTCTACGGGATCGTCGTCGAGGTCGCGCTGATCCGCCCCGGGCCGATCCAGGGCGGGTCGGTGCACCCGTACATCGAGCGCTACCAGGGCCGGCAGCCGATCACCTACCCGCACCCCCGGCTCGAGAAGTCCCTGGAGCGCACCCTCGGCGTCCCGCTGTTCCAGGAGCAGCTCATGCAGATGGCCATCGACGTCGCCGACTTCACACCCGCCGAGGCCGACCAGCTCCGGCGCGCGATGGGCTCCAAGCGCAGCATCGAGAAGATGGAGGCGCTGCGCGCCCGGCTCATGGACGGCATGACCCGCAACGGCATCCCGGAGCCCGTGCGCGAGGAGGTCTACGAGAAGCTCAAGGCCTTCGCGGACTTCGGCTTCCCGGAGTCGCACGCCTACTCCTTCGCGTTCCTCGTCTACGCCAGCTCGTGGCTCAAGGTGCACCACCCGGCCGCCTTCTACGCCGGCCTGCTCGCCGCGCAGCCCATGGGGTTCTACTCGCCGCAGTCGCTCGTCGCGGACGCCCGCCGGCACGGCATCGGCGTGCTCCGCCCCGACGTGCAGCGCTCCGGGGTGCAGGCCGTCGTCGAGCGGGTCCGGCCCGAGCCCGCGGGCGGGGAGCCGCGCCTGACGCCGCGGCCGTCGGGGACCGCGCCGGTGCCGCCGCTGCGGGCGGGCGGGGCGCGCGGGTTCGCCGAGGTGCCGCCGCCCTTCGGGCCCGTCGACGAGCCGGTGCCCGCGCCAGGCGCGCCTGCCGCATCCGCCGCACCCGTGCCGATCGCGCCCGAACCCGCTGCGCCAGAACCCGCTGCGCCTGGGTCGGTGGCACCGGCGGCCGCCGAGCCCGAGCGCTCCCTCGCGGTGCGCGTCGGCCTCGCCTCGGTGCGGAACGTGGGGGAGAAGGTCGCCGAGCGGGTCGTCGCCGAGCGGGACGCGCACGGCCCGTTCGCCGACCTGCGGGACCTCGTCCGGCGCGTCGAGCTCAGCACCGCGCAGCTCGAGGCGCTGGCCACCGGCGGCGCCCTGGAGTCGCTCGGCGTCACCCGGCGCGAGGCGCTGTGGGCGGCGGGCGCGCTCGCGCAGGAGGGGCCGGACACGCTGCCGGGTGTCTCGGTGGGCGTCCAGGCGCCGACCCTGCCCGGGATGAGCCCGGTCGAGCTCGCCGTCGCCGACGTCTGGGCCACCGGCGTGACCGTCGACTCGTACCCGACCCAGTACGTGCGCGACGGCCTGGACGCCCAGGGGGTGCTGCGCGTCGAGCAGGCGTTCCGGCACGAGGCCGGGCGCCGGGTCGCCGTCGCGGGGGTCGTCACCCACCGGCAGCGCCCCGGCACCGCCGGCGGCGTCACCTTCCTGTCGCTCGAGGACGAGACCGGGCTGCTCAACATCGTGTGCAGCACCGGGCTGTGGCAGCGGTTCCGGAAGGTCGCCCGCACGTCCCGGGCGCTCGTCGTGCGCGGGCGGCTGGAGCGGGCGGACGGGGCCACCAACCTCATCGCCGAGCACCTGACGCCGCTGTCGCTGGGCATCGCGACGACCTCGCGGGACTTCCAGTGACCCGCACCCGGGCCGGGGCGGCCGCCGAGGCGGAGCCCGGGCCGACGCCCGGCGGCTCGTCGTCAGCCCCGGAGCGACCGCCGCGCCCGCACGAGCCCGACGCCGACGCCGACGAGCGCGCCGACGCCCGCGAGCACGCCCAGGGCCCCGACCCCGGTCGCGGCGAGGCCGCCGCGGCGTGCGCCCTCGGCCGTCGCCGCACCGCCGCCCGCCCCGGTCTCGTCCGACCCGGTGCCGCCGCCCCCGGCACCGGTGCCGCCGTCCGCGGCGCCACCCCCGCCCGAGCCGCCGCCCGGAGGTGCCACCGGCGTGCTCGGCACCGGGTCCGGCACGTCCGGGCCCTCGGCGGCCGGCGCCAGCACCCCGGCCCCGGCCTGCGCGAGCACCACCTCCCGCACGTCGGTCACCTCGTGCACGACGGCGCCCCGCACCCCGGCCGCGACCGGGTCCCAGCGCGCACCGGCGACGAGGCGGTCGGCCTCCGCGGCGGCCGCGTTGTACGCACCGAGCACGTCCACCTCGACGCCGTTCACGAGCGTCTGCTCGGCGTGCAGCCGGGTCCCGCCCCAGCGCTTGACCACCGACGCCACGGGCACGTCCTCGGGCAGGTCGAACGCGTTCCGCTCGGCCCAGATGCTCGACTCGACGCCCACGCCCCACGCGTAGTCGAACAGCGCGGCGCCGCCCGCCCCGACGCGGACGTAGTTGTTGTAGACGTCCACGTCGCCGAACCGCACCCGGGGGAGCCGCTGGCCGGCGTCGTCCCACAGGTTGTGGTGCCAGCTGACCCGCAGCCTCCCGCCGTCGAGCGCCTGCCGGCCGTCACCCGACCCGACGAGGTTCGTCTTGTCGTGGTCGCGGAACACCGAGTACGACACGGTGACGAGGTCGGACTCGTGCGTGATGTCCAGCAGCCCGTCGTGGACCTCGAACGGGCGGCCGTGCACGGTCGGCAGCGAGGCCGGCGGGTGGTCGCCGTCGTCGAGCGTGACGTGGTCGACCCACACGTTCGCGCTGGTGTGCACGCTGATGTTGTCGTAGAGCGAGTTCCAGCTCCCCACGCTGGTGTCGCCCGGGTCCCACTCGGGGAAGCAGTCGTAGGCGTCGGAGACGTGCAGGTTCCGGATGATGACGTCGCGCACGCCCTGGACGAGCAGGTGCGCGCCCACCAGCCGGGCGTCGTCACCGAGGCCGAGGATCGTGACGTTCGACCCGACACGCTGCCGGACCTGGGCCGTCTGCACGGCGGCCGCGCGCGCCCGCGCCTCCTCGAGGGGCCCGGCGGGATCGTCCCACCCCCACACCTCCGGGTCGTACGCCGCGACGTGCTCCGCCATCGAGAACGGGCGCGGGTCGTCGTCCTCGACCTGCACCTGCGCCGCGAAGTCGTCGCAGGTCGGGAGGCCGGACGCCGGGTCGTCGAACCCGAAGGCCCGGATCTCGCCCTCGACGAGCACGATCGTCGGCTCGTCCCGCAGATGGGCGGAGGCCCCGCCGAGGGCCGCCCGGAGCTCGTCCCAGGTCCGCACCACGTGCACGCCCCCGGGTGCCGCCGCCGACCCGCCGGTGGTGCCGGACCCGGCCGAGCCCCACCCGTCGCCCTCCGGGAGGGTCTGCCGGGCGAGCGCCAGCCACCCGGCGTCCACGCCCGCGGGTGGGTCGCCGGACCCGTCGCCGGACCCGGCGCCCGGGGGCGCCGCCCGGGCCGCCCCCGTCGGCAGCGCCAGCGCCAGGGCCACCAGGGCCGTGCCGATCGTCCGTCCTGCTCGCGCCATCCTCGACTCCTTCGTCGGGCCGGGAAACCGGTTCCTGACGACCGTAGCGAGGTTGCGGAGCCCGGCGCGAGAGCAGTTTCCGGGCCGTCCCTGAGCACCCCGCGCGCCCGCCTCGCGTGCCAGACTGCCCGCGTGACCCTCCTCGGCCCGCTCGTCCCGTACCTGCCCACGCCCCGCGGCCACGAGGGCGAGGTGGTGCTCGACCCGCTGCAGCGCCTCGTCGACGACGCCGTCGACGCCGGCGCCTCGGGTGTCGCGGTGCTCGGCAGCACGGGTGGCTGGCCCTACCTGACGGCGGGGGAGCGGCGGCTGGTCGTGGAGGCGGCGGTCGACGCCGCCGCGGGCCGGGTGCCCGTCGTGGCCGGCGTCGGCGCCTTCACGACGGACGAGGTGGTCGTGCACACGATCGTCGCCGAGCGTGCCGGCGCGTCCGCGGTGCTGCTGCCCACGCTGGCCTACCTCCCGCTCACCGACGACGAGGTCCTCGACCTGGTCACGGACGTGGCGGACGCCGCGCGGGTGCCCGTCTGGCTCTACCACAACCCGGTGAGCACGACGTTCCGGTACTCGGTCGAGACGCTGGTCCGCGCCGCGCAGGTGCCGGGCGTGGGCGGGGTGAAGGACCGGGGGAGCGACGCCGCCGAGCTGCGCGAGCGCGTGGCGGCGCTCCGGTCGGCGGTCCCCGACACCGTGGAGGTCGGCTGCAGCGGGGACGTGCTCGGGGTCGAGGGACTCCTCGCGGGCGCGCGGACCTGGCACTCGGGGCTCGCGAGCGTGCTGCCCGCCTGGTACGCCGCGGTCGCGGACGCCGCTGTGGCGGGACGGGCGGACGAGGCGCGGGCCCACATGGCGCGGCTGGCACCGGTCGCGGAGCTGGTGGTCTCGCTCGGCGGGCCGCGGGCGGTGCACGCGCTCGCCCGGGTGCTCGGCACCGACCTCGGCCAGCTGCCCGCGCCGCTGCGGCCGGTGGACGACGCCGGTGCGGCGGCGCTGGCCGCGGCGGTGGAGCTGCTCGGCGACGCGCCGGTGCGGGCGGTCGAAGGGTCCGCGCGGGACTAGGCCTCGGCGCCCTCACCGTCCTCGTCGACCGGGCGGACCTCCTCGTCCGCCTCCTCCGGCTCCATCGGCGGGTCGGGCTGGTGGAACCGCGACCAGATCGCCCACACCACCGACACCAGCGGCACGGCGATGACCGCGCCGAGGATGCCCGCGGTGAGCGTGCCGCCGGTGACGGCCAGCGCGACCACGACGGGGTGCAGCGACACCTGCTTGCCCATGACGAGCGGCTGCAGCACGTGCCCCTCGAACTGGCCGATGAGCGCGATGCCGATGCCGACGACCGCCGCCTGGATCGGGCCGTTCGCGGCCAGGGCCACGATCATCGCGATGACCATGGCCGCCGGGGCGCCGATCAGGGGGATGAACGCCCCGATGAGCACGAGCACGGCCAGCGGGGCCGCCAGCGGGACGCCGATGATCGACAGCAGGATGAACGCGAGCAGGCCGTCGGTGACCGCGATGATGACGGTGCCGCGGGTGTAGCCGGAGAACGTGTACCAGCCGGCGCCGCCCGCGGTCTTCCACGAGTCGCGCACCGACGACGGCAGCTGGTTGACGAACCAGGTCCACATCTCCCTGCCCCGGGCGAGGAAGAAGATCGCGCAGAAGATGGCCAGGGCCAGCGCCGTGAACACCTCGACCACCGAGCCCGCGGACGCCGCCACCTGACCCGCGAGGTCGCCGGCGTGCTCCTGCACCCACTGCCGGCCGTTGTCGATCCACTCGGCGATCTGGTCGTTGCTGATGGAGAACGGAAGCGGCCCGTTCTCCAGGAAGTCGACGATCTGGTCGATGCCGTCGCCGAACTGCCGGGACAGGGCCTGCCACTGGTTCGCCACCGAGTAGCCGACGTAGAACACCATGCCGGCGAGCACCAGGAACCCGGTGAGCAGCCCCAGGGCCGTCGCCAGCCCGCGCGGCATCACCCGCGTGTAGAAGTCGACCACCGGCCGCAGCACGGCGGTGAACACGAACGCGATGAACACGGCGACGAACAGCAGCTGCACCTGCGATGTGGCGAAGAACACGAGCGCGATGCCGGCGAGCAGCACGAGCAGCCGCCAGGTGATCCCCGCGGAGGTCCGCAGCCAGCGGGGGACGCCGTCGTCCGGGGCGATCCCGGTGGGCGGTCGGCGCTGCCCCGCGACCCGTCGTGACGCGGATCCGGCCGGTCCGCCGGCCTTCGCGCTGCTGTACCGGTCCGCGCCGCTCTGGTCCGCCATCGCGTGCGCCACCTCCTGCCCTGCTGGTGCGACGCGTCCGCCGCGGTGCTCCGCCGGACGCCCTCGCCAGTGTGCCCCCACCTGCGGATGCGTGCTCGGCCGCCACTCCGTGCTATGTTTTCTGCCGCACCTGAGGGGGCGGGAAGCGCGGAAAAGCGCTCCTCGTATCCGTCAGGCGTACACCCTGTCCGGGTGGCGGAATGGCAGACGCGCTAGCTTGAGGTGCTAGTGCCCGTATAGGGCGTGGGGGTTCAAGTCCCCCTCCGGACACTCGTTGAGACAGCGACGACGAAGGCCTCGATCCCCGCCAGGATCGGGGCCTTCGTCGTGCTCGCGGCGTCCGAGCCGGTCCATCGGTCGCGCGCCCCGGGTGCTCGCTCGACGAGTCGACCAGGCGGGCGTTCGCACGGAGCGTGTGCGGCGTACGCGGCTCATCCAGCACGCCTCGGGAGAAGCGGTCAGGAACTGACCGCTACCGCGCGCACGGTGGTCCCGACGGGTCGGGCGGACCGGCCCGCGACGACGGGACGGGTGACGACCATGCTCCAGGGACTGGCGACGTCGAACTTCCAGGCCGCGGACCTCGCAGCGGCCCGCGACTGGTACACGGCACTTTTCGGCGTGGACCCGTACTTCGTGCGGGACGGCTACCTCGAGTGGCGGCTCGGCCGGGACGGCGACGAGTTCGGGATCGTGGACGCCCGGTACGTCCCGGGGGCGCTCGACCGCACGCCGGGCGGGCAGTACACCTACTGGGCGGTCGAGGACGTGGACGCCGCAGTCGCCACGTTGGTCGAGCGCGGGGCGACGGTGCACGAGCCGCCGACCGTGCGCGGCGAGGGGTTCCGTACCGCCGCCGTGGTCGACCCGTTCGGGAACGTGCTCGGTGTGATGACGAACCCGCACTGGGCCGGGACGGACGGCTGAGGCGCCCGTCGCCGGAACGCCCACGCGGCGATGGGGCCGCGTGCGAACATCGACGGCGTGACCGTCGCCCTGCCCGCGCCGCACCCGCTCCCGCCTGCCGCGCCGCCGCTCGCGCTGGCCGGCTGGTGGCGACGGGTCGCGGCCGTGGTGCTCGACGACCTGATCCTGGCGGCGGTCACCTGGGCGGGCTACGGCGGCGGGTCCCAGGCGCTGTCGCTGCACCCGCCCCTGGGCGCCGTCGCGGGTGCGCCCCGGGCGGGCGACCCGGTCCCGTGGGCCGCCGCGGCCGTCGGGGCGACGCTCCTCGCGCTGGTGCTGATGCAGGCGTACACCGGCGCAACCCCGGGCAAGCGGGTCGCGGGGGTGGCGGTGGTGCGCGCGGACACCGGTGCGCCGGCGGGGTTCCTGCGGACGCTCGCGCGGCCGTTCGTGCACGTCGTCGACGGCATCCTGCTGATCGGGTACCTGCGGCCGCTGTGGCACCCGCTGCGCCGGACGGTCGCCGACTCCGCTCTCGGGACTGTCGCGGTGCTGACGCGAGGACCGGCGTGGCTCCCCGGGCTGGAGCCGGTGCCCCGGGTGTCCCGGGGCTCTGCCGCGGTGACCGCCGCCGCGATCGCGGCCTGCGCCGCCGGCGCGGTGTTCGCGGTGCCCACCTCGACCAGCGGCAGCGTGACCACGGTCGGCGCCCCGGTCGCGTGCGAGGTGCAGGTGCCCATGGGTGTCCCGGACGTCGGCGCCGAGGCGACGGTGCAGCGCACCCGCGCCGAGAACGTCGAGCGCCGCGGCTGGGTGGTACGCCACCTCGTGCCCTCGGGACCCGGGTTCGACGTCACGTGGGCCTGGGACGGGAGCCTCGGCGGTGGGGACAGCGAGGTGTGGGTCGAGGCACGCGTGCCCGGGGCCGACGACCTCGGCGAGGACCCCGCGCTGTGGGAGGGCGCGCACGTGATCGCCGGGCCGGGACCCGGGACGGTCCCCTTCTCGGTCTGGCCGGAGGAGCTCGTCGGGCTGACGCGGGGCGGTTGGGTCGAGACGTCGCTCGTGGCCGACGGCCGCACCGTGGCGGCGTGCCGGGTGCCGGGCGCGGAGCTGCTGCTGGACGCCTGACGCGGGTCGAGGCGAGTCCGCGCGGGCATCGCCCGCACCCGAATCCGCTGATCCGTCCGGGGGACCCCGGTTCGGGGGAACCTGGGTGCAGCCCGGGTGCCTGCTGAGCGGCGCGCCGCCCCGGGGCGGGGCGTTGCGCCGACCGGTGACCTGCGCCGACGCACCGCCCCGCGCTCCGGTCGGCGGCTGTGACCGCCTCGGGCGACCGCGCGGTCGGTTTCGGCTTCACCCTGTGACTGCCGGAAATCGGCACAAACCGGACAGTAGCCTCGCCGCGACCGATGCCCCACCGGCAACGACGCACCGGAGGACACCGTGCACGCCCGCCTCGTCCCGCTGCCCCGGGTGACCGCCGCGGACGCCCGCGCCTGGCGCCGCCTCGCCGACTCCGCCGTCGAGCCCAACGTCTACCTCGACCCCCGCTTCCTGGTGCCCGCGCGGCACCGCGGCCGCGACGTGGCGGACGTCCGGCTGCTGGTCGTCGAGGAGGGTGACGCGTGGCTGGCGCTGCTCGCGCTCACCACGACGACCGTGGCCCCCGGCGTGCCGCTGCGCGCGGTGACCACCGGCGGCACGTTCATGACGACCCACTCGGACCGGCACCACCCGCTCGTCCGGGCGGGCCGGGAGGTCGAGGCGCTCGGCGCGCTGCTCGGCGGCCTGCGGGAGGTCGGCCTGCCCGGGCTGGTCCAGCTGCAGCACTTCCCGCTCGACGGGCCGCTCGCCGACGCGCTGCGCCAGGTCGCGGCGCGCGGCGGGATGCTCGTGCACGAGCGGCGCCGGACGGAGAGCGCGTACGCGCGGCGGTCGGCGGTCCCGGAGCCCGTCCCGTGCGCGGCCGACGCGCCGCTGGTGGACCCGCCGCTCGCCGCCGACCACATGGGTGCGGGCCGGCGGAAGGACCTGCGCCGCCGGGTGCGCGGCCTGGCGCGGGACGCCGGCGGGCCGCTCGAGCTGCACGACGTGAGCGACGACCCGGCGGTCGACGCGGAGTTCGCCGCGTTCCAGGCCGCGGGCTGGAAGGGCGACGCCGCGCGCGGTGGTGCCGCGCTCGGCCTGGACCCCGTCGCGTACCGGTGGTTCCGCGACGTGGTCGCCGGGTTCCGCCGCGACGGGGACGTGACGGTGCTCCGGCTGACCGCGGGCGGCGAGACGGTGTACCTGAGCTACGCCCTGCGCTCGGGCGGCACGTACTTCGGGTTCCTCGACGCGTACGCGGAGCGGTTCGCCAAGTTCAGCCCGGGTGCCCTCGGCCGGCTGGCGGAGCTGACGTACGTGCTCGGCTCGACGGACGCCCCGGCGTTCGACCCCGCCTTCGACCCGCGGTACGTCGCGGGGACGCAGCTGTACCCGGAGCGGCGGGGCCAGGCCGATCTGCTGGTCTCGACCCGCGGGCTGGTGTCCCGGACGGCGGTCCTCGCGGCGCCGGTGGCGGCGCGGTTCGGGATCGGCGCCCGTGCCGTGGGGCTGCCGCTCGTCCCGGTGGGCGGGGAGCTCGCGGACTGGCTCGCGCTGGTGGCCTGAGCGCGCCGGGTCACACCCGGCGCCGGTGTCCCGGCGCCCCGCCGTCAGCGCCGCGCCACCGCCAGCAGGTGCCCCGACAGGTCCGCCGACCCCGGGTGCCCCTGCGCCCGCTCCGCGAGGACGACCGCCGCGGCGACGACCTGGTCGTCCGGCGGCACCAGCTCCAGCGCGAACGACCCCGGCCCCTCGACCCCGGCGACGGTCACGTCGCGCAGCCCGGCGTCCTCGACCTCCCCGGCCAGCTCGGCGGCGGTGTGGAAGTGCCCGGCGGGGAAGCCGTCGGCCGGGTCGAGCGGGCTCTCGCCCGTCTCGAGCAGGCGCAGCAGGCCGGTCCCGGGCAGGTCGGTGAAGCCGGCACCCGTCACCAGGTCCGTCGCGGCGACGACCCGGGAGATCGCGCCCGCCAGCAGCACCCCGCCGGGCCGCAGCACGCGGCGGGCCTCGCCCAGCGCCGCGAGCCGGTCCGCGCGGTCCCGCAGGTGGTACAGCGGGCCGAGCAGAAGCACCGCGTCGAACGACCGGTCCGGGAACCGCAGCGTGCGGGCGTCGCCGGGCTCGGCCGCGAACCCGCCCGCCGCGCGCGCGGCGGCGACGTGCTCCGGCACGGGGTCGACCAGCGTCACCGGGTGCCCGCGCCCCGCGAGCCAGGAGGCGTGCACGCCGGTGCCGCCGCCGACGTCGAGCACCTCGGCCCCCGCGGGCAGGTGGTCGGCGAGCAGCCGGCGGGTGCGGGCGAGCTCGACCAGCCCCGCGGCGGACCGGGTGGTGAGCCGGGACGACTCGTCGAACCGCCCGCCGTAGTAGCGGCGGATGTGCGCGTCGAGGTCCGGCTGGCTGCCCATCGAGCCAGTCTGCGCGGACCGGCGCGCCCGCGTGGGCGACTTCGGTCCCGGGATCGGGCCGTGGCGGCGTCCTGACCACCCCCGCCGGTCACCTACGCTGTCCGGCGATGATCACTCGTGCCGAAGGGGCGTACCTGGGCGCCGTCCGGGCCTTCCAGAACCCGATGCTGGACCTGCTCCACAAGCGGCACGCCCCCCTCATCGTCTCCCTGCTCTCGCTCGTGTTCACCGCCGAGCGGCCCCAGGTCCCCGTCGCGGACGCGCACACCGAGGTCGGGGACGCCCTCGACCAGCTGCGCGCGGCCGGCCACGGCGACGACCTGCCCACCGGGTCCGCGCGCGACCTGTGCCGCCAGTGGGCGGACGCCGGCTGGCTCGCGCGGCAGGTGCTGGACGACGACCTCGAGGTGTACAGCCTGTCGGCGCACGCGGTGGGCGCCCTGGAGGTCGCGGGTCGCGCTGGCGGGACGCGGGCCCGCGTGTCGCAGTCGCGGGTGCGGACGCTGCTCGACGCCGTCGACCGGCTGGCCGAGGACGCGGACCCCGACGCGCTGGTGCGGATGGCCCGGCTGGACGCCGAGATCACCCGGCTCCGCGGCGAGCTCGACCGGATCCAGAAGACCGGTGAGGTCGAGCAGACCGACGAGGAGACGCTGCTCGAGGAGGCCGAGAACGTCCTGCACCTCGTGCGGGAGCTGCCGGCCGACTTCGCCCGGGTCGCCGAGTCGATCAAGGTCATGCAGCGCGACGTCGTGCAGGCGCTGCGGCAGGACGAGCGGCCGACCGGCGAGGTGCTGCGGGAGTACCTGGAGCGCGGCGAGCACGTCATGGACTCGACGCCCGAGGGTCGCGCGTTCGCCGGCGCCCTGCGCCTCATCAGCGACCCGCAGCGCCTCGACCACCTCGCGACCCAGCTGTCGACCGTGCTGCGGCACCGGTTCACCCGTCGGCTGCCCGCGCAGCAGCGCGCGGAGCTCCGGGACATCGGCCGCCGGATCGAGCAGGGGCTCGACCAGGTGTTCACCGCGCAGCGGGAGGCGTCGTTCGTCATCACCGCGCAGGTGCGCAACCACGACCCGCTCCGCGACCGGCAGGTGGACGAGCTGCTGCGCGACGTGATGACCGGCCTGCAGGCGTGGGTCCCCGGCGCCCGGCGCGGCCAGGCGGTCGACCCGCTGCGCCGGCTCCCGGTCGCCGAGGTCGAGCACCTGCGGCAGACGGCGGGCGACGTGCGGCCGGCCGAGCCGCCGAGCCCGCTGACCGCGTGGGACGACGACGACTCCGACGCGTCGGCCGCGGAGGCGCTCGCCTGGGGCGGCCCGCACTACGCCGACCTGGGGTCGCACCTGGTGGCGTTCGCCGGGGGCGCCGGCACGGTCGACGTGGGGGCGGCGTTCAACGCGGCCCCGGAGCCGCTGCGGCGGCCGGTCGACCTGCTCGGCCTGCTCGAGATCGCCCACCAGCGCGGCATGACCGAGACCGACGAGGTCGCCTACGTCGACGCGGTCCGCCCGGACGGCACCCGGCGGCGGTTCGCGTTCGGCGGCGTGACGACGATGACGAAGGACGAGGACGATGACTGACACCACGACGGCCGACCGCCCGGAGGCCCCCGGTGGAGACGACGTCGAGGCGTTCATCGACACCGTGTCGATGGAGGAGGACCCGGCCGAGCTGTTCCCGGGCGACTCCGGCACGCTCGACGCCGACGTCCGCCGCGTCCTGGTCCGGCTGCTGCAGCGCCGCTTCCTGCTCGCGGAGAAGAACCGCCAGCAGTGGCGGACCCTGCTCGACAACCAGCAGGTGATCGAGTCGCGCCTGCACGACCTGTTCGTGCACCTCGTCGTCGACCACCAGCGCGGCATCGCCTACAAGCGGCAGGTGCGCTCCGACGAGCTCGACGTGCCCGTGCTGCTCCGCGACGAGGCGTACACCCGCGCCGAGACGCTGGTGCTCGTGCACCTGCGCACGGTGTTCCAGCGCGAGCGCGGCGCGGGGGAGACCTCGGCCCGCGTGGACGTCGAGGAGATCGAGCAGACGGCGCTGACGTACTTCGACCCCGACGACACGAACGTCGCCGCCCGGCAGCGGGAGATCCGCGCGGCGGTGCTGCGGCTCGCCAAGGAGGGCGTCGTGGAGGAGGAGTCCGAGGGGCGCTACCGGGTGACGCCGCTGGTCGAGGTGGTGCTGAGCAACGAGCGGCTGTCCGAGCTGAGCGCGTGGCTGCGGGAGCAGGTGCGCACCGGCGGGGCGGTGGCCGACGACGCGGCACCGGGGGACGACGCGGCTCCGGTCGGCGACGTGGTTCCCGCCGACAGCGTGCTTGCCGACGACGAGGCCCCGGCCGACGACGACGAGGCCCCGGTCGACGACGAGGCCCCGGTCGACGACGACGAGGCCCCGGCCGACGACGACGCCCCCGCGGGCGACGCCGGCACCGCCGAGGGCGACCAGCCCGCCGAGGAGCCGGTCGACCTCGGGCCGACGCTCGAGGAGGCCGCCGCCGAGGAGCCCACGGAGCCTCCCGCGCCCGACGACGACGCCCCCGCCGACCGGCCCGGCGCCACCCCCGCCGACGACGCCTCCGAGGAGGTCGCACGATGACGATGGTCGACACCCTGTTCGGCCTGATCCCGGCCGCGTCGACGGGCCAGCAGTGGGTCGCCCGCGACCTGCAGCTCGTCAACTGGGGCGGCTACGACGGCCACCACCGGGTCCGGTTCGCCCCGACGGCGACGCTGCTGTCCGGCGGCTCCGGCTCCGGCAAGTCGACGCTGATGGACGCGTACATCGCGCTCCTCATGCCGCACACCACGCCGTTCAACGGCGCGTCGAACGGCGGCGTCGTCGGCCGCCCGCGCGGCAAGGACCAGCGGAACATCCTGTCCTACTCGCGCGGCAAGCTCGACGAGACGCGGGCCGCGGACGGCACGAAGCAGCGGGTGCTCCGCGGTGACGGCCGGGACACCTGGTCGGCGATCGCGATGACCTGGGTCGACCAGGCGGGCCGCGAGCTCACCGGCGTGCGCGCCTGGTACGTGCCGTCGGCCGCCCGGACGCTCGAGGACGTCATCGCCCTGCGCGCGACCGCGGACGGCCCGTTCGACCTGCGCGACCTGGAGGCCGCGGCGGCCGACCGGTTCCCGCGCCCGGTGCTCACGGCCGCCGGCCTCACGCCGTTCGACACGGACCGCGAGTTCACCGCGCGGCTGCACTCGACGCTCGGCATCGGCGCGACCGGCGACGGCGCGAAGGCGGTCGCGCTGCTCGGCCGGATCCAGGCGGGCCAGCAGATCACCACCGTCGACGCGCTGTACAAGGCGATGGTGCTGGAGGAGCCGAGCACGTTCGCGACGGCCGACGCGGTGGTCGAGCAGTTCGACAAGCTGTCGGGCACCCGCGAGCAGATGATCACCGCCCGCCAGCAGGTGAAGGCGCTGGAGCCGATCCGCGCGCACCGCGAGGCGCTGGACGAGGCCGCCGAGCGGCTGCGGGTCATCGACCGGGTGGGCACGCTCGACGACGACCGGTCGACCGCGACGCTGTGGCGGCACGAGCGCCGGCTGGGCCTGCTGCGCGCCGTCGAGGAGGAGCTGGGCCGCGAGCACCAGCACGCCGAGAAGCGCGCCGCGGAGACCACCGGCCGGATCGCGGCCGCACGGTCCGAGCTCGAGGGCGTGCGGGAGACCCTGTGGTCGTCGGGCGGCGACCGCCTGGCGACCGCGCAGCGCGAGCTCGTCGCGACCGAGGACCGGCTCGAGCGGGTGACGCGCGCCCGCGGCCGGCTCGACGACGTGCTGCGCACCGCGTTCGGCACCACGGTGTCGACCGAGAAGGAGTTCGACGCGCTGGCGGCGCGCGGGCGGCAGGCCCAGGCCGACGGCGACGCGAAGTCCGAGGCGCGCGCCGAGTTCGGCACGGCGATGTCGGAGAAGAAGGCCGCCGGGGTCGACCTGGCCGTGCTGCGCTCCGACCGGGAGGCCGTGGCGCGTCGGCAGGACAACATCCCGGGCGACCTGCACCGGGCGCGGGCCGCGCTGGCCGAGGCCGCCGGCCTGACGCCGGAGGAGCTGCCGTTCGTCGCCGAGCTGATCGAGGTCCGCACCGAGCACGAGCCGTGGCGCGACGCGTTCAACCTGGCGCTCGGCGGGTTCGCGACGCTGCTGCTCATCGACGCCGCGCACGTGACGGCCTTCCGCCGCGCGATCGACGCCGTGCCGACGGCGCGCCGCATCCGGTTCGAGGGCGTGCCGACCGACCTGAGGTCGGACGTGGCGCTGGACCCCCGGACGCTCCCGGGCCGGCTCGACTTCCGGAACGGCCCGTTCACGGGTTGGCTGCGCAGCGAGCTCGCGAGCCGGTTCGCGTTCGTCTGCGTCGACACCCCGGGCGAGCTGTCCCAGCACCCCAAGGCCCTGACCCGGTCCGGGCAGGTGTCCGAGGGGCGCCGCGGCGCGCACGGCGGCCAGGGCCGCGCCAACGTGCTCGGGTTCACCAACACCCGCCGCCTGGCGCACCTGGACGAGCAGATCGCGGCGGCGCAGGCCCGGCTCGACGACGCGGAGCGCCAGGTGCGCGCCGCCGAGGACCGGCTCGACGCGCACGACGTCGAGCTCCGCGCGTACGAGCAGCTCGACGCGGTGAGCTGGGACCAGGTCGACGTCGCGGCGGTCGAGGCCGAGCGTGCCCGGTGGGCGACCGTGATCGAGGACGTCACGTCCGGCAACCCCGAGGTGACCCGGCTGCAGCAGCGCGTGGTCGAGCTCGAGAGGACGATCCGCGACCTGACCGAGGAGGTCGGTCGGACCAAGGGCTCCGCGGAGGACCTCGGCGGGCGCTGGTCGACCATCACGGACGAGGTGGACGCCGCGCAGCTCGCGCTGGACGAGGCGCAGGACGCGGGCGTGACGGTCGGCGAGGACCAGCGGGCGTACCTGGACGCGCTGCTCGGCGGGACACCGACCGGCGCGGGTGCGCCGGGCGGGTCGCGCCCTGCCCCCGCCGCCGCGCTCGCCGCGTTCGACAGCACCGTCGCGCGGGCGAACGAGATCCTGCGCACCGACCTGCTCGCCGCGCAGCAGACGATCGGCGCGGCGCGCGAGGCGCTGCGCCGGACGTTCGAGACGTTCGTGGAGCGCTGGCCCGACCCGAACCTCGGCACCGACCCGGACGCGTCGTACGCCGACTTCGCGCGCATCCTCGGGGCGCTGGAGACGTCCGGGCTGCACGACCTCGAGGCCGAGTGGCGCAAGAGCCTGCTGCGGCTGTCCGGCAACGACCTCACGGACCTGCACCACGGCCTGAGCCGGTCGGTCCGGGAGATCAAGGAGCGCATCCAGCCGGTCAACGACATCCTCGCGGACCTGCCGTTCGCCGACGACGAGCACCGGCTGCGGATCGACGCCCGGGACACGCAGTCGACGGTCGTGGCGCGGTTCCGCAAGGAGCTGAAGGACCTCCAGGAGCTGCTGGCCACCGAGGCGTCCGACGCCGAGCGCGAGCGCCGGTACCACCGGATGGCGAAGGTCATCGACCGGATCCGCCGCACGTCCCCGGACTTCGCCGACCTGGTCGACGTCCGCCGGCACGTGCGGCTGAGCGCGGAGAAGGTCGACCTCGACGGGAACCACGTCGCGCTGTACGACCACATCGGCGAGAAGTCCGGCGGCGAGTCGCAGGAGCTCGTGGCGTTCATCGTCGGGGCGGCCCTGCGGTATCAGCTCGGCGACGCCGGGGCCCCGCGCCCGCGGTACGCGCCGGTGTTCCTCGACGAGGCGCTGATCAAGGCGGACGCGCGGTTCACCGGCCGCGCGATCGGCGCGTGGCGCGGGCTCGGGTTCCAGCTGGTGATCGGCGCACCCAACGACAAGTTCAGCGCGCTCGAGCCGCACGTGGACCTCAAGTACGTGGTGCTCAAGGACACGGCCGGGCGGTCGCGGACCAAGCCGGTCGCGGGCGTCGCGGCCGGCTGACGCGGCGCGGCGAGCCGGAGGGAGGGCGGCGTGGAGCCCGAGGTGCTGCTGGTGGCCGGACGCTCCGGCTCGGGCAAGTCGTCGGTCGCGTTCGAGCTGTCGGCGCGCTGGCAGCGGTCCGGGCTCGCGCACTGCCTGGTCGACGGCGACAACCTGTCGGCCGCGTACCCGAAGCCCGCGTCGGACCCGCACGGCACCGCGCTCACCGAGGCGAACCTCCGCGCGCTGTGGGGCACGTACGCCGCGGCCGGCTACCGGCGGCTGGTCTACGTGAACACGGTGAGCGTCCTCGAGCGGGAGCTGGTCACCCGGGCGCTCGGCGGCCGGGCGCGGGTGTCCGGGGTGCTCCTGACCGCGTCCGCGCGCACGATCCGCACCCGGCTCGGTGCGCGGGAGATCGGGTCGGCGCTCCGGGAGCACCTCGACCGCTCGGCGTCCGCTGCGGAGCTGCTGGACCGCGCGGCGGGCCCGTGGGTCGGCCGGGTGGCCACGGACGGCCGCACGGTCGAGGAGCTGGCGGCCACGGTCGCGGCCGCCTCCGGCTGGGAGTCCTGAGGCGTACTGGCCCTCCCTCCCCGCCGCCCTCCGGCCCTCGCCCTCCCGCCCTCTCGCCGAGAGAGGACCGTTCCGTCGAGATCGGACCGCCCACGGGCCTATCTCGACGCGGGGATCCGATCTCGGCGGGGGAAGGGCGGCCGCGGGCGGGGGGGAAACGCGGGTGCGGGCCCGACCCGCGGGGTCGACGGCGGGCGGCGCGGGCGCGGAGCGGCGTGGGAGGGTGGCGCGCGTGAGCGGCGACGGCGCGGGACCGGCGGTCGTGCTCGACCTGCCCGGCGACGGGTGCTGGCGGGTCGAGAACAGTCCCGCGCGCCGGGTTCCGAGCCACGGGACGGACCTGCTCGCGCTGCGGTACGCGATCGACCTGGTCGGCACGGACGCCGACGGGCGGTCGGCGCGGGTCGTGGACTGGCGCACCGTGCTGGCCGTCGAGCCGCCGGAGCGGTTCGTCGGGTTCGGTCGGCCGGTGCTGGCCCCGGTCGGAGGGACGGTGGTCCGCGCGCACGACGGCGAGCCCGACCACGGCGGCCGCCGCTCGCCGCTGACCCTGCTGCACTACGCGCTCGGGCAGGCGGGGCGGCTGCGGCGCGGGATCGCGGCGGTGGCGGGGAACCACGTCGTGGTGGCGCGGGCCGACGGCGCGTGCGTGGCGGTGGCGCACCTGCGCGCGGGGTCGGTGCGGGTGCGGGTCGGGCAGGCCGTCGCGGCGGGGGAGCCGATCGGCACGTGCGGCTGCTCGGGGAACGCCACCGAGCCGCACGTGCACCTGCAGGCGATGGACGGCCCGGACCCGGCGCGCGCCCGCGGCCTGCCGCTCGCGTTCGAGGCGTACGAGGAGCGGTCCGCGGACGGCACGTGGCTGCCGCACGCCCGGGCGGTCCCCCCGGAGGGCGCGGTGGTCCGGCGCGCCGAGATCGGAGGTTCTGCCCGAGATCGGTGGTTCTAGGCACCGATCTCGGCGCGAACCACCGATCTCGACGAGGGCCGCGCTGCGTCAGACGTCCCGCGACGCGCCCTGGGCCTCGGCAGCCGGCGCGTCGTCCTCCGGCAGCGGCTCCGGGGCGTCGTCGGTGTGCGCGACGTGCCGCAGCTGCCCCCAGATCAGCACCACGAACAGCGCCGACCCCGCGAACGCGAACCAGAACGGCGCCGTCACGCCCCAGTGCTCCGCGAGCACGCCGCCGACGGCCGACCCGACGACGAGTCCGCCGAAGACGCCGACGGTGTACACGCTGCCCACCCGGCCCTGCAGCGCCCGCGGCACGGCGCGCTGCCGGACGCTCACGGACGTGGTGCCCCAGACGAGCTCGTGCACGCCGAACAGGAAGAAGATCCCGATCGCCACCCACGCCTGCCGGGTCAGCGCCAGGCCGAGGTGCGTCAGCGTCTCGACGACCAGCCCGATCCGCATGAGGTTGCCGAGGCTGACCCGCCGGGTGATCCAGCCGTAGATCACGCCGCCGACCAGCCCGCCGACCGCGCTGACGGTGGTCAGCAGGCCGAACCCGATCTCGCCGAGCCCGAGCCGCCGCGTGGCGTAGAGGACGAGCACCGACCACGCGGCCCCGAACGTGATGTTGAAGATGAAGATGGTGAGCACCAGCGTGCGGACCGCGGGGTGCCGGACCGTCCACCGGAAGCCCTCGGCGATGTCCCGCCCGAGGTGGCTGCGGCGCTCCGGGTCGCGCGGGACCGCGGGCAGGACGATGCGCGCGACGAGCAGGGCCGCGGCCGCCACGAGGAGCGCCTGCCCGGCGAACGGCCAGACCGCCCCGGCCGCGAACAGGGCGGCGCCGAGCGGCGGACCCGCGAGCTTGTTGACCGTGATGAAGCCGGTCTGCAGCCGCGAGTTCGCCAGCGCGAGGTCGTCGCGGCGCACGAGCATCGGCAGGAAGGTCTGCGCCGCGTTGTCGGCGAACACCTCGGCGGTGCCGAGCGCGAAGAGCACGGCCAGGACCAGGACGATGGAGGCCTGGCCGGTGCCGATGGTCGCGGTCAGCACCCCGAGCACGAGCACCCGCACCCAGTTGACGACAAGGACGATCCGGCGGCGGTCCCAGCGGTCGGCCAGCGCCCCGGCGAGGAGCCCGAACAGCAGCGGGGGCAGCCACTGGACGGTCGCCCCGAGCGCCACCAGGCGCGCGTCGTCGGTGAGCGACGCGACGAGCAGCGGGCCCGCCGCCATGGCGATGCCGTCGCCGAGGTTGCTGGTCCAGGACGACGCGATGAGCCACCGGAACGGGGTGCCCAGCCGGGCGGGCAGGACGGTCTCGACGAGTCGGCTCACAAGGGCGAGATGCTAGTGCGCGCTCGGCGCCGCGCCGACAGCATTCCGTGTCGCCTCACCCCTCGAGCGCCTCGAGGATCGTCGCGGCGACCCGGGCGTCCGACAGGTAGCCCGAGATGCCGTGCTGGTTCGACGTCGGGTTGTCGACCTTGCCGTAGTCGTCGATGCCGTCGACGGGGAACCAGGGCGCCGTGAGCGGGTGCAGGGCGACGAGGTCCTCCGGGTCGTAGGCGTTGAACCAGGCTCCGACGGGCGCGGGCCAGGACACGGGCCGCAGCGTGCGGCTGATGTTCGTCACGCCGAGCGGGGAGCCGACGGTCACGAGCAGCGGGACGTCCCAGCCGCGGGTGGCCGCCTCCCGGCGCAGCAGGTTGTACGCGACGACGGTGCCCAGCGAGTGCGAGACGACGACCGCTCCCTGCGTGCCGTCGAGCGCCTGCCGCACCCCGTCCTCGATGGTGTCCCGGACCCGCACGTTGTGCAGGTACTGGTAGACGTCGCGGGTGGCGAGCGCGATCGACCACGCGCTGACGTTGGGCAGCCGGTCGAGCGCGGTCAGCGTCGCCCGCACCCAGCGCCAGTTCATCGGGCCGCGCTCGACCGGCCCGTCGGCGCCCGCCTCCTGCGCGGCCTGCTCGGCGACGCCGGCCTGCTCCGCGATCTCCAGCAGCGCCTCGCGGACGAACAGGGTCTCGGCGTCCGGCCCGGCGTCGGCACCGCGGACGACGACCTGCGCGGCGTGCTCGGCGTCGCCGGAGACCAGGTCGAACAGCGTCTGCCCGTAGTACGGGAGCCGGACCCGCTCGTCGGGCAGGTCGAGCGGGCGGCCGGCGTGGTGCGCGCCCTCGTCGAGCGCCGCGAGCCACTCGCGCTTCACCGCCAGCGGGTCCTTGTGCTCCTGGGCCCTGCCGTGCACCAGCACGAGCGTCCTCATGGCTCCTCCTCGGGTGGGGCGGGCGCGGTCGCGGCGGCGACCTCCGCGACGCGCGCGGCGTTCTCGGCGGCGAACAGGGTCCAGTGCGACGGCAGCCGCGCCGGGAACGACAGGGCGTGGTCCCGCACGGCGGGCGGTGCCGCGGCGAGCAGCGGCCAGCCGCGGGACAGCAGCGGGACCGGGGTCAGCAGGTCGGACCAGTCCACGGGCTCGTCGTCGTGGCCCGGGTCGGGGCCGGAGGCCAGCAGCACGACGTCGAACAGCCGCGCGCCGGGCGAACCGGGGGCCGCCAGGCCCGCGATCTCCGCGCGCCGGCCGCGGTCGTGCAGCTCCCACGCGCGGTAGAGCGCGGCGAGCGGGTCGGTGTCGACCGCGACCGCGCGGCGCGCTCCCCGGTCCCGCGCCCGGTCCTGCCCGGCCCGGCCGGGGCCGTCGTCCTCGTCGTCCTCGTCGTCCTCGTCGTCCGGGCGCAGCCCGAACCGCGACCACGCGGCGGCCAGCGCCCGGCGGGCGACCGCTCCGTCCACCCCGGGCGGGGGCGGGCCGCCGTCGGCACCGGGAGCGTGCGGCAGCGCGCAGTCGACGAGGCAGCCGCGCTCGACGGTGGCCAGCGTGACCCGGCCCGGCAGAGTGGGCAGCACGGCGCAGCCGCCCGAGGCGAACGTCACGACGACCGCCGTGGGCGAGACGGGGACGACGTCGAGGGCGCGGTCGCCCTGGACGACGACCAGGGGTCCGCCCGGGCGCGGCGCGGACGGCAGCGGGGCGACCTCGAGGTCCGGGGCGCGCGCCGGCGCGGGGACGGCGGGCCGGGGTGCGGCGCCGGGCGACCCGGGCGGGGCGGCGGGCGACGGCGGTCCGCCCGGGGGCCGGTCCGCGGTCGGGGGTGCCGTGGCGCCGACGGCGGCGGCGGGCAGTCCGTCGGCGCCGGCCGCGAGGCCGACGGCCAGGCCGAGCACGAGGCGGTCGGCGGCCTCCGCGGCGGCGACGCGCGCGGCGGGGGCCGGGGCGGCGGGGGCTGCCGGCGTGGTGCGTGCCGCGGGCGCGCCGGCGGGGGGTGCGGCGGACGCGGGCGCGGGGGCCGCGGGCGCGCCGTCGCCCCCCGTGCCCGCGCCCCCGGCGGCGCCGTCGCCCGCGGCCGCCTCCGGCGCTGCGAGCGGCCACGGCTCGATCCGGGACAGCCACGCCTCGAGCGGGTCCGACGACAGCCGGGCGTCGGGCGTCTGGGCGAGGTCGAGCGGGGCGTGCGCGGCCGTCAGCCGCTCCGCGACCAGCCCCGGCAGCGCCCGCTTGAGCGGCCAGGGCTGCACGAGCCCGAACCCGGCGGCCGGCCCGGCACCACCGCTCGTGCCGGCATCGGCGCCGCCCGGCACGCCCGGGGCGCCGCCGCCCGTGAGCGCGCCCGGCCCCGGCGTCACCAGCGCCGGGTGGTCGCCGCGCAGCGCCCCCACGAGCGCCGACGTGAACAGCGCCTGGTACGCCGCCCCGGACGCCGCGGGGTCCTTCACCTCGTAAGCGGGGTCGCCGAGCGCGCAGGCGTAGAACACGTCCACCGCGGCGGCCGGCCCGCTCGGCGGCAGGTTGGGGACGACCGCGACCCCCTGGACGCTCAGCTCCTGCACCGTGCTCGCGGCCGTCCGGCAGGCGTCGGAGACCAGCACCACGTGCCGCACCGGCAGCCGCTCTGCGAACCACGAGGTCAGCGACACGTTGACCGCCTGGCTGCCGTCCTCGGGCGCTCCGGTGAGCAGCCAGAACTCGGCGTTCCCGGTGTTGATCCCGTGCCCGCTGAAGTACACGACGAGCTGGTCGACGTCGCCGCGGTCCACGAGGCCGCGCACGCCCGCGAGCACGGCCGAGGCGGTCACGGGCGTGCCGTCGTCGTCCGTGAACGCCAGCACCAGGTCGTCGGGCACGCCCTGCTCGGCGGCCCAGGCCCGCACCGCCGCGACCGCGCCGGGCACCGCGGGCAGCTCCGGGAACCGGCCGCCGGTGCGGGCGACGCCCACCAGGACCAGCGCGCGCGCCACCGTGCTCACCCGACCCGGCGGGTGGCTGACGGGTGTGGGCGGGCGGCCATCTCGACTCCGTCGTCCGGGGCTCGGACCCTTCGAGTGCAGCACCGGCGCTCGGGCGCGTCAAGCCCCTCGGCGGCCTTGGTGTGGCGTGCGTCACACTGCTAGCGTCGGGCGCGTCCCCCCGTGCGTCCCGTCCGCCGGGCGGGGGACGGACGACGACGCCCGCCCCGCCCGGCCACCCGCCCGCCGCGCCGGGCGCCCGCCGCGTCGTCCGCCCGAGGGGACCGGACCATGGACACCGTCAGCGCGCCGGGAGGCGCCACCACCCTGCCCGAGCGCCTCCGGGCGCAGGAGGAGTACCAGCGGGAGCTCGCCGCCCGCGCCGCGCGCGGGAGCGGGCGGACGTCCGGCTCCCGGCGATCGACCGCGTCGACCGCGGGGAGCTCGCCGCGGCCAACGACCCGCTGCGCGTGGCGCGGCGCGTCGACCGGGTCAGCCGGTTCCGCACCGGCGAGGACCCGGACTCGGTGCCCACCGACGTGCCGGCCCCCGCGCTGGTCGCGGACGCGGCCGAGCGGCTCGACCTGCCGGACGCCCCGCAGGTGCTGCTGGAGAAGGTGATCAACCAGCCGGACTTCCTGGAGGCGCGGTACCTCGAGGGCGGGTTCGTCGCGCAGCGGACGGTCGGGCGGGTGGTGATCCGCGGCGCCGACGGCCGCGCGGCCGGGTACGGCACGGGGTTCCTCGTCTCGCCGCACCTGGTGCTGACGAACCACCACGTGCTGCCGGCGGCGGACGTGGCCGCGGGCAGCGTGCTGCAGCTGGACTTCCAGCGGGCGCTCGACGGCGACCCGATGCCGGTGGTCGAGGTGGGGCTCGACCCCGACGTGTTCTTCGCGGCGGACCCCGAGCTCGACTTCGCGCTCGTGGCCGTCGCCGGCGCGCCCGCCAGCACGGCGCCGTTCGGCTGGTGCCGGCTCACGGGCGCGCAGGGCACCGTCGTCGTGGGCGAGTCCGTGACGATCGTGCAGCACCCCGCGGCGCGCCGGAAGGAGGTGGCGCTGCGGGAGAACCGGCTCGTCGACATCCCCGAGCAGGTGCTGCACTACGTCACGGACACCGAGCCGGGGTCGTCCGGGTCGCCGGTGTTCAACGACCAGTGGGAGGTCGTCGCGCTGCACCACGCGAGCGTGCCGGACCCGTCGCCCGGCGGGTCCGGGTCGCTGAACGAGGGGATCCGGATCAGCAGGATCCTGGCGCACCTCGCGGGGCTGCCGCTCGACCCGGCCCGGCGGGCGCTCGTCGACGCCCTGGACGACCCGGCGACGCCGCACGGCGGGCCCGAGGCGGCCGCGACGACGGCACCCGGCGCGGCGTCGGCGACGACCGGGCCCGCGACGCTCGCCGCGACCGCGGGCGCCGTCCCCGCCGGGACCGCGGGCGGGGCCGTCGCGATCCCGCTCACGCTGACCGTGCAGGTCGCGCTCGGCGCCGCGCCGGCGCCGGTCCCGGACGGGCCGGCAGCGCCCCCACCCGCGTCCGTGCCCGCGACCGCCCACGAGTCGCTCGCCATCGACCCGGACTACGCCGCGCGCGGCGGCTACGACCCCGATTTCCTCGGTATCCCGCTGCCGGTGCCGGGCGCGGGCTCGAACGCCCCGGTCGCGTCGGCCGAGCTCCGGTACCACCACTTCAGCGTCGTGATGCACCGCGTGCGCCGGCTGGCGCTCTGCACGGCGGTCAACATCGACGGCGCGCACACCGACGCCCGGCCGCGCAGCGACGACCGGTGGATCCTCGACCCGCGGCTGCCGCGCGAGGAGCAGACCGGCGCGGAGGTGTACGCGGACAACGCGCTCGACCGCGGCCACCTGGTCCGGCGGCTGGACCCCTCCTGGGGGGCGCTGGCGCGCGCGGCGAACGACGACACGTTCCACTACACGAACTCGGCCCCGCAGCACCACGCGTTCAACGCGGGCTCGACGCTCTGGCTGGGGCTGGAGGAGTACCTGCTCGGCACGGCCCGGCGCGACCGGTTGCGCCTCTCGGTGCTCGCGGGCCCGGTGCTAGCCCCGGACGACCCCCCGTACCGGGGTGTGCTGCTGCCGCGTCAGTTCTGGAAGGTGGCGGCGGTCGTCGACGGGCGCGGTCGGCTCGTGGTGACGGGTTACGTGCTCGGGCAGGACGCGTTCCTGCCGAGCGTGCTCGCGGAGGCGACGTTCGGCGCCTACCGGACGTTCCAGGTGCCGGTGTCGATGATCGGCGCGCTCACCGGGCTGGACCTGACCGCGTACGCGGCGGCCGACCCCCTCGGCACCGTCGAGGCGACCGTCGCGGCGCACGAGCTGCGGACGTACGGCGAGATCGTGCTGGGCGGCTGAGCGGCACGGCTCCGGTGGCCGCCCGGTGGCCGTCCGGTGGCGACCGGTCCGCGCCCGACCTAGCGTCCGACGGGCGGGTGCGGCCGCGCCGCCCGCGCGCACGGACGAGAGGCCGACCCATGACCGAGCACATCGCGATCCGCCCGCTGGCGGTCGTCACCGGGGCGTCGAGCGGGATCGGGCTCGAGCTCGCCCGCCGGTTCGCGGCCGAGGGCTTCGACCTGGTGGTCGCCGCCGACGAGCCGCAGATCGCCCTCGTCGCGGACGCGCTCACCGCCGCCGGCAACGCCGTGCGGCCCGTGCACGCGGACCTCGGCACCGCCGAGGGCGTCGCGCAGCTGGTCGACGCGGTGCGCGCCGTCGGCCGGCCGGTGGACGCGCTGGCCCTGAACGCCGGCCTCGGGGCGGGCGGTCCGTTCGTCGAGACACCGCTGGAGGGCGACCTCGCGGTCATCGGGCTGAACGTCGTCGGCACCGTCCGGCTCGCCAAGGCGCTGGTTCCGGCGATGGTGCAGCGCGGTGCCGGGCGGGTGCTGCTCACCGCGTCGACGGCGGCGCTGATGCCCGGCCCCTGGTACGCGACGTACGCGGCGTCGAAGTCGTTCGTGCAGTCGTTCGGCGAGGCCCTGCGCCACGAGCTCGCCGACACCGGCGTCACCGTGACGACCCTCCTGCCCGGCCCGACCGACACGCAGTTCTTCGCGCGCGCCGGCATGGAGCAGACGCCGGTCGGGCGCGGTCCGAAGGACGACCCGGCCGACGTGGCCGACCAGGCGTTCGACGGGATGATGGCGGGCACCGACAAGGTGGAGGTGCGCTCGCTCAAGGCGCGGCTCCAGACCACCGCCGCGGCGGTGCTGCCGGACCGGGCGAAGGCGGCGATGCACGCCGGGTTCACCCAGCCGCTGGAGGGCGGGCGCCCGGACGAGCCGGGGGAGTGACGCCCGCCCGCGCGTCGGTCAGCCGGGCGTGATCCGCACCCGCTCGACCACCAGCTCGGGCACCGCCGGTGCGGCGGGCCCGTGCGGCCGGTCCGGGAAGTCGAACACGCCCAGCATGAGCTGCAGCGGGTAGCCGGGCGCCTGGGCGAGGGACCGGGTGACCACGCCGTCGACCTCGAACACCGCCCGCCCGGGGCGCCACGTCACGGCGTAGGTGTGCCGCGCCGCGACGTCGACCGCGGTGCGCGGCGCGGCGAACTCCTCGCGCAGGTCCGGGTCGCGGAACGGGTGCACGCCGGACCCGAGCGCGGCGGTCGGCATGCCGTCCTCGTCGGTCCCCAGGGTGTCGCCGAACACCTCCACCACGCACAGCTCGCCGCTACGCTCCGGCACGTCCTCGATGCCGACCAGCCAGGCGGAGAACATCGAGCCCGGGCCGATGGTCGCGCGGCAGGTCACCTCGACCCGGCCCTCCGCCGGGGTGCACGCCCACCGCGCCGGCTGCTCCTCGCGCACCGTCTGCCCGGCGCGGAACGGCTGCTGCCCGCGCGTGCTCCCGACGGGACCCGACCAGGACCCGCTCTGCGCCGCCGAGACCCGCAGCGGCGGCACGTGGTCGCCCGGGCACCAGACCGGGTGGTCGGCGGGGATCGTCAGGTGCAGCCCGTCGGGGCCGGTGCGGGCGGCCGCCGCGGCTGCGGCGACCGAGCTCCACGCCGGGAGGTAGGCGAGCGTCCAGCCGCGGTCCTCCGGCGGCGTCGCGAACCGCTCGTCGACGGTGGTGGGTCCGGGGGCGTGAGGTGCGGGCACGGGTGCTCCCTGGCGGTGCGGCGTCGGCGGGCGTGCGCGGGCCCGCCGATCGTAGGACCGGGTGCCCTCCGGTGGCAGCCCTCCGCGGCCCGGCCTAGCGTCGATCGCGGCGGCCGCGCCCGGCGCCGCCACGACCCCGGGAGGACGCATGACCGACGACGACGTGCGCCGCGAGGACCTGCCCGTGCCGGACTACGACCACCTGCCGATCGGCTCGCTCGGCCACCGCATCCGCAGCCTGGAGGCCGACGAGATCGACGTGCTCCGCCGCTACGAGGAGGCGCACGCGAACCGGGTCGCGGTGATCCAGATCCTCGACCACCGGCTGCTCGACCTGGCCGAGGGCCAGCGCCCGTCCTCCGGGGACGCCGCGGCCCCCGCCGCGGAGACCGCCCCGGCCCCGGCGGGCACCAGCAGCGCCTCGCCCGAGACGGCGGGGCCGCCCCAGAACCCGCCGTCCCACGGCGTCCCCACCAACCCCGCCCAGCCGCGCCGCTGAGCGCCCCACCACCCCCACCGGAGGCCCCCGTGTCCGACCGCGGCACCGTCGACGACGACTACCTCGAGCGCGTCCGCGCGTCCGAGGAGCAGCCCCCGCCGCCCCCGCCCGCGCGGGTGCTGCTGTTCCTGCTCTGCTTCGTCCTGTTCGTGGGCGGGCTGTACCTCATGGGGCTCGCGGTCGACACCGCGGAGATCTGGCTGTTCACGGCCGGGATCCTGTGCAGCGGGGGCGCGTTCTTCCTCGGCCTCAACCGCGCACGCACCCTGTGACGCGGACGACCGACGGGTCCGGGGCCGAGGCGCCGGACCTGGACGCTGCCGTGCGCCGGGTCCTCGGCCCGGGCGCGACGCTCCGCGAGGCGCAGCGCGACGCGCTCGACGGGCTGCGCGACCGGGACACCCTGCTCGTCGCGCGGTCGGGCGCGGGCAAGACGGCGGTGTACGCGATCGCCACGCTGCTGAGCGGGGAGCTGACCGTCGTGGTGTCGCCGCTGCTCGCGCTGCAACGGGACCAGGTCGCCGGCCTGCGCGAGGCGGGGCTGCGGGCGGAGTCGGTGAGCTCGGCCCGGGGCGCCCGCGCGCAGGCGGCCGCCCTCGACGCGGCCGCGGCGGGCGAGCTCGACGTCCTCGTGCTCGGGCCGGAGCAGCTGGCGCGCGGACCCGTCGCGGAGGCCCTGGACCGGGCCCCCGTCGGTCTCGTCGTCGTCGACGAGGCGCACTGCGTCAGCGAGTGGGGTCACGACTTCCGGCCCGACTACGTGCACGTGGCCGGCACCGTCGAGCGGCTCGGCCGCCCGCGGGTCCTGGCGCTGACCGCCACCGCGTCGCCCCAGGTGCGGGACGAGGTCGTCGAGCGGCTCGGCATGGTCGACGCCCGGGTGCTCGTGCACGACGCCGACCGGCCGAACATCTGGCTCGGCGCGCACCACGCGTCCACGCCGCGCGAGCGGGACGACCGGGTGGTGGCGCTCGTCGGCGAGCTGGTGGCGGACCCCGGCGGCGCGGGACTCGTCTACGCCCGCACCCGGGCGCACGTCGAGGAGCTGGTCGAGGCGCTCGGCCGCGCCGGGCTGACGGCCCGGGGCTACCACGCCGGGCTGCCGGCGAAGGAGCGCGCCGCCGTCGAGCGGGCCTTCCTGTCCGGGGAGCAGGACCTGGTCGTGGCCACGAGCGCGTTCGGCATGGGCGTGGACCGAGCGGACGTGCGGTTCGTGGTGCACGCGGGCCCGCCCACCTCGCTCGACGCCTACTACCAGGAGGTCGGGCGCGCGGGGCGCGACGGCGAGCCCGCGCGGGCGGTGCTCGTCAGCCGCCCCGACGACTACGGGTTCAACCAGTACCTGCGGACCGGGGGCGTGCCGAAGCAGCGCACGCTCGCGGCCGTGCTGGACGCCGTCGCGGCCGCACCGGACGGAGGCCGCGACCAGCGCGCGCTGACGCGGGCGAGCGGGCTCGCCGCGCGGACGGCGTCCCGCGCCCTCGGCGTCCTGCTCGACACCGGGGCGGTCCGGCGCGAGGACGGCGGGACGCTGGCGGCGACGGGGATCTCCGCCCAGGCAGCGGCGCGCACGGCCACCGAGCGGCAGGAGGAGCGGCGGACCGTCGAGCGGACCCGGGTCGAGGTGGTGCGCACGTACGCCGACACGACCGACTGCCGGCGCCGCCTGCTGCTCGAGCTGCTCGGGGAGAAGCACCCGAGGCCCTGCGGGGCCTGCGACTCCTGCGACGCGGGGACGTCGGTCGAGGTCGAGGACGCGCCGCTGCGGCCCGGGCAGGCGGTCGAGCATGCGGAGTGGGGGCCCGGGCAGGTCTCGGTGGTCGAGGAGGACCGGGTCACGGTGTTCTTCGCGGAGCGCGGGTACGTCACGCTGGACACCGAGGTCGCGCTGGATTCGGGGCTGCTGCGGCCCACCTCGGGGCCGGTGCCGGGAGCGGCGGGGACGGCCCCCGCCGGGGGTGCCGCCGCCTGAGGCCCGTCAGGGCACGACGGTGACCGGCCAGCGCGCGTTCCGCACGAGCCGCACGGCCAGCGAGCCGGCGATCCGGTGGCCGATGCTCGCCGACGACCCGACCACGACGCTGTCCGCGCGCACCTCGTGCGCCACGGTGGACAGCACCTGGTACGGGTCGCCGGTGCGCACCACGACCTCGACCGGCACGCCGCGCGCGTCGGCGAGGGCGCGCGGGTCGCGGAGGGCTCGCTCCACCGCGTCCTGGTGCTCGACGACGGCGACGCTCGCCGCGCCGGTCGTGTCCATCAGCGACGCCACGCCGCCGCCGGGCTCGCGCACGTAGACGACCACCAGGCGGCTGGCCTGGCGGCGGCACACGCCCACCGCGTAGGCCGCGGCACGCAGCGACGGGTCGGAGCCGTCCACGCCCACGACGACCGCGGTGGGCCCGTCGCGGCCGATCTCGAACTGGTGGCCGGTCACGCCGCACCGTCCCCTCTCACGCCGTCCGTCCTGGTCGACACGACGCTATCGGCTGCCGCGGGCCGCCGGGACGGGACCTCCGGGCGGGGTGCCGGCGCGGGCGTCGGGGCTGGTGGCGTGGTTCGCTGGGCCGACGGGCCGACGGCCCGGGGCGACGAGCACGCGGGAGGGCAGCGGTGGCGGACCTGGCGGGCGTGGCGGCGGACCTCTACGGCGTGCCGCCGGCGGAGTTCACCCGCGCCCGCACGGCCGCCGTCACGGCCGCCCGGTCCGACGGCGAGCGCGACCTCGCCCGCGCCGTCGGCGGGCTGCGGAAGCCCTCCTCCGCCGCCGCGGCCGTCAACCTCCTCGTGCGGGAGCGGCCCGACGACCTGGGCGCGCTGCTCGACCTCGGGGTCCGGATCCGAGAGGCGCAGGCGGCCCTCGCGGGTGCGGACCTCCGGGCGCTGCACGCGGAGCAGCAGCGGGCCGTCGGCGCGGCGGCGGACGCGGCGCTGGAGCTGCTCGGCGGCGGGGCGGGCGGTTCCGTCCGGGGCCAGGTCGAGGCGACCCTCCGGGCGGCGATGGGCGACCCCGACGCCGCCGCGACGGTCGCGACGGGGCTGCTCGTGCGGGACCTGTTCTCGTCGGGGTTCGAGCCGGTCGACGTCGCGGGTGCGGTGGCCGTGCCGGACGCGCCGGCGCTCGCCGGAGCGCCGGGGCGACGGACGCCGCTGCGCGCGGTGCCGGACGACGCGGGCGCGGCGGCGGGCGGGCACCGGGACGGGCCGGACGGCGGCGGGGCGGACGGGGCGCGTCCCGGTCGGCGTCGCGGGCGGCTGCTCACCGAGGAGGAGCCGCAGCGGCCGCTGCGCGGGGCCCCGGCGGGGCGCCGGTCGCGGGTCCGCGTCGCGGACGAGGACGCGCCCGGCTCCGGCGGCGGCGCACGCACGGGCGACCCGGGGCCCGGCGACGGCGAGGGCACGGGCGACCCGGGGGAGACGGTCTCGCTGCCCGGCAGGCGGCGCCGCGGCCGCGTGCGGGTCGAGCAGGGGCGCCAGGCCGAGCAGGACCGCCAGGCCGAGCAGGAGCGCCGGGCCGAGCAGGAGCGCAGCGCCGCGCGCCGGGCCGCGGCCGAGCGCGAGGCCCGGTCGCAGCGCCGCGCCGCTGCGGTCCGGGCTGCCGAGCAGGACGTCGCCCTCGCGCGCGACGAGGCGGACGAGCGCCGCGGGGCACGCGACGCGGCCGACGACCGGCTGCACGCGGCCGAGGCCCGCGCCGAGGAGCTCGGCGGCACGATCGCCCGCGCCCGGGAGGAGATCGAGCGGTTGCGGGCCGCCCTGGCGTCCGCCGAGCAGGAGGCCCGCGAGGTCGGCCTGGAGGTGCGGCACGCGCGCTCCGCGCGCACGGCGGCGGCGCGGCAGGCCGAGCGCGCGGACCAGCGGCTGCGCGCCGCGGAGGCCGCGCGGGACGCGCTGTGATCCGCTCGTCGCCGGTGCGCGCGCGGTGTGCCCGGGTCGCGTCGGGCCGCCTCCGGCACAGCGCCGTCCAGCGCACCGCGGTGTGACTCGGATCACTCGTTCGCGTTGACACCTTCCGCGGGGCCTTCCTACGCTGGCCGGACGGCACGCCTCGCGAGAACGGGGCGCCCGTGGCGGGAGCCGGGCGCAGGAGCCCGGTACGACCGGCGCGCACCTCCGGGTGGCGCGGCACCGGCGCCCCGGCTTGGGGGCTCGGCGACGACGCGACGCGGGGCGCGGGCGGCTGCCGCGGGTCCGGATCACCCGGGTGGCGCGCCCACGCGGACCAGCGACCCGCCTCGCCCAGGAGCCCCCGGGATGCCGTCAGCGCCGCGCCGCCCCCGCCACCGGACGGCCGGGCGCGCGCGGCTCGGCCGGGGCGCCGCGGTCGCCCGGGTCGGTGGCCGGTCGCTGCTCGGGGCGGGCCTCGTCGTGGCGCTCGGGGTGACGCTCACCGGGACGCCGGCGCTCGGCGGCACCGGTGCGCCCCGGGCTCCCGCCGCGGCGGCGGCCGAGGACGCCACCGGCCGCGGGTTCGACCCGGTCCGCACCGCCGCCGCGGACGGCGAGCGGTGGGCGGCCCGGGCCGCGGCCGAGGAGCCCGCCGTGACCGCCGCGTCCGCGCTGCTCGCGCGCGCGGCCCTGGACGCCGCCGCCGGCGTGGAGCCGCTGCGGGTGTCGCCGCAGCCGCTCGACGACCTGCCCGGGATGGACGCGGCCGTGGAGCGGCTGACGGACGCGTGGGCCGAGCCGGCCGCGACGCCCGGCGACCGGGTCGCGTCGGCGCTGCGGGTGCGGGACGCCGCCGGGTCGGTGTTCCGGCTCGCCCTGGCGGTCGAGCGCAGCGTGCCGGTCGCGGCGGACCGTGCTGCGGGCGACGTCGCCGGGCTGGACCGGGTGGAGCAGGCGGCCGGCGAGGCGACCCGTGCCGCGGCGGACCTGCCGGTGCTCGACGGGCGGGTCGTCGGCGCGCCGGTGCGCACCGGGGGCGGCAGCGCGCGCCCGTCGGGGCTGCTCGCGGACGGGACCGTCGACCCGGTGCTGCTGTGCCCGGTGCCGTTCGCGCCCGGGGCGCGGCTCCGCTGCGACGCGGTGGTCGCGCTCACGGCGCTGAACGAGGCGTTCCGGGCCGAGCACGGGACCGACCTCCCGGTCGGCAGCACCTACCGCACCTACGCCGAGCAGGCGGCGCTCAAGGCGGCCAAGGGCGGGCTCGCCGCGCCGGCCGGGGTGTCGCACCACGGCTGGGGCGTCGCGGTCGACTTCGCCGGGTTCGGCGGTGTCGGGCAGTTCGACCGGCCGCTGTACGCGTGGATGGTCGAGCACGGGCCCGCGCACGGCTGGGAGCACCCGGCCTGGGCCGGCCCGGGCGGGTCGGGTCCGGCGGAGCCCTGGCACTGGGAGTACACCGGCACGCCGGCTCCGGCGCCGGGCGGTGCCGGAGGCACCACGACCGCGGGTCCGGCCGCCGCGGACTCTTGAAGCCCTCGCGCACGCGGTGGTGTGATGGTCGCCTCGCGCACCCGGCGTGCGCGCCGCCCCGACGCCGTCGTCGGCCGCGCCGCGCCGGACTCGCAGCCCGCGCCGTCCGCACCCCCCGGTGGCGACCCGGACCGCCCACCCCGCCGCCCCGCGCGGCGCGGGTCCGCCACCCGGCCGGGCGCCCACCGCGGCCCGGCACCGCCCAGGGGGAACCACATGAACGCCACGCAGACCGAGACCGCCGCGCCCGCCGTCGCCGGGCGGGTGGTCGAGAACGTCGGCCACGGGGAGGTCCTGCACCGCCAGGCGCGCGCCTCGGACTTCGGCTACCTGTTCGCCGACCTGGTCGGCGACGCCGACGCCCACCTGCCGGCGGCCGACCCGCCGCAGGTCATCGCGCTGCTCCGCCGGCTCGGCGGCGCCATGGCCGAGCCGGCCACCAGCCCGGCCCCGCCGTCGACGATCCCGGCGGTGTACACCTACTGGGGCCAGTTCATCGACCACGACCTCACGCTCGAGGACTCGGCGGACCCGCGCCTGCAGCAGCCGGCGGTCGCCGACCCCGCGCTGCGCCCCGTCGACGCGGACACGGTGCGGCGCGCGCTCGGCAACGCCCGGCAGCCGTACCTGAACCTGGACTCCGTCTACGGCGACGGCCCCGACGGCGACCGCTCGTCGGCGTTCTACGACGGGCCGTTCCTGCGCGTCGGCACCCTCGCGTCGCCCGCGCCCGGCCAGCCGGTGCCCGCGGCCACCGACCCCGCAGCGCGCGACCTGCCCGGCCGGCACCCGGTGACCGACCCCGCGACGGGCCGGACCCAGTTCCCCGCGACGATCGGCGACTCCCGGAACGACGAGAACCTGGTCGTCGCGCAGCTGCACACGGCCTACCTGCGGTTCCACAACGCGGTGGTCGCCGCCTTCCGGAGCGCGGAGCCGGGGCTGTCCGACGCCGACCTGCTCGCCCGCTCGCAGCACTTCGTGCAGCACACCCACCAGTGGCTGATCGTGCACGACTACCTGCGGACGGTCACCGTGCCGGGGACCGTCGACTGGGTGCTGTCCGAGCTCAAGGGCCTCTACCTGCAGCGGTTCCCCGCGAAGCGCCCGCCGGTCATGCCGCTCGAGTTCTCGGTCGCGGCGTTCCGGTTCGGCCACTCGCAGGTGCGCAACGCCTACGACTACAACCGGAACTTCGGCGACCCCGGGTTCGTCGCGCCGCGGGCCACTCTGGACCAGCTGTTCCAGTTCAGCGGTCGCGGGGGCTTCATCGGCGGCGCGCAGACGCTGCCGGAGAACTGGGCGATCGAGTGGGACCGGTTCGTCGACAAGGCCGACCCGGACCCGCGGCACTTCGCCCGCGCGATCGACACCCAGCTCGCCGACGACCTGTCGGTCATGCGGAACGAGCCGCGGGACCTCGCGGGCATCCAGGAGCACCTGGCCAAGCGGAACCTGCTGCGCGGCTACCTGCTCGGGGTGCCGACGGGGGAGGCGGTCGCCCGCGCGCTGCGCATCCGGCCGCTGACCCGCGCCGAGCTGCTCCGCGGCGCCCCGGCGGGCGTCCGGTCCGCGCTCACCAGCCCCGAGCTCACCGGACGCACGCCGCTCTGGTACTACGTGCTCAAGGAGGCCGAGGTGCTGACCTCGGGCAACTCCCTCGGTCCCGTGGGCAGCCGGCTGGTCGCGGAGACGATCGTCGGGCTGATGCGGCACGACCCCGGGTCGTTCCTCACGAGCGTCCCCGCGTGGGGCACCGGGCCCGTGCCCGTGCTGCCGGGCGGCGATGGCGCCCGGACGATCGGCGGGCTGGCGGACCTGCTCGACGTCGCCGGCGTCACGGCGTCCTGAGCGCGGCCGCCGCCGGACCGGCCGGGCACGCGCGACGCGGTGCCCGGCCGGTCCGCGCGCGTCCCCGGGTCAGCGCGGCGGACGCGTCCGGCGCTGCTCACGGATCAGCCGGCCGCGGCGGACGTCCTCCTCCGCCTTCGCCCGCTTCTTGTCGCTCGCGCGGGTGTCCCGCGGCGGCAGCTGGATCGTGCGCTCGGCCTCGATCCCGCCCTGGAGCTCCCGGCCGCGCTCGACCTCGGCGTCCAGCTCCGCGCCGAACAGCAGCGCCAGGTTGGTGATCCACAGCCACAGGAGCAGCACGATCGCGCCCGCCAGCGAGCCGTAGGTGCTGTTGTACGACCCGAAGTTCGCGACGTAGAACCCGAAGCCGACCGACGCGAGGATCCACACGACGACCGCGACGAGGGCGCCGACGCTCATCCAGCGGAACTTCGGCTGCCGGACGTTGGGCGTGAAGTAGTAGAGGATCGCGACCGCGACGATCACCAGCAGCAGCACGACCGGCCACTTGGCGATGTTCCAGGCGGTCACGGCGACGGAGCTGAGGCCGATCGCGTCGCCGACGCTCCGGGCGATCCCGCCCGACAGCACGACGGCGACGACGATGACCACGGCGAACAGCACCAGCACGAGGGTGACGAGGAGCAGCACGGGGCGCAGCTTCCACACCGGCCGGCCCTCGTCGATCTCGTAGACCCGGTTGATGCCGCGGCTGAACGCGTTCACGTACCCGGACGCCGACCACAGCGCGACGACCAGCGAGACGACGAACGTCAGGCCGGCGCCGGGGGAGTTGGTGAGGTTCTCCAGGATCGGCTGCAGCGTGTTCTCGGCGCTGTCCTGGCCGACGATCCCCGTCGCCGTCGACACCAGGTCCTCGACGAGCTGCTGCCCGTCGCCCACCAGGCCGAGGATCGACACGACGGCGAGCAGGCCCGGCGCGATCGCCAGCACCGCGTAGTACGTGAGCGCGGCGGCGAGGTCGGTGCACTGGTCGTGGTTGAACTCGCGGATCGTGGTGCGCAGCACGTACCGCCACGACCGCTTGGTCAGGTCGTCGGGGGAGTCGGGCTTGCGCGGGTCGTCCGGCTCGGGTGCGTCGGCACGTGCGGTGCTCGTCTGCTCGTCGTCGGCGTGGGCCACGGCGACCTCCTGGGTGGCGCTCGGGTGTTCCGATCGCCAGCGTCACCCGCCGGCGCCCGCCTCGCCACAGGAACGGGCCCGCCCGGCAGCTCAGGCCACGACGCGCAGGCCGTCCAGGGCGTTGAGCCGGTACCCCACGCCGCGCACCGTCGCGATCAGCCCGTCGAGGCCCGACTTCGCGCGCACCCGGCGGACGTGCACGTCGACCGTGCGGGTGCGGTCGGACAGGTCGTGGCTGCGCCAGGCGCCGTCGTACAGCTCGTCGCGGCTGACGACGCGCCCGGCCGACCGCGCCAGGTATGCCACGAGGTCGAACTCCTGGCGGGTCAGGTCGACGTCCTGCCCGTCGACCACCAGGCGGCGGCCGGGCAGGTCGACGACGACGGCGGGGGTCAGCGGCAGGGCGGCCAGCAGCTCCTCGAACCGGCGCAGGTCGGCCTGGGTGGGCAGGTCGGCGGCGTGCGCCGGGGCGGTGCCGGCCGGGTGGACGGCGGGACGGGCGGTCGTCGCAGGGGTCAGGACGCTCACGGGGGTGCTCCTCGGGGGTCCGCCGCTCGCGGGCGGCGGGGCGGGACGACGACGTCCCGCGCGGATCTGACGGCAGGTGGGGAGGCGGTCAGGCCCGACAGAGCGGACACGCGCAGGCGTGCCGCAGGGTGCGGCACGGGAGGAGCGCGGAGGTCATGGTCGCGAGTGTGGCACGGGGCGCCGCGGGGCGGCACCGATCCCGCGACCCGTCTCAGGAGGCGGACGCAGGTGTCGTGCGGGGCGGCGTCAGCCCGCCGGGGGCGCCGTCGCCCCGCCGGAGGGGGTCGCCGACGGCCCGGACCCGGGATCGGCGTCGTCCTCCTCGTCGGCGGGGACCGGCACCACGGCGGGCCAGCGCTCCGGGTCGTGCACGACCGCGCTCGCGTCCGTGCCGATCTCGACGAGCTGCCAGTCGAGGATCTCCCGGGTGGTGGGGTCCCAGCGCAGCAGCGTCATCTCGGCGGTGCCCTTGAGCGGGCCGATCCGCGGCTCGTTCTCCTGGGCCCCCGCGCGGTCGACGACGAGATGTACCGGATCCCCTCGCCGATCTGCTCGGGGTCCGTGCGGGTGTGCATGTGCCCGGACACGAGCGCCGGCACGCAGCCGTCGGCCAGCATCGCGGGGGCGGTCCGCGGGTTGTGGAACAGCACGAGGTCGACGCCGTCGGGGTCCTCGCAGGCGACCTCGGACAGGCGGGTGCCGACCTCGGCGTACGACTCGTCCTGGGTCTGCGTCTGGATGAGCCGGGTGGCCTTCGGGTCGTGGTCGCCGAGGATGCGCATGCCGCGCACGTCGATGACGCCGCCGTCCAGGACGGTCGCGCCGGCCCGCGCGTACTGCGCGGTGGTCTCCGCGGAGTCGTGGTTGCCCGGCGCCGTGATCAGGTCGACGCCGTCCGGGATCGCCCGGGCGAACGTCGTCACGCAGTACTGCTCGACGGAGGTCCCGTTCATCGTGGTGTCGCCCGCGTCCAGCACGACCTCGGCGCCCGACATCTCGGCGAGGGACGTGATGAGCGGGGCCATGCCGACGTTGCAGTGCAGGTCCGAGATGACCAGGAGCGTGAGCGGCTCCGCCTCCTCGTCGGTGGGCTCCCCGGCGTCCGCCGTCGGGCTGGGCGACCCGGTCGGCGCGGCCGTCGGCCCCGCGGTCGCCGTCGGGGCGTCGTCGCCGTCCTCGTCCCGGGCGTCGCGGCGCCCCTCCCAGTCCGCCCACGCCGCGACGAGCGCGTCGTCGGCCCGGTCGTAGAACTCCTCGTTCTCCTGGAACGCCTTGACGACCAGCCCGCCGTAGGTGTCGACGATGCCGCCGAGCCGCCCGGTGATCCGCGCGCCCTCGAGCGGAGTCCCGTCGAACACGGCGGACGCGGTCTGGGACGGGGCGCGCTGCGCGACGTCGCCGCGCTCGCTCGCGGTGACCAGCGTCCCGACCAGCACGACCGCGAGGCCGCCCGCGGTGAGCTGCGCGCCGTGCGGCGCCAGCCGGCAGGCCAGCTCCTCGCGCCGACCGGGCCCGAGCAGCCAGCGTCCCCCGAACCACAGCGCCACCAGCACGACGAGCGCGCCCAGCGTCCGCCACAGGGCGTTCGCCACGAGCGCGCGGGCGGCGTCCTCGATGGTGGCCTGCGGCCCGGTGAAGAACTGCAGGTAGGAGTTGAGGTCCCCGGTGAGCGCCTGGAGCGTGTCGATCCCGTGCAGCGCGTCGACGTCGGCGGGGATCTCCTCGACGGTGACCCGCGCGCCGAGCCCGAGCGGCAGCGGCGAGTCGATCTGCAGGGTGCCGAGCGGACCCACGTCGATCGTCACCGTCGCGTCGGTCGTGACGTCGTACCGCGCCTCGTGCGGGCCGAGGCTCGACTCGGCGGTCGCCGTCGTGACCCCGAACACGAGCGCGGCGAGCAGCGCGACGAGCGCCAGCAGGGCGTGCAGCAGCCACCGGCGGCGACGGCCGGGGCGCGCGGGACGGACGGGACGGACCGGCGGCGCGGCCTCGGCGGGCTCGGGGGTGGCGTCGGGTGCGGGCATCGTGCCGAGCCTAGACGCGCCGCCCTGGCGCCGTCCTGCCGGACCGGCGGGCCCCGGTCCGCCCGCGCGGGGCGTCCCGCGCTGTGCTAATCCGGGACCATGACCAGCCCCGTCACCACGCCGGACGGCCCGCCCGCCGCGGCGGACGGCCACGCCGAGAGCACCCTCACCGTCGTCGTGGCCTTCGCGGCCAACGCGCTCATCGCGGTCGCGAAGACGGTCGCCGCGGTCCTCACCGGCGCGGCGTCGATGCTCGCGGAGGCCGCCCACTCGTGGGCGGACACCGGCAACGAGGTGTTCCTGCTCGTCGCCCAGCGGCGCGCGGCGCGGGCGCCGGACCGCGCACACCCGCTCGGCTACGGGCGCGAGGTCTACGTCTGGTCCCTGTTCGCGGCCATCGGCCTGTTCGCGGTCGGTGCGGGCGTGTCGATCACGCACGGGATCCAGGAGCTCGTGCACCCGGAGCCCGCCTCGTCGTACGTCGTCGCCTACGTCGTGCTCGGCGTCGCGCTCCTGCTCGAGGGGACGTCGTTCCTGCAGGCGTGGCGGCAGGCGCGGCGGGCCGCCCGGCGGCGGGAGATGGACCTGTGGGAGCACGTGCTGGCGACGTCCGACCCCACGGTCCGGGCCGTGTTCTTCGAGGACGCCGCGGCGCTCGTCGGCATCGTGATCGCGGGGACCGGCATCGCGCTGCACCAGATCACCGGATCGCCGGTGCCGGACGCGGTCGGCTCGATCCTGGTCGGCGTGCTGCTCGCGGTCGTGGCCGTGCTGCTCATCGACCGCAACCGCCGGTTCCTCGTGGGGGAGACGGCCGACCCGGCGCTGCAGGGCGCGGCGGTGCGCGCGCTGCTGGCGATGCCCGAGGTCGCGCGCGTGACCCAGCTCCGGCTCGAGGTCGTCGGAGCGCGGCAGCTGTTCCTCGTCGGCGCCGTCGACCTGGCGGGCAACCTCGCCGAGGACGAGGCGTCGCACGTGCTCGCCTCCGTCGAGCGCCAGGTCACCGCGGTACCCGGCGTCGTGGGTGCCGTGCTGTCCCTGTCCGAGCCGGAGGAGGCGGCGCTGACGCCCTGACGGCGGCGAGCACCCCGGCCGGCACCCGCCCGGGCGGTGCGCACGGGTGAACGCCTGGGCCGTCCGGGCGTCGCCGCTGGTGGCTGCGTCACAGATCCCCGAAATACGGACGTAACCTGTCGGCCGACAGGCGTAGTCTGTGTGCCGAGGGCGCGTCGCCCGCCGGGGCACGTCCCGGGCGGCCGCTCGACTGCCGACGACGGCCGCCTGCGAGCCGCAGCGCGGCGCGTTCGCCCGTCCCGCGCCCTCCGCGGCGACCGGCGACCCCGGGGACCGCGGTCCCTGACGCACCGCAACAGCCCAGGAGGGCCCCCGATGAACATGTCCATCGCCCGAGCCGGTCGCCGGACCACGCGCACCCTCAGCGTGGCCGCCGCCGCCGTCGCGACGGTCTCCCTGCTCGCCGCCTGCGCCTCCGGCGAGGGCAGCACGTCGGCGGGCTCCGCGTCCGACGACACCACCTCGGCCGCCGAGACCAAGGACGTCCAGGTCATCGACCAGACCAACCTGCTGCTCGCGACCGCGCAGGAGACGCTCGAGGCCCGCGGCCTCGAGGTCCAGGCGGCCGACGCGTCCGGCCAGGGCCGGCCGATCGACGACCCGACCCAGTGGGTCGTCGTCACGCAGGACCCCACGTCCGGCACCGTCGAGGCGGGCACCGAGGTCACGCTCACGGTCCGCATGACCACCGACCCGGTGGGCTGACCGGAATAAACGCTGGCGCCGCCGCGCTGGACGGGGTGAGACTCAGAGCTCCCGGTCCGCGCGGCGGTGCAGCATCCCGCCGCGGAGGGACCGGCCCGGACGCGGAGCACGCGCCCCTCGTGAGGGGTGGACGGACGCGGGACGGGTGGCTCGTCACCGACGGCCCTCAACGAGGCCGGGGCGGATCAGGTCGCGCGGGAGAAGGACAAGCGGGCGCGGCGGACGGTGGCGTACAGGTGCTGACCCGCCCGGGCGGGGCCCAGGGCCCCGCCGGGGCGCACGGCCCTCAGACGTAGGGCGCGGCGAGCCGGCGCAGCTGCGCGGCGTAGCCGCCGCCGAACAGCACCGCGTGCATCCCCACCGGGTACACCTGGTGCAGGCCGACCCGGTGCTGCCACCCACGGCGCAGCGGGTGCACCTCCTGGTAGGCGTCGAGCACGTCGGTGAGGTGCGGGAACCCGAACAGCGCGAGCATCGCCAGGTCGGACTCCCGGTGGCCCCCGTGCGCGGCCGGGTCGATCAGCGTGGCTCCCGTCGGAGTCCACAGCACGTTGCCGGACCAGAGGTCGCCGTGCAGCCGCGCGGGGGTGTCGTCGTCGTCGAGGCCGCCCGCCCGGAGCCGGTCCGCGAGCCGACGGAGCAGCGCGACGTCGTCCGGCCCCAGCGCCCGTCGCCGCTCGGCGGCCGCGGCCAGCGGCTCGATGCGGCAGTCCGCAAGGAACGCGCCCCAGCGCTCGTGGTCGCCCGCGGGCATGGGCAGCGGCTGGTCGAGCGGACCGAAGAACCCGTCGCCCCGCCAGCCGTCGGGCGGGCTGCCGAACCGGCGGGCGCCCGCGTCGTGCGTGACGGCGAGGCCGCGGCCCAGCTCGCGCGCCGCCCGACGGCTCGGGGGCACCTCGGTCAGGGCCGCGAGGTCCAGGTGGTCGGCGCCGACCCCGAGCACCTCCACGACCGGTGCGCCGCCGCGCACGCGCAGCCACCGCAGCCCGGCGGCCTCGCACGCGAAGAACCCCGGGGGCGCGCCCGCACGGCGCTTGCGGTACGTGTCCATGCGGCGGCCTCCCTCGACGCGGCGGGCACGGGCGGCTCGCCGCTAGCCTGGCGCGCGTGCCGCCCGACGCCGACCCGATCCTCGTGAGCGGCGCGCCGCCACCGGGGGAGGCGCGCCGTGCCGGGCCGCCGTCGCCGACGCTGCCCGCCGCCCTGCTCCAGGGGGCCGGGCGCACCCCGGAGGGTGCGGCCTGGCTCGGCCGGCTGCCGTCGCTGGTGGACCGCGCGGTCCACCGCTGGGGCCTGGTCCTGGGCGACCCGTTCCCGTCGGGCTCGGCGTCCTGGTGCGCGCCCGCCCGCGACGCCGCCGGCCGCGACCTGGTGCTCAAGCTGTCGTTCCCGCACGACGAGGCACGGGACGAGGCCGCGGTGCTGCGCGCCTGGGGCGGGCGCGGCGCGGTGCCCCTGGTCGACGCGGACGCGGGCGACTGGGCGCTGCTGCTCGGCCGGGCGCGACCCGGCACCCCGCTGCGGGCGGTGCGCGTGCCCGCGGCCCGGCGGCTGGCCGCGGCGGCGAACGTGCTGCGTGCCCTGCACGCCGCACCCGCCCCGGCGGGGCTGCCCGCGCTGGCGGACGTCGCCCGGCGGCTGGCGGACGTGGCGGCCGAGCGGGCGGACCGCGCGGCGCGCGCCGGGCTCCGGCCGGACCCGGGCCTGCTGCGGGCGGCGGACGCGACCCTGCGCGGCGTCGGACCCTCCGCCGCGCCGGCGCCCGTGACGCTGCACGGCGACTACAACCCGGGCAACCTGCTGCTGACCGGGACCGGCGGGGGAGCCCGGTGGGTCGCGATCGACCCCAAGGCGCTCACGGGCGACCCGGCCTACGACGCCTGGCCGCTGCTGGAGCAGGTCGCCGACCCCTGGCGCACCGGCGACCCGGTGCGCGTCCTGCGCGACCGCCTCCTCCTCGTCGCCGACCGCGCGGGGCTGGACGCCGCGGGCGCCGCGCGGTGGGCGGTCGCCCGCGGTGCGGAGTCCGCGCTGTGGTCCTGGCACCACGGCGGCGGCCGGCGCGGCGCCGCCCGCGAGCTGGCACGGGTGCGCGACTGGGCCCGGGTCGCGGACCTGCTCGCCGGCTGAGCGCCCGGGCCGGGGGCTCAGCCCACCGCGCCCCGGAGGTGGTCGAACACCAGGCTGGTCTCGGTCGAGGCGACGTCCGGCCGGTCGCTCAGGCGCTCCACGACGAACCGGCGCAGCTCGTCGGTGTCGCGCACCGCGACGTGCAGGAGGAAGTCGTCGGCGCCGGCGAGGAAGTACACGTCCAGCACCTCCGGCCGCGCGGCGACCGCCCGGGCGAAGGGTTCCAGGGTGGCCCGGGAGCCCGCCGCCATCCGGACCGCGACCATCGCCCGCAGACCCCGGCCGAGGGCCTCGGGGTCGACGTCCGCGTGGAACCCGCGGATCACGCCGGCCCGGCGCAGCGCCCGGACCCGCGCCAGGCAGGTCGACGGCGCGATGCCCACGGCGGCGGCGAGCGCGTTGTTGGCCATCCGCCCGTCCTCCTGGAGCAGCCGGACCAGCTGCCGGTCGACCGCGTCGAGCGGGGCGGGTCGAAGATCGTTCGGCGGTGTGACCGACGTCGCACCGAGACTCGCAGAAAGTTTGGCCATATGCTGAGCGTAACGAACGGGAACACGCTGTCACGCCGCGGAAACACCGCGAAGTTCACGCTGGACCCGACGGGCGCCGCACCGGCCCCCGCACGCCGCGCGACGCCCCAGGAGGCTGCGATGAGGGTCGGGATCCCCGCCGAGGTCAAGAACCACGAGTACCGGGTCGCCATCACGCCCGCCGGGGTGCACCAGCTGGCCGCGGCCGGGCACGAGGTGCTGGTGCAGGCCGGCGCCGGGCGCGGCTCCGCGATCACCGACGAGCAGTACGCCGCCGCCGGCGCGACCGTGGTCGCCGAGGCGGGGCACGTCTGGGGCGAGGCCGACCTGGTGTGCAAGGTCAAGGAGCCGGTGCCGTCCGAGTACGGGTACCTGCGGGACGACCTCGTGCTGTTCACCTACCTGCACCTGGCGGCCGACCGCCGGCAGACCGACGCGCTGCTCGCGGCCGGCACCACGGCGATCGCCTACGAGACCGTCCAGCTCCCGGACCGCTCGCTGCCGCTGCTCGCGCCCATGAGCGAGGTGGCGGGCCGGCTCGCCGCGCAGGTCGGCGCCTACCACCTCATGCGCAGCGCCGGCGGGTCCGGTCGGCTGCTCGGCGGCGTCCCCGGCGTCGCCCCGGGGCGGGTCGTCGTCATCGGCGGCGGCGTCGCGGGGCAGCACGCGGCGGAGGTCGCGCTGGGCATGCGCGCGGACGTCACCGTGCTCGACGTGTCGGTCCCGCGGCTGCGCGAGCTGGACACGGCGTTCGGCGGCCGGGTCCGGACCCTCGCGTCCTCCGCGTACGCCGTCCGCGAGGCGGTGGCCGACGCCGACCTGGTCGTCGGGGCCGTGCTGGTCCCGGGCGCCCGCGCGCCGAAGCTGGTCACCGACGACATGGTCGCCGCGATGCGCCCCGGCTCGGTGCTCGTCGACGTGGCGGTCGACCAGGGCGGCTGCTTCGAGTCCACCCGGCCGACCACGCACGACGACCCGACGTTCGCGGTGCACGACGCGGTGTTCTACTGCGTCGCGAACATGCCCGGCGCGGTGCCGGTCACCTCGACGCAGGCGCTGACGAACGCGACGCTGCCGTACCTGACCGCCCTCGCGACGCGCGGCTGGCGGGAGGCGCTGGCGGCCGACCCGGCCCTGGCGGCGGGGCTCGCGACGCACGCGGGGCGGCTCTACCACGCGGGGGTCGGCGCGGCCCACGACCTGCCCGTGGCGGACCCCGGCGTCGTGCTGGCCGCCTGACCAGCGGCGACGGGCGAAAGGCCGCGACCCGGAGGGGTCGCCCGTGGCAGGGTGGGCCGATGGAGACCTTCGAGCTGACCGACGGCGTCGTCGTCCTGCGCGCGCCGGGCCCCGCGGACGTCGACCGGATCGACGCCCTCTGCCAGGACCGGGCGATCCAGGAGTGGACGACCGTGCCGAGCCCGTACACCCGCGAGGACGCCCAGTCCTTCGTCACCGGGTACGTCGCCGACGGATGGGCGCGCGGGACGACGCTCAACTGGGCGGTGCGCGACGCCGCCGACGACACGCTGCTCGGCATGGTCGGCCTCGGCATGGAGGGCACCGGTTCGGCCGAGATCGGCTACTGGCTCGCGCCCGAGGCGCGGGGCCGCGGCCTGATGTCCCGGTCGGTCGAGCTGGTGCTCGACGCGGCGTTCGGCCGTCTGGGGCTGGTCCGGGTGTTCTGGCGCGCGTTCGTCGGCAACGGCCCCTCGCGCGCGGTCGCCGAGCGGGCCGGGTTCCGGGTGGAGGGGGAGCTCCGGCTGGGCGCCGTGCAGCGCGGCGTCCGGCGCGACGACTGGGTGGGCAGCCTGCTCGCCACCGACGCCCGGCCCCGGCGTGTCGGCGAGCGCTCTCCGGCCGCTGCCTCGGGCAACGGGAGATGATGGCGGGCATGAGCACCCCCACGCTGGACGCGGACAACCCGTTCGCCGCCCCGTCCTCGCTGCCGTACGGCCTGCCCGACTTCGCCGCGATCCGCGAGGAGCACCACCGCCCCGCGCTGCTCGCCGGCATGGCGGAGCAGCGCGCGGAGGTCGAGGCCATCGCCGCGTCGACCGATGCCCCCACCGTCGAGAACACCCTGGACGCGCTGGAGCGCTCCGGCCGGCTGCTGCACCGTGCGGCCATCGTGTTCTTCAACCAGTCCTCGGCCGACTCGACCCCCGGGCTCGAGGCGCTCGAGGAGGAGGTCGCGCCGCTGCTCGCCGCGCACAGCGACGCCATCTACCTGGACCGCCGGCTGTTCGCGCGCCTGGAGGTCCTGCGCGAGGCGGCCGAGGCGGGCGAGCTCGAGCTCGCGCCGGACACCGCGTGGCTGCTGCACCGCCAGCACACCCAGTTCGTCCGCGCGGGCGTGCGGCTCGACGACGACGCCCAGGCCCGCCTCCGCGAGCTCAACGCCGAGATCACCCGGCTGGAGACCGTGTTCGGCCGGCTGCTGCTCGCCGAGACCAACGACTCCGCGGTGCTCGTCACGGACCCCGCCGAGCTCGCCGGGCTGCCCGACGACGCCCGGGCCGCCGCCGCCGAGGCCGCCGCCCGCCGCGGCCACGAGGGCGCCTGGCTGATCGACCTCATCCTGCCGACCCAGCAGCCCGCGCTGGCGCAGCTGTCCGACCGCGCCCTGCGCGAGCGGCTGCACACCGCGTCGGTGCGCCGGGGCGGCCGCGGGGGCGAGCACGACACCCGCGCCACGCTGCTGGAGCTGGCCCGGCTGCGCGCCGAGCGCGCCCGCCTGCTCGGGTACCCCCACCACGCGGCGTACATCGCCGAGGACGCGACCGCGAAGACCCCCGAGGCCGTCGCCGACATCCTCGGCCGCCTCGCGCCCGCCGCCGTCGCCAACGCGCGCGCCGAGGCCGCCGACCTGGAGGAGGCGCTGCGCCGCGACGTCCCCGGCGCCACCCTGGAGGCCTGGGACTGGGCGTACTACGCCGAGCAGGTCCGCAAGGAGCGCCGCTCGCTCGACGACTCCTCGCTGCGCCCGTACCTGGAGCTCGACCGCGTGCTGCACGACGGCGTGTTCCGCGCCGCGGGCGAGCTCTACGGGCTGACCTTCACCGAGCGCGCCGACCTGGTCGGGTACCACCCGGACGTCCGGGTCTTCGAGGTGACCGACGCCGACGGCACCGGCCTCGGCCTGTTCCTCGGCGACTACTGGACCCGCGACTCCAAGCGCGGCGGCGCGTGGATGAACAACCTGGTCGACCAGTCGACGCTGCTCGGCGAGGCACCGGTCGTGGTGAACAACCTCAACATCCCGAAGCCGCCGGCCGGCCAGCCGACGCTGCTGACCTGGGACGAGGTCATCACCCTGTTCCACGAGTTCGGCCACGCGCTGCACGGCCTGTTCTCCGCGGTCCGGTACCCCTCGCAGTCCGGCACCGACGTGCCGCGCGACTTCGTCGAGTACCCGTCGCAGGTCAACGAGATGTGGGCCTGGGAGCCGTCGGTCCTGAGCGCGTACGCCGTGCACCACGTCACCGGCGAGCCGATGCCGCAGGAGTGGGTGGACACCCTCATCGCCGCGCGCCAGGACGGCGAGGGCTTCGCCACGACCGAGTACCTGGCGGCGGCGCTGCTCGACCAGGCCTGGTACCGGCTCGCGCCCGAGGACGTCCCGACCGACGTCGCCCAGGTGGAGCCGTTCGAGGCCGCCGCCCTGGAGCGCGCGGGCATCGCGTTCGCACCGGTGCCGCCGCGGTACCGCACCACGTACTTCAACCACGTGTTCGGGGGCGGGTACTCCGCCGGGTACTACTCGTACATCTGGTCCGAGGTCCTCGACGCCGACACGGTCACCTGGTTCGAGGAGAACGGCGGCCTGCGGCGCGCCAACGGCGACACCTTCCGGGCGAAGCTGCTCTCGCGCGGCGGCTCGGTCGACCCGATGCAGGCGTTCCGCGACCTGCGCGGCCGCGACCCGGAGATCGCCCCGCTGCTCGCCCGCCGCGGCCTGACCTCGGCCTGACCTCGGCCGGAGCGCCCCGCCGGGGCCGGGGGTCCGCCTGTGGACCCCCGGCCTCGGCGCGCCGGTGCGGCCGGTAGCGTGGGGGCATGAGCGACGCACCCGCCACCCCGTCCGCCGGCCAGCACGACACCTCGGCGGCCGAGGGCGAGGTCGTGCGGATCGCGCAGGAGCTCATCCGGTTCGACACGTCGAACTACGGCGACGGCTCCGGCCCCGGCGAGCGCTCCGCCGCCGAGCACGTGATGACCCTGCTGCACGAGGTCGGCCTCGATCCCGAGCTGATCGAGTCCGCCCCGGGCCGCGCGAACGTCGTCGTGCGCCTGGCGGGGGAGGACAGCAGCCGCCCGGCGCTGGTGCTGCACGGGCACACCGACGTCGTCCCCGCCGAGGCGAAGGACTGGAAGGTCGACCCGTTCGCCGGCGAGGAGTTCGACGGCATGGTCTGGGGCCGCGGCGCCGTGGACATGAAGGGCATGGACGCGATGATCCTGGCGGTCGTCCGCCAGATGGTCCGCGAGGGGCGCCGGCCCGCCCGGGACGTCGTCGTGGCCATGTTCGCCGACGAGGAGGCCGGCGGGAGGTTCGGCGCCCGGCACCTCGTCGACCACCGCCCCGACCTGTTCGAGGGTGCCACCGAGGCCGTCTCCGAGGTCGGCGGGTTCTCCGTCGACGTGCAGGGCCGCCGCGCCTACCTGCTGCAGACCGCCGAGAAGGGCATCGCCTGGCTCCGGCTGGTCGCGGACGGGACCGCGGGCCACGGCTCGGCGGTCAACCCCGACAACGCGGTGACCGAGCTGGCCGGCGCGATCGCCCGCATCGGCGCGTACCAGTGGGACACCCGGCTCACGCCGACGGTGCTCGCGCTGCTGGAGGGCGTCGCCGACCTCACCGGCCTGCCGCTCGACGTCGACGACCCGCTGGCGATCGACCGGCTGATCGGCGCGCTCGGCCCGGCGCGGCGGTTCGTCGGGTCGTCGATCCGCACGCTCGCCAACCCGACGCAGCTGCACGCCGGGTACAAGACGAACGTCATCCCGGGCCGTGCGACCGCGACCGTCGACGTCCGGCCGCTGCCCGGCGACCACGAGGACGTGCTCGCGAAGGTCCGCGAGCTCGCGGGCCCGCACGTCCGGGTCGAGCCCGAGCACTTCGACATCGGCCTGGAGGTGCCCGCGACCGGCGCGCTCGTCGACACGATGACCGACGTGCTGCGCGCCCAGGACCCCGAGGCCGTCGTGCTGCCGTACATGCTGTCGGCGGGCACGGACAACAAGTCGCTCGCCCGCCTCGGCATCGAGGGATACGGCTTCGCGCCGCTGCGGCTGCCGGCCGACCTCGACTTCACGGCGCTGTTCCACGGCGTCGACGAGCGGGTGCCCGCGGACTCCCTGCGGTTCGGCGCCCGCGTGCTGGACGGGCTGCTGCGCGAGGCGTGAGCGGGACCCGACCGCACGGCGGGCGCGTCCGCCCTGCCGTCGGTCAGTCGCCCAGCGCGCCGAGCGTGGAGCGGACCCGGATGATCCGGCGCCGCAGCCACACCTTCCGCTCGCCGCCCGCGTACAGGAGGGTCCGGGCCAGCTCCCACCGGCCGTACTCCGCCTGCTCCGTGAGCAGCCGGCGGGCGTCGCCGCGGCTGGTCGTCCGGGGGATCGTGAGGACGCGGTACTCGTACTGCCGCGCCTGCTCCGGGCCGCCCGGGCGTCCCGAGCGCGTCGTGCCTGCCATGCCCACCGCCTTGTCGATCGGGTCGTGGTGCCATTGTGCCTGGTGCGGCGCTACGGTCATCGCATGGCTATCGACCCGCGCGCGGCACTGGACCGCCTCATCGCTGCTCTCGAGGCGCACTACACCGCCGTGTCGACCCGGCGGGGCGAGGACGACCCCGCGGTCGATGACGCGTACGACGTGCTCGCGGACGCGTTCGAGGTCTACGACGACGCGCTCGGGACCGTGCACGGGGAGGCCACGCCGTTCTACCTCGCGGAGGAGGACGACGAGGACGACGAGCACGAGGACGACGACGAGCAGGACGACGAGTACGACGCGGACGACCTGCCCGAGGAGTCGTACGAGGACGACGACGAGGACGACGGCGCGCTGAGCCGCTGACGTCGCGCGCCCCCGTCGTGCCGCGTCCGGGCGCGCGGCGGCCGGTCAGCGGCGCTCGGGGTACCCGGTCGCGGGCGCGCTGACCTCGTCGAGCGCCCGCAGGATCTCCGGCGGCAGCTCCACGTCCTCCGCCGCGAGCGACGCGCGGAGCTGGGCGGGCGTCCGCGCGCCCACGACCGCCGAGGCGACCTGCGCGCGCACCCGCAGCCAGGCGAGCGCGACCTCCAGCGGCGCACGGCCCAGCCCGTCCGCGGCGATCACCACCGCCTCGACCACCGCCGCCGCCACCGACCCGAGGTACGGCTCGACGAAGCCGGCGAGGTGCGGGGACGCCGCCCGGGAGTCGGCGGGCACCGTGCGCCGGTACTTCCCGGTCAGCACGCCGCGGCCGAGCGGCGACCAGGCGAGCACGCCGACGCCGAGGTCGGCCGCCGCGGGGAGCACCTCCCGCTCGATCCCGCGCTGCAGCAGCGAGTACTCCGCCTCGACCGCCGCCAGGCCGGGGTCGTCGCCGAGGAGCGTGGCGGCGCGGGCCACCTGCCAGCCGGCGTGGTTCGACAGCCCGACGTAGCGGGCGCGCCCGGACTCGACCGCCCGGCGCAGCGCTCACCGTCTCGGTCAGCGGCGTGCGCGGGTCGGGCGTCTGCACCAGGAACAGGTCGACGTGGTCGGTGCCGAGCCGGCGCAGCGAGGCGTCCAGGCCGTCGAGCAGCGCGCCGCGGGACGCGTCGACCACCCCGCCCTGCGGCGTGCGCCGGACGCCCGCCTTGGTGCAGAGCACGACCTCGTCGCGGGGGACCACGCGCCCGAGCAGCGACCCGAGCAGCTCCTCGGCGCCGCCGTCGGCGTACGAGGCGCGGAGGTGTCGACGAGCGTCCCGCCTGCGTCGGCGAAGTCGCGCAGCTGCTCGGCGGCGTCGTGCTCGTCGGTGTCCCTGCTCCAGGTCAGCGTCCCGAGTCCGAGGTGCGAGACCCGCAGGCCGGTCCGTCCGAGCTGGCGCTGTTCCATGCCGTGAGGGTATCCGTGCCGCCGGGTCGTCCGGGCACGGGGGTGACCAGCGGCTATCGTGGCGCCTCGTGGCAGCGCACCCGAGCACCCCGTCCCGGATCGGCACCGGCGCATGAGCGTCTGGGAGGCGATCGTCCTCGGACTCGTCCAGGGCCTCACCGAGTTCCTGCCCGTGTCGTCGAGCGCGCACCTGCGGATCGTGGGCGAGCTGATCGGCTCGGGCGACCCGGGCGCGGCGTTCACGGCGATCACGCAGATCGGGACGGAGACCGCCGTCCTGCTGTACTTCCGGCGGGACATCGCCCGGATCTGCGTGCACTGGTGGCGCGCGGTGCGCGGCGACCTCGGCACCGACTGGCGGTCCCGGGCGGGCGCACCCGTCGGCGGCACCCCGGACCGCGACGCGCAGATGGCCTGGTTCATCGCGCTCGGCTCCGTGCCGATCGTCGTGCTGGGCCTGCTGTTCCAGGACGCGATCGAGGCGCCGTTCCGCAACCTGTGGCTGATCGTGCTGACGCTGACCGTCTTCGCGCTGATCCTGGACTGGGCCGACCGGCGGTCGAGCAGCCGCCGGGAGCTGACCGACCTGACCCCGCGGCACGCGCTGTACTTCGGGCTCGCGCAGGCGATGGCGCTCGTCCCGGGCGTGTCCCGCTCGGGCGGCACGATCACCGCCGGCCGCCTGATGGGCTACAGCCGGACGGCGGCCGCCCGGTACTCGTTCCTGCTCGCCATCCCCGCCGTCCTGGGGTCGGGGCTCTACCAGCTCGGCAAGAGCGTCGGGACCTTCGGCGAGGCCGGCACCCCCGGGGTCCTGCCGACCCTGATCGCGACGGTGATCGCGTTCGTCGTGGGCTACGTCGTGATCATCGGGTTCCTGAAGATCGTGTCGACGTACTCGTACCGGCCGTTCGTGATCTACCGGATCGGGCTCGCGGTGGTCGTGTCGCTGCTGCTGCTGACCGGGGTCCTGGACCCGCTCGCCGGGGCCTGAGGGCGGACGGCGGGCGCTACAGCCAGCCGGACCGCTTGAACAGCCGGAACAGCAGGCCGGCGGCCGCGCCCATGAGCACGATCGACGCGGGGTACCCGACGAGCCAGTGCAGCTCGGGCATGTGGTCGAAGTTCATGCCGTACACCCCGGCGATGAGCGTCGGCACCGCGATGATCGCCGCCCACGCGGAGATCTTCCGCATGTCCTCGTTCTGCCGCACCGACACCCGGGACAGGTGCACGGACAGCATGTCGCCCAGCAGCGCGTCGTGGGCGTCGAGGTGCCGGTCGACCTTCGTCAGCACGGTGTCCAGGCGGCGCAGCCAGCGCATGGTGCGCGTCTCGCGCTGCGCGTCCTCCTGCTCCGCGACCAGGTCCGGGAACGCCGACAGCAGGGGCACCAGCGCGCGGCGCGCCTCACCGATCTCGCGCTTGAGGTCGTAGACCACCTCGGCCGGGTCGTCGGCCTGCGGGCTGAACACCAGCTGCTCGACGTCGGCGACCGCCTCGCCGATGCCCATCTCGACGTCGCCGGCCCGCCGGACCAGCGCCATGAGCACCGCGGCGAACACGTGGCTCTCGCGGTCCTGCGGCAGGTGGTCGCCCTCCGCCAGGTGCTCCCGGACCTCGTCGAGCAGGCCGCCCGGACCCTCCTCGGCGGTGATGGTCACGCCCTCGACCTCGAGCGACGCCCAGACGCCGGTCGTGACGTCCCGGGTGCGCCCGTCGTAGGCCAGCGTCGGGCTCACCAGGTACCGGCCGCCGCCCGGGAGCCGGCGGAGCTGCGGGCGCCGGGGATCGCCCGGCGCGGCGGGCCCGTGGTCCGCGACCGCACGGTGCACCACCGACTCCGGCACGCCGGCCTGCCGCGCCGCGTCGGCCAGCAGGTCCAGCGAGTCGACGTGCACCCACGCGACCGGCGGCTCGGGCGCCGCCAGCAGGGCCAGCAGCCCGTCGGGGTCCGTCTCGGCCCAGCCGTCGCCCTGGTGCACCCACGCTCTCTCCACGCGGGCATTGTCCCGGGGGCGCGCGCGGGCCGGGCGTCCGACGCGCCGCCGCACCGCTCGCGCGACCCGGACGGGGGAGCGGTGGCGTCCGTCACCCCGGCCCGGACGCGGGGCGCCCGCCCCCGCGGCGGCCGGTACGCTCGACGCCGTGCTCACCTGGCCCGCCCCGCAGATCCCGCAGCTCCCCGGCCAGGGGGGTCCGGTGCGCGTCCGCGACACCTCGACCGGCGAGCTCGTCGTGGCGGCGCCTGGTCCGGACGCGACCGTCTACGTCTGCGGCATCACCCCGTACGACGCCACCCACATGGGCCACGCCGCCACCTACGTCGCGTTCGACCTGCTGGTCCGCGGTTGGCTCGACGAGGGCAAGCGCGTCCGGTACGCGTCGAACGTCACCGACGTCGACGACCCGCTGCTCGAGCGAGCCGAGGCCACCGGCGTCGACTGGCGCGAGCTCGCGGCCGACCAGACCGCGCTCTACCTCGAGGACATGACCGCCCTGGGCGTCGTGCCGCCGGACGTGTACACCGGCGCCGTCGAGTCCGTCCCGGACGTGGTCGAGGCCGTCGAGGCGATGCTGGCAGCCGGGACCGCCTACGTGATCGGCACGCCCGACGCGCACGGCCAGGGTGCCGGCGACGTGTACGCGGACCTGTCCGCGGACCCGGCGTTCGGGCAGGTCACCCGTCTCGACCGCACCGAGATGCTCGCGCTGTTCGGCGAGCGCGGCGGCGACCCCGCCCGACCCGGCAAGCGCGACGCCCTCGACCCGCTGCTCTGGCGGTCCGCGCGTCCGGGCGAGCCGTCGTGGGACGGCAACGCGCTCGGCTCGGGCCGCCCCGGCTGGCACATCGAGTGCGCCGTGATCGCCCGCGACGGGATCGGGCTGCCCTTCGACGTCCAGGGCGGCGGCTCCGACCTGCGGTTCCCGCACCACGAGATGAGCACCTCGCACGCCCGGCTGCTCGACGCCGGCGAGGGCGCGCGCACCCACGTGCACACCGGCATGGTCGGGCTGCACGGGCAGAAGATGAGCAAGTCGCTGGGCAACCTCGTCCTGGTGTCGCAGCTGCGCGCCGAGGGCGTCGACGCGATGGCCGTCCGGCTCGCCATCCTCGACCACCACTACGCGGCCGACTGGGAGTGGACCGACGAGGTCCTGCACGCCGCCCAGGCCCGGCTCGACCGGTGGCGCTCGGCCGTGTCCGGCAACGGCGGGCCCGCGTCCGCCACCCTGCTGGCCGAGGTGCGCGCCGCCCTGGCCGACGACCTCGACGCCCCCCGCGCCCTGCGCGCCGTGGACGCCTGGGCCGATGCCTCGCTGGCCGGGGGCCCGGCGGCCGAGGCCGAGGAGGGCGCGCCGGGGATCGTGGCCCGCGCCGTCAACGCGCTGCTGGGCGTGCGGCTCTAGCGGCGGGCCGCGGGGTGCCGGACCGCGCCGGGTCGGCGCCCAGCCGGCAACCGCGGCACGCGCCCCGCCGGGGCGTCACCCGCCCGTGAACACCCGCAGCGACAGCGGGGCGCCGGCGTCCTCGCACGCGGTGGCGAGCTCGGCCTCGGCCTGCGCCCACGCCGGGGAGCCCACGCCGGTCGACTCCGCGGCCGTCCCGGTCGGCACCTCCGGCACCGCCTCCTGCAGCGCGGCGACCGCCGACCGGACCGCGCCGTCCCCGTCGGAGGGCAGGCGGTCGAGCACGCGCGTCGCCAGCTCGTACCAGCCGCGCTGCTCCTGCGCCGCCATCCGCCCCTCGGCCAGGCCGAGGTCGGCGTTCTCGACGATGGTGAGCACGTCGCCGTAGGCCGCGCACGTGGCGGCGTCGTCCGCCGCGGATGCGGCAGCCGCCGAGGCCGCCGCGGTCGGGTCCCCGGCGGGCCCCGCAGCCGGGTCCGCTCCGCCTGCGCCGCAGGCACCCAGGGACGCCGTCGCCAGCACCGTCGCCGTCAGCACCGTCCACCGTGTCGTCCGCACCCGCGGATGCTACCGAGGTGCCGCTCCCCACGGAGGGCGATCCGGCCGGGGATCCGCCGACGCCCGACCGCCGCGGTCAGCCCCCGGTGCCCTTGTCCCGGCGCCGCAGGTACCGCTCGAACTCCTGCGCGATGGCCTCGCCGGACGCCTCGGGGAGCTCCGCGGTGTCCTTCGCCTCCTCGAGCTGGTGCACGTACTCGGCGATCTCGGAGTCCTCGCTCGCGAGCTCGTCGACGCCGTCCTGCCACGCCGCGGCGTCCTCGGGGAGGTCGCCCAGGGGGATCGGCTCGCCGGTCAGGGCCTCGATGCGGTGCAGCAGCGCGAGGGTGGCCTTGGGCGACGGCGGGTGCGCCACGTAGTGCGGGACCGCGGCCCACAGCGACACCGTGCGCAGACCGCGCGCGGCCGCCTCGTGCTGGAGGACGCCGACGATGCCCGTCGGGCCCTCGTAGGAGTTCGGCTCCACGTCGAGGGCCGCACGGACCGCCTCGTCCTCGCTTGTCGCGGTCACCGGGATCGGCCGGGTGTGCGGCACGTCGGCCAGCAGCGCGCCCAGCGTGACGACGGTCGTCACCCGGAGCGTGGCCGCGATGTCCAGCAGCTCGCCGCAGTACCGGCGCCAGCGCATCGACGGCTCGATGCCGTGCACCAGCACGACCTGGCGGCGCGCGTTCGGGGTCGTGGCGACGGCCACCGCCGTGGTCGGCCAGGTGATCTCGCGGCGCCCGTCGTCGCCCGCGCCGACCACGGGGCGGTTCACCTGGAAGTCGTGGTACTCCTCGGGGTCCAGCTCGTCGACCTGCTCCGCGCCCCAGGCCTCGTGCAGGTGCTCCAGCGCCTGGCTGGCCGCCGACCCGGCGTCGTTCCAGCCCTCGAAGGCCGCCAGGAGGATGGTCTCGCGCTCCGGGAGCCCCGCCGGTGCGTCTGCCTGCTCGGTCATCGGGCCAGCGTAGGACCCCGCGGCGCCCGATGTCGGACCGGGCGGGGAGAATGGGACGCGTGCCGCTCGTCCTCGTCGCCGTCGACCCGGACCGACCGGGCGGCGTCGTGCTGCGCGAGGCCCGGGACGCCGCCGCCGCGGAGGCCGGCGACGTCGGCCCGCCGGTGCCGGTCGCCGGGGACGACCTGGCGGGCGCGGTCGCGGAGCGAGAGGCCGCCGACCACCCGCGGTGGGTCTGGGACGACACCGAGCACTGGTACCCCGACCTGCTGGCCGCGGGCGTCCGGGTGGAGCGCGCGCACGACCTGCGGCTGTGCCGGACCATCCTGCGCGGGTCGACCCGGTGCGCCGGGACCGCCCTCGCGCGCGAGCCGGAGGGGCCGTGGGACCGCGCCGCGGCGGCGGGCGGGACCGGACCGCACGAGGCCGACGCGCCGAGCCTGTTCGACGACCTCCCGGCCGCGGTGCCCGACGCCGCCCCCGACGTCGCCGCGGAGCTCGCGCGCCAGCTCGCGGCCCTGACCGAGGCGCGGGACGACGGCCGGCTCCGGCTGCTGCTCGCCGCGGAGTCGACCGGCGCCCTCATCGCCGCCGAGATGCGGCACGACGGGCTGCCGTTCCGGCCCGACCTGCACGACGCGCTGCTGACCGGGCTGCTCGGGCCGCGCCCGCGCGAGGGCGCCCGTCCCGAGCGGCTGGCGGCGCTGGCCGAGCGCGTGGCTGCGGCGCTGGACCGGCCCGGCCTCAACCCCGACTCCCAGCCCGAGCTCCTTCGCGCCCTGCGGGCCGCCGGCCTCGAGGTCACCTCGACCCGGACGTCCGAGATCCGCGCGCTCGACCACCCCGTGCGCGAGCCGCTGCTCGAGTACAAGAAGCTCGCCCGCCTGCTGTCCGCCAACGGCTGGGCCTGGATGGACCGCTGGGTGCACGAGGGCCGGTTCCGGCCCGACTACGTCCCGGGCGGCGTCGTCACCGGGCGGTGGGCCAGCAGCGGCGGCGGTGCGCTGCAGCTCCCCGGCGTCATCCGCGACGCCGTGCGGGCCGACCCGGGGCGGCGGCTGGTCGTCGCCGACGCCGCGCAGCTGGAGCCGCGCGTGCTGGCCGCCATGTCCGGCGACGGCGCGATGGCCGCGGCCGGACGGCAGGCCGACCTGTACGCCGCCGTCGTCGCGGCCGGCATCGTCGCCGACCGGCAGCAGGCCAAGTACGCCATGCTCGGCGCGATCTACGGGGCCACCACCGGTGCCAGCGCCGTCCTCATGCCGCAGCTCGGGCGCGCCTACCCGCGGGCCGTCGCACTCGTCGAGGAGGCCGCGCGGGCGGGGGAGCGCGGCGAGCAGGTGACGACCTGGCTCGGCCGGTCCTCGCCCGCCCCGAGCGCGGCGTGGCTCGCCGCCCGGCAGGCCGCCTCCGCCGAGGGCGCCGCGCCGGAGGACGCCCGCGACGCCCGCCGCCGGTCCCGCGACTGGGGCCGGTTCACCCGGAACTTCGTCGTCCAGGGCACCGCCGCGGAGTGGGCGCTGTGCTGGATGGCGGTCCTGCGCCGCCGGCTGCTGGACCTGCCGGGTCGGCCGCACCTGGCGTTCTTCCTGCACGACGAGATCGTGGTGCACGCGCCCGCCGACGTCGCCGACCGGGTCGCCGACGCCGTCCGGGAGTCGGCGGTCGAGGCGGGCCGGCTGCTGTTCGGCGCGACGCCGGTCGAGTTCGCGCTCGACGTCTCGGTGGTGGACAGCTACGCCGACGCCGTGTGATGCTGCCGCTCGGTGGGTAGACCGGTCTACCTAGTCTGGCGGGACGACGCGGCGGGAGCGGGCATGGCGGAGGCACGGGACCTGAGACCCGGCGGCGCGACCGCACGACGTCGCCCGGCGCGCGACCGGCTGCTGGCGGCCGCCGCGGCGCGGTTCTACGCGGACGGCATCGCCGCGACCGGCATCGACACCGTCACCGCCGACGCCGGCGTCGCCAAGATGAGCCTCTACAACAACTTCGCGTCCAAGGCCGACCTCGTCGCGGCGTACCTCGTCGCCCGGCACGAGGAGTGGCTCGGGCTGTACGCCGCACGGCTCGCCGCGGCCGGCGACGACCTCCGGGCCCGGGTGCTCGCCGTCTTCGACGCGTACGCCGACCACGCGAACGCCGGCTACGCCCACGGGTTCCGCGGCTGCGGCCTGCTCAACGCCGCCGCCGAGCTGCCCGCCGGGGACCCGGGCCGCGCGGTCGTCCGCGGTCACAAGGAGGAGGTCGAGGCGATCGTGGCCGGCCACCTCGCGGACCTGCTGCCGGGTGACCCGTCCGGGGCCGCCGCGCTCGCCGAGCACCTGGCGTTCCTGCTGGAGGGGTCCATGGCGCGCGCGGGGCTCGAGGGGGACGACACCCGCCTGCGCCGCGCCCGTGCGCTGGCCGGCGACCTGCTGGACGCGGTGTGACCGCCGGGCGCACCGTGTCGGGCGCGGGCGCCGCGCCACTCGCCGACTCCGCGGCGGTCGCGCCCGCGGAGTCCGACGCGGCAGTGCAGGTCGCGTCCGCCCGGCCGTCCGCCACGGTGCGGGGCGCCGGGGTCGGGACGCTCGCCGTCCTCGCGGCCTCCGTCCTGTGGGGCACCACCGGCACGGCCGCGACGTTCGCCCCGGAGGTCGGACCCCTGGCGATCGGCGCCGCGGCGATGGGCATCGGCGGCCTGCTGCAGGCGGCCGTCGCCGGCCGGGTGATCGCCGAGCACGCCGCCGCCCTGCGGGCCCGGGCGGGGCTCGTGCTGCTCGGAGCCGCGGCCGTGGCCGTCTACCCGCTCGCGTTCTACACGTCGATGCGGCTCGCGGGGGTCGCCGTCGGCACCGTCGTCTCGCTGGGGTCCGCGCCGCTCGCGGCCGCGCTCGTCGAGCGCCTGGTCGACCGGCGGCGGCTGTCGCGGCGCTGGCTCGCCGGCGCGGCGGTCGGGCTGCTCGGCATGGTGCTGCTGTGCGCGGCGCAGGCGCTCGGCGGAGGCCACGGGGCGGACGTCCCGGGCGCCGCCTCGCCCGCCGCGGCGCTCGGCGGGGTGCTGCTCGGGCTCCTCGCGGGCGCCACCTACGCGCTGTACTCGTGGGTCGCGCACCGGCTGATGCAGGGCGGCGTGCCGTCGCGCGCGGCGATGGGTGCCGTGTTCGGCGTCGGCGGCGTGCTGCTCCTCCCGGTGCTCGCGGTCACGGGCGGGGCGCTCGTCGCGTCGTGGGGGAACGCGGCGGTGGGCGGGTACATGGCGCTGGTCCCGATGTTCACCGGGTACGTGCTGTTCGGGTGGGGGCTCGCGCGCGTGCCGGTCAGCACGGCGACCACCCTGACCCTCCTCGAGCCGGCGGTCGCGGCCTTGCTCTCGGTGCTGGTCGTGGGGGAGCGGCTGCCGCTCGCCGGCTGGGTCGGCGTGGGGCTGGTCGTGGTGTGCCTGGGCGTGCTGTCCGTGCCGGCGCGGTCGGCGGGCCGGGCCGAGCGGCGGCTGCGCGCCCGCCGCCGCCTACCCTGGACGCCATGACCGTCACCGCCGGTGCCGCGCCCCGCGCGGCCACGCCCGCGCCGACGGGCCGGGCGTCGACGAGACGGGTGTCGACGAGACGGCGCCCGGCCCCGTGCTGCTCGACGCGTCCACCTGGCGCGCCCGCGCCGAGGCGCACGCCGCCCGCGTGGACGACCTCACCGCCGGCCACCGCGAGCGCCGGGCCCGCGGGCGGCGAGCGGCACGCGATCGAGGACTTCCTCTTCGAGTACTACCCGGCCAAGCCCGCCCAGCTCCGCCGCTGGCACCCGGGCGCCGGCGCCGCCCTGGCGGACGCCGCCGAGGCGCCGCACGCCGGCTGGCGCTGGTACCGCGTGGGCGCGGACGGCACGGTCGGCCTCGAGGCCGCGGCGTTCCTCGCCGACCGCGGGGACACGGTCCGCTACGTTCGCGCGCTGCTGTCCGCCACGGCGTCGCGCCCCGCCGCCACCGGCTGCTTCGGCCTGCACGAGTGGGCGATGGTCTACCGGGAGGGCGACGGCGACCACCGCCACCCGCTGCCGCTGCGGCTCGGCGGCGCCGGGACCGACGAGGTCGTCGAGCGGCACCGCATCCGGTGCACCCACATCGACGCCTTCCGGTTCTTCACGCCGGACGCCGTGCCGCGGAACACGCTGCAGCCGACCCGCGAGACCCAGGTGGCGATGGAGCAGCCCGGTTGCCTGCACGCGAACATGGATCTCTACAAGTGGGCGCTCAAGCTCGGCCCCACGGTCCCGGGCGACCTGCTGCTCGACGCGTTCGCGCTCGCGCGCGAGATCCGCACCGTCGACATGCAGGCGTCGCCGTACGACGTGTCGTCCTACGGCCTGGCGCCGATCGCGATCGAGACACCCGAGGGCAAGGCGGAGTACGTCCGGCGGCAGCGCGGGTTCGCGGCGGCGTCCCAGACGCTCCGGGAGCGGCTCGTGGCGGTGTGCGACGCGGTGCTCCGTGCCGGCACATGCCCGGCGCAGGCGGGGACCCTGGCCCGGTGAGCGGGAGGCCCGCACGCCGTCACGTGTCGGCGGCTCCGCCTGCGGACTCGTGTCGCGCGACAGCCTCGGCGCGCTCCCGGGCCTCGCGCTCCTGACGGCGGATGCCGGCCTCGGTCGCAGGTGTCTTCGGGGGCAGCCCGGTGCGCGGGCCGACCTCGCCGTTCGGGCCGACTCCCCGGTAGAAGCCACCGTCCGGGGCGAACCACCGTCGGACCGGGGGCGGGCGTCGCCGGTTGCTGTCAGCCACGGGGCTGCACCGTCCTCACGTCATCGTCGCGACCCCCGGCCCGATCATCCCGCCTGCCCGGGAGGAAGTCCACGGCGATCGCGTCGGCGCACCTGATCACCATCCCGCCCGGGGCGTGGACCACGTCGCTGAACGTCCCGTCGTCGCCCACGACCCAGCCCTCCTCGACGAAGAGCTCGGGAGGGTGGGGGTGGGTGGTGGCGAACGAGTCGTCCCCGTACCAGCCCCCCAGCCACCGGCCGTCCGCGAACCGCACGCGCACCCAGCCACGCGGCGCACCCCCGAACGCGCGGTCCCACGCGCTGGGCGGGTGGTCGAGCGGTCGACCGCGACGGAGCGCGGGCGGCGTCCGCGCCGTGAGGAGCACGAACCGCTCGCTGCGGACGGCCCAGAAGCACAGCCGCGCGGCCAGCCAGGGGAGGGCGATCGCGAGCACGACGAACCCGAGGCCGACGACCCGTGCGTTCCCGAGGGCCCGCGCCGGCTCGCGCGCGTACGCCGCCAGCACCGGACCGAGCGCCGCCGCGTACGTCCCGGCGAACACCCCTGTGGCGACCATCGCGTGCAGTACGCGCGTGCCGAAGTCCGGTCGCGCGGGGTCGGGCCCGGCCACGCTCTGCCACGAGGCGCGGTACACGAATCCTGGGACGACCAGCGTGAGCGCGACCGCCGCCTGCGCCCAGGTCTCAGGCACGGCGCGCCCGCCCCGCCGTCGGCATCGCCCAGTCGCGGGTCCCGCGCCCGCCCGCCGGCCAGCGCCGGCGCAGCAGGGCGTCGACGAGGCGGTACGGCTGCCACGCGGCGCGGCGCTCGTCGGCGGTCCGTGCCGCGCGGGCCGCGACCCGCGCGCTGCGCTGGAGGTCGCGTCCGGCGCGCATCGTCCACAGGGGCGGGTGGGTGACGCGCGACGGATCACGGACGAAGGTGCGGAGCGACGGGTGGTGCGGGTCGTCGTGGAAGACCGGAGGCATGCCGGGACGCTAGATCGGGGCCGAGGTCGGGCACCGGGCCGCGTCAACAGGTCTGGGGACGACGCGCGGGACCGGCACCTGTGGAGGACTCGGCCCCCGCCCGCCGAGCGGCGCCCGGACGCGCCGACCGGGCCCAGCCCCGCCTCAGGCGATCCGCGCCTCCAGCAGCGCGTCGATCGCCACCGGGGACAGCACGTGGTCGACGGCCATCGCCGACGCCCCGAGGATCCCGACCTCCGACCGCGCCTGCGACGTGACGATCCGCAGGTGCTGCGTGGCCAGGGGCAGCGACCGCTGGTACACGACCTCGCGGATGCCGGCGATCAGGTGCTCGCCGGCCTCGGCGACCACCCCGCCGATCACGACCAGCGACGGGTTGAGCAGGCTCACGCAGGCGGCGAGCACGCCGCCGATCTCCCGCCCGGCCTGCCGGACGGCGCGCCCCGCGGCCAGGTCGCCGGACCGCACGAGCGCGACGACGTCGGCGCCCCCGCGGGCGTCTGCCCCGTCCCGGCTGAGCTGCTCGGCGAGCGCCCGGCCGGACGCCACGGCCTCGAGGCAGCCGAGGTTGCCGCACCGGCACGGGACGTCCTCGGCCCCCGGCACCGCGATGTGGCCGATGTCGCCGGCGGCGCCCTGGGCCCCGCGCCGGAGCTCGCCGTCGGAGATGATCCCGGAGCCGATGCCGGTCGCGACCTTGACGAACAGCATGTCGTCGACGTCGGGCCAGGCGGAGCGGTGCTCGCCGAGGGCCATGAGGTTCACGTCGTTGTCGACGAGAACCTCGGCGCCCCCGAGCTCGGCCGAGAGGATGCCGCGGACGTCGGCGTCGTCCCAGGACGGCATGATCGGCGGGTTGATGGGCCGCCCGGTGGCGTGCTCGACGGGGCCGGGCAGGCCCACGCCGACGGACACGAGCTCGTCGAGGGAGCGCCCGGCCTCCGCGACGAGCTTGCGCCCGTGCTCGGCGACCCAGGGGAGCACGACGTCCGGACCGTCGGCGATGGCGAGCGGCGCCTCGCCCTCGACGAGGACGTTCGACGCGAGGTCGGTGATGGCGAGCCGCACGTGCGTCGCGCCGAGGTCGACGGCGAGCACGACGCGGGCGCTGGGCTCGAAGGCGAAGGTCGCGGGCGGGCGGCCGCCGGTGGAGGAGGCCTCGCCGGCGGGGGCGATGAGCCCGGCGGACATGAGGGCCTCGACGCGCGCGGTGATCGTGGAGCGTCCCTGGCCGGTCGCGGCCGCCAGGTCGGCGCGGGTGCGCGGCCGGCCGTCGCGGAGGAGCTGGAAGAGGTCTCCGGCCCCTGAGTTCCGCGGTGGAAGCTTCACGACGTCCTGCATGGCGCCTAGTGAACCAGAAAGTCCCCCGACTTGTGTTCGTCACGATCGGGTAACTCGGACAAACCCGGAGCAACTTTTGCTTGACCCGGGACGAAAGTCCCTCATAGGTTCCTCACATGGTCACCGTGGACCCACCGAACCGGCCCCCGCTCCTCCAGATGCGGGGCATCGTCAAGCAGTTCCCCGGAGCGCGCGCCCTGGACGGCGTCGACCTCGACGTGCTGCCGGGCGAGGTGCACTGCCTGCTCGGGCAGAACGGCGCGGGCAAGTCGACGCTCATCAAGGTGCTCGCCGGCGCGCACCAGCCCACCGAGGGCGAGGTGCTCGTCGACGGCGAGGTCGTCACGATCGCGAACCCGGTCGCGGCGCTGAAGCTCGGCGTCGCCACGATGTACCAGGAGCTCGACGTCGTCGGCGGCCTGACCGTCGCCGAGAACGTGTTCCTGGGCCACGAGCTCGCGACCGCCGGCGTGTCCCGCCGGCGCGAGGCCCGCCGGCGGACCCGGGAGATCCTGGCCCGGCTCGGGCACCCGGAGATCTCCCCGCACCGCGAGGTCGGCTCGCTGCCGGCCGCCGCGCAGCAGATCGTCTCGATGGCCCGCGCGCTGTCGCACGACGCCCGCGTCATCGTCATGGACGAGCCCTCCGCGGTGCTCGACTCGGACGAGGTGGAGAACCTGTTCCGCGTCGTGCACCAGCTCACGGCCGCCGGCGTCGCGATCGTCTACATCTCGCACCGCATGGAGGAGATCCGCGCGATCGGCGACCGGATCACGGTGCTCAAGGACGGCCGCACGGTGGCCCGCGACCTGCCCGCCCGCGACACCCCGACGCGCGAGCTGATCCGCCTGATGACCGGCCGGAACGTCGAGTACGCCTTCCCGCCGAGCCAGGACCTGGCGCCCGACGCGCCGGTCGTGCTGGACGTCCAGGGCCTGGCGCTGCGCGGGGCCTTCACCGGCGTGGACCTCCGGGTCCGGGCGGGGGAGATCGTCGGCCTCGCGGGGCTGGTCGGCTCGGGACGCTCCGAGATCCTGGAGACGATCTACGGCGCCCGCCGGGCGAGCGCCGGCACCGTCGAGGTCGCGGGCCGGCGGCTGCGCGCCGGCGACGTCACGGCCGCCGTCCGCGCCGGGATCGGCCTCGCCCCCGAGGAGCGCAAGGCCCAGGGCCTGCTGCTCGACGAGCCGGTCTACCGCAACATCACGCTGTCGACGTTCGGGCGGTTCTCCAAGGGCGGCCTCCTGGACGAGCGCACCGAGCGCCGGATCGCCGAGGAGCAGGCCGAGGCCCTGGACCTGCGCCCCGCCGGCGTCGACCGCGCCATCCGCACCCTGTCGGGCGGCAACCAGCAGAAGGCGATGCTCGCCCGGTGGCTGGTGCACGGCTGCCGGGTGCTGCTGCTCGACGAGCCGACCCGCGGTGTCGACGTCGGCGCGCGCGCCGAGATCTACGCGCTCGTCCGCCGGCTCGCCGACGAGGGCGCCGCCGTCGTCGTCGTCTCGAGCGAGATCCCCGAGGTGCTCGGTCTGTCGGACCGGGTGCTGGTCGTGTCCGAAGGCCGGGTCGTCCACGAGGGCCCCGCCACCGCCATCGACGAGCACGCCGTGCTCGACCTCGTCATGGAAGGAAGTGCCGCGTGAGCGAGCACCAGCTCTCCGCCCCGCCCCCGGGCACGCCGGGCGCCCCCTCGGGCCCGACCTCCGCGCCCGGCTCCGCCGGCGCCACCCCCGCGCCGCCCGCCGCGGACGAGTCCGCGCGCGTCGAGCGCGTCGCCCGGGAGCACGGCCGCTCCCGGCGCGGCCCCGCCGGCGCCGGGTCCGCCCGGATCCTCGGCCTGGTCATCGCGCTCGCGCTGATCTGCGTCGTCGGCTACATCACCGCGGGCAGCCGGTTCGCGAGCATCGACAACGTCCTGGTCATCCTCAGCTCCGCCGCCATCGTCGGCGTGCTGGCCATCGGGATGACCTTCGTGATCACCGCGGGCGGCATCGACCTGTCCGTCGGGTCCGTGCTCGGCCTCGCCTCGGTGTGGGCGACCACGGTGGCCACGCAGTCGATGGCCGACCAGTACGGCTGGATCGTCATGGTCGGCTGCGCCCTCGCGGTCGGCCTCGGCGCCGGCCTGGTGAACGGCGTGCTGATCGCCTACGGCCGGGTGGTCGCGTTCATCGCGACGCTCGCCATGCTGGTCGCCGCCCGCGGCCTCGCCGAGCTGATCGCCCAGCGCCGGACGCAGCTGGTCTCGGTGCAGTCGTTCGAGGACACCTTCCGGGGCAACCTGCTCGGGGTGCCGAAGATCGTGTGGATCTTCGCGATCGTCGCCGTCGCCGGCTGGTTCCTGCTCAACCGCACCACGTTCGGCCGCCGCACCGTCGCGGTGGGCGGCAACCCCGAGGCGGCCCGCCTGGCGGGCATCGCGGTCAAGCGGCACACGATGTACCTGTACGGCCTCGCCGGCCTGGCCGCCGGCATCGCCGCGGTCATGATGCTCGCCCGCACCGGCGCGGGCTCGTCCACGAACGGCCTGCTCTACGAGCTGGACGCGATCGCCGCGGTCGTCGTCGGCGGGACCCTGCTGGCCGGCGGCCGGGGGACGATCGTCGGCACCGTGCTCGGCGTCCTGATCTTCCAGACGCTGACGAACATCTTCATCCAGAACAACCTCGACTCCTCGGTCCAGCAGGTGATCAAGGGCGCGATCATCGTCGTCGCCGTCCTCCTGCAGCAGCGCTTCACCTCGCGCACCCCGCGGACCGCACGGACCTAGCCGGGGGCGCCCCCGCGGCGCCCCGCCCCGCGCCACCCACGCACCACCTCGCGCACGACCCCCACCGCGACCGGGTCCGACCCGCTCGCACGCCCCACCCTGCCCGCACGACCCCGGACATCGTCGAAGGAGATCCCATGTCCACCACCCGCACCACGCGCCGCCGCGGCCGCGTCCTCGCGCCGGTCGCCGTGCTGTCCGTCGCGTTCCTCGCCGCCTGCACCTCCAACGCCCCCGCGGAGGAGGAGGACACCGGAGCGGAGGCCGCCCCGGTCGCCGTCTCCGACAACGACGAGGCCGGCGAGACGGTCGTCATCGGCTTCTCGGCCCCCGCCGCCGACCACGGCTGGATGGGCGCCATCACCACGGCCGCCCAGAAGGAGGCGGAGAACTACGAGGACGTCGAGCTCCGGGTCGCCGAGGGCACGAACGACGTCAACGTGCAGATCAGCCAGATCGAGGGGTTCATCAACGACGGCGTCGACGCCATCGTGCTGCTGCCGTTCGACGGCGGCGCTCTCACCGACGTCGCGACGCAGGCGATGGAGGCCGGCATCCCGGTCATCAACGTCGACCGCGAGTTCTCCAGCCCGTTCGCGTCCCGGGCCACCGTGCTCGGCGACAACTACGGCATGGGCGTGTCGGCCGGCACGTACATCTGCGAGCGGCTCGGCGACAACCCCGACGCCGTGGTGGCGGAGATCGCCGGCATCGACTCGCTGCCGCTGACCCAGGACCGCAGCCAGGGCTTCGCCGACGCGCTGGACGACTGCGGCCTCGACGTCGACAACCGGGTCGCCGCGGACTTCACCGTCCAGGGCGGCGAGCAGGCGGCCGCGAACCTGCTGCAGGCCGCGCCGCAGATCGACGCGATCTGGAACCACGACGACGACCAGGGCGTCGGCGTCCTGGCCGCGATCGAGAACGCCGGACGCGACGAGTTCTTCCTGGTCGGCGGCGCCGGCTCGGCGAACATGATGCGCGAGATCCAGGATGACGCCTCCGTGGTCGAGGCCACGGTCATCTACCCGTCGACCCAGGCGGCGGACGGCATCAAGCTCGCCCGGCTCGTCGCGCACGAGAAGTCGCTGAGCGACCTGGCGTCCTCGGGCGTGCCGCGCACCGTCCAGCTGTTCGCGCCCGTCGTCACGGCGGACAACGTCGACCAGTACATCGACTCGGCCTTCGAGTCCTGATCCGGACCGCGGGGGGCGCCGCCCGGCGCCCCCCGCGCCCAGGCAAGGAGGTCTCGTGATGGACGGGACGACGGCCGCGCCGCTCGGCGTCGGCATGGTGGGGTACGCGTTCATGGGTGCCGCGCACTCGCAGGCGTGGCGCACCGCCCCGCGGTTCTTCGACCTGCCCCGCACCCCGGTCATGCGGGTGCTGGGCGGCCGGGACGCCACCGCGGTGAAGGCCGCGGCGGACCGGCTCGGCTGGCAGGACACGGCCGGGTCGTGGCAGGAGCTCGTGGCACGGGACGACGTCGACCTCGTCGACATCTGCACGCCGGGCCGCACGCACGCGGAGATCGCGGTCGCCGCGCTCGAGGCGGGCAAGCACGTGCTGTGCGAGAAGCCGCTGGCGAACACGATCGAGGAGGCCGAGGCCATGGTCGCCGCGGCCGATGCCGCCGCCGCCCGCGGCGTCCGGTCGATGGTCGGCTACACATACCGCCGGGTGCCGGCGGTGCAGCTCGCGCGGCAGCTGGTCGCGGACGGCCGGATCGGGGCGGTGCGGCACGTGCGCGTGCAGTACCTCCAGGACTGGCTCGCCGATCCCGAGGCGCCGCTGTCCTGGCGGCTCGACAAGCAGCAGGCCGGCTCCGGCGCGCTGGGCGACATCGGCTCGCACGCCGTCGACCTGGCGCAGTTCATCACCGGAGAGCGCCTGACCGGGGTGTCGGGGCTGATGGAGACCTTCGTGCACGAGCGCCCCGTGGCGGCCGAGTTCGCGGGCCTGCACGGCTCCGCGGCCGGCCCGGACGCCGTGCGCGGCCCCGTCACCGTCGACGACGCCGCGGTGTTCCTCGCCCGGCTCTCGGGCGGCGGCCTGGGCGTGTTCGAGGCGACCCGGTTCGCCACCGGCCGCAAGAACGCCATCCGCCTCGAGGTCAACGGCGAGCGCGGCTCGCTGTCGTTCGACTTCGAGGACATGAACGTCCTGCACTTCCACGACGCCACCGAGGACGCCGCCGTCGCGGGGTTCCGCCGGATCGTGGTCACCGAGCCGCAGCACGCGTACGTCGGCCACTGGTGGCCGGCGGGGCACGGTCTCGGCTACGAGCACGCCTTCACCCACCAGGTCGTCGACCTGGTCGGCGCGATCGCGGCGGGCCAGGACCCGTCGCCGTCGTTCGCCGAGGGACTCGCCGTGCAGCGCGTGCTCGACGCCGTCGAGCGCAGCGCGGCCGACGGCAGCCGGTGGGTCGCCCTGGGCTGACCGCCCGGGGGCGACCCGCCCCGCGGGCACCCCGCCCGCACCCGCACCACCCGTCAGACGATCAGCTCACCGCTCGAGGGGGAGGAGGTGGGACCGCGCCACGACCGGCAGAGCCGCCGGTCGGCTGAGGAGGCCGGGTTCCCGAACCGTGGGGACGACGCAGGAGCCCGACCTCTGTGACGAGATCCCGTAAGGAGCTGCATCACTCATGGATCGTACGCAGCCGCGCTCGCAGCGCGGCAGGAAACTGGTGGGTTTCACCCTGGCCGGGGTGCTCACCGTGACGGGGCTGGCGCTGGGCGCCGGACCCGTGGTGGCCCACGACGGCGTGGACCACGGGGCCGAGCCCGGCGGCGACGCCGCGCTCGACTGGGACAACTACGAGAAGACCACCCTCACCAAGGACGTCGGCGAGCCGATCGACCTCGCGGTGCTGCCCGACGGCCGCGTGCTGCACACGGCCCGCAACGGCGACGTCCGGCTGACCGACCCGGCGACCGGCGTCACCCGGATCACCAACACGATCCCCGTGTACGCGAACTCCGAGGACGGCCTGCAGTCCATCGGCATCGACCCGGACTTCGAGGAGAACAACTGGGTGTACCTCGTGTACGCCCCGCCCGGGAGCACCCCCGCGGGCTCGGCGCCGAACACGCTGCCGGCCGGCCAGGACGAGTCCTACTGGGACCAGTGGGTCGGCGTGAACCGGCTGTCCCGGTTCCAGTGGACCGGCGAGGGCCTGGACCTGGCCTCGGAGCAGCAGATCCTCGACGTCGAGGTCCAGCGCGGGCAGTGCTGCCACGTGGGCGCCGACTTCGACTGGGACGCCGACGGCAACCTGTACCTCGGCACCGGCGACAACACCCCGGCCGGCACGCCGGGCGCCAACGGGTTCGCGCCGAACAACGACGCCCCCGGCATGAACCCCGGCTTCGACTCGCGCCGCGGCGCGGGGAACACGAACGACCTGCGCGGCAAGATCCTGCGGATCCACGTCGAGGAGGACGGGTCGTACACGATCCCCGAGGGCAACCTGTTCCCCGAGGGCACCGAGGACACCCGGCCCGAGATCTTCGTCATGGGCGTCCGCAACCCGTTCAAGCTGGACGTCGACCCCGAGACGAACTCGCTGTCCTGGGGCGACTACGGCCCGGACGCCACCAAGGCGGTCGCGGAGACCGCGGGCCGCGGGCCGATGGGTCTCGTCGAGTGGAACGTCGTCGGCCTCGACGACCCGCACAACGCCGGCTGGCCCTTCGTCACGGGCGACAACTTCGCCTACAACGACTGGGACTTCGCCACGGCGACGCCCGGCGCGTTCTTCGACCCGGAGAACCTGGTCAACGACTCGCGCTGGAACACCGGCCTGACGAACCTGCCCCCTGCTCGCCCGGCCACGGTCTACTACGGCGACAACCCGGGCGACCAGCCCTGGGACGAGCTGGTGAACTTCGGCACGGGCAACGGCCAGGGCCCGATGGGCGGGCCGGTCTACCACCGCCCGGCCGACGCCGGCCCGGACGCGTGGCCCGCGTACTGGGAGGGCAAGGCGTTCTTCGGCGAGTTCTCGCAGGACTACATCGCGGCGTTCACCGTCGACTGGGACACCTTCGAGGTCACCCACATCGAGGACGTCACGCCGAACGCGGCGATCACGGCCGAGGGCTGGCCGCCGATCGACAACCCGATGGACATCGAGTTCGGCCCGGACGGGTCGATGTACGTCCTCGACTACGGCGACGGCTTCTTCCGGGCCAACCCCGACGCGGGCCTGCACCGGATCGCCTACGCCGAGGGGAACAAGGCGCCCCGCGCCGAGTTCACCGCCACGCCGACGTCCTCGTCCACCGCGCCGCTCACCGTGCAGTTCGACGCGTCCGCGTCGAGCGACCCCGAGGGCGGCGAGCTCCGATACGACTGGGACTTCGACGGTGACGGCACGTTCGACGCCACCGGCGTCGAGGCGGAGCACACCTACACCGAGATCGCGGCCTACACGGCGCGGCTCAAGGTGACGGACCCCGAGGGCAAGTTCACGCTCACCTCGCACCCGATCTCAGTCGGCAACCAGGCGCCCGAGGTCACGCTCACCTACCCGGAGAACGGCGGCTTCTTCACCTGGGGCGACGCGGTGCCGTTCCAGGTCACCACCCAGGACGCCGAGGACGGCACGGCCACGGACTGCACCCGCGTGTCCTGGACGTACGGCCTGGGCCACGACGAGCACGCCCACCCCGAGGTCTCGGGGACGGGCTGCAAGGGCGCGTTCAAGACGAACCCCGACTCGCCGGAGCACGGCCCGGGCGCGCTGCTGTACGGCGCGGTCGTGGTGACGTACCGCGACGCGGGCGCCAACGGCCTGCCGGCCGCGTCGGGCGAGGCCACTCTGCGCCTCAACCCGCGCGAGCAGCAGGCGGAGCACGCCGCGCGCACCGGCGTCACCGTGTACGCGGACGAGACGGCCTCGGCCGGCAACGCGGTCCGCGGCCTCGGCGCCGGCGACTCCCTGACGTTCACCCCGGTGAGCTTCAGCGGGATCACCGGCGCGGTCGTCCGGGCCAACGGCGGCGGCGAGGTCCAGCTCCGCTGGGGCGCCGCCGACGCGGCGCCGTTCGCCACCGCCACCATCCCGGCGGGCGCCGGCTGGAAGGACGTCGAGATCGCCTTCGACGCCCCCGAGGGCACCGGCGACCTGGTCGTCACCTCGGCCGACGAGCTGGCCGTGGACGCGATCACGATGGTCGGCCCCGGTGTCGCGGACACCGCCGCCCCCACCGTGGCGCACACCCTGACCCCGGCGGCGCCCACCGGTGCCGGCGGCGTCTTCACCGAGCCGGTGCGGTTCGCCGTGCAGGCCGCGGACAACGGGGCGCTGGCGAGCGTGCAGTACTCGCGCGACGGCGGGGCCACCTGGACGAACCTCGCGGCGAACCAGCAGTACGGCGTGACGTTCTCCGACAGCGGCACGTACGACCTGCGGTACCGGGCCACCGACACCCAGGGGCTGGTCTCCGAGGTGGGCTCCGTGCAGTTCACCATCGACCTCGAGGCCCCGGAGGAGCCCACCGTCGACACCACCACCACGGCCACCGTGGCCGCGGGGCGGGTGCCGTTCGGCGCCCCCGGCGAGGTCACGGTCGCGGTCTCCGCGGCCGAGGGCGTCGCCTCCGGCGAGGTCGTGCTGACCGTCGGGGAGACCGAGGTCGGGCGGGGCGCGCTCGGGGCGGACGCCACCGCCGTCGTCGCCCTCGACCCGGCGCTGGGCGTCGGCACCCACACGGTGACCGCGTCCTTCGTCGGCGGCGAGGTCTTCAAGCCCTCGTCCGGCACCGTGCGCCTCACGGTGGCGCGCACCACCTCCGCGGTGGCCGCGACGGTGTCGCCGAACCCGGTCAAGCCCGCCGTCGCCGCCAAGGCCACCGTCCAGGTGACCACCGGCAGCGGCGTCGCCGCCGCCGGGGACGTCACGGTGACGGTCAAGCGCAACAACCAGACCGTCGCCACGCTCACCGGGACCCTCGACGCCTCCGGCGCGAGCGTCGTCTCCCTCGGGCGCCTGCCCGAGGGCACCTACAAGGTCGACGTCGCCTACGGCGGCACGGCCGGCATCTCCGGCTCCACCACCAGCACCACCCTCACCGTCCGCAGCTGACCGCGCGCCGGCGGCCCGGGTGACCGGGCCGCCGGCCGTCTCGAAGGAGAGACATGAGCACGCACCAGCACGCCTCGATCCCGAACCGGCCGATGAGCCGGCGGTCCCTGATGAAGGCGCTCGGCGCCTCCACGGTGGCCGTGGGGCTCGGGACCGCCCTCGGCGCCTCCGGGGCCTCGGCCGCCGGCCTCGCGCCCGCGGCCGCGCCGACGACCGGGCGGACCCGCCTGGTCCCGGCCAACCGCATCGGCATCCAGCTGTTCACGATCCGCGACAAGGTCAGCTCGCTCGGCTTCCGGGCCGTGTTCGAGGAGCTCGGCCGGATCGGGTACGCGGAGGTGGAGTTCGCCGGCTACACCCAGGGCAACGTCGGCGCCATCACCCCGGCGGAGATCCGCCAGCTGCTCGACGACAACGGCCTGAAGGCCGTCGGCTCGCACGTCAGCACCCAGCTGCTGCGCACCGACCTCGCCAACCAGATCGACATCGCGCACACCCTCGGCATGCCGCACCTCGGCACCGGCAACGCGCCCACGAACACCGCGACGAAGGAGGGCTACCTCGCCGCCGCGGAGGAGTGGAACGGCTGGGGCGAGCAGGTCAAGGCCGCCGGGATGAAGATCTACCAGCACAACCACGACGGCGAGTTCCGGTTCGACCCGGTCGACCCGTCGGTCCGGCTCTACGACGTGTTCTACGACAACACCGACCCGGACCTGGTCTACCTGGAGATGGACATCTACTGGGCGTACGTCGGGCAGCACAAGTACCCGGGGTTCGAGCCGGTCGACTACGTCCTGCGCAACCCGCGGCGCTACCCGCTGCTGCACCTCAAGGACGGCAAGGCCAACGAGGCCAGCGCCAACGGCTACGACATCATCGAGTTCGGCGCCGGCGACCTGCCGTACCAGCAGTTCCTGTCCCAGCTCCGCACGCGCGGCCAGCACTTCGGGCTGTACGAGCAGGACAACGCCTCGACGGTCGCCGAGCCGCCGAACCCGCTGAACTCCCTCGGCAACGCCGACCGCAGCTACGACGCCATCGCCGGCCTGCGCGGCTGAGCGAGAAGGAGACACGGACATGAAGCGGATCTACTCGGTCCCGGCCGCGCTCGTCGGCGCGTTCGGGCTCGTGGCCCTCGGCAGCACGGTGGCGCAGGCGGCCTCGACCGACTGCACCACCGACCTGGGGGACCAGACCATCACCGGGGACCTCGTCGTCCCGGCCGGCGCGGACTGCGTGCTCGCCGGCGCGACGGTCGAGGGCTCCATCACCGTCGGCGCCGACGCCTGGCTCGACGCCACGTCGGTGACCGTCACCGGCGACGTCGTCGCCACCGACGCGTACGGCGTCCTGCTGGACGGCACCCGGGTCGACGGCGACGTGAGCGCGTACACGACGGGCTCGCGCGTCGGTTTCCTCTACCTCAACGACCTCGAGGTCGGCGGCAGCGTGGCGGCCGGCGGTCTCGACGTCGAGGTGACCGGCTCGTCCATCGGGGGCGGCTTGACCACGCAGGCGGCGACGTACGTCGACCTGCTGCAGACCGGCGTCAAGGGCGAGGTGGCGATCGCCGACTCCGACTGGGGCGTGAACGTCGCCGGGGCCGTCGTCGGCGGCACCCTGTCGGTCACCGGCTCCAGCCGGGACGTCCTGGTCGGCGCCACCGCGGACGGCGCGGCGGACACGTTCGGCAACACCGTGGGCGGCGACCTGGTGCTCACCGGCAACACCGCGAACCTGCGGGTCGCCGGCACCACGGTCCTCGGCACCATCCGGCTCGCGGACAACGACCCGGCCGCCGCGTTCGGCCCGGGCAACTCCGCGGGCGGCGTCGACGGCGACCACACCGGCGAGGGCGCCGGGCGCCGTGGCCGCCGGCGACCAGGCGCTGGCCGTCACCGTGCCAGAGCAGCGGGCGGGCGAGCTCGTCTGGTCGCTCGAGGGCACCTCCGGCCTCGTGAACCTCGGCGTCGCCGAGGAGCTCGAGGACCGGTACCGGGCCACCGGCGAGATCGTCCCGGTGCGCGTGCAGGACACCCGCGCGGGCGACCCGGAGTGGTCCATCACCGCGCAGGTCAGCGACTTCGTCGCCGGGGGCGAGACCCTGTCGTCGAAGTACCTGGGCTGGACGCCCGAGGTGCTCGAGAACGGCGGCGACGCCGTGGCCGGGCCCGCGGTGCCGTCCGGGTTCGAGGAGGGCGACGGCCTGTCCGTGGCCCGCACCCTCGCCGAGGCCGAGACCGGGCACGCCCGCGGCTCGTCGCTCGTCGGGGCCGACCTCGACCTGCAGCTCCCGCTCGACGCCCCGCAGGGCACCTACACGGCCACGCTGACGCTCACCGCGCTCAGCTGACGCCGACCCGCAGTCCCCGTCCCCGCCCGCCCGGTCCTCGTCCCGGGCGGGCGGGGGCGGCACCACCCGGCCGGACCGCGCACCGGCCCGCGCCAGCCGCTCCGCCCCACGACCCGCTCCGCTGCACGACCCGCACCGCCGCACCATCCGCACCCGTCGTCACCGTCGACCCGGAGGCCCCGCCGTGACCCCGACCCGCGTCCCCGCCGCCCTCGCCGCGCTGGCGGCCGCCGTCGCCCTCGCGCTGGGCGGCGCGCTGCCCGCTGTCGGTGCCGCCCCGGCCGCGCCCCCGGTCCCGCTGGTGGCGCCCGCCGCCGCGGACCCGGCCCCGGCCGACCCGGCCGCCGACCCCGCCGCGGCCGACCCCGCCGCCGCGAGCACCCAGGTCACTTGGGGCGTGCGCCCGGCCGACACCGTGCACGGCGCCGCGCGCCCGAACTTCGCGTACTCCCTGCCGCCCGGCGGGACCCTCGCCGACGCCCTCGTCGTGACGAACAAGGGCGACGCCCCGCTCACCCTCGACGTGTACGCGGCCGACGGCTTCCTCACCGCCGACGGCACCCTGGACGTCCTGGGCGCGGGGGAGGAGTCGACCGCGCTCGGCGCCTGGGTGCAGGTCGAGACGCCCGAGATCGTCCTCGAGCCCGGCGCCGCGGCCGAGGTCCCGTTCACCCTGACCGTCCCCGAGGACGCGCAGCCCGGCGACTACGCCGCGGGCATCGTGTCCAGCCTGCTGGTCGAGAACGCCGCGGGCGTCTCGGTCGACCGGCGGCTGGGCTCCCGCGTGCACCTGCGGGTGCAGGGCGACCTCGCGCCGGCGCTGGCCGTCTCCGGCCTGCGCGTCGACTACGACGCCGGCGGCAACCCCGTCGCCCCGGGCGCCGCGACCGTGACCTTCACCCTGACGAACACCGGCAACTCCCGGGTCGCCCCGACCGAGCAGGTGCAGGTCGCGGGGCTGTTCGGCCTCGGCCGCGCCCGCGCCGCCGCCGTCGACGTCCCCGAGCTGATCCCCGGCGCGTCCGTGCAGCGCAGCGTCCGGGTCGACGGCGTGTGGCCGCTGGTGCGGACCACCGCCACCATCGCCCTCGGCGGCGAGGTGGTCGCGCTGCCCGGCGCCGCGGTCGCCGACGCCGCCCCTGCCGTCCCCGGCGTCACCGCCTCCGCGGCGGCCTGGGCGGTGCCGTGGGCCCTGATCGGCGCGCTCGCCCTGGTCGTCGCGCTCGTCGCCCTGCGCGTCCTCGCCGGCCGCCGGCGGAAGGCGCGGCACCAGCGCGCCGTGGACGCGGCCGTCGCCGACGCCCTCGCCCGCCAGGGGGCCACGACATGACCTGAGGCGCCCCCCACCCCTGGACGCCGCGCCCCGGCGCCCCGCAGCATCGACGTTCCGCTCTCGACGAGGAGACCGACATGACCCGCCCGATCACCCTGTTCACCGGCCAGTGGGCCGACCTGCCGTTCGAGGAGGTGGCCCGGCTCGCGTCCGAGTGGGGCTACGACGGCCTCGAGATCGCCTGCTGGGGCGACCACCTCGACCCGTGGCGCTGGGACGACGACGCGTACGTCGCCTCCCGCCTCGAGATCCTGGACCGGTACGGCCTGAAGGTCTGGGCCATCTCCAACCACCTCAAGGGCCAGGCCGTCTGCGACGACCCCATCGACCTGCGGCACGAGGACATGCTGTCCGCGCGGGTGTGGGGCGACGGCGACCCCGAGGGCGTCCGGCAGCGCGCCGCCGAGGAGCTCAAGCACACCGCGCGGATCGCGGCGAAGCTCGGCGTCGACACGGTCGTCGGCTTCACCGGGTCGTCGATCTGGAAGTACGTGGCGATGTTCCCACCCGTGCCGGCCGCGGTGATCGAGGCGGGCTACCAGGACTTCGCCGACCGGTGGAACCCGATCCTCGACGTGTTCGACGAGGTCGGCGTCCGGTTCGCGCACGAGGTGCACCCGAGCGAGATCGCCTACGACTACTGGACGACGGTCCGCACCCTGGAGGCGATCGGCCACCGCGAGGCGTTCGGCCTCAACTGGGACCCGAGCCACATGGTCTGGCAGGACCTGGACCCCGTGGCGTTCCTCTGGGACTTCCGGGACCGGATCTACCACGTCGACTGCAAGGACACGAAGAAGCGGATGGGCAACGGCCGCAACGGCCGGCTCGGCTCCCACCTGCCGTGGGCCGACCCGCGGCGCGGCTGGGACTTCATCTCCACCGGCCACGGCGACGTCCCGTGGGAGGACGCGTTCCGGGTGCTCAACACGATCGGCTACACCGGCCCGATCTCCGTCGAGTGGGAGGACGCCGGCATGGACCGGCTGCTCGGCGCGCCCGAGGCGCTGGCGTTCGTGAAGCGGCTGGCGTTCGACGCCCCCGAGGCGGCCTTCGACGCGGCGTTCTCCACGAAGGGCGACGCGTGACCGCCGACGCCCGCGCGCGCACGGGGCTGTGGCTCGTGGGCGCGCGCGGCTCGGTCGGCACGACCGCCGCGCTCGGCCTCGCGGCACTCGCCGCCGGGAACGCCGGGGCCGCGGGCTGCGTCACGGCGGCGCCGGCGTTCGACGGCCTGCCGCTGCCCGGGTGGGGCGACCTCGTCGTCGGCGGGCACGACGTCAGCGACGTGTCGCTGGCCAAGCGCGCCGAGGCGCTCGTCGACGCCGGGATGATCCCGGCGCCGCTGCTCGCCGCCACCGCGCACGCCCTCGACGCCGCCGACGCGGAGGTCCGGCCCGGGCACCGCGGCACGCTCGTCCCCGGGGGCTCGCAGCAGCAGGTCGCCGAGCGGCTCGCGGCCGACATCACCGGGTTCGCCGCGCGGCACGACCTCGCGCGGGTCGTGGTCGTCGACGTGTCGTCCACCGAGCCGCCCGCGCACCCGACCCCCGCCCACGACGACCCGGCGGCCCTCCTCGCGGCGGTGCAGGAGCCCGGGCGGGTCGTGCTGCCGCCGTCGTCCGTCGCGGCGTACGCCGCCGTGCTCGCGGGTGCCTCCTACGCCGGCTTCACGCCGTCCGCCGGCATGGGGCTGCCGGCGCTGCAGGTCCTCGCCGCCGAGGCGGGCGTGCCCGTCGCGGGGCAGGACGGCAAGACCGGGCAGACCTGGCTGCGCACGGTGCTCGCGCCGGCGTTCGCCGACCGGGGGCTGCGGGTGCTGTCGTGGGCCGGGAGCAACCTGCTCGGCGGCGGCGACGGTGCCACCCTCGCCGACCCCGAGGCCGTGCGGTCCAAGCTCGCGTCCAAGACCCGCGGGCTGCGCGACCTCACCGGCTCCGACGTGACGCCGCTGCACATCGACCACGTGCCCGACCTGGGGGACGTCAAGGTCGCGTGGGACCACGTGCACGCCGCGGGGTTCCTCGGCTCGCGGATCACCCTGCAGACCACGTGGTCCGCGTACGACTCGATGCTCGCGGCACCGATGGTGCTCGACCTCGCCCGGCTGCTCGCACTGGCGCACGCCGGCGGTGCCGCCGGGGTGGTGCCGGAGCTCGGGTTCTTCTTCAAGGACCCGTGGGGCTCCGACCGGCACGCGGCCGCGGACCAGGCCGGCGACCTCGTGCGCTGGGCCCGGGGGCTGGCGGCGTGACGGCGGGCGTGGCGGCCGGATCGGTGCGGGCGGGTGCCGGCGGCGCGGCCGTGCTGGGGGCGGCCGCGCCGGGGGGAGTCGCGCCGGGGGCGAGCGCGCCGGGGGAACCTGCCCCGGGCAGCGCGCGCGTGGCGACCGCCGTGCCGGTGGTCCGCTCGCTCGACGGCCGGTCCGCCGGGGACGACCCGAGCCCGTCCCCGTCGCCGCCCGCGCGGTCGGGGCTGCCCGCCCGCGTGCGCGACCACCTCGAGCTGGTGCGCGCGCCCGCCGTCCTGACGGTGCTCGGCGACACGGTGGCAGGGGCGTCGGCGGCCGGGCACCCGCTCACCGGCCGCCGCGCGGTGCTGCCGCTCGCCTCGGCGTGCCTGTACGCGGGCGGCATGGCGCTGAACGACTGGGCGGACCGCGCCGTCGACGCCGTCGAGCGACCCGAGCGCCCGATCCCGTCGGGCCGGATCGCCCCGCGGCACGCGCTGGCGGTGGCCGGAGGGCTCGGTGCGGCCGGTCTCGCCCTCGCCGCGGCGGGCGGCGGGCGACGCGCCCTGGCGGTCGCCGTGCCGCTCGCCGCGGCCGTGTGGCTCTACGACGCCCGGCTCAAGGACACCGTCGCCGGCCCGGGCGCGATGGCGGCGTGCCGGGGCCTCGACGTGCTGCTCGGCGCGGGGGTGGGGCGCCTGCGGGCCGCCGCCCCGGCCGCGGCGGCGGTGGCCGCGCACACCGCGGGAGTGACGCTGCTGTCCCGCGGCGAGGTGCACGGCAGCACCCGCGCGACGGCGGGCGCGGTGGCCACGGCCTCGGTCGTGGTGGCGGGGGTGGCCCTGACCGGCGGCGGGGTGGCCGGACCCGGGGCGCGCGCCGCCACCGTGGTGGCGCTCGCCGCCTACCTCGCGCAGTGCGTCCCCGCGCAGGCCCGGGCCGCACGGACCCCGACCGCCCCGGCCGCCCGCGCGGCGACGGGCGCCGGCATCCGCGCGATGATCCCGCTGCAGGCCGCGTGGACCGCTGGTGCCGGCCGGCCCGGCGCGGCGCTCGCGCTCGGCGCCGTCGCCGCGGCGGGCGCGCTGCTCCGCCGGGCCACGGGCCCGCGGGCGGTGAGCGAGACATGAACCCGGGCACCGGACCGGGCGCCGCGGAGCCGGCGCGCCTGCCGTTCGCGCTCGGCTACGGCACGAACGGCCTCGGCGACCACCCGCTGCCCGTGGCGCTCGACCTGCTGGAGGAGCACGGCTACGACGCCGTCGCGCTCACCCTCGGCTTCCCGCACCTCGACCCGTGGGCGCCCGCCGCCGACCTCGCCGCGCTCCGGGACCGGCTCGCCCGCGCGCACGCCGGCCGGGGGATGCGGGTCGTCGTCGAGACCGGCACCCGGTACCTCCTCGACCCGCGCCGGAAGCACGCGCCCGCCCTCGTCGACGCCGACGCGGCGCCGCGGCTCGCCTACCTGCGCCGGGCGGTCGAGGTCGCCGCCGCGCTCGGCGCACCCGCCGTCCAGCTGTTCTCCGGCGTCCGCCCGGCCGGGGTGACGTCGGCCGAGGCGGACGACCGGCTGCGCGACCGCCTGCCCGGCCTCGTGCGGCACGCCGCGGAGCACGGCGTCCGGCTGGCCCTCGAGCCCGAGCCCGGGATGCACGTCGAGACCGTCGCCGACGCCCTGCGGCTGCGCGCCGACCTCGGGGACCCGGCCGCGCTGGGCCTGACGGTCGACGTCGGGCACTGCCTCGTCGTCGAGCCGGACGGCGTGGCCGGGGCCCTGGCCGCCGCGGGCCCGGCCCTGGCGCACGTGCAGATCGACGACATGCCGCGCACCCACCACGACCACCGGCCGTTCGGCGAGGGCGACCTCGACCTGCCCGCCGCGCTCTCGGCGCTCGCCGGGGCCGCGGCGGGTCCGGCCGGGTACGCCGGGGTGGTCGCCGTCGAGCTGCCCCGGCACTCGTGGGACGCGCCGCGGCAGGTCGCCGACGCGGCCGCCGCGATCCGGCGCGCGTGGGCGCGGCTCGGCGCCCGCGTCCCCGCACCCGACCCTGTACCCCTGCCCCGACCCGCTCGCTGAGAGGGAGTGCCACCGTGACGCCGACGACGTCGTCCGACCCCGCCGCACCGACCGCCCCCGGCCCCGCACCCGCGGCCGCCCCGCCGCCGGTCACCGCGGTGGTCGCCGCGGCCCGGGCCGCGCACGCCGGCTGGCTCGCCGACGTCCTCGCCGAGGTCCGCCGCGACCCCCGGACCGCCGACCGGGCGTTCCCGCTCGCCAGCCGCCGCGTCGGCCGGACCCCGCTGCGTCCCGCGACCGACCCGGCCGGCGTCGTGCACGGGACCGTCGACGACGCCGCCCGCGCCGCCGTCGTCCTGGCCCTCGCCGACGCGCACCGCGGCGACGCCGACCGGCTGGCCGCGCACCTCGCCGACCTGTACCGCGAGGGCGACACCGCCGAGCGGCGCGGCGTGCTCCGCGGGCTCGACGCGCTGACGGTGTCGACCCCGGGCGCCCTGCCGGGCCCCGTCGTCGCCCTCGGCCGCGACCTGGCCGCGGACGCGCTGCGGGCCAACGACACCTCGCTCGTGGCCGCGGCCGTCGGCCCGTTCGCCGCCGCGCACCTCGACCAGCACACCTGGCGGCACGCGGTGGTGAAGCTCGTGTTCCAGGGCACCAGCCTGGACGCCGTCGCCGCGCTGGACGACCGTGCCGACGCCGAGCTCGCCCGCATGGCCCGCGACCTCGCCGCCGAGCGCCGGGCCGCCGGGCGCGCCGTGCCCGAGGACCTGGCCCGCCTGACCACGCCGGCGGAGCCCGGCGCCCCCGCACGCACCACCGAGACCGAGGAGCCGTGATGCGCATCTTCGACCCGCACGTCCACATGACCAGCCGCACCACCGACGACTACGAGGCGATGTACGCCGCCGGCGTCCGCGCGCTCGTCGAGCCGGCCTTCTGGCTGGGCCAGCCGCGGACGAGCGTCGGCTCGTTCGTCGACTACTTCGACGCGCTGCTCGGCTGGGAGCGGTTCCGAGCCGCGCAGTTCGGCATCCGGCACCACGCGACCATCGCGCTCAACCCGAAGGAGGCGAACGACCCGCGGTGCACCGAGGTCCTCGACCTCATCCCGCGCTACCTCGCGAAGGACGGTGTCGTCGCGGTCGGCGAGGTCGGCTACGACGCCATGACCCCGGCCGAGGACGAGGCGTTCACCCGGCAGCTGGCCCTCGCGCGCGACGCGGATCTGCCCGTCCTCGTGCACACCCCGCACCGGGACAAGCAGGCCGGCACGCGGCGCACCCTCGACGTCGTCCGGGAGTCGGGCCTGCCCGCGGAGCGCGTCCTCGTCGACCACCTCAACGAGACGACCGTCGCCGCCGTGCGCGACGCGGGCGCCTGGGCCGGGTTCTCGATCTACCCCGACACCAAGATGGACGAGACCCGCATGGTCGCGATCCTGCGGGAGTACGGCACCGAGCGGATGATCGTGAACTCCGCGGCCGACTGGGGCCGGTCCGACCCGCTCAAGACCTGGCGCACCGGCATGACCATGCTGGAGCAGGGCTTCACCGAGGAGGACGTCGACCGCGTGCTGTGGCGCAACCCCGTCGAGTTCTACGGGCAGTCCGGCAACCTCGTGCTCGACCCCGTCCCCGGGTTCGTCGCGGGCGAGGTCCCGGCGCCGGCGACCTTCGAGGGCTCCTCCGTGCTGCGGGGGGTGCGCGCGTGACGATGCCGCTGTCCTACTGCACCAACGTCCACCCCGCCGAGGACCTCGACGGCGTCCTGGCCCAGCTCGACCGGTACGCCGGACCCGTGCGCGAGGCCGCCGGGCTCGGCACCCTCGGCGTCGGGCTGTGGCTGCCCGCCGACCTCGCGCACCGGCTGGCGTCGAGCCCCGACGACCGCGACCGGCTCCGGTCCGCGCTCGCCGCGCACCGGCTGACCGTGCACACCCTCAACGCCTTCCCGTACGGCGGCTTCCACGCCGAGGTGGTCAAGCACGCCGTGTACGCCCCGACCTGGGCGGACCCGGCCCGCGCCGCGTACACCCTGGCGTGCGCCGAGGTGCTGGCCGACCTGCTGCCCGACGGCGTCGACGGCTCCATCTCGACCCTCCCGCTCGCCTGGCGCGAGCCGTGGTCCGCCGTCGACGACGCGGCGGCCGCCGCCGCCCTCGCCGCGGTCTCCGCGGGGCTGCGCGACCTCGCCGCCCGCACCGGCCGCACGGTGCGGCTCGCGGTCGAGCCCGAGCCCGGCTGCGTCCTCGACACCGTCGCCGACGTGGTCGGCTGGCTCGAGCCGCGCCTCGGCACCGGTTCCGGGCAGATCGACCCGGAGCACGTCGGCGTCTGCCTCGACACCTGCCACCTGGCCGTGTCGTTCGCCGACCCCGTCGCCGCCGTCCGGCGCATCCGGCAGGCCGGGCTCCGGGTCGTCAAGGTGCAGGCCTCCGCCGCCCTGCACGTCGAGGACCCCGCCGACCCGGCCTCCCGCGCCGCCGTGGCCCGGTTCGCCGAGCCGCGCTACCTGCACCAGGTGCGCGAGCGCAGCGGGGGAGCGGTGCACCCCGCCGACGACCTGCCGGACGCCCTCGCCGGCGGACTGCCCGGCGAGGGGCCGTGGCGGGTGCACGTGCACGTCCCGCTGCACGCCCGGCCCGCCGCCCCGCTCCAGGCCACCACCGACGTCCTGCGCGACGCCGTCACCGCCGTCCTGCGCGGCCCGCACGGCGACGCCGCCCACCTGGACGTCGAGACCTACACCTGGGCCGTCCTGCCCGACGACCTCGCGGCCCGCGCCGCCGACGACCTGGTGGCCGGCATCGCCGCCGAGCTGCGCTGGGCGGTCGACCACCTGGACCGCGGGTCGTGGTGGGACGTCGACGCGGACACCGGCTCGGACGCGACCGGCGACGACCTCACGACCCGGAGGACCGCATGAGGCCCCTGCTCCTGCTCGACGTCGTCGGGCTCACCCCGCGCGCCCTCGCGCACATGCCGCGGCTGTCCCGGCTCGCCGACGGCGGCTGGCGCGCCGGCCTGCGCACCGTGCTCCCCGCCGTCACCTGCTCCGTGCAGTCGACGATGCTCACGGGCCTCGCGCCGTCGGGGCACGGGATCGTGGGCAACGGCTGGTACTTCCGCGACCTCGGCGAGGTGCACCTCTGGCGGCAGCACAACCGGCTGGTCGCGGGGGAGAAGGTCTGGGAGACCGCGCGTCGGGCCGCGCCCGGGTACACCGCAGCCAACGTCTGCTGGTGGTACGCGATGGGGATGTCCACCGACGTCACCGTCACGCCCCGGCCGGTCTACCACGCGGACGGCCGCAAGTCCCCGGACGCCTACGTCCGGCCGCCCGTCCTGCACGACGAGCTCGTCGAGCGGCTGGGTGACTTCCCGCTGTTCCAGTACTGGGGCCCCACCGCGTCGATCGCGTCGACGGAGTGGATCGTGGCCGCCACCCGGCACCTCATGGCGACCCGGCCCACGGACCTGACCCTGGCGTACGTCCCGCACCTCGACTACGACCTGCAGCGGTTCGGGCCGCTGGACCCGCGCGCCGATGCCGCGGCGGCCGAGCTCGACCGCGCCCTGACCCCGCTGCTGGACGACGCCGAGGCGCGCGGCACGACGGTGCTCGCGGTGTCGGAGTACGGCATCGAGCCGGCGTCCCGGCCGGTGCACCTCAACCGGCTGCTCCGCGAGGAGGGGCTGCTGCACGTCTACACCCAGGCCAGCGGCGAGCAGCTCGACCCGTGGACCTCGCGGGCGTTCGCCGTCGCCGACCACCAGGTCGCGCACGTCTATGTCGCCGACCCCGCCGACGTCCCCCGGGTCGCGGCGCTGCTGCGCGGCGTCCCGGGGGTCGACGAGGTGCTCGACCGCGCGGCGCAGGCCCGGTACGGCCTCGACCACGAGCGGTCCGGGGAGCTCGTCGTCGTGGCCGAGCCGGGGGCGTGGTTCACGTACTACTTCTGGCTCGACGACGACCGGGCGCCCGACTACGCGCGCGGCGTCGACATCCACCGCAAGCCGGGCTACGACCCCGCCGAGCTGTTCTTCGCCGACGGCGCCGCGAAGGCCCGCGCGGGGCTCAACCTGGCGAAGAAGAGGCTCGGGCTGCGGTACGCCATGTCGACCACCCCGCTGGACCCGGCGCGCGTCGCCGGCAGCCACGGACGACTGCCGACGTCCGTGGCCGACGCGCCCGTCGTGCTGTGCTCCGACCCGGACGTCCCGCCCGCCGTCGCGGCCGCGCTGGCGGCGGGCGACGCGGTGCCCGCGGCGGCCGTCCGCTCCGCGGTCCTGGAGCTCCAGGGCCTCGGCGCGGTGGCGGCGGTCTGACCTCCTCCCCACCCGGTTCTCGCGCCCCCACCTGATCGATGGGGTGGGGGCGCGCGAATCCGGAGGGGAGGACGCCCCGCGCGCGGTCGCCGTGCAGCCGACCTGGCAGCCCGAGCACCCGACTGCGTCCCGCCCTAGGCTCGCGGCGTGCCCCGACGCCACGTCCGCCTCCGCCCCGCGCCGACCGCCGCCGACGACGCCCGCCGGGTCGACGCCGACGTCCGCGCCGGCCTCGACGCCCTGCGCGCCGAGCTCGACGTCCCCGCCGCGTTCCCGGCCGACGTGCGCGCCGAGGTCGACGCCGTGCTCGCCGCCGGCCCGGCCGCCGCCCCCGCCGGTGCGCCCGCCCGCGTCGACGCGACCGACGTCCCCTTCGTCACCGTCGACCCCGAGGGCTCCCGGGACCTGGACCAGGCCGTGCACCTCGAGCGCCGCGGGGCCGGCCACCGGGTGCGGTACGCCATCGCCGACGTGGCCGCCTGGGTCCGCCCGGGCGGCGCCGTCGACGCCGAGGCCCGCCGTCGCGTCGTCACGCTGTACGCCCCTGACGGTCGCACCCCGCTGCACCCGCCGGAGCTGTCCGAGGGTGCCGCGAGCCTGCTCCCGGGCCAGGACGCCCCCGCGCTCCTGTGGCAGATCGACCTGGACGCCGACGGCACGCCGACCGGCGTCGACGTGCGCCGCGCGACCGTCCGCAGCCGCGCCCAGCTCACCTACGAGGGCGCGCAGCGGGCGCTCGACGACGGCACCGCGGACGACACCCTGGTCCTGCTCCGCGCCGTCGGCCGGCTGCGGCAGGCCGCCGAGGTCGCGCGCGGCGGGCTGACCCTGCCGACGCCCGAGCAGGTCGTCGAGGTCGACGCCCGGGGGCGGTGGACCCTCACCAGCCGGGCGACCCTGCCGGTCGAGGAGTGGAACGCCCAGGTGTCGCTGCTCACCGGGATGTCCGCGGCCGGGCTCATGCTCGACGCCCGGGTCGGGGTCCTGCGCACTCTGCCGCCCGCCGACCCGCGCGACGTCGAGCGGCTGCGGTCGACGGCGCGGGCGCTCGGCGTGCCGTGGCCGGACGGCGCCGACCACGCCGACGTCGTCCGCGGGCTCGACGCGGGCGTGCCCGCGCACGCCGCCCTGCTCGCCGAGGCCACCACGCTGCTGCGCGGCGCGGCCTACGTCGCGTTCGACGGCACCGTGCCCGAGCAGCCGCTGCACGCCGCGATCGCCGCCCCGTACGCGCACGCCACCGCGCCGCTGCGCCGGCTGGTCGACCGGTTCGTCGGCGAGGTGAGCCTGGCCGTGTCCGCGGGCGTCGAGGTGCCGGCCTGGGCCCGCGAGGCGCTGCCGGACCTGCCCGCGCTGATGGCGGCGGGGGACCGGCGCGCGTCCGCGTACGAGCGCGGCTGCGTCGACCTGGTCGAGGCGGCGCTGCTCTCCTCGCAGGTGGGCGAGGAGTTCGACGGCGTGGTCGTCGACGTGCGGGACGGCGGGGAGTCCGGCGTCGTGCAGCTCCGGGACCCCGCTGTGCGCGGGCGCGTGGCGGGCGCCGCGCTGCCGCTCGGGACCGACGTCCGGGTGCGGCTCGACGAGGTGTCCGTCGCCGACCGCACGGTGCGGTTCGTGCTGGACGGGCAGACGCCCGCGGTCTGACGACCCGCGACGTGCGCGTGGGGTCGGCCGCCCGGCCCCCGGCGCGGCGCACCGGCGCCGCCCGCCAGCCCGCGTGCCGGCGACGCCACCCCGGGCTAGCGTCGGTGGCGTGCCCCGTCCGCGATCCGCCGCAGTCGCCGCGTCGAGCCGGTGGACCGACCCCGACGGGGTCCGCGTCCCCGCCGGGGAGGTGCACGCCTGGGAGCCCGGGCGCAACGAGACGGTGTGCGGGCTGTCGCTGCACCGCTCGGCGCTCGAGCGGTTCCCGCACGTGCGGTGGGCGGACGTGCAGCCCGCCACGGGCCGGCACGCGGACGCCGTCGGGCGGGTGTGCCCGCGGTGCGCGGCCGGGAGGACGGGGGCGCGGCGCGACGAGAAGCGGTGGCGCCGCGTCGACCCGCGTCCGTAGGTGCCGGAGCCCGGCCCGCGCCTCGCTACCGTGGCGGGCGTGCCCCTCGACCTGCGCCCGTACCAGCCGTCCGACGCCGAGGCGCTGACCGACCTCCTGCACCGGTCCTACGCCGGGCTCGCCGAGCGCGGCCTCAACTTCACCGCGGCGACCCAGGACGTCGAGCTGACACGGTGGCGCGCGGAGGCCGGGCCGACGTTCGTCCTCGCCGACGCCGGCGCGCCGGTCGCGGCCCTGACGCTCTCGCTGCCGCCCGCCCGGTCCCTCCAGGGGCTGACGCCCGAGGCCGCGGAACCCGGCCGGGGCTGGCTCAACCAGATGGCCGTCGACCCCGCGCACCGCGGGCGGGGGCTGGCCCGCCGGCTGCGGGACGCGGCGCTGGCGCACGCCGCGGCGCACGGGGTGACGGCGATCGGCGTCGACACGGCCGAGCCGGCCGGCGACCTGCTCGAGCTCTACCGGCGGTGGGGCTTCGCCGAGCGCGACGTCATCCGGTGGCCGGACAAGACCTACGACAGCGTGGTCCTGGTGCGCGAGGTCCCGGGCTGACGGAGCGTCGGTCGGGCAGCCCTCTCAGGCGGTCGGGGTCCCGGGGTGGTCCCGGACGTCCCCCGCCGGCCCCTCGCCCGCCCGCGCTCGCCGCTCCGCCGCCTCCTGCGCGTCGACCCGCCGCGCGTCGAGCATCCCGTCGCGCACCCCGCGGCGCACGACCGCGTAGAGGACCAGCGCGACGACGGCGACCGGCACCAGCCACGCGACGAGGGCGAACGCGACCGAGGTCGCCGTGAGCTCGAACATGCCGCCACGCTATCCGCGGCAGGCGGCCCCGCGGGCGGGTCCGCGCCGCCACCTACCGGGGTGCGTCCGGTCCCGCGAGCGGCCACCCGCCCCGAGCGAGGTGCGCCGACACCCGCGCGACGTCCGCCTCGGACGCCGCGTCGAGCGTCGCCGCCCCGACCATCCGCTCGACGTCGGCGGTCGTGATCTCCGCGCCCCGGCTGGCCAGCACGGCGAGGTCGCCCGCGATCTGGTGCACCTCGACGTCGGTGAGGGACCGCCGCAGCAGCCCCAGCAGCACCACGTAGTCCTGCTGGGGCACGCCGGCGGGGTACCCCGCGCGCAACCAGCGCAGCACCCGGGCGGGCCACGTGCCCGTCCCCGTCTCCGTCATCGCGGGCCCCCTCACGCCTTCTCGACGAGCAGCGGGCCCCCACCGAGGCTCACCTCGTACCCGAGCCCGGACGCCACGACGACGGTGATGCCGAGCACCACCCCGGCCACGGCCAGCGCGAAGCAGAGCACCCCCAGGACCCGCCCCAGCGGGTGCGGCCGGGGCGCCGCGCCGGCGGCGTGCTCCTCGGCGTCGCCGCCCGCGCCCCACGCCGAGGCCCGGAGGCCGAGCCCGAACAGGACCGGCAGGCCGGCGCCCAGCACCAGCGACACCAGCAGCACCTGGCCGAGCATCCCCATCTCGGTCGCCAGCATCAGCGCACCCCTCCCGCCGCGGCCGGGCGGCGCTCGCGCGCCGGCTCCTGCCACTCGTCGTTGACGTTGCCCGCGTGCACGGCGTCCCGCCGCGACCGCACGTACATCGCGCCGCTCAGGGCCACGAGCACCAGGACCACCGCGACCGCCCCGAGCACCCCGCCGCCCAGCACGTGCGCGAGGAACCACGTCGCGGCACCGACCAGGCCGGCCGCCGGCATCGTGATGAGCCACGCGACGCCCATCCGCCCGGCGACGCGCCACCGCACGGTCGCGCCCGGCCGGCCCACGCCCGCGCCGAGCACCGACCCGGTCGTGACCTGGGTCGTGGACAGCGGCAGACCGAGGTGGCTGGACACCAGGATGGTCGCGGCGGAGGCAGTCTCTGCCGCCATGCCCTGCGGCGGGGCGATGTCGATCAGCCCCTTGCCGAGCGTGCGGATGATCCGCCACCCGCCGAGGTAGGTGCCGAGCGCGATGGCGAGGGCGCAGCAGACCTTGACCCACAGCGGGATCGCCGTCGTGCTGGTCCAGTGGCCCGAGGCGATGAGGGCGAGCGTGATCACGCCCATCGTCTTCTGCGCGTCGTTCGTGCCGTGCGCGAGCGACACCAGCGAGGCGGAGCCGATCTGGCCCCAGCGGAACCCGCGCTCGGTGTACCGCGCGGCGACGCCGACGGTGATCCGGTAGACGAACCAGGTGCCCGTCGCGGCGACCACGCCCGCGATGACGGGCGACGCCACCGCGGGGACGACGACCTTGCCGAGGATCCCGTCCGGCTCGCCGCCGTCGCCCGCCCAGTGCACCGCGCCCCAGCCGAGACCGGCGACCGTCGCGCCGATCAGGCCCCCGAACAGCGCGTGCGACGAGCTCGACGGCAGGCCGAGCAGCCAGGTGAGCAGGTTCCAGACGATCGCCCCGACCAGCCCGGTCAGCACGATGAGGAGCAGCGCCTCGCCCCCGTCCTGGACGAGGTCGGGGCTGGGGGCGCCGTCGGACTCCTGGATCCGCACGACGGCGTTGGTGACGGTCAGCGCCACCTCGACGGAGAGGAAGGCGCCCACCAGGTTGAGCACCGCGGAGAGGGTCACGGCCGCCTTCGGGGGCAGCGCGTGCGTGGCGATGGACGTGGCCATCGCGTTCGCCGTGTCGTGGAACCCGTTCGTGAAGTCGAACGCGAGCGCGACGACGACCACCAGCACGAGGATGACGGTTGCAGCGTCCACGGCGCCCACCGTCCTCGCGGTCCCGCCGGCGCGCACCAGGGGCACCGTTCCGTCGGCGAGTCGTCGCCCGCCGTTCACCCGTGGCCGGGAACCCGAGCCGGGGCACCCGGGGCGGCGAGAGCGGCGGTGGAGTCGCCGTCAGCCGGTGAGCAGCGGCGTCAGGGCCACCACGACGCCGTCGGCGGGCCGGGTCGCGCCCTCGGCCGTCGCGCGGTCGGCGGCCACCGCCTCCTGCAGCTCGTCGAGGGCCTGCGCGAGCTCCGCGGCGGCGTGGTCGGCGTCGTCGGCGTCCTCGGTGCCGGCACCCGGCCCGTCGTCGGGGCGCAGGGCCCGCACCAGGGCCGCGCCGGCCTCGATCGCGCGCGCGGTGCCCTCGCGGACCGCGTCGGCCCGCTCCTGGTCGTCGGCATGCGCCGCGATCGGCAGGTGCACGTCGCGCTCCTCGGGGGGCGTCGCCCCGGCCGCCGCGACGGTCCGCGACGTGACGACCGCGCGCCGGACGTCGAGCGCCACCACGGCGGCGGCGTCCATCGACTCGGCGTGCCGGTCCTGCCGCTGGCGCCAGGAGCGGTAGTGCCGGGCGGTCCAGTTGCCCCGTGCCGCCTCCTGCGCGTCGGCCACCGCCGCCTGCGCGTCGGCCCGCGCCGCGCGGAGCGGGCGGTCCGACGGGACGGGCGCGTCGTCGTCGCGGACCGCGCCGGCGAGCGCGTCGAGGTGCTCGCCGGCGACCGCCCGGAGCCGGTCGAGCGACCGCTCCGCGGGGGTGAGGGGGAGCGGCGGCACCACGAGGTTCACGGCGACGCCGACGAGCGCGCCGAACAGCGTCAGCCCGACGTAGGCCGAGATGTACCCGACCGGGTCGGCGTTGCCGATGATCAGCACGAACAGCGCCGCCGTCGGCACCCACGAGCCCATGTCGCCGAGCAGCCGCCACCCCGACAGCAGGACCCCGACCAGCACCACCAGCGCCAGCCCCGCGACGCCGGGCAGGTCCAGCGCGTCGACCAGTCGTGCGACGACCGCGCCCAGCGCGATGGCCAGGACTGACTGGACCGACCGGCGCGTCGTGCCCCGGACCGTGACCGAGGTGGCGATGACCGCGCCGAGCGGCGCGTAGTACGGGTAGTCGCTCCACGGACCGGGGACGAGCCGCACGAGGACCCACGCGATCACCGCCGCCCCCGTCGTGCGGACGGCGCGGGTGAGCCAGGGACGGGTGGCGAGGAACCGCGAGGTCGCCGTGCCGGCGGCGCGGAACCGGGGCAGGCGGCGGGCGGCGGGGGGCGGCCCGGGCTCGGGTTCGAGGGCGGTGCGGTCGGTCATCGTGCCCAGCGTCGCCCGCGGTGCGCCGCCGCGCACCCGGGACGCCGCCCCGGAGGCGGGCGGGGCTGCCCGGGACCGGCCGGGCGCCCGCCCGGGCTCAGCGCGAGGCGGCGACGTCCGCGCCGGCGGCGCGGGCGGCGGCCCGCCGGCGCAGGTGCACCCGGAGGAGCGCGTGCAGCACGACGTTCAGCCACGCGCAGCCGACCGCCAGCGCCACGACGGCGGCCGTCGCCCACGTGGTCGGGCCGAGCAGCAGGCCGAGGGTCCAGGGCAGGCCGAACGGCAGCGTGGCGAGCAGCGCCAGCCCGGCGCCGATGTTGGCGTCGTCGACCGGCCGCGACGCGAGCACGACGAGCAGCACGGTGACGACGGCGACGACCGCCGCGTGGGCGACGAGCAGGCGGGGGACGCGGCGCGGTCCGGGGGAGGCCATCGCCCCATCGTCCCCGGGACCGCGGCGCGCCGCCGCTCGGGGCGCGCACGTCGCTGCCGGTACGCAACCAGGGGTTGCGCATTGTGCGACATCGCGCCTACGCTGACGCGCAACCGAATGTTGCACCCACGTCGAGGAGGCACCGTGGAACGCCGAGACACCGAGCCGGGCACCATCGAGCGGGAGATCCACGTCGCCGCGACCCCGGAGGTCGTGTACGAGGTCGTGAGCCGGCCCGAGCACCTCCGGGAGTGGTGGCCGGACGACGCCGTGCTCGGCGAGCCCGTCGCCGGCGCCGAGGGCGAGCTCGTCTTCGGGCGGCGGGGCGAGGCGGGTGCGGTCGTCGAGCGGCTGACCGTCGTCGAGGCCGACCCGCCGCGCACGTTCTCGTTCCGCTGGACGCACGGTCCCGGCGAGGCGGCCACGGCGGCGACGTCGCTGCTCGTGACCTTCGCCCTGGAGCCCACCGCCACCGGCACGCGGCTCACCCTCACCGAGACCGGGTTCCGCGAGCGGGGCTGGGAGGTCGCCGTCCTGGAGGAGCGGTACGCCGACCACGTCCAGGGCTGGGACCACTTCGTCCCGCGGCTGGCGGCGTACCTCGACCGGCTGGCGGTGGCCCCGTGAGCGTCGACGACGCGCTGTGGTCCGCGGTCGGCGACCCGACCCGCAGGCGACTGCTCGACGCGCTGCTCGCCGACGGCGGCGGCACCGCGACGAGTCTCAGCGCGGCGGTGCCGGTCACCCGGCAGGCCGTCGCCAAGCACCTCGCCGTCCTCGACCGCGCCGGCCTCGTGCACGGCGTGACCGAGGGTCGCGAGCGGCGGTACCGCGTGGACGACGCCCAGCTCGCCCGCGCGGCCGCGCAGCTCGACGCGGTCGGGCGCACCTGGGACGCGCGGCTGCGGCGGATCGCCGGGATCGCCGAGGCGATCCAGCGGGAGCGGGACGCGCGGGAGCAGGACGAGCCGGCGGCCGCCCGGCCGCCGGCGGCCACGACGGTGGAGGGCTGACATGGTCGACATCCGGCACCGGATCGGCGTGCGCGCCGCGGCGGCGGACGTGTACGCGGCGCTGGCGACGGCCGAGGGCGTCGCGGGGTGGTGGACGATGGGCACCCGCGGCGACGGGGGGCCCGGCGGGCGGCTGGAGCTCGCCTTCCGCGGCGCCGACGCGCCCTACGTCGTGGAGGTCGTCGACGCCGACCCGGGCGAGCGGGTGCGCTGGCGGGTCGCGCAGGGCCCCGCGGAGTGGGTCGGCACGCACGTCGACTTCCGGCTGCGGGCGTCCGGGGACGTCACCGTGGTGCTGTTCACGCACGAGGGCTGGGCCGAGCCCGTCGAGTTCCTGCACCACTGCAGCACCAAGTGGGCGACGTTCCTGCTCAGCCTGCGCGAGCTCGTGGAGACCGGGCGCGGGCGGCCGCAGCCGCACGACCTCCGGGTCGACGACTGGGGGTGACGCGCGGGCGCCCGGCGCCGCCTCGTCCCGGGCGTCAGCGGGCCCGGGAGGTGCGCGCCCGCACCGACCCGGGCGTGCGGCCGACGGTGCGGGTGAAGGCCCGGCTGAACGCCGCCTCCGAGCGGTAGCCGAGGTCGTCGGCGAGCGCCGCGACCGTGACGTCACCCGCGCGCAGCCGGTCGTGCGCGAGCGCCATCCGCCAGCGGGTGACGTACCGCCCGGGCGGCTCGCCGACGAGGTCGGTGAACCGTGCCGCGAACGCCGTCCGGGACATCGCGGCCTCGCGTGCCAGCCGGTCGAGCGTCCACGCGCTCCCGGGGTCGGCGTGTACCGCGGCCAGTGCCCGGCCCACCTGCGGGTCGGCCAGCGCCCCCAACCAACCCCTGCGCGCCGCGGGGTCGCGGTCCAGCCAGGCGCGCACGGCCTGGACGACGAGCACGTCGGCCAGCCGGGTGGCGATCGCCTCGCCGCCCGGGCGGACCTCGGCGAGCTCGGCCGACATCAGGCGCACCGTCTCGGCGACCGGGGTCGGGCCCGGGTCCGCCGCGGCCACGTGCAGGACGGGGGGCAGCTGCGCCAGCAGCGCCCGGGCGACCGGCTCGTCGAACGCGACGACTCCGCACAGCAGCGTCGTCCCGCCGGGCCCATCGCCGCCGTGGCGCAGCACCGAGTAGTGCGGGCTGACGTACCGCTGCGGGAGCAGGTCCACCCGCGGTGCCGGCTCCGTGCCCGGCGCCCCGCGCAGCACGTGGCCCTGCCCGTGCGGCACCAGCGCGAGGTCGCCCGTGCCCGGCGTCAGCACCGTCGTGCCGTCGGGACCGGGTACCTCGATCCGGCAGGTGCCCGCCACCAGGACGTGGAAGCTCACCGAGTCGGGCACCGCCGGCATCTCCAGGGCCCAGGGCTCGGTGAGCGTGGCCTGGCAGTAGAAGGTCCCGCGCATCCGGAGCCGGTGCAGCGTCTCGCCGAGCCGGTCCCGGGCGTCCCAGGGCGTCGTGGTCACGCCCCGAGCGTGGCACCGCGCGGGACGATCGGACAAGCACTGCGGACCCTGGGGCATGGATCGTCCCGATCTGGCCCCGTAGCGTCGGCGGCACGCGAGCACCGGGCCCGCGCACCGCTCCGACCCGCAGGAGGCCGTCATGCACGTCGTCACCGGAGCCACGGGCCGCGTCGGCGGCGCGACCGCCGTCGCCCTGCTCGCCGCCGGCGTTCGCGTCCGGGTCGTCGTCCGCGATCCCGCGCGCGGTGAGCCGTGGGCGGTCCGCGGCGCCGAGGTCGCCGTCGCGGACCTGCGCGACCGCGATGCGCTCCGCCCGGCGCTGACCGGTGCCGACGGGGCGTTCGTGCTCTCACCGTTCGACCTCGCGGCCGTCGACCCCCTCGCGCACGCCGAGGAGGTCGCGACGTCTGTCGCCGGTGCCGCCGCGGACGCAGGCGTCCCGCACGTCGTCGCCCTGTCCTCCGGTGGGGCCGATCTGCCCGCGGGGACGGGGCCGGTGATCGGGCTCCACCGGCTCGAGGAGGCGCTGCGCGGCACGGGGGCCGTCGTCACCGCCCTGCGCGCGTGCCACTTCCAGGAGAGGGTCGCCGACGTCCTCGCCGTCGCCCGTGAGCAGGGCGTGCTGCCGGTGCTCGCCGGCTCCGCGGACGACGCCCGGCCGCAGGTCGCGACCCGGGACGTCGGCGCGATCGCGGCGCGCGCCCTGCTCGCGCGCCCCGAGCGCTCGGAGGCCGTCGACGTCCTCGGCCCGGTCGTCTCCGAGCGCGAGGTCGCCGACGTCCTGGCGCGCGTCATCGGCCGCCCGGTCGAGCCCGTCGTCGTGCCGGAGGCGGCGTGAGTGGCCACGCTGGCCCACGCGGGCCTGCCGGCCCCGGCCGCGGAGCTGGTGGCCGAGCTGTACCGCGCGGACGAGCGCGGTCTGCTCGCGCCGCGGGGGGACCGGGTCGCCCGCGGCCGGACGCCGCTGCGGGACACGGTGGCCGCGCTGGCGGGCACGACGGCGGTGGCCTGATGCCGGGCTGGCTCCCGGGCGCCGTGCTCGGCGGCGCGGCCCTGGCGTCCGGGCTGCTCGCGGGCCTGCTGTGGGGCTTCGCCTGCGCCGTCGTCCCCGGCATGCGGCGCGCGGGACCGGACGCGTCGGTCGCGGTCTTCCGCGGGGTGAACGCCGTCATCGTCCGGCCGGTGTTCCTCCTCGCGCTCCTGGGTGCCCCGCTGCTCGCCGGGGTCGGCCTGGTGCTCGTCGTGGCGGACGCGCGTGCCGCCGTCCCGTGCGCCGCCGCGGGACTGGCGGGACTGCTGGCGACGCTCGCGATCACCGTCGCCGTGAACGTGCCGATCAACGAGCGGCTCGCCCGGGCGGCTCTCGGGACCGCGGGAGCACGCGCGGCCGCGTGGGCGCTGGTGGACGGCCCCTGGCACCGGGCGAACCGGGTGCGCACGGCGACCGCGACGGCGGGAGCGGTCCTGCTCCTGGTGGCGACGCAGGTCGCCGCCTGACGCCGGGACCCGCGCGACTACGGTGGCCGCATGGGCGGACGGATCACGGCGGAGGAGTTCCGGGCGGCCGACGGCGTCGCGGACTGGCGGGTCGGAGCGGACGGCGTGCACGCGCGGTTCCGCACCGGGTCGTTCGCGGCGGGCGTCGAGCTGGTCGACGCGATCGGCGAGCTCGCCGACGCGGCCGACCACCACCCGGACGTCGACCTGCGGTACCCCGCCGTCGCGGTGCACCTCGTCTCGCACGACGTGGCCGGGCTGACGAACCGGGACCTCGACCTCGCCCGGCGGATCTCCGCCGCGGCCCGCGAGCTCGACGTCCCAGCCGAACCGGTCGCGGACCTCGCGCCGGTGGTCGACGGGGAGGGCCGCACCGAGCCCGTCCCGGACGGCGACGAGGTGCAGACCCTGCTCGGCTTCCTCGACTTCCACCGCGCGACCCTGGAGTGGAAGACCCGCGGGCTCGACGCCGCCGGGCTCGCCGCCACCGTGGGCGCCTCCTCGATGACTCTCGGCGGCCTGCTGAAGCACCTCGCGTACGTCGAGGACGACTGGTTCTCCCGGGCGCTGCACGGGCGTGACCGGGCCGAGCCGTGGGCCTCCGTCGACTGGTCGGCGGACCGCGACTGGGAGTGGCACTCCGCCGCGGAGGACGACCCGGAGGAGCTCCGCGCGCTCTGGCGCGCGGCCGTCGAGCGGTCCCGCGCGGACGTCGCGGCGGCCCTCGCGGCGGGCGGGCTCGGGGCGGCGGCCGCGCGCGCCTGGCCCGACGGCCGCACCCCGCACCTGCGGTGGATCCTCACCCACATGATCGAGGAGTACGCCCGGCACAACGGGCACGCCGATCTGCTGCGCGAGGCCGTCGACGGCGCGGTCGGGGAGTAACGACACCCGCCGTTCACCCCCGTTCACCGACCCCGGGTACCGTCGAGGGCAGCACACCACCCGCACGACCCCGGAGCCGCACGCCGTGAACGACGCCCGACCCGCCCTGCCCGCCGCCGTCCTCTGGGACATGGACGGCACCCTGGTCAACACCGAGCCGCTGTGGATGGCGGCCGAGACCGAGCTGGTCGAGTCCTGGGGCGGCACCTGGACGCACGAGGACGGCCTGACCCTCGTCGGCAACCCGATGAAGGTCTCCGGCCAGATCCTGCAGGACCGGGGCGTCGGGCTGTCCGTCGACGAGATCGTGGACTTCCTCAACAAGCGGGTCGCCGCGGCCGTGGCCGAGGACACCCCGTGGCAGGCGGGCGGCCGTGAGCTGCTCGCCGCGCTGGCCGCCGCCGGCGTCCCGCAGGCGCTGGTGACCTCGTCCTACCTGGAGCTCGCCGAGCCGTTCGCGCGGGTCGCGGGCGTGTTCGCCACCGTCGTCGCCGGCGACGAGGTCGAGCGCCCCAAGCCGGACCCGCAGCCGTACCTGCTCGCGGCCGAGCGGCTGGGCGTCGACATCGCCGACTGCGTGGTCGTCGAGGACTCGCCGACCGGCATCACGTCCGGCGTGGCCGCCGGGGCGCGCGTGCTCGCCGTCGAGGTGTTCCGCGAGCTGCCCGACATCGAGGGCCTGAACAAGACCGGGTCGCTGGCCGACGTGTCGGTCGACGACCTCGCCCGGATCCGCGCCGGCGCGGTGCTGGACCTGCTGGGCTGATCCGGCGGGGCGGCGACGTCCGCACCCGAGGCCACGCGGCTGGTCGACGGGGACCAGGACGGGCCGGCGGCGACCCCCCGGCCCTACGGTCGTGGCATGACGGCGGGCCGCGACCGGCACTGGGGTGTCCTCGGCGTGCCGTCGAGCCGGGCGGCGCACTGGCCCGGACTGGAGAAGGGTCCCGCCGCGCTCCGGGCCGCAGGCCTCGTCGACGCCCTGGCGGCCGCCGGCGCGTCGGTGACCGACCACGGCGACCGGCCGGTCGCGCGGTGGCGCGCGCCGGGCACGCCGCGGCGGGATCCGGCCGGCGCGCGGCTCCCGGCCCCGCACGACGTCGACGGCGTCGCCGAGGTGCTCCGGGGCGCCCGCGACGCGCTCGCCGGGGTGCTGGCCGCGGGGGAGACGCCGCTCGTCCTCGGCGGCGAGTGCACGCTGGCGATTCCCCTCGTCGCCGCGGCCGTGGCAGCGCACGGCGACGTCGGGCTGGTGTACGTCGACGGCGGGCAGGACCTGCAGCTGCCCGCCGACCACCCCGAGGAGCCGATCCTCGACTCGATGGGCGTCGCGCACCTGCTCGGCCTGCCGGGGACGGTCGACGCGCTCGCCGGCCTGGGCCCGCGCCGGCCGCTGCTCGACGCGGACGCGCTGTGCTTCCTGGGCTTCGCCGACGACGACGAGGACGTGCACGACCTCGTGCCGAGCCCGCGGATCCCGGCCGCCGACGTGGCCGCCGACCCCGACGGAGCGGCCGCCCGCGCGCTCGCCGCGGTCACCGGGCGGGGTGGTCGTCCGTTCGTGGTGCACGTGGACGTCGACGTCCTCGACGCGCTGCTGCTGCCCGGCGCCGACGTCCCGCAGTACGGCCGGGGGCTCACGCTCGACGTGCTCGTCGCGGTGCTGGAGCCACTCGTGGCGGACCCGCTGCTCGCCGGGGTGACGCTCGTCGAGCACAACCCGGACCACGATCCCGACGGCCTCTCCGCGCGCCGGCTGGTCGCGGTGCTCGCGCCGGTGCTGGCCGCGCGCCGGCAGCCCTAGCGCCGCGCCAGGGTCCCCCGGGCACCGCGTCGACGGACCCGCGCGCGCCCGACGGCGGTCAGGACCCCTGCGCCACCGGCACGACGCCGATCGCCCGCTCCACGGCGCCCTCGGGCACCTCCGGCGGCGTCCCGCCCCAGGCGGGGCACACCGCGCGGTGCGCGCACCAGTCGCACAGCCGGGACTTGCGCGGCCGCCACTCGCCGGTGCGCGCCGCCTCCTCGACCTGCGCCCACAGCGAGCGCAGCCGCAGCTCCAGGGTCTGCATCTCGGCCTCGGACGGCGCGTGCCGGAGGATCTGCCCGTCGCCGAGGTAGACGAGCTGGAGCAGCTTGGGGAGCACGCCGCGCTCGCGCCACAGCACGTAGGCGTAGAACCGCATCTGGAACAGCGCCGAGCCCTCGAAGCCGGGGTTCGGCGACTTCCCGGTCTTGTAGTCGACCACCCGCAGCGCGCCGTCGGGCGCGACGTCGATCCGGTCGACGATGCCGCGCAGCTGCGGGCCGTCCTCCATGAGCGTCCGCACCGCGAGCTCCCGGTCGCCGGGCTGCAGCCGGTTCGGGTCCTCCAGCGTGAAGTAGGTGTCCAGCAGCAGGCGCGCGCTGCCGAGCCAGGCCTCGCGCTCCTCGTCGGTGGCGAACATCGTCACCACCTCGGGCGACCGCTCCAGCAGCGCGTCCCACGCGGCCGGCACCAGCAGGTGCGCGGCAGCGGGGGTGCGCTCGCCGAGCGGGAGGTCGTACAGCCGCTCCAGGACCGTGTGCACGAGCGTGCCGCGGGCGGCGGCGAGGCTCGGCGGCTCCGGGAGCCGGTCGACCACCCGGAACCGGAACAGCAGCGGGCACTGCTGGAAGTCGTTGGCGCGCGACGGCGACAGGCCCGGGACCCGCGGCTCGGGCGCGGCCTCGACGTCGCCGGCGTCGGCGCCGTCGGCGGACACGGGGGCGAGCAGCTGCGGGTCGGTGGTCGTCACGGTGACGAGCCTAGGCGCCACCACCGACACGCCCGGCGCCCCGCGCCGCGCACCCCCGGACGCCCGTGGACGCGCCGGTGCGGGTCGCACGGCCCGGCCACGTAGCCTTCCCCCGTGGCAGAGAGAACGCGGGGCTGGGTCGTCGGGCGCGTGGCGGGGACGCCGGTCGTCCTGAGCCCGAGCAGCCTGCTCGTGGTGGCGGTCATCGCCCTGGTGTTCGCCCCCTCCGTCCGGTACCGCGCGCCGGGCCTCGGCACCGGGTCGACCTACGTGGTGGCGCTCGTCGTCGGGCTGCTCCTCCTGCTGTCCGTCCTCGTCCACGAGCTCGCCCACGGCCTGACCGCCCGCGCCCGCGGCCTCCAGGTCCGCGAGTACGCCCTGACCCTGATCGGCGGCCACACCGCGTTCCACGGGCGGATCACGCCGTTCACCGAGGGGCTGGTCGCGGTCGTCGGCCCGATCGCGAACCTGGTGCTCGCCGGGGTCTTCTGGCTCGTCGCCGGCGTCGCGGACCCGTTCGGCCTCGCCGCGCTCGTGCTGTACGCCGCCGCGTACAGCAACGCCTTCGTCGGGCTGTTCAACCTCGTGCCCGGCCTGCCCCTCGACGGCGGCATGGTGCTCGAGTCGATCGTGTGGGGCGCGACGGGGGACCGGCGGCGCGGTGCGCTCGTCGCGGGCTGGGTCGGCCGGGTGTTCGCTGTGGGCTTCGCCGCCTGGGTGATCCTGCTGCCGATGGTGCGCGGCGGCAGCCCCGACCTGTGGGCCGTCGCCTGGGCGGCTCTCGTGGGCGCATTCCTGTGGTCGGGCGCCTCGGCGGCGATCCAGGGCGCCCGCGCCGGGCGGGCCGTCGACGCCGTGCACGTCGGCTCCGTCGGCACCCGCGCCGTCGGCGTCCCGGCGACCGCGGTGCTGGCCCAGGCCGACGCCGCCCGCGGGCAGACCGGTGCCGACGCCGTCGTGCTGCTCGCCCCCGACGGCCGCCCCGCGGCGTACGTCGACCCCCAGGCGGCCAACGCCGTCCCCGCCGCCGACCGGGCGCACGTCCCGCTCACCGCCGTCGCCGTCACGCTGCCCGCGGGGGCGGTCGTCGACGCCGCGCTGCGCGGGCCCGAGCTCGTCCAGGCGGTCGCCGCGGTGTCCCGGTTCTCGCCCGTCGCGGCCGCCGTCCGGGACGGCCAGGTGGTCGCGCTCGTGCGCAGCGCGGACGTGGCGGCGGCGCTCCGCCCCTAGGATCGACCCCCGTGACCGAGCAGACCCCCGCGCCCGAGCCCGCCGCCGCCCCCACGCCGACGGGCGCCGACCAGCGCCGCGGCCTGCTCCGGGTGGGGGAGCGCGTCCAGCTGACCGACCCGCGCGGCCGTCTGCACACGATCACGCTCGCGCCCGGCGCGACGTTCCACACGCACAAGGGCTACTTCCGGCACGAGGAGCTCATCGGCGCGCCCGAGGGCACGACCGTGACGAGCAGCGGTGGCGTCGAGTACCTCGCGCTGCGCCCGCTGCTCAGCGACTACACCCTGTCCATGCCGCGCGGCGCGGCCGTCGTCTACCCGAAGGACGCCGGTCAGATCGTCGCCATGGCGGACATCTACCCGGGCGCCCGCGTCGTCGAGGCCGGCGTCGGCTCCGGCGCGCTCACGATGTCCCTGCTGCGCGCGGTCGGCGACGGCGGCCGGCTGCACTCCATCGAGCGGCGCGAGGACTTCGCCGCGATCGCCCGCGGCAACGTGGAGACCTTCTTCGGCGGCCCGCACCCCGCGTGGCGGCTGTCCGTCGGCGACCTGTCCGACGTGCTGCCCCTCGCCGAGGCGCCGGGGGAGGTCGACCGCGTCGTCCTCGACATGCTGGCGCCCTGGGAGAACCTCGACGCCGTCGCCACCGCCCTCGCCCCGGGCGGTGTGCTCATCGCCTACGTCGCCACCGCGACCCAGCTCTCCCGGCTCGCCGAGGACGTGCGCGCCGACGGCCGGTACACCGAGCCGCAGGCGTGGGAGTCGATGGTCCGCGGCTGGCACCTCGAGGGCCTGGCCGTCCGCCCGCAGCACCGGATGATCGGCCACACCGGCTTCCTGCTCACCACCCGCCGGCTCGCCGACGGCGTCCTGCCGCCGCTGCGCAAGCGCCGCCCCGCCAAGGGCTCCCAGCCGGGCGAGGCCGCGCTCGTCGACGAGGTCGGCGACGTCGTGACCAGCAGGTCCTTCCAGGAGGTGCCCGACGCCGAGTGGACCCCCGAGGCCCTCGGCGAGCGCGCCGTCTCCGACAAGAAGGTGCGCAAGGTCCGCCGCGACGTCGGCCAGGCACCCGAGGCCGACTGACCCGGCACCGCCGCGGCGGGGCGTCCCGGCTGCGATTGACACGTGTGGTTAGGGTCTCCCCACGACAGCCCCACAGCGCCGTGAGGTCGACCCGCGATCGGAGGTACCGGCGATGACGGAACCGACAGCCCGCGACCTGCAGCGCGAGCTCGCGCTCCTGGCCGCCAAGAACGAGCGGATGTCCGACGCGCTCGTGGCGGCGCGCGACCAGATCATCGAGCTCAAGCGGCAGATCGACGACCTCGCGAAGCCCCCGGGCACGTTCGCGACGTTCCTCGCCGCGCGCGAGGACGGCACCGTCGACGTGGTGTCCGCGGGCCGCAAGATGCACGTCGGCGCCAGCCCCGCCATCGACGTCCACCGGCTGCGGCCGGGCCAGGAGGTCATGCTCAACGAGGCGCTCACCGTCGTCGAGGCCGGCGGCTACGAGCAGGTCGGCGAGCTCGTCACGGTCAAGGAGCTCATCGGGCGCGAGCGCGCGCTCGTCGTCGGGCGCGGCGACGAGGAGCGCGTCGTGCGCCTCGCCGGCCAGGTGCTGGACGGCTCCGTCCGCGTGGGCGACGCCCTCACCGTCGAGGCCCGCAGCGGCTTCGTGTTCGAGCGCGTCCCGCGGGCCGAGGTCGAGGACCTCGTGCTCGAGGAGGTCCCGGACATCGACTACGCCGACATCGGCGGCCTCGGCCCGCAGATCGAGCAGATCCGCGACGCCGTCGAGCTGCCCTTCCTGCACCCGGACCTGTTCCGCGAGCACGGCCTCAAGCCGCCGAAGGGCGTCCTGCTCTACGGGCCGCCCGGGTGCGGCAAGACCCTCATCGCCAAGGCCGTCGCGCACTCGCTCGCCGCGACGTCCGCCCGCGCCCGCGGCGAGGAGGTCACCGAGGCCAAGTCGTACTTCCTCAACGTCAAGGGCCCCGAGCTGCTCAACAAGTACGTCGGCGAGACCGAGCGGCACATCCGGCTGATCTTCTCCCGGGCGCGGGAGAAGGCCTCGCAGGGGCACCCCGTCGTGGTGTTCTTCGACGAGATGGAGTCGCTGTTCCGCACCCGCGGCACCGGCGTGTCCAGCGACGTCGAGACCACGATCGTCCCGCAGCTCCTCGCCGAGATCGACGGCGTCGAGCGCCTGGAGAACGTCATCGTCATCGGCGCCTCCAACCGTGAGGACATGATCGACCCGGCCATCCTGCGGCCCGGCCGCCTCGACGTGAAGATCAAGATCGAGCGCCCCGACGCCGAGGGTGCGCGCGAGATCTTCGCCAAGTACCTCACCCCGGACCTGCCGATCCACGCCGACGACCTCGCGGAGCACCACGGCTCCACCGCCGCGGCCGTCGACGCGATGATCGCCCGGGCCGTCGAGCGGATGTACTCCGAGAACGAGGAGAACCGGTTCCTCGAGGTCACCTACGCGAGCGGCGACAAGGAGGTCCTGTACTTCAAGGACTTCAACTCCGGCGCGATGATCCAGAACGTCGTCGACCGCGCGAAGAAGTCGGCGATCAAGGACCTCCTCGCGACCGGCCAGCGCGGGCTCCGCGTCGAGCACGTGCTCACCGCGTGCGTCGACGAGTTCAAGGAGAACGAGGACCTGCCGAACACCACCAACCCCGACGACTGGGCGCGCATCTCCGGCAAGAAGGGGGAGCGCATCGTGTTCATCCGCACGATCGTCCAGGACAAGAAGGGCGAGGAGGCCTCGCGCCGCATCGAGAACGTGCAGAGCACGGGGCAGTACCTGTAGCGGTCCGCGTCCACGCGCCGACCGGGGCCCGCCGTCGACTCAGACGGCGGGCCTTGCTCGTGCACAGGGACCCCACAGCACCGCGCGGCTTGATGGATGCACCCGGTTCACCGGGCGTTCATCCCGACCCGCGAGGTGCCCATGCCTGCCGCCGTCCTGTTCGCCGCCGATCTCGTCGCGATCGCCGTCCTGACCTTCGCCCTGTACTTCCCCCGGCACCGCCGGCGCGACCTCGTCGTCGCGTTCCTCGGCGTCAACGTCGGCGTCCTCGCCGTCGCCGGCGCCCTGTCGACGAGCACCGTCGGCGCGGGGCTCGGGCTCGGCCTGTTCGGCGTCCTGTCGATCATCCGGCTGCGGTCCTCCGAGATCGACCAGCGCGAGGTCGCGTACTACTTCGCGGCCCTGGCGCTCGGGCTGATCGGCGGGCTCGGCTCGTCCCTCGGGACGCTGGCGCTCGTGCTCATGGCGATGGTCCTGGTCGCCCTCTACGTCGGCGACCACCCCCGGCTGCTGCGCGGGTACCGGCAGCAGGTCGTCGTCGTCGACCGGGCGTTCGGCGACCACGCCGCCCTCGTCGCGCACCTCGAGCAGCTGCTCGGCGCGGAGGTGCACGGCGCGACCGTCCAGCGGCTCGACCTCGTCGACGACACCACCGTCGTGGACGTGCGGTACGCCGCGCTGCCCACCGGTGCGCAGGGCGGGACGGGCCCGCGGGCCCGGACGGGGGCGACGCCGTCCGAGCGCCGCGGGGGCGCTGCGCCCGCGCGCTCCGCGCCCGCCGACGACCCGGCGCGGGCCGGGGCGGCGCTGTCCGGGGCCGCACGATGACCGGCACCGGGCCCGAGGTCGCGGACGAAGCCGTGCCCGCCCTGGACGCGTCACGGGTCCCGCGCACCGCGGCCGGCGTCCTGCCCGGCGTCACCACCTTGGACCTCGCCGGCCTCTCGCACCTCCCCGCGATCGACCTCGACGAGCTCCAGGCCACCGCCGCGCTCCAGACGCGGGTCGACCGCAAGTACGTCCTCCCGCTCGCCGCCCTGCCCACGCTCGTCGCCGCCCTGCCGGCCAGCACCCGCCGGCTCGTCATCGCCGGGCGGGACGACTTCGGGTACGAGTCGGTGTACTTCGACACCCCGGACCTCGACGCGTTCCACCTCGCCGCGGGCCGCCGGCGCCGCCGGTACAAGGTCCGCACCCGCACCTACACCGACACCGGCGGCTGCTGGCTCGAGGTCAAGACCCGCGGGCCCCGCGGCACCACCGTCAAGGACCGCCGCGAGCACGACGTCCGCGCCCGCGACGACGTCGGCGACGCGCTCGGCTTCGTCGTCGGCACCCTGCGCGCCCACGGCGTCGACCTGCCGCCCGCCGGGGACGGCGCCGAGCCGCTGCTCGCGCCGACCCTCACCACGCAGTACCGGCGCCGGACCCTGCACCTCCCGGACGGCGCCCGGCTGACCGTCGACACGGGGCTGGCGTGGCTGGGCGCCCGGTCCGTCGCGGCCGTCCCCGGGCACGCCGTCGTCGAGACCAAGAGCGTCGCCGGGGCGTCCGCCGCCGACCGCGCCCTGTGGGCCCTCGGCCACCGGCCCAGCCGCATCTCCAAGTACGCCACCGGGCTGGTCGTCCTCGACCCCGCCCTCGGCGGCCGGCCGTGGCGACGCACCCTGCGCCGCACGCTCGCCGCCTGACCCGCCTGACCCGCCTGACCCGCCGGGTCGGCCCCGCGCGGGGCCGACCCTCGCGACCCACGACCACCACCACGACCCCGATCCCCACCCAGGAGCCCACCGTGCGCCGACCCCGCCACGTGATCACCGCCCTCGCAGCCCCCGCCGTCCTGCTCAGCCTGCTGCTCACCGGCTGCACCGCCGACGCCGTGGCCGGCACGGGCTCCGGCTCGTCCGAGGCCGCCGGCACGACCAGCACCACCGTCACCGACGTCGCCGCGGGGGCCACCGCAGAGGAGGTGCTCGCCGCGAACGCGGACGTGCACGAGATCGCGGACGCCGGCACCGCCACCGGCACGATCACGCTCGACGGCGGCACCGCCACGTCCGACGCCGAGGGCGTCACGGTCGACGGGTCCGTCGTCACGATCACCGCCGGCGGCACCTACACGGTCACCGGCACCCTCGACGACGGCCAGGTCGTCGTCGACGCCGGCGACGCCGTCGTGCACCTCGTGCTGGACGGCGCGGACCTCACCTCGTCCACCGGCAGCCCGCTCGTGATCAGCAGCGCGGGCTCCGCGGTGGTCGAGCTGGCCGACGGCTCCAGCAACGCGCTGACCGACGCCGCGACCTACGCCGACGCCGATGCCGAGGACGCGCCGAACGCCGCCCTCTTCAGCACCGCGGACCTCACGATCACCGGGGGCGGCGCGCTCACCGTCACCGGCAACGCGAACGACGGCATCGCGTCGAAGGACGGCCTGGTGATCGAGTCCGGGCGGATCACCGTCGACGCCGTGGACGACGGCATCCGCGGCAAGGACTACCTCGTCGTCTCCGGCGGCACCCTCGACGTCACCGCGGGGGGCGACGGCCTGAAGTCGGACGACGACAGCGACGCGTCCGAGGGGTTCGTCGTCCTCTCCGGCGGCGACCTGACCGTCGCGGCCGACGGCGACGGCGTCGACGCCGAGACCGATGTCGTGGTCACCGGCGGCACCCTCGACGTCACCGCGGGCGGCGGCAGCGGCACCGAGCCGACCGACGACACCTCCACCAAGGGCGTCAAGGGCTCGGCGAGCGTCGTCGTCGGCGGCGGCACGGTCACCGTCGACTCCTCGGACGACGCCGTGCACTCCAACGGCATCGTGTCGATCACCGACGGGGACCTGACCCTGTCCAGCGGCGACGACGGCGTGCACGCCGACGCGGCCCTCGACGTCACCGGCGGCTCGGTCGACGTGCGCACCTCGTACGAGGGCCTGGAGGCCGAGGCGATCACCCTCGCCGGCGGGGACATCACCGTCGTGGCCTCGGACGACGGGATCAACGCCGCGAGCAGCGCCACGGGCTCCACCGAGGACGCCCAGGGCGACTGGGCCGGACCCGGCGGCGAGTCCGCGGGGACCGCCAGCCTCACGATCACCGGCGGCACCGTCGCGGTCGACGCGGGTGGCGACGGCCTGGACGCCAACGGCACCCTCACGATGTCCGGCGGCACCGTCGTCGTGAACGGGCCGACGAACGACGGCAACGGCGCGATCGACGCCGACAGCACCCCGTCCGTCACCGGCGGCACCCTCGTCGCCGCGGGCTCCTCCGGCATGGCCATGGCGCCGGGCACCGACGGGCAGGGCTGGGTGTCCGCGACGTTCGACAGCGCGCAGGCCGCGGGCACCACCCTCGCGGTGGTCGACGCCGACGGCACCGTCGTCGCGACCTTCACGCCGACGAAGCCGATCATCTCGCTCGTCGTCTCGGCCGCCGGCCTCACGGCGGGGGAGCAGTACACCGTCGTCTCGGGTGCCACCGCGACCGGCGACGCGGTCGACGGCTACACCGCGTCGGGCGACGCCGCGGCTGCGACCGAGGTGCTCACCGTCACCGCGGGCGAGCACACGGCCGGGATGGGCGGCGGCGGCCAGCCGGGTGGCGGGCAGGGCGCCGGCGGCCAGAGCGGCGGCCGGCCGGGCGGCAACGGCTGACCCGACCGGAGCCGCGGGTGGATCCCTCCGCACGGACACGCCCGGGCGTGGGGGTGCGGAGGGATCCACCCGCGCGCGGCGTCGCCGACCACCGGCCCCGACATAGGGTGGGCCGCGTGACCGTGCGCCGCGTGATGGGGATCGAGACCGAGTACGGCGTGCTGCAGCCCGGCCGCCCGACCGCCAACCCGATGCTGCTGTCCAGCCACGTCGTCGCCGTGCACGCCGCGGCCCGCCAGGGCGGTCGCGCCAAGGCCCGGTGGGACTACGACGACGAGGACCCCCTGCAGGACGCCCGCGGCTTCCACCTGCAGCGGGCCGCCGCGCACCCGTCCCTGCTCACCGACGACCCCGCCCGCCCGGCCCCCTCCGGTGACGGTGCCGCACCCGACGGCGCCGCCCCCGGCACCTCGGCCGACGGCCCGCAGGAGGTCGCCCGGTCGCTCGTCGAGGAGTACGAGGACCCGGGCGCGGCCAACGTCATCCTCACCAACGGCGCCCGGCTGTACGTCGACCACGCGCACCCCGAGTACTCCTCGCCCGAGGTCACCAACCCCCTGGACGCCGTCCGGTGGGACCGCGCGGGGGAGCTCGTCATGCTCGCCTCCGTCCGCGCGCTGGCGTCCACCCCGGCCCTGCCCGACGTCGCGCTGTACAAGAACAACGTCGACGGCAAGGGCGCCACCTACGGCACCCACGAGAACTTCCTCGTCGAACGGTCCGTCCCCTTCGTCGACCTGGCCGCGCGGCTCACCCCGTTCCTCGTCACCCGGCAGGTCTTCACCGGCGCCGGCCGCGTCGGCATCGGCCAGCGCGGCGAGGAGGCCGGCTTCCAGCTCTCCCAGCGCGCCGACTACATGGAGGCGGAGGTCGGCCTCGAGACCACCCTGCGCCGCCCCATCGTCAACACCCGCGACGAGCCGCACGCCGACCCCGACAAGTGGCGGCGGCTGCACGTCATCATCGGCGACGCCAACCAGCTCGAGGTCCCGACCTACCTCAAGCTCGGCACGACCTCCCTCGTCCTGTGGCTGATCGAGCGCATCGCCGACGGCTCCGCCGCCGACCTCGGCCGCACCCTCGACCGCCTCGCCCTGGCCGACCCCGTGGGCTCCGTCCACGCCGTCAGCCACGACCTCACCCTGACCCGGAGGCTGCACCTCGCCGACGGTCGGCTGCTCACCGCGATCGAGGTCCAGCAGGAGTACCTGGCCGCCGTGCGGACCGCCCTCGGTCGCGCCGCCGTCGGCGGCGACGGCCCCGACGCGCAGACCGCCGACGTCCTCGCCCGGTGGGGCTCCCTGCTCGACCGGCTCGCCACCGACCCGGCGTCGTGCGCCCGCGAGGTCGAGTGGCTCGCCAAGATGCGGCTCCTCGAGGGCCTGCGCCGCCGCGACCACCTCGACTGGGACCACCCGCGCCTCGCCGCCGTCGACCTCCAGTGGTCCGACGTGCGCCCCGAGCGCGGGCTCTACCACCGGCTCGTCGACGCCGGCGCCGTCGAGCGCCTCGTCACCGACGAGGCCGTGCGCGCCGCCGTCACCGCCCCGCCCGAGGACACCCGCGCGTACTTCCGCGGCCGCACCATCGCCCGGTTCGGCGCCCACGTCTCCGCGGCCAGCTGGGACTCCGTCGTCTTCGACGTCCCCGGCGCGCCCACCCTCCAGCGCGTGCCCATGCGGGACCCGCTGCGCGGCACACGGGCCCACGTCGAGACCCTGCTCGAGACCTCCCCGGACGTCGCGAGCCTCCTGGCGGCCCTCGGTTCCTGACCTGCCGCGGCGCGCGGCGCCGCGACGCGCCCGGCCCCCACGGGAATGCGCGCCGACCAGGGCCTAGGGTGGTGGCACTGCGGGTCGCACGCCCAGCGCGCGCGGCCCGTGCCCGACTACCGCCGGAGGTGCACATGGCTGGTCAGGAGCGCGCTCGGGACCGTCGCGAGGACGACGAGCCGGTCGACGGGCCCGACGTCGAGCAGGTGACCGCCGCCGCGCAGCAGCGCGACGCCGAGGTCGACGCCCTCCTCGAGGAGATCGACGACGTCCTCGAGACCAACGCCGAGCAGTTCGTGCGCGGGTTCGTGCAGAAGGGCGGGCAGTGACGCGTGCCGACGGACCCGCTGATCCCGGCGGGGCGGCTGCCCGGGGCGTTCACCACCCCCGGGTCGTCCTCCTTCGTCGACTTCCTCGCCCAGCACGCCCCGGACCTGCTGCCCGGGCGGCGCACCCCGCTGCCCGTCGGTGACGTGAGCCCCGGCACGAGCGCCCCGCACGCGACCACCATCGTCGCGCTGTCCTTCGCGGGCGGCGTCGTCATGGCCGGCGACCGGCGCGCCACCATGGGCTCGCAGATCGCCTCCCGGGACATCGAGAAGGTGTTCCCCGCCGACGACTACTCCGCCGTCGGCATCGCCGGCACCGCGGGGCTCGCCGTCGAGCTCGTCCGGCTGTTCCAGCTCGAGCTCGAGCACTACGAGAAGATCGAGGGCACCCTGCTCTCCCTCGACGGCAAGGCCAACCGGCTCGCCACCATGATCCGCGGCAACCTCGGCCTCGCCCTGCAGGGCCTCGCCGTCGTCCCGCTGTTCGCCGGCTACGACCTCGACCGGGGCGCCGGGCGGATCTTCTCCTACGACGTCACCGGCGGCCGGTACGAGGAGCACCAGCACCACAGCGTCGGCTCGGGCTCCGTGTTCGCCCGCGGCTCCCTCAAGAAGCTCTGGCGGCCCGGGCTCGACGCCGACGACGCCGTGCGCGTCGCCGTCGAGGCGCTCGTCGACGCCGCCGACGACGACTCCGCCACCGGTGGTCCCGACACGTCCCGGCGGATCTGGCCCGTCGTCGCCACCGTCACCGCCGCCGGCTACCTCCGGGTGCCGCAGGACGACCTCGGCGAGGTGGTGGCCCGCGTCCTGGCCGACCGCGCAGAGCAGCACGCCCGCGCCCGGGCAGAGGAGGAGCCGACGCGATGAGCATGCCGTTCTACGTCTCGCCCGAGCAGCTGATGAAGGACCGGGCCGACTACGCGCGCAAGGGCATCGCCCGCGGCCGCTCCGTCGTCGTCCTGGCCTACGAGGACGGCATCGCCTTCGCCACCGAGAACCCGTCCCGCGCGCTGCACAAGGTCTCCGAGATCTACGACCGCATCGCGTTCGCCGCCGTCGGCAAGTACAACGAGTTCGAGAACCTGCGCGTCGCCGGCGTCCGGTACGCCGACCTGCGCGGCTACTCCTACGACCGGCGCGACGTCAACGCCCGTGGCCTCGCCAACGCGTACGCCCAGACCCTCGGTACCGTCTTCACCACCGAGTCCAAGCCGCTCGAGGTCGAGATCGTCGTCGCCGAGGTCGGCGTCGACGCCGCGACCGACCAGATCTACCGGCTGTCCTACGACGGCTCCGTCGCCGACGAGCGCGGGTTCGTCGTCATGGGCGGGCAGGCCGAGCGCCTGCGCGAGGAGGTCGCCGGCGCCTGGACGCCCGGCATGCCCCTCGCCGCCGTGCTCCAGCTCGCCGTCCGGGTGCTCGGTGCGCCCGCCGACGGGGCCGACGAGGACGACCGCCGCGTCATCCCCGCCGCCCAGCTCGAGGTCGCGGTCCTCGACCGCACGCGCCCGCGCCGCGCGTTCCGGCGCCTGTCCGGCGTGGTCCTCGAGGACCTGCTGGGCTCGGCCGCAGCACCCGACCTGCCCTGAGGAGCCAGCCCATGGACCGACGCATCTTCGGCCTGGAGACCGAGTACGGCGTCACCTGCGCCGCCGAGGACGGCCGCGGTCTGTCCGCCGACGAGGTCGCGCGCTACCTGTTCCGCAAGGTCGTCGCGTGGGGCCGCTCGTCGAACGTCTTCCTGCGCAACGGCTCCCGCCTGTACCTCGACGTCGGCTCCCACCCCGAGTACGCCACCGCCGAGTGCGACGACTGGCGCCAGCTCGTCACCCACGACCGCGCGGGGGAGCGGATCCTCGAGGGCCTCGTCGCCGACGCCCAGCAGCGGCTCGAGCACGAGGGTCTCTCCGGGCGGATCCACCTGTTCAAGAACAACACCGACTCCGCCGGCAACTCCTACGGCTGCCACGAGAACTACCTCGTCCGCCGGCAGGGCGACTTCTCCCGGCTGTCCGACGTCCTCGTGCCCTTCCTCATCACCCGGCAGATCCTCACCGGCGCCGGCAAGGTCCTCGCCACCCCGCGCGGCGCGGTCTTCTGCCTGTCCCAGCGCGCCGACCACATCTGGGAGTCCGTCTCCTCCGCCACCACCCGGTCCCGGCCCATCATCAACACCCGCGACGAGCCGCACGCCGACGCCGAGCACTACCGCCGGCTGCACGTCATCGTCGGCGACTCGTCCATGTCCGAGACGACCACCATGCTCAAGGTCGGCTCCACCGACCTCGTCCTGCGGCTCGTCGAGGCCGGGCTGCCGATGCGCGACCTCACCCTCGAGAACCCCATCCGGGCCATCCGCGAGATCAGCCACGACGTCACCGGCATGCACCCCGTGACCCTAGTGAGCGGGCGCACCGTCACCGCCGTCGACCTCCAGGAGGAGTACCTCGGCCGCGTCCAGGACTGGGTCACCGCGGAGACCGACGCCACCCCCGAGGTCAAGCAGGTGCTCGAGCTCTGGGAGCGGGGCCTGCGCGCCCTGCGCACCGGCGACCTGTCCCTCGTCGAGCGCGAGCTCGACTGGGTCATCAAGTACCGGCTCATCGAGCGGTACCGCGCCAAGCACGGCCTCGACCTGTCCGACGTCCGCGTCGCCCGCATGGACCTCGCGTACCACGACATCTCCCGCACCGAGGGCCTGTACAACCTGCTCGCCCAGCGCGGGCTCGTCGAGCGCGTCACCACCGACGTCGAGGTCTTCGAGGCCACCTCCGTGCCTCCGCAGACCACCCGCGCCAAGCTCCGCGGCGAGTTCGTCCAGGCCGCCCAGGAGGCCCGGCGCGACTACACCGTCGACTGGGTGCACCTCAAGCTCAACGACCAGGCCCAGCGCACCGTCCTGTGCAAAGACCCCTTCCGCAACGTCGACGACCGGGTGGAGCGGCTCATCGAGTCCATGTGACCGCGGCCCCGCCGGGTCTTCACCGGACCCGACCGAGGGGGCGTCCGGAGGGTGGTGCCGGGACCCGTACAGTGGGCGCGCACCTTGCAGGACCCTCGGAAGGAACGACGTGCGACGACTCGTGGCCGCCTGCGCCGCCGCGGCGATGCTGCTGCTCGCGGCCTGCTCCGCGCAGGAACCGGAACCGCCGGAGGTCGTCGTGACCGGCGACGCCGGCACCGCACCCACCGTCACCTACCGCACCCCGCTCAGCATCACCGAGCCGAGCCACGAGGTCGTCTGGCCCGGCACCGGGCCCGATCTCGTCGAGGGGCGACCCGTCCTGCTCGACTTCTGGCTCGAGGACGCCGCCGACGCCTCCCTCGTCAAGGAGTCGTACACCTCCAGCCCGACCCCGCGGCTCCTCACCGAGGAGGACCTCGGCAAGGACCTGTACGCCACCCTCTCCGGCCAGAAGGTCGGCGCGCGCCTCCTCCAGCTGAGCCCCGCCTCCGACGCCAGCGCCTCGTCCTACCCGACCGTGACCGTGCTCGACGTCCTGCCCATCCGCGCCGCCGGCGAGCCCGTCGCCCCCCGCGAGGGCATGCCCGCCGTCACCCTCGACGACGACGGTGCCCCGTCCCTCGCGCCCACCGGCACCGAGCCGCCGTCCGACCTCGTCGTCCAGCCGCTCCTGCGCGGCACCGGCGCGCAGGTCGCCGAGGGCGACGTCATCACCGTCCAGTACACCGGCTTCGTGTGGTCCACCGGCGAGGCCTTCGACTCCACCTGGACCAACGGCAGCCCCAACACCTTCCCGCTCGACGACGTCCCCGCCTGGTCCGAGGCCCTCGTCGAGCAGACCGTCGGCAGCCAGGTCATGGTCGTCGTCCCGCCGTCCTACGCCCTCGGCGCCACCCAGAGCGAGGAGCTCCAGGGGCAGACCATCGTCTTCGTCATCGACCTCCTCGCCACCCGTGCCCCCGCGGCCGACGGCGACGACACGGGCGCCACCGACGCGCCGGAAGGGGAGTGAGCGTGTCCGTCGCCCTCCGGGTCATCCCGTGCCTCGACGTCGACGCCGGCCGAGTGGTCAAGGGCGTCAACTTCGCGAACCTGCGTGACGCCGGCGACCCCGTCGAGCTCGCGCGCCGGTACGACGCCGAGGGCGCCGACGAGGTCACCTTCCTCGACGTCTCCGCGTCGTCCGGGGACCGCGAGACCACCTACGACGTCGTCCGCCGCACCGCCGAGGAGGTCTTCGTGCCCCTCACCGTCGGCGGCGGCGTCCGGTCCGCCGACGACGTCGACAAGCTCCTGCGCGCCGGCGCCGACAAGGTCGGCGTCAACACCGCGGCCATCGCCCGGCCCGAGCTCATCGCCGAGATCGCCCACCGGTTCGGCAGCCAGGTCCTCACCCTCTCCGTCGACGCCCGGCGCGTCACCGGCGACACCCGCACCGACTCCGGCTACGAGGTCACCACCCACGGCGGCCGCCGGGGGACCGGCATCGACGCCGTCGCCTGGGCAGTGCGGGCCGCCGATCTCGGCGCCGGGGAGATCCTGCTCAACTCCATGGACGCCGACGGCACCGAGGCGGGCTTCGACCTCGACATGCTGCGCGACGTCCGGCGCGAGGTGCGCATCCCGCTCATCGCCTCCGGCGGGGCGGGGGTCGTCGAGCACTTCGCCGCCGCCGCCGACGCCGGGGCCGACGCGGTGCTCGCGGCCAGCGTGTTCCACTTCGGGCAGCTCACCGTCGGCCAGGTCAAGGACCACCTGCGCGCCACGGGGCACACCGTCCGGTGACTCGCGGCTGACCCCGTCCGCCGAAGGCCTGCGGCGGGGCGGGCGGGTCTGGCAGGGTCGGGGCATGCGGAGTGCCGACGCCTCGACCAGCCGACTCCGGACCTCCCTCGTGGCCGCGGCGATCCTCGCCGCCTGCGGGGTGGTCCTCGCCGTCTTCGCCGTGCAGGACGGGCGGACCCTGTCCCTGGTCATCGCGTGCCTGCAGGTCGCCGCGGCGGGCTGGATCCTCGTGGACAACACCCGGGAGCTCCGGCGGCGTGGGGCCGCGCGCGACCGGTGAGGTGCGGTCCTGCGCCCCGGCACGGCACGATGGGGCGATGCAGCGCATCGGACTGACCGGGGGGATCGCGGCCGGCAAGTCGGTCGCGGCCGAGCGCCTCGCCGCGCGGGGCGCCGTCCTCATCGACTACGACCTGCTGTCCCGCGACGCCGTCGCGCCGGGATCCGCCGGGCTGGCGGCTGTCGCCGAGGCGTTCGGCGACGGCGTCCTCCTGTCCGACGGCACCCTCGACCGGCCCGCGCTCGGCGCGGTGGTCTTCGCCGACGCCGAAGCGCGCGAACGCCTCAACGGCATCGTGCACCCCGTCGTGCGCCGGCTCGCGGCCGAGCGGGAGGCCGCCGCCGCGACCGCCGATCCCGGCGCCGTCGTCGTGCACGACGTGCCGCTGCTCGTCGAGACGGGGCGCGCCGACGCGTTCCACCTCGTCGTCCTCGTGCACACCCCGGCCGTCCTGCGCGTCGAGCGACTCGTCCGGACCCGGGGTTTCGAGCGGGACGAGGCCGAGCGCCGCATCGCCGCCCAGGCCACGGACGACGAGCGCCTCGCCGTCGCCGACGTCGTCCTCGACGGCTCCGGCGCTCCCGAGGACCTGCAGCAGCAGGTCGACGCGCTGTGGGACCGACTCGCCGCCGAGCGCCACGACGAGCAGGAGGTGGACGCCCCGTGATCGGAGGCGCCGAGCAGACCGACGACGGGACGATGCCGGATCGCCTGGCGGGAGCGAACCGGGGCGCGGGCGGCGGGGCGGTGCCGACCGTGCTGCTCACCGGCTTCGAGCCGTTCGAGCAGCAGGAGGTCAACGCCTCCTGGGCCGCTGTGCGCGAGGTCGCGGAGTCGTGGGACCAGACCGCCGAGGGGGCAGCCCTCGTCACGGCTCTCCTGCCCGTCTCCTTCGCGCGCGCCCCGCGGCGCCTGGCGGAGCTCCTGCTCGACGTCCGGCCGGACCTCGTCGTCGCCGTCGGCGAGGCAGGCGGACGGTCGGCCGTGTCGGTGGAGCGCGTGGCCGTGAACGTCCAGGACGCCCGCATCGCCGACGAGGACGGCGCTGAGCCCGTCGACGTGCCCGTGGTCCCCGGTGGCGACGCGGCGTACTTCTCGACCCTGCCGGTCAAAGCCTGCCTGGCGGCGCTGCGCGAGGCGGGCGTCCCGGGCGAGGTCTCGAACAGCGCCGGTACGTTCGTCTGCAACACGATCGCCTACGCCCTGGCCGACCAGCTCGCTGCAGGACGCGCCCCGGGGGCGCGCGGCGGCTTCGTGCACGTGCCGAGGTTGCCCGAGCAGGTGCACGTCGGCGCGGCATCGCTGGGCGTGGAGGCGGCAGCGGAGGGGTTGCGGGCCGTGCTGCGCGCTGCGCTGCGGACGACCGAGGACGTCCGGCTGGCTGCGGGCACGCTGGCCTGATCCTGCTGGGCGGCTACGGAGGCGCCCACCGGGCGCGTCGGGGCCGCCCAGCGCCGACCATGCTGCTCGGCGCGGGTGCTGCTCGGGTCGTTCCTAGTACGGCGGCGGTGCTGGAGGATGCGGCCGTCCGGTCAGGTGGATGGTCGGTTCCTCGGTGCCGGGTCTGACGCGGAAGGCGTGGCCGGTGGGGGTGCGCCAGAGGAACTCGCCGGCGGTGGGTTGGCACACGCGCAGGATGCCGGCGGTCTTGAGCCGGTGGTGGGTGCGGCACAGCGGCCCCAGGTTGTGGGCGCACGTCGACCCGAGCGGTCGGGGCGGTGAGCCGTCGGCCGGCGGGTGGTACTCCACTGTGTGGTCGAGGTCGCACCGGGCGGCGGGCACGGGGCAGCCCGGTGCGGTGCAGTACTTGTCGCGGTGCCGGACGTGGTCGGCCAGGGCGGCCGGTGGCCGGTAGGTGGTGCGTCCGACGTCCAGGACGGTCCCGGACAGCGGGTCGGTGACGATGCGTTGCCAGGTGGATCCGAGGTCCAGGGCCATCGCGCGGGCCTGCTGGGCGTCGATCGGGCCGTACCCGGCGAGTTCGCCGGGCTCGTCGTCGGCGCCCAGGAGCGTCGACAGCGCCAGGGTGACGTGCACGACGGTCCGCGGGCCGCTCGGGCACACGTGCCCGGGGTGGGCCGGGGCGGCCGCCACCGGGGCGGCCTCCGTCGGGGCGGTCACCGTCGGTGCGCCCTCCCTCGCGTCGCCCTCCCACTCCTCACCGTTCGGCGGCGCGACCCCTGTGAGCGCGGCCACCCCCGCAGCGCCGGCCGGCGCTCCGCAGGCGTCCGGGTCCTCGTAGGCCCAGCCGCGCTGGGACGGCAGCACGGTGCCGTCAGGTGCCACGACGTGCTGGGACCGGCCCAGCAGCCGGTCGACGAGCTCGTCCGCCCGGAGCTGGTCCAGCGTCCGCGCGTCCCCGGCCTCGCGGGACCGTCGGGCGAGGGCGTCGAGCATGCCGTCGACGCGCACGGCCTCGGCCGCCGGGAGCACGGCCCACAGACCTGCCATCCCGTCCTGCAGGATCCGCGGCCGGGAGACCACCCGGCAGTCGCGAGCGGCCCGGTGCCGGTCGGCGACTCCCTCCGGGTCGACCCGGTTCAGCGCCCGGGCGACGTCGGCGCGGACCTGCTTCACCGAGCGACCCGCCACGCGCGGCAGCACCTCGGCCTCGACGGCGGCTGCGACGTGCGCGGGCTCGTCCCCGGCGCCCTGCACGATCGCGCGGGCCTTGGCCGGCTCGATCCGCCCGTCGGCCAGGGCGGCACCGGTGTCGGCCAGGGCACCGGCGTAGGAGCGGCCCTCACGGATGAGCATCTGGGCCTCGGCCGGCGGGACCAGGAGCCGCGCGGACAGGTCGGCGGCGGCGATGTCGGCGTGCACGAACGCGGTGCCCTCGGGCAGCGACCGGCACACCGCTGCCAGGCCGGGGTGCCGTAGGTCGGGGTGCCGCGCCAGCGCGGCGGCCGCGGCGGTCTCGAGAGCGTGTGCGTGCGCGGCGATCCGCCGGGCCTGGACGACGACCTCGGGCAGCTCGTAGGACGGCAGCGCGCCCAGGTCGAGGCCCTCCAGCTCGGCCAGCAGGGCCGCCCCGGCGGGCATCGCGTCCAGCCGCTCCCCGAGGCCGTCGCCCGGAACCGCGCCACCGGCGACCGCGTCGGCGTCGCCGCCGTCGAGGTCGGGTGCGTTGCGTTCCTGCACGTCATCGGCCATGTGAGCCACGCTACGACCCGCCGCCGACACGCTCCCGGAGCGCGCGCCGCCGCCTGGGGACGACGCACGACACCGAGCCTGTGGAGGACTCGGCGCCCGCTCACCGAGCGCCACCGGCCCTGCGCCACGCCCACCGGGACCGCGGTGCTCCGCCACCGGGCGCCCCGCTCACCTCGCCGCGCCCCGGCCGCGCCGCCGCCTCGACCGCCGCCTCGAGCCGCCGCCTCGAGCCGCCAAGCGGCCACGCCCTCGGCGAACCCGACCCCCTGCCCGGGGCGTGTGTCAGACCCGCGTCGTACGGTTGACGCATGCGTCCCGTGACCGACCTGCAGCGCACCGTCGCCCCGTTCGAGGTGGTGTCCGAGTACCAGCCCTCCGGTGACCAGCCGCAGGCCATCGCGGAGCTCGCCCAGCGCATCCAGGCGGGGGAGAAGGACGTCACGCTCCTCGGCGCCACGGGTACCGGCAAGTCGGCCACGACGGCCTGGCTGATCGAGAAGCTGCAGCGCCCCACGCTGGTGATGGCGCCGAACAAGACGCTGGCGGCCCAGCTGGCCAACGAGTTCCGCGAGCTGCTGCCCAACAACGCGGTCGAGTACTTCGTCTCGTACTACGACTACTACCAGCCCGAGGCGTACATCGCGCAGACGGACACGTACATCGAGAAGGACTCGTCGATCAACGACGAGGTGGAGCGCCTGCGGCACTCGGCGACGTCCTCGCTGCTGACCCGCCGCGACGTGGTCGTGGTCGCCTCGGTGTCCTGCATCTACGGCTTGGGCACCCCGCAGGAGTACGTCGACCGCATGGTGACGCTGGACGTCGGCGACCAGGTGGACCGCGACGCGCTGCTGCGCCAGTTCGTCTCGATGCAGTACTCCCGCAACGACATGGCGTTCACCCGCGGCACGTTCCGGGTGCGCGGCGACACCGTGGAGATCATCCCGGTGTACGAGGAGCTGGCGATCCGCATCGAGTTCTTCGGCGACGAGATCGAGGCGATCCAGACGCTGCACCCGCTGACGGGCGAGGTCGTCCGGAACGAGAAGCAGGTGCACGTCTTCCCGGCGACCCACTACGTCGCCGGCCCGGAGCGCATGGAGCGCGCGATCAACGGCATCGAGCACGAGCTCGAGGAGCGCCTCAAGGACCTGGAGCGCGCGAACAAGCTCCTGGAGGCCCAGCGGCTGCGCATGCGCACGACCTACGACATCGAGATGATGCGGCAGATCGGCTCGTGCTCCGGCATCGAGAACTACTCGCGGCACATCGACGGCCGCGCGCCGGGGACGGCGCCGAACACGCTGCTCGACTACTTCCCCGAGGACTTCCTGCTCGTCATCGACGAGTCGCACGTGACGGTCCCGCAGATCGGCGCGATGTTCGAGGGCGACATGTCCCGCAAGCGGAACCTCGTCGACTTCGGCTTCCGCCTGCCCAGCGCGATGGACAACCGCCCGCTCCGCTGGGAGGAGTTCGTCGAGCGCATCGGCCAGACGGTGTACCTGTCGGCCACGCCCGGCGACTACGAGCTCGCGATGTCCGACGGCGTGGTCGAGCAGATCATCCGCCCGACGGGCCTGGTCGACCCGCAGGTGGTCGTGAAGCCCACGAAGGGCCAGATCGACGACCTGCTGGAGGAGATCCGGCTCCGCGTGGAGAAGGACGAGCGCGTGCTCGTCACGACGCTCACCAAGAAGATGGCCGAGGACCTCACGGACTACTTCCTGGAGAAGGGCGTCCGGGTCCGGTACCTGCACTCCGAGGTGGACACGCTCCGCCGCGTGGAGCTGCTCCGCGAGCTCCGCATGGGCGAGTACGACGTGCTGGTCGGCATCAACCTGCTCCGCGAGGGACTCGACCTGCCCGAGGTGTCGCTGGTCGCGATCCTCGACGCGGACAAGGAGGGCTTCCTCCGGTCCGGCAAGTCGCTGATCCAGACGATCGGCCGCGCGGCCCGCAACGTCTCGGGCCAGGTCCACATGTACGCGGACAAGATCACGCCCGCGATGCAGCTCGCGCTGGACGAGACGGACCGCCGCCGCGAGAAGCAGATCGCCTACAACACCGAGCGCGGCATCGACCCGCAGCCGCTCCGCAAGAAGATCGGCGACATCACCGACCTCCTCGCGCGCGAGGACGCGGACACGGCGGAGCTGCTGGGCGGCGCGGGTCGGCAGGCCAGCCGCGGCAAGGCGCCGGTCCCGGGCCTCGGCTCGAAGGCCGGGCCGCCGACGGAGCGCACGAAGCTCGCGGGCGCGGCGGCGGGCGAGCTCGCCGGCCTCATCCAGGAGCTCACCGACCAGATGCACGTCGCGGCGGGGGAGCTCCAGTTCGAGCTCGCGGCGCGGCTGCGCGACGAGATCTCCGGGCTGAAGAAGGAGCTGCGGCAGATGCACGCCGCGACGGCCTGACCCGGCCTCCGGCGCAGGACTCCCGTGCCCACCCGGGCGCGGCGGAGCGCACCACCGAGGATCGGAGGCACGCATGGCGCTCGAGGTGCAGGTGGTGATCGACGCGCGCTCGCCCCGGGCGCTCGGCACGTTCTGGGCGTTCGCGCTCGGCTACGTCGAGGAGCCGCCACCGGCGGGCTTCGACTCGTGGGACGCGGCCCTCGACGCCTGGGGCTTCCCGCCGGAGGACCGGGACGTGGCCTACGCGGTCGTGGACCCCGCCGGCGCGGGCCCCCGGGTGTTCTTCCAGCGGGTGCCCGAGGGCAAGACGGTGAAGAACCGGGTGCACCTGGACGTGCGCTACTCGGCTGCCCAGGGCGTCGACCGCGAGGACCGCGCGGCCAAGCTCGCCGCGGCGATGGAGCACGCGGCAGCGCTCGTCCAGGTCGGCGCGACCGTGCTGCGCGAGGTCGACGACCCGCGCGAGGGCGCCTGGGTGGTCATGGCCGACCCGGAGGGCAACGAGTTCTGCGTGACCTGACCGCGCGCAGGGCGGTCCGAGGCGCGCGCCCTCATCAGGCGTGACCTGCGTCACGCCCCCGACCGGTGGCGCCGCGAGGTGCGCGTAGGACCCATGACCTATGCTGGCGCACGCAGTGGAGGGGAGTATCCCGACACGACGCCCCCGTCATCACGGTCGTCGACGACGCCGACCCGGGGCGTCGGCCCGTTCTACGGGTGGGAGAGACCTCCGGTACTCAGCCGTATCTTCAGCCGTCTGTACCGGAGGAATGCTCTATGTCCGTGGACCTGTGGGTCTGGATCGCGACCGCCGTCGCGATCGTCGGGATGATCCTGTTCGACTTCTTCGCGCACGTCCGCACGCCGCACGCGCCGTCGTTCCGCGAGGCCGCGACCTGGTCCGCGATCTACGTGGGCCTGGCGATCGTGTTCGGTGTGGGGCTCGGCTTCGTCTGGGGCTGGGACCACGGGACGGAGTACTTCGCGGGGTACGTGACCGAGAAGAGCCTCTCGGTCGACAACCTGTTCGTCTTCCTCATCATCATGACGAAGTTCGCGGTGCCCCGGGAGTTCCAGCAGAAGGTGCTGCTGGTGGGCGTCGTGATCGCGCTGGTGCTGCGCACCGTGTTCATCCTGCTCGGTGCCGCGGCGATCGAGCAGTGGTCCTGGGTGTTCTACATCTTCGGCGCGTTCCTCGTGTACACCGGCGTGAAGCTGGCCAAGGAGAAGCACGACGACGACGAGCTGGCGCACGCCGGCGAGGAGAAGGACGGCGTCGCGGTCCGCCTGCTCAAGCGCGTGTTCCCGACGGTGGACGAGTACCACGGCGACCGCCTGACCACGAAGATCGACGGCAAGCGGTTCATCACCCCGATGCTCGTCGTCATGGTCGCGATCGGCGCCACCGACGTGCTGTTCGCGCTGGACTCGATCCCGGCGATCTACGGCCTGACGCAGGAGCCGTACATCGTGTTCACGGCGAACGCGTTCGCCCTGCTCGGCCTGCGCCAGCTGTACTTCCTCATCGGCGGGCTGCTGGAGCGCCTGGTGTACCTGAACAAGGGCCTGGCGTTCATCCTGGCGTTCATCGGCCTGAAGCTCGTCTTCCACGCGATGCACGTGAACGAGCTGCCGTTCATCAACGGCGGCGAGCACATCGAGTGGGCCCCCGAGATCCCCACGTGGCTGTCGCTGCTCGTGATCCTGGGTACGCTCACCGTCGCGACCGTCGCGAGCCTGGCCAAGACCCGGCGCGACCGGGACGCCGCTCCCGCCCTGACCGACGAGCAGGAGCCCGCCGCCACCAAGGAGCACTGACCCGCGCATGGACGTCTCCCCGCTCGTCTGGGTCGTGTCCCTCGGCCTCGCCGCCGCCGTCCTCATCGTGGACGTGGCGGTGGTGGGCCGCAGGCCGCACATCCCGACGACGGCGGAGTGCCTGCGGTACCTCGGGGTGTACGTCGGGCTGGCGCTCGTGTTCGCCGTGGTCGTCGCCCTCGTGTGGGGCGGCGGCCCGGCGGGCGAGTTCGTCGCCGGCTGGCTGACGGAGTACTCGCTGTCGGTCGACAACCTGTTCGTGTTCCTGCTGATCATGAGCCGGTTCGCCGTGCCGCGGCAGTACCAGCAGACGGCCCTGCTGATCGGCATCATCCTGGCGCTGGTGTTCCGCGGGGTGTTCATCGGGATCGGCGCGGCGGCGATCGCGTCGTTCTCCTGGGTGTTCTACCTGTTCGGCGCGTTCCTGGTGTGGACGGCCGTGAAGGTCGCCCGCGAGGGCGTGGGGGAGGACGCGGACGAGGCGGCGGAGGACTACAAGGCGCCGGCGCTCGTGCGCGTGGTCCAGAGGTTCCTGCCGACGACCGACGGGTACGACGGCGTCCGGCTGACCGCGAAGGTCGACGGCCGCCGGCACGTGACGCCGATGCTGCTCGTGCTGGTGGCGATCGGGGCGACGGACCTGCTGTTCGCGTTCGACTCGATCCCCGCGGTGTTCGGCCTGACCCAGGAGCCGTACCTGGTGCTGATGGCCAACGTGTTCGCGCTGATGGGCCTGCGGCAGCTGTACTTCCTGCTCGGCGGCCTGCTGACCCGGCTGCGCTACCTCAACATCGGCCTGGGCGTGCTGCTCGGGTTCATCGGGGTGAAGCTCGTGCTCCAGGCGCTGCACGAGAACACGCTGCCGTTCGTCAACGGCGGCGAGCCGGTCGGCTGGGCGCCGGAGCTGCCGTCCTGGGTGTCGCTCGCGGTGATCGTGGTGACGCTGGGGCTGACGGCGGTGACGAGCATCGCGGCGTCGCGCCGGGACGAGCGCCGGGCCGCCGCGGCGGCACCCGCCGGGCGCACGGCGGACGCCGAGGACGCCGACCGTCGGGCCTGACCGTCCCGGCCGTCAGGCGCCGGACGGGGCCCAGGGCCCGAGGATCAGGTTCCACGCCCGGATCTCGACGTCGGCGATGACGCCGGCCCGCGCGAACGGGTCGTCGGCGAGCAGCACCTCGAGGGCGGCGCGGTCGGTGGTCTCGAAGACGAGCAGCGCCCCGGGCGCGCCGTCGGTGAACGGGCCGGACCCGCGCAGCAGGCCGCGGTCGGCGAGGCCGCGCAGGTAGGCGCGGTGCTCGGGGCGGACCTCGTCCTGCAGGTCGGCGCGCTGGTCGTACGTGTACCGGACGGCGAAGGTGGCCATGCCGCCATCCTGCCGCACCGAGCGCGGCCCCGGCGCTGCGCGGCCCGCCGACCCGGCCACCCGGCCCGGACGGCGGTGGCAGAGTGGACGGCATGACCCGCACCGCGGCACCGCGCACCCTGCTGACCGACGACCTGCTGGCCCGCGCGGCGGAGCGCGCGCCGGTGCACGACCGGGAGAACACGTTCCCGCACGCGGACCTGGACGACCTGCGCGAGGCCGGGTATCTGCGGGCGTTCGTGCCGGAGGCGCTGGGCGGCGCCGGGCTGACGCTCGAGGAGGTCGCACGGGAGCAGGTCCGGCTGGCGGGCGCGGCACCCGCGACGGCGCTGTCGGTGAACATGCACCTGGTGGTGACCGGGATGGCCGCGGTGCTGGCGGCGGGCGGCGACGACTCTCTGGAGTTCGTGCTGCGTGACGCGGCGGCGGGGGAGGTGTTCGCGTTCGGGAACTCCGAGGCCGGGAACGACCTCGTCATGTTCGCCTCGCGCACCCGTGCGGAGCGGCAGCCGGACGGCGGCTACCGGTTCCACGGGACGAAGATCTTCACCTCGCTGTCCCCGGTGTGGACGCGGCTCGCGACGTTCGGCCTGGACGAGGACCACCCGGACGGCCCCCGCCTGGTGCACGGGGTGGTGTCCCGGGCGGACGGCGGGATCGAGACGAAGGACGACTGGGACACGCTCGGCATGCGGGCGACCCAGTCCTGCACGACGGTGCTCGACGGGGCGTACGCGGCACCGGGCCGGGTGTTCCGCGCGCTGCCGCCCGGCCCGAGCGCCGACCCGTACGTCCTCGCGCTGTTCCAGGTGTTCGAGATCCTGCTGGCCGCGGTGTACACCGGCATCGGCCGGCGGGCGCTGGAGCTCGCGGTGGCGGCCGCGCACCGGCGGACGTCGATGAAGAACGACGGCCGGAGCTACGCGCAGGACCCGGACATCCGGTGGCGCGTCGCGGACGCCGCGATCGCCCAGGACGGGATCGAGCCGCAGGTGTGGGCGCTGGCCCGGGACGTCGACGAGGCGGTGGACCACGGGGCCCTGTGGTTCGCGAAGGTGGTCGGCCTCAAGGTGCGCGCCACGGAGACGGCCCGGGAGGTCGTGGACCGGGCGATCCGGGTGTCGGGCGGTGGGTCGTACTTCTCCCGGAGCGAGCTGGGCCGGCTGTACCGGGACGTCCTCGCCGGGCTGTTCCACCCGTCCGACGACGAGTCGGCGCACGGCACGGTCGCGAACGCGTGGCTGGGGCCGGTCGACCGCTGACACCCGCGGCTCGCGGGCACGACGACGCGCCGCACGCCCCGGGACGCACGACGGCCCGCGGACGCACGACGGCCCCGGGGCGAGCTGCCCCGGGGCCGTCGTGCGCAGGCGGCAGGCGTCAGCCGCCGATCTCGCTCTCGCAGCTGATCGCGTACTCGACGCGGTTGCCGCAGGTCGAGCCGAACGACTCGTACTCCGTGCCGAGGTCGGACGCCCAGTACAGGTCGTCGCACGCGGTGCCGCTGCCGCCCTGGCAGGCGTCCCACAGGGCGTCGAGCTCGGGGTCGTCGCCGTAGGCCTGCGCGCCGGTGCTGCTCCCGAGGTCGGTGCCCTCGTCCGTGCCCTCGTCGGTGCCGTCGGTCGCGCCGGAGTCGCAGTAGCTGCTGCCGTCGGTGGTCCCGCCGCAGGTCCGGCCGAACTCCTCGTACTCCGAGCCGGAGGGCGCCGTGGACCACAGGGAGTCGCACGCGGCGAGGTCGCCGGACGCGCAGCCGTCCCACAGGCCGTCGAGCTCGGCGTCGTCGCCGTAGGCCCACCGGGTCGGGTCGACGGAGGTGCACAGGGTGCTGCCGTCGGTGCGCCCGCCGCAGGTGTTCCCGAACTCCTCGTCGTCCGAGCCGGACGACGAGTCGAAGTACAGGTCGTCGCACGCCTCCATGTCGCCGGAGGCGCAGGAGGACCGCAGGTCGGCCATGCGGTTGTTGTGCGAGGCGATCGCGGCGCCGACGGTCACGCCGATGACGACCCAGCTGAGCACGCCCAGACCACCGAGGACGAGGCCGGCGATGGCGAGGCCGCGGCCCTGCGTGCCGTCCCGCTTCGTGCGGCGCAGGCCGAGGATGCCGAGCACGATCGCCACCACGCCGGTCCCGAGGATGCCGGTGACGAGGGCGGCGATGGACACGCCGTCGGTCCGCGGCGCCTGCTGGTACTGGTTCGGCGAGTACGGGGCCTGGGGGTAGCCGCCGCCCGGGTAGCCACCGCCCGGCGCCGGGTAGCCGCCGCCTGACGCGGGGTAGCCGCCACCGGGTGCCGGGTAGCCGCCGCCCGTGCCGGGGTAGCCCGCACCCGGGGCCGGGTACCCGGCGCCCGGCTGCTGCGCCTGGTCGCCGCCCGGCTGCGCGGACGCGCCGCCCTGCCCGGGGTAGCCGGGCGTCGGGTAGCCGCCCTCCTGCGGGGTGGAGCCCTGCCCTGCACCGGGGGCGGCGTACGGCGAGGACGCCGGGTACGCGGCGGTCGGCGCGTCGGAGCCGGGCGCGCCCGACGTCGGGTACGCGGCCGTCGGCGTGTCCTGGCCCGGGGCACCGTACGGGGAGGCCGTGGGGTACGCCGCGGTGGGCGTGGTCGGGTACGCCGCGGTGGGGGCGTCGGAGCCGGACGTCGGCGGGGTGGGCCACGACGGGGCGGCCTCGTAGCCGGAGGGTGCGGGGCCGGAGGCCGGGGTGGCCTCGTAGCCCGAGGGCGCGGGGGCGGCGGGCCGCTCGGCGCCGCTGCCCGGCGTGGGCCAGGCGCTGCTGCCGGGCTGCTGCTCGGGCTGCTGCCCGGGTTCCGGCGTGGCACTGCCGTCGTTCGACATGGACGTCCTCTCGCTCCTTGTGACGGACCTGTGCGTCACTATGGCAGACGGCCTTCTCACCAGGGCGGCGGCGTCCACGTCCGACATGTCCTGTTCACCCGCGGGCGCGGCCGGGCACGCCGGGATCACCCGGACGTCGGGTCACCAGCCCCGCGCGCGCCACTCCGCCAGGTGCGGCCGCTCGGCCCCGAGCGTGGTGTCCCGACCGTGCCCGGGGTAGACCCAGGTGTCGTCGCGGAACCGCCCGAACACCCGGTCCTCGAGGTCGGCCATGAGCGCGCCGAACGCCGCCGGGTCGGTGGTACGGCCGGGCCCGCCGGGGAACAGGGAGTCGCCGGTGAGCAGGTGGACGCGGCCCGGGACGGCGTCGGGCGCGCGGGCGTCGTCGGGCTCCCGGTAGGCGAGCGCGATCGCGCCGGGCGAGTGCCCGCGCAGCGCGACCACCTCGAGCCGGAGGGCGCCCACCTCGAGGACGTCGCCGTGCGCGAGCGCGCGCGGCACGGTGGTGCCGGCGGCCTCGGCCACGGCGTCCGCGTCGGCGGCCCCGGCGGCGTGGTCGGCGCCCGTCGCGGCGAGGACCCCGGCGAGGGCGCCGAGGTGGTCCCGGTGCCGGTGGGTCGTGACGACGAGCACGAGGGGCCCGGCGGGCGCCTCGCCCGGCACCCCGGCGCGGGCCAGGTCGAGCAGCCGGTCCGGCTCCGCGGCCGCGTCGACGAGCAGCCGCGCTCCGGTGCGCCGGCAGGCGAGCACGTACGCCTCGTTGTCCATCGGCCCGACGGACAGCTTGCGCAGCACGACCTCGTCGAGCACCCGGACGGCCGCCGGCCCTCCCGGCACGACGTCCCCGGTGTACCCGGCTCCCGCGACGTCCCCGACGGCCGCGCCCCCGCTCACGGCCGCCCCACCGCCTCGCCCCGCGGCTCCGGCGCCCCGCCGCGGCCGAGCGCCTCGTCGTGGCTGTGCACCGCCCGCACGAGGGCCAGGTGCGACAGCGCCTGCGGCACGTTGCCGATCATCCGCCCGGTCGCGGGGTCGTACTCCTCGGCGAGCAGCCCGACGTCGGTGCGCAGGCCGTCGAGGACGTCGAGGACGGCGGTGGCCCCGTCGACGTCGCCCTGCCGGGCGAGCGCGTCGGCGAGCCAGCCCGAGCACGCGAGGAACGGGTGCTCGGAGCCGCGCAGCCCGTCGTCGGTGCGGTCGGTGCGGTACCGCAGCAGCAGGCCGGGTGCGACCTCGAGCTCGGCCCGCACAGCGGCCACGGTGCCGACGAGCCGAGGGTCGTCGGCAGGCAGGAAGCCCACGAGGACGAGCTGGAGCAGGGCCGCGTCGGTGTGGGTGGCGCCGTAGTGCTGCACGAAGGTGTTCCGCTCCGCGTCCCAGGCGTGCGCGAGGACGTCGGCGTGCACGGCGTCCCGCTCCCGGCGCCACCGCTCGACGGGGCCGGGCAGGCCCTGCTCCTCGACGGCGCGGACCGCCCGGTCGAGCGCGACCCAGGCCATCACCTTGGAGTGCGTGAAGTGCCGGGGGTCGCCGCGCACTTCCCAGATCCCGCTGTCGGGACGGCGCCACGTCCGGCAGAGGTGCTCGACCAGGTGGGACTGCAGCGACCAGGAGTCGTCGCCCTCGGTCACGCCCGAGGTCCGGGCGAGGTGGAGCGCCGCCATGACCTCCCCGAGGACGTCGTTCTGCACCTGCCCGACGGCGGCGTTGCCCACGCGGACGGGCCGCGAGCCGGCGTAGCCGGGCAGGTGGTCGAGGGTGCGCTCGGTGAGCTCCCGCGAGCCGTCGACGCCGTACATGATCTGCACCTGCGCGGGGTCGCCGGCGACGGCGCGGAGCAGCCACTGGCGCCAGGCCTGGGCCTCGTGCCGGTAGCCGTGCTCCAGCAGGGCCTCGAGGGTCATGGCGGCGTCCCGGAGCCAGCAGTACCGGTAGTCCCAGTTCCGCTCGCCGCCCGGGTCCTCGGGGAGCGAGGTTGTCGCTGCCGCGACGATGCCCCCGGTCTCGGAGTCGGTGAGCAGCCGGAGCACGAGCAGGGACCGGACGACGGCGTCCCGGTAGGTGCCGCGGTACCGGGCCGACCGGGCCCAGTGCGCCCACTGGTGCTCGGTCGCCTCGACGCGGTGCGCGAGCCGGGGCGCGCGGGGCACGGGCTTCCAGGACGGCACCCAGGTGAGGGAGAGGCCGACGCTCCCGCCCTCCGCGAGCGTGAACTCGTCGGCGTGCCCGCGGTGGGGACCACCGCCGGGGCGGGGGAGCCGGTCGCCGCGCAGCACGAGGCTGTCCGGACCGGCGACGGCGCGGATGACCTCGGCGCCGTCGGGGTCGGTCACGCGGTGCACCCAGGGCACCACGGCGCCGTAGCCGAACCGCACGACCCACTCGTGCCGCAGCCGCACGGACCCGCGGGTGACCGTGACCCGCCGGACGAGGTCGCACCGGCCGTCGCCGAGCGGCATGGCGTCGAGCAGCACGGCCGTCCCGGTGGGCGTCTCGAACGTCGTCTCGAGCACGAACGAGTCGTCGAGGTACCGGCGCGTGACGCGGGTGGCGTCGGGCGCGGTCAGCAGCCAGCGGCCGTGCTCCGGGCCGCCGAGGAGCGCGGCGAAGCACGCGGGGGAGTCGAAGCGTGGCGGGCACAGCCAGTCGACCGAGCCGGTGCGCGACACGAGGGCGGCGGTCCGGCCGTCGCCGAGCACGGCGTACTCGCCGATGGGCGTCGGGGTCGTGGGCGCGGGGCCCGTCCCGGGGGTGGGGTCCGTCACGACGGCGCGGTCGGTCACGGTCCTCATCATGCGCCGACCAGGGGCGACGGCGCAGGTCGGGCAGCCTTTACGGTTCGAACACATGTGCGCATGTCGGTGGTCCGCCGTAGCATGCTGCGCGTGAATGATCGTCTGGTGGTCCAGGGGGCCCGCGAGCACAACCTGCGCAACGTCGACCTGGACCTCCCGCGCGACAGGCTCATCGTGTTCACGGGCCTGTCCGGGTCCGGGAAGTCGTCGCTGGCCTTCGACACCATCTTCGCCGAGGGGCAGCGCCGCTACGTCGAGTCGCTGTCCGCGTACGCGCGCCAGTTCCTCGGCCAGATGGACAAGCCCGACGTCGACTTCATCGAGGGGCTGTCGCCCGCGGTGTCGATCGACCAGAAGTCGACCAACCGCAACCCGCGGTCGACCGTCGGCACGATCACCGAGGTCTACGACTACCTGCGCCTCCTGTTCGCCCGCGCCGGCACGCAGCACTGCCCGGTGTGCGGGGAGCGCGTGACCGCGCAGACGCCGCAGCAGATCGTCGACCGGCTGCTGGAGCTGCCCGAGGGCACCCGCTACCAGGTGCTCGCGCCGGTGGTGCGCGGCCGCAAGGGCGAGTACGCCGATCTGTTCAAGGAGCTGCAGGCCAAGGGCTTCGCCCGCGCCCGCGTGGACGGCGAGGTCGTGCAGCTCGCCGAGCCGCCGACGCTGGAGAAGAAGCTCAAGCACGACATCGAGGTCGTCGTCGACCGCCTCGTGTCGCGCGAGGGCGTCCAGCGCCGCCTGACCGACTCGGTGGAGACCGCGCTCGGCCTCGCCGGCGGCCTGCTGGTCGTCGACATGGTCGACCTCGACGCGGACGACCCGGAGCGGGAGCGCCGGTTCTCCGAGAACCGCGCGTGCCCGAACGACCACCAGCTCACGCTGGAGGAGATCGAGCCCCGGACGTTCTCGTTCAACGCGCCGTACGGCGCGTGCCCGGAGTGCACCGGCATCGGCTCGCGCCTCGAGGTCGACCCCGAGCTGGTCGTCCCGGACGACGACCTGTCGCTGCGCGACGGCGCGGTGGCCCCGTGGGCGCAGATCTCGTCGGAGTACTTCGAGCGGGTGCTGACCGCGCTGGCCGACGACCTCGGGTTCTCGATGGACCAGCCGTGGCGGGCGCTGCCGGAGCGCGCCAAGAAGGCCGTGCTGTTCGGCGAGAACCACAAGGTGCACGTCAAGTACAAGAACCGCTGGGGCCGTGAGCGCCAGTACTCCACGGGCTTCGAGGGCGTGGTGACGTTCCTGGAGCGCCGCCACGGCGAGACCGAGTCCGAGTGGAGCAAGGAGAAGTACGAGGCCTACATGCGGGAGGTGCCGTGCCCCGTGTGCGAGGGGACGCGGCTCAAGCCCGAGGTGCTGGCCGTGCGGGTCGGCGGCAAGTCCATCGCCGCGGTGTGCGCGCTGCCCATCCGCGAGGCCAAGGAGTTCCTCGACGGCCTCGAGCTCGGCGTGCGCGAGCGGCAGATCGCCGAGCAGGTGCTCAAGGAGATCCAGGCCCGGCTCGGCTTCCTGCTCGACGTCGGCCTCGACTACCTGTCGCTCATGCGCGCCGCGGCGACGCTCTCCGGCGGCGAGGCCCAGCGCATCCGGCTCGCGACCCAGATCGGGTCCGGCCTGGTGGGTGTGCTGTACGTGCTGGACGAGCCGTCGATCGGCCTGCACCAGCGGGACAACCGCCGCCTCATCGACACGCTGACCCGGCTGCGCGACCTCGGCAACACGCTGATCGTGGTCGAGCACGACGAGGACACCATCCGCACCGCGGACTGGATCGTCGACGTGGGCCCCGGAGCGGGCGAGCACGGCGGCAACGTGGTGCACTCCGGCGACCTCGCGGGCCTGCTGGCGTCGCGCGAGTCGATGACCGGCGCGTACCTGTCCGGCCGCCGCTCGATCCCCATGCCCGCGCAGCGGCGCAAGGTTGACAAGAAGCGCCAGGTCACGGTGCACGGCGCGCGCGAGCACAACCTCAAGAACGTCGACGTGTCGTTCCCGCTCGGGACGTTCACGGCCGTGACCGGCGTGTCCGGCTCCGGCAAGTCGACGCTGGTGAACTCGATCCTCTACACGGTCATGGCGAACGAGCTGAACGGCGCCCGCCGGGTGGCCGGTCGGCACAAGCGGGTCAGCGGACTGGACCAGCTCGACAAGGTCGTGCACGTCGACCAGGGCCCGATCGGCCGCACCCCGCGGTCGAACCCGGCCACCTACACCGGCGTCTGGGACCGGATCCGCAAGCTGTTCGCCGAGACGACCGAGGCGAAGGTCCGCGGCTACACCGCCGGGCGGTTCTCGTTCAACGTCAAGGGCGGCCGCTGCGAGGCCTGCTCCGGCGACGGCACGCTGAAGATCGAGATGAACTTCCTGCCCGACGTGTACGTGCCCTGCGAGGTCTGCCACGGCGCGCGGTACAACCGCGAGACGCTCGAGGTGCACTTCAAGGGCAAGACGGTCGCGGACGTGCTGGACATGCCGATCGAGGAGGCCGCGGAGTTCTTCGCCGCGGTGCCCGCGATCGCCCGGCACCTCACCACGCTCGTCGACGTCGGCCTCGGCTACGTCCGGCTCGGCCAGCCCGCCCCGACGCTGTCCGGCGGCGAGGCGCAGCGCGTCAAGCTCGCGACCGAGCTGCAGCGCCGGTCCACCGGCCGCACGGTCTACGTGCTCGACGAGCCGACCACCGGCCTGCACTTCGAGGACATCCGCAAGCTCCTCGGCGTGCTGCAGGGCCTGGTCGACAAGGGCAACAGCGTGATCGTCATCGAGCACAACCTCGACGTGATCAAGAACGCCGACTGGATCATCGACATGGGTCCCGAGGGCGGCTCGGGCGGCGGCACGGTCGTCGCGCAGGGCACGCCGGAGCAGGTCGCGCGGGTCGCGGCCAGCCACACCGGGACGTTCCTGGCGGAGGTGCTGGACGAGCCGGCGGCGGAGCGCGCGAGCGCCTGAGCCGCCCGGGCGTCAGCCCGCCGAGCCGGCGCCCGCGGTCTCCAGGACCGCCGGCGCCGGCTCGGTCAGCACCGGGAACGTCACCGACCGGGCGATGAAGCAGTGCTCGTGCGCACGCCGGTGCAGGTCGGCCAGCTGCGCGTCGAGCGCGGCGCCGTCGGTCGCGGCGGACCCGCCCGGCCGGACGGTCACCTGCGGCCGCAGCACGACCTGGGTGAACTGGCCGTGGCCGGCCGCCTCGACCCGCATGGTCCCGCCGGCCCGGTCCGTGTAGCCGACGACCGCCACGCCCGACGTGGCGGCGAAGTGGAGGAACCAGAGCATGTGGCACTCGGCCAGCGCGGCGACGAGCAGCTCCTCGGGGTTGTGCCGCGCCGGGTCGCCCCGGAACGCCGGGTCGGCCGACGCGAGCACGGTCGGCTTCCCCGCGACCCGCACCTCGTGGTCGCGGCTGTACGCCGCGTACCCGGTGGTGCCCGTGGCGCCCGCGCCCGTCCAGACGACGTCGGCGGCGTACTCGTGCAGCAGTCCCATGCGGGCGACGGTACCGGCGCGCCGGGCCGTCGGCGCGGCTGTCGGTCCGGCGAACTACGGTGGCACGCATGGCTGACCCCGCCACCTACCGCCCCGCCCCGGGGGAGATCCCCGACCAGCCCGGCGTCTACCGGTTCCGCGACAAGGACGGCCGGGTCGTCTACGTCGGGAAGGCGAAGAGCCTGCGGTCCCGGCTGAACTCGTACTTCCAGGACGTCGCCGGCCTGCACCCGCGCACGCAGCAGATGGTCACGACGGCGGCTTCGGTGCAGTGGACGGTCGTCGGGACCGAGGTCGAGGCCCTGGCGCTGGAGTACTCCTGGATCAAGGAGTTCGACCCGCGGTTCAACGTGAAGTACCGCGACGACAAGTCGTACCCGTACCTGGCCGTGACGCTGGCCGACCAGTTCCCGCGCGTGCAGGTCATGCGCGGCGCGAAGCGGCCCGGCACCCGGTACTTCGGCCCGTACGCGCACGCGTGGGCGATCCGGGAGACCGTGGACCTGCTGCTCCGGGTGTTCCCGGTGCGCACCTGCTCGGCGGGGGTGTTCAAGCGCGCCAAGCAGCAGGGCCGGCCCTGCCTGCTCGGGTACATCGACAAGTGCTCGGCGCCGTGCGTCGGGAAGATCTCGCAGGAGGACCACCACGTCCTGGCCGAGGAGTTCGCCGACTTCATGGCGGGGGACACGGCCCGGTTCACCAGGCGGCTGACCCAGCGCATGCAGGAGGCGTCGGCGGAGCTCGACTTCGAGCGCGCGGCGCGGCTCCGCGACGACATCGGCGCCCTCAAGCGCGCCACCGAGAAGAACGCCGTGGTGCTGCAGGACGGCACGGACGCGGACATCTTCGCCCTCGCCGGCGACGAGCTCGAGGCCGCCGTCCAGGTGTTCCACGTGCGCGACGGCCGGATCCGCGGCCAGCGCGGCTGGGTCGTCGAGAAGGTCGAGGACGTGACGGACGCGCAGCTCGTCGAGCACCTGCTCCAGCAGGTGTACGGCGACACGCCCGCCGGCGACGACGGCGCGGCGGCGCAGGGCGCGGTCGCGGGCTCGGTGCCGCGCGAGGTGCTGGTCCCGGTGCTGCCGGACGACCTCGACCAGGTGCAGGCCTGGCTGTCCGGCCTGCGCGGCAGCCGGGTGCAGGTGCGGGTTCCGCAGCGGGGCGACAAGCACGAGCTGGCCGAGACGGTCCGGAAGAACGCCGAGCACGCGCTCGCGCTGCACCGCACCCGCCGGGCCGGCGACCTGACGACCCGCAGCCAGGCGCTGCAGGAGATCCAGGAGGCGCTGGGGCTCGACTCCGCGCCGCTGCGCATCGAGTGCTACGACGTCTCGCACAACCAGGGGACGTACCAGGTGGCGTCGATGGTGGTGTTCGAGGACGGCCTGGCCCGCAAGAGCGAGTACCGGACGTTCGGCATCCGCGGCCCGGAGGGCACGGGCGCGCGCGACGACACCGCGGCCATGCACGAGGTCATCACCCGCCGGTTCCGCCGGTACCTCGCCGAGCGCGAGCAGGCGGGCGACCTGGAGCTCGGCCTGGGGGAGGACCAGCTGGCCGAGGCGCTGGCGGACGCCGACGCCGGGCCGGTGCGGTCCGGCCCGATCGACGAGTCCACCGGGCGCCCGCAGCGGTTCGCCTACCCGCCCAACCTGGTCGTGGTCGACGGCGGCCCGCCGCAGGTCGCGGCCGCGGCGGCGGCGCTGGCGGAGCTCGGGATCGACGACGTCGCGCTGTGCGGCCTGGCGAAGCGGCTCGAGGAGGTGTGGCTGCCGGGGGAGGACTACCCGGTGATCCTGCAGCGCTCCTCGGAGGGCCTGTACCTGCTGCAGCGCGTCCGCGACGAGGCGCACCGGTTCGCGATCACCGCCCACCGCAAGAAGCGCAGCAAGGGGATGACGGTCTCGGCGCTCGACACCGTCCCGGGGCTCGGCCCCGCGCGGTCGGCCGCGCTGCTCAAGCACTTCGGCTCGCTCAAGCGGCTGAAGGCCGCCTCGGCGGAGGAGATCGCGACGGTGCCCGGCATGGGCGCGCGGACGGCGGCGGCGGTGGTGGCGGCGCTGGCCGGGGGCACCGAGCCCACCGGCGTCCCGGCGCCGGCCACCGGCGCGCGGGCCCGGGACGCCGACCCGGCCGCCCCGGCCACGGACGTGCCGGCCCGGGCCGCCGACCCGGCGGCGCCGACCGCCGACGCGCCTGGCATGCTGGGGTCATGAGCGACGAGACCTCGCCGATCACGGTCCCCCACGGCATCCCCGCGATCGAGGCCGCCACCGCGGCGCCCCGGGTCCGGCAGCCCCACGTCCTGATCATCACCGGCATGTCCGGCGCGGGCCGCACCCGCGCCGGCGCGGTGCTCGAGGACATGGGCTGGTACGTCGTCGACAACCTGCCCGCGCAGATGCTCACGCACCTCGTCGGCATGCTGACCCACGGCGGGCCGCCGAGCGCGGACCTGCGGATCGCGGCGGTCGTCGACGTCCGCGGGCGCGAGTTCTTCGCCGACCTCCTCGCGGTGCTCGCGCAGCTCCGCGAGTCGGGCATCGACTACCGGATCCTGTTCCTCGACGCCTCGGACGAGGTGCTGGTGCGCCGGTACGAGCAGGTGCGTCGCCCGCACCCGCTGCAGGGCGAGGGCCGGATCCTCGACGGCATCACGACGGAGCGCAGCCTGCTCTCGGACATCCGGGAGCGCGCGGACGTGCTGATCGACTCCTCGGAGACGAACGTGCACGAGCTCGGCCGGATCGTGCGCGCGGCGGTGTCCTCGGAGCAGGAGGAGGACGCGCTGCGGGTCAACGTGCTCTCGTTCGGCTTCAAGTACGGCATCCCGCTCGACGCGGACCACGTGGTCGACGTCCGGTTCCTGGCCAACCCGTACTGGATCACCGAGCTCCGGCACATGTCGGGCCGGGACGCGCCCGTGCGCGACTACGTCCTCGGTCTGCCCGGCGCCGTCGACTTCGTGGACCGGTACGTCGACGCGCTCGAGCCCGTCCTCGCCGGGTACCTGGCGGAGGAGAAGCGCTACGTGACGATCGCGGTCGGCTGCACCGGCGGCAAGCACCGGTCGGTCGCGATCAGCGAGGCCATCGCCGAGCGGCTGCGGTCCCGGGGGCAGCGCGTCACCGTGGCGGCGCGCGACCTCGGCAAGGAATGAACCCGTCCCGCGACGGGCACCCCGCGTTCGTCGCCCTGGGCGGCGGGCACGGGCTGTCCGCGTCCCTGTCGGCGCTGCGCCGCGTGACGGACCGGCTGACGGCGGTCGTGACGGTCGCGGACGACGGCGGGTCCTCCGGCCGGCTGCGCGACGAGCTCGACGTGCTGCCGCCCGGGGACCTGCGCATGGCGCTGTCCGCGCTGTGCGACGACTCCGACTGGGGCCGCACGTGGCGCGACGTGCTGCAGCACCGGTTCACCTCGGCGGGTGACCTGGACAAGCACGCGGTCGGCAACCTGCTGATCGTGGCGCTGTGGGAGCTGCTGGGCGACACGGTCGACGGCCTCGACTGGGTGGGCCGGCTGCTCGGCGCCCGCGGCCGCGTGCTCCCCATGGCGGCGGTGCCGCTGGCGATCGAGGCCGACGTCCGGCGGTCCGACGGACGCGTCGAGGTGGTGCGCGGGCAGAGCCACGTCGCCGTCGCGCGCGACCCCATCGAGGGCGTCCGGCTCGTGCCCGACCGCCCGCCGGCGCTGCCCGAGGCGGTCGCCGCGGTGGAGGAGGCGGACTGGGTCGTCCTGGGACCCGGCTCCTGGTACACGTCCGTGATCCCGCACCTGCTCGTGCCGGAGCTCGCCGAGGCGCTGCACCGGACGCCCGCGCGCAAGATCGTGCTGCTCAACCTCAGCCCCGACGCCGAGACCGCCGGCATGGGCCCGTGCGAGCACCTGGACGCGCTGCGCCAGCACGCCCCGGACCTCCGGCTGGACGCGGTCATCGCCGACCCCGGCGCCGTGGAGGACGTCGACGAGCTCGAGGAGCGCACGCGCGCGCAGGGCGGCCGGCTGCTGCTGCGCCAGGTGAGGCGCGGGGACGGCACGCCCCGGCACGACGCGCTGCGGCTGGCCGCGGCGATCAGCGACGTGGTCGAGGGCTACCTCGGCGACGTCGGCGCACCCCAGGGGATGGCAGGATGACCGCATGGCTCTGACGGCACAGGTGAAGGACGAGCTTGCGCGGCTCCAGGTCGACAAGACGTCGTGCCGGAAGGCGGAGGTGTCGGCGACGCTCCGGTTCGCGGGCGGGCTGCACATCATCTCGGGGCGGATCGTCATCGAGGCCGAGCTCGACACCGGGATGGCCGCACGCCGGCTCCGCGCCGCCATCGCCGAGGTGTACGGCCACCAGTCCGAGGTCATCGTGGTGTCCGGCGGCGGGCTGCGCCGCGGGAACCGGTACGTCGTGCGCGTCGTGAAGGACGGGGAGTCGCTCGCGCGGCAGACCGGCCTGCTCGACAACCGCGGGCGCCCGGTGCGCGGGCTGCCGCCGCAGATCGTCTCCGCCGGCGTGCAGGAGGCCGAGGCGGCGTGGCGCGGCGCGTTCCTGGCGCACGGCTCGCTCACCGAGCCCGGCCGGTCGTCGGCGCTCGAGGTGACCTGCCCCGGCCCGGAGGCCGCGCTGGCGCTGGTCGGGGCGGCGCGCCGCATGCAGATCCCGGCCAAGGCGCGCGAGGTGCGCAACGTCGACCGCGTGGTGATCCGCGACGGCGACGCCATCGCCGCGATGCTGGCCCGGCTCGGCGCGCACGAGACGCTGCTGGTCTGGGAGGAGCGCCGGGTCCGCCGCGAGGTGCGCGGCACCGCGAACCGCCTCGCCAACTTCGACGACGCGAACCTGCGCCGGTCGGCGCGGGCGGCCGTCGCCGCGGGTGCGCGCGTGGAGCGCGCGTTCGACATCCTCGGCGCCGACGTGCCCGAGCACCTGCGCGAGGCGGGGGAGCTGCGACTCGCCCACAAGGAGGCCTCGCTCGAGGAGCTCGGCAAGCTCGCCGACCCCGTGCTCACCAAGGACGCGGTGGCGGGCCGGATCCGCCGCCTGCTGGCGACGGCCGACAAGCGCGCGGCCGACCTCGGCATCCCGGACACCGAGTCCGGGCTGAGCCCCGACCTGCTGGACCTCTAGCAGGCCGCGGGGCAGCGGGTGAACGGCCGACCGCACCACGGGCGGCCGTCCCGCCGGCCAGACCTAGGTCCCTGCGGCACCCTGCGCTCGGGTATAGGCTCTAGGCCATCCGGAGATGTTCTGAGGGTCAAGTTCCTGTGACCGCGGCGTTTCCGGAGCGCACACCGGCGTGCGCAGTCCATCACCGCAACAGTGTGCGCTGGCCTGTGCCGGCGCGTGCCGAGGAGGGCAAGTGACCATCAAGGTCGGCATCAACGGCTTCGGCCGCATCGGGCGCAACTTCTACCGGGCCATCGTGGCGTCGGGCGCCGACATCGAGATCGTCGGCGTCAACGACCTGACGGACAACAAGACGCTGGCTCACCTGCTCAAGTACGACACCGTGCTGGGCCGCTTCCCGCTGAGCGTCGACTTCGACGACGACAACATCATCGTCGACGGCAAGAACATCCGCGCCCTCGCCGAGCGCGACCCGGCCAACCTCCCCTGGGCCGAGCTGGGCGCCGACATCGTCATCGAGTCGACCGGCTTCTTCACCGACGCCGAGAAGGCCAAGGCGCACATCGCCGCCGGTGCCAAGAAGGTCATCATCTCCGCCCCGGCGAAGAACGAGGACGGCACGTTCGTCGTCGGCGTGAACCACGAGTCGTACGACCCGGCCACGCAGCACATCATCTCGAACGCGTCGTGCACCACGAACTGCCTCGCCCCGCTGGCGAAGGCGCTCAACGACTCGATCGGCATCGAGCGTGGCCTCATGACCACGATCCACGCCTACACGGGTGACCAGAACCTGCAGGACGGCCCGCACAAGGACCTCCGCCGCGCCCGCGCCGCCGCGCAGAACATCGTCCCGACCTCGACCGGCGCCGCCAAGGCCGTCGCGCTCGTGCTGCCGGAGCTGAAGGGCAAGCTGGACGGCTACGCCCTGCGCGTCCCGACCATCACCGGCTCGGCGACCGACCTCACCTTCACCGCCTCCAAGGAGGTCACGGTCGAGCAGGTCAACGCCGCGGTCAAGGCTGCCGCCGAGGGCCCGCTCAAGGGCGTCCTGGCGTACGTCGAGGACGAGATCGTGTCCTCCGACATCGTCACGGACCCGCACCAGAGCATCTTCGACTCGAAGCTGACCAAGGTGTCGGGCGACCTGGTGAAGGTCGTGTCCTGGTACGACAACGAGTGGGGCTACTCCAACTCCCTCGTCACCCTCACCTCCTACGTCGGCGAGCGTCTCTGACCCTCAGCCGTCCGTAGCGACGCACATGCGCCCGCGCACGCCGGGGTCGGCCTCCGACCCCGGCGTGTCGCGGGCGCCGTCATGGACAGCCCCGGTCGTCGGCCCCGACGGCCCCGCGGAGCAAGGTAGGCAAGCATGAAGACCATCGAGGACCTCGGCGACCTGCGCGGCAAGCGCGTGCTCGTCCGTTCCGACTTCAACGTGCCGCTCGACGGCACGACCATCACCGACGACGGCCGCATCCGCGCCGCGCTGCCCACGCTGAAGGGCCTGCTCGACGCCGGCGCCCGCGTGGTCGTCACCGCGCACCTCGGCCGCCCGAAGGGCGAGCCCGACGCGAAGTACTCGCTGGCCCCCGTCGCCGCCCGCCTGGGCGAGCTGCTCGGCCAGCCGGTCGCCCTCGCCGAGGACGTCGTCGGCGAGTCCGCCAAGGCCACGGTCGCGGCGCTCGAGGACGGCCAGATCGCGCTGCTCGAGAACATCCGGTTCGACGCGCGCGAGACCTCCAAGGACGAGGCCGAGCGCGGCGCGCTGGCCGACGAGCTCGCGGCCCTCGCGGACGCGTTCGTGTCCGACGGCTTCGGCGTCGTGCACCGCAAGCAGGCGTCGGTCTACGACGTCGCGCTGCGCCTCCCGCACGCGGCCGGCTCCCTGGTCCTCACCGAGGTCGAGGCGCTGCGCAAGGCCGTCGAGGACCCGGAGCGCCCCTACGTGGTCGTGCTCGGCGGCTCGAAGGTCTCCGACAAGCTCGGCGTCATCGCGAACCTGCTGACCAAGGCCGACAAGCTGCTCATCGGCGGCGGCATGGTCTTCACCTTCCTCAAGGCCCAGGGCCACGAGGTCGGCTCCTCGCTGCTCGAGGAGGACCAGGTCGAGACCGTCAAGGGCTACCTCGCCCAGGCGCAGGAGTCCGGCGTCGAGATCGTGCTGCCCGTCGACATCGTCGCGGCCGACGGCTTCGCCGCCGACGCGCCGCACGAGACCGTCGACGCGGACAAGATCCCCGCCGGCAAGATGGGCCTGGACATCGGCCCGAAGTCGGGCGAGCTGTTCCGCGCGGCGATCCTCGACGCGAAGACCATCGCCTGGAACGGCCCGATGGGCGTGTTCGAGTTCCCGGCGTTCGCCGAGGGCACCAAGGCCGTCGCGCAGGCGCTCGTCGACACCGACGGCTTCTCCATCGTCGGCGGCGGCGACTCGGCCGCGGCCGTCCGTCGCCTCGGCTTCGACGAGGCCGGCTTCGGCCACATCTCGACCGGCGGCGGCGCGTCGCTGGAGCTCCTCGAGGGCAAGACCCTCCCCGGCATCGCGGTCCTGGAGGACTGATCCACATGGCACGTACCCCCCTCATCGCGGGCAACTGGAAGCTCAACCTCGACCACCACGAGGCCGTGCACCTGGTGCAGAAGCTCGCCTGGACCCTCAAGGACGCCAAGCACGACTTCGGCACCGCCGAGGTCGTCGTCCTGCCGTCGTTCACCAACATCCGCTCCGTGCAGACCCTGGTCGACGCGGACAAGCTGGAGATCGGCTACGGCGCGCAGGACGTGTCCGCGCACGCCTCACGCCTCCGGCGCGTACACCGGCGAGGTCTCGGCGGCGCAGCTCGCCAAGCTCGGCGTCACCTACGTGGCCACCGGCCACTCGGAGCGGCGCGAGTACCACGGCGAGTCCGACGCGGTCGTCGCGGCCAAGACGGTCGCCGCGCTCGGCGCCGGCATCACCCCGATCGTGTGCGTCGGCGAGGGCCTGGAGATCCGCAAGGCGGGCACCCACGTCGAGTACACCCTGACGCAGCTCGCGGGCTCGCTCGCGGGCGTCACCGAGGAGCAGGCGAAGACGGTCGTCATCGCCTACGAGCCCGTGTGGGCCATCGGCACCGGCGAGGTCGCCACCCCGGAGGACGCGCAGGAGGTCTGCGAGGCCATCCGCGGCAAGCTCGCCGAGCTGTACTCGGCCGAGGTCGCCGACGCCGTGCGCGTGCTCTACGGCGGCTCGGTGAAGTCCGGCAACGCCGCTCAGATCATCGGCAAGCCGGACGTCGACGGCGCGCTCGTCGGCGGCGCGTCGCTCGACGCCGAGGAGTTCGCGAAGATCGCGCGCTTCCAGGAGCACGTCGGCGCCTGAGCCCCCCGGGTCGGGGCGCGCGGCGGCAGCACGCCGGCGCGCGCCCCGGCCGACCGGGCGACCTGCGGCCCGATCCGGCCTGTCGTGCTGGATTCCTGCGCCGCGCGTCGCCTACCCTGGACCGCGGTCCACCCGACCGACCCCGCCCGGGGTCCCCCGACAGCGAGAAGAGCCAGACCCGCCGTGACAGCCCTCACCATCGCCCTCCAGGTCCTCCTGGTGGTCACGAGCCTGCTGCTCGTCCCGCTCGTCCTGCTGCACAAGGGCAAGGGCGGCGGTCTGTCCGACATGTTCGGCGGCGGCATCACCAGCAGCGCCGGGTCCTCCGGCGTGGCCGAGCGCAACCTCAACCGCATCACCGTGGGCGTCAGCCTCGTGTGGGCGGTCGTGATCGTGCTGCTCGGTCTCATCGAGCGCGTGAGCTGAGGGAGAGACCTCATGGCGAGCGGAAGTGCGATCCGGGGGTCCCGCGTCGGCGCGGGCCCCATGGGCGAGGCCGAGCGCGGCGACGCCGCGCCCCGCGTGTGGATCTCCTACTGGTGCGCGAACGGCCACGAGACCCGGCCGTCGTTCGCCGAGGAGGCCGCCGCCGAGGCGCCCGAGACCTGGGACTGCCCGCGCTGCGGCTTCCCGGCGGGCCAGGACGAGGCGAACCCGCCGTCGCCGGTGCGCAACGAGCCGTACAAGACCCACCTGGCCTACGTGAAGGAGCGCCGGTCCGCCGAGGACGGCGAGGCGATCCTGGACGAGGCCCTGGCCGCGCTCCGCGCCCGCCGTCGCGGCGGGGTGCGCTGAGCCGGCACCCGCACGCCCCGCGCGAGGGCCCCGCAGCAGCAGCTGCGGGGCCCTCGCCGCGTCCGGCGGCAGCGGGGATCCCCGCCGAGGTCGAGCGCTTCCGCCGAGGTCGAGCGTTTCGGGCCGCCGTGAACCGGCGAACCCTCGACCTCGCCGGGTTCGCCGACCGGGCGCGGTGCGCCGACGTGCGAGGGCCCCGCAGCCACCCGGCTGCGGGGCCCTCGGGCCGTGCGGGGAGTGCCGGCGGCTACGCCGCGCCCTGCGACGCGCCGACCTCGGCGACAGCGGCCGCGTCGACCAGCCACAGCGTCGCCTCCGAGCCGCGGGCGCCCGCGGCGGGCGTGACGCGGACGTCCGCGTCGGACAGCGCCGATGCCACCGCCGCCGCCTTCTCGGCGCCCGCCGCGACGACCCACACCTCGCGCGCGGCGCGGATGGACTCGAACGTCAGCGACACGCGCTCGGGCGGCGGCTTCGGGGAGCCGTGCACCCCGACGGTCGGGACGCCGGTGACGTCGACGCCCTCGTGCCCGGGGAACAGCGACGCGACGTGGCCGTCGGGTCCCATGCCGAGCATGAGCACGTCGAACGTGGGCACGTCGGACCCGTCCGGCGCGAACGCGGCGAGCTCGGCGGCGTAGGACGCGGCCGAGTCCTCCGGGGTCGCGGTGCCCGCGGCGGCGTCGAGCGGCCGCATCGGGTGCACGTTCGCCGCCGGGAGGGCGTCGCCGAGCCCGTCGATCAGCGCGGACCGCGCCTGGGTCTCGTTCCGGTCGCCGTCGCCGTCGGGCAGGAACCGCTCGTCGCCCCACCACAGGTGCACGCCGGACCAGTCGACGGCGCCGGCCGCGGGGGACGACGCCACGGCGGCGAGCGTCTTGATCCCGACGGTGCCGCCGGTCAGCACGACGTGCACCGGCGCGGCGGCGGACTGCAGGTCCACGAGCCGCGTGATGAGCCGCGCGGCCGTGGCCTCGGCGAGCGTGTCGGCGTCCGGGTGCACCAGGACGGTGCGCGGCGCGCCCGTCACGCGCCCACCTTCGTCAGGCCCTTGCGCAGCACCTCGCCGTAGACCTCGTCGGCGTCGAGCCGGCGGAGCTCCTCGGCCAGGCACTCGCGCAGCTGCCGGATCGGCAGCGCGATCCGGTGCTCGGGCTGGTCGGGCTGACGCAGCGCGGCGGTCTTGCCGTCGGGCCGGTCGAGCACGATCGGGCCTGACTTCCGCTCGAGGCGCACCTGCGTGATCGCCGGGGCATCCGCCTGGCGCTCGATGTCGACGGGGCAGTTCAGCGCCCAGCCCAGCCACGCCGCCATGAGGTCGACGGAGGGGTGGGTGCTCTCGCCGGCGACGACCGCGCGGGTGACGGGCTCGAACGGCGGCTGGTCGAGCGTCGCCGCGATGAGCCCGCGCCACAGGGTGGTGCGGGTCCACGCGAGGTCGGTGTCGCCCTCGGTGTAGCCGCCGGCCAGCCGGTGCAGCGCGTCGGAGGGGTTGGTGCACTCGGTGGTGTCGGTGATCCGGCGCCGGGCGAGCTGGCCGAGCGGGTGCTGGGCCGGGTCGTCGGGCACCTGGTACGGCCACCAGGCGACGATCGGCGCGTCCGGCAGCAGCAGGGGGAGCACGAGGGTGTCCAGGTGCCGGGCCTGCGCGGCGGACGGGTGCAGCAGCACGACCTCGGAGGCCCCGGCGTCGCCGCCGAGCCGGATCTGCGCGTCGAGCTCGGAGTCGGCTGCCTCGGGGCCGGACTCGGTGAGCACGATGACGCGGCAGGGGTGCTCGCGGCTCGCGTCGTTGGCGGCCTCGATGGCGGCCTCGGGGTCGTTGGCGCCGACGTCGATGAGGAGCGTGAGCACGCGCCCGAGGGCGACGGCGCCGCCCTCCTCGCGCTCCTGCACCAGCCGCTTGTTGATGTCGCGGGTGGTCGTCTTGGGCAGGTCGATGATCACGGTCGCCTCCAGGTCCGTCCGTCGCGCTCCATCATGCGGTCGGCCGACTCCGGCCCCCAGGTGCCGGCGCGGTACGGCTCCGGCTTGCCCTTGCTCGCCCAGTAGGACGTGATGGGGTCGAGGATCTTCCAGGAGAGCTCGACCTCCTCGTGCCGCGGGAACAGCGGCGGGTCGCCCAGCAGGACGTCGAGGATGAGGCGCTCGTAGGCCTCGGGGGACGACTCGGTGAATGCGTGGCCGTAGCCGAAGTCCATCGTGACGTCGCGGACCTCCATCGCCGTGCCCGGCACCTTGGCGCCGAACCGCAGCGTCACGCCCTCGTCGGGCTGCACCCGGATGACCAGGGCGTTCTTGCCGAGCTCCTCGGTCGCGGTGGACTCGAAGGGCAGGTGCGGCGCCTTCTTGAACACGACGGCGATCTCGGTGACGCGGCGGCCGAGGCGCTTGCCGGTGCGCAGGTAGAACGGGACGCCGGCCCAGCGGCGGGTGTCCACGTCGACGCGGATGGCGGCGAAGGTCTCGGTGGTCGAGTTCGGGTCGAAGCCGCCCTCGTCGAGGTAGCCGACGACCTTCTCGCCGCCCTGCCAGCCCTCGGCGTACTGCCCGCGGGCGGTGTGCTTGCCGATGTCCTTGGGCACGCGCACCGCGGAGAGGACCTTGATCTTCTCGGCGGTCAGGTCGTGCGCGTCGAACGTGACCGGCTCCTCCATGGCCGTCAGGGCCAGGAGCTGCAGCAGGTGGTTCTGGATGACGTCGCGGGCGGCGCCGATGCCGTCGTAGTACCCGGCGCGACCGCCGACGCCGATGTCCTCGGCCATCGTGATCTGCACGTGGTCGACGTAGTTGGCGTTCCAGATCGGCTCGAACAGCTGGTTGGCGAACCGCAGCGCCAGCAGGTTCTGCACCGTCTCCTTGCCGAGGTAGTGGTCGATCCGGAACACGTCGTCCGGGTGGAACACCGAGGACACGACGTCGTTCAGCTCACGCGCCGACTGGAGGTCGTGGCCGAACGGCTTCTCGATGACGACGCGGCGCCAGGCGTCCTCCACCGACTCCGACAGGCCGGAGCGGGCGAGCTGCTTGCAGACGACGGGGAACGCGCTCGGCGGGACCGAGAGGTAGAACGCGTGGTTGCCGCCGGTGCCGCGGGTGACGTCGAGGTCCTCGACGGTCTGCCGCAGCCGGTCGAACGCGTCGTCGTCGTCGAAGGTGCCCTGCACGAACCGGATGCCCTCGGACAGCTGGCGCCAGGTGGACTCGCGGAACGGGGTGCGCGCGTGCTCCTTGACGGAGTCGTGCACGATCTGCGCGAAGTCCTGGTCCTCCCAGTCGCGCCGGGCGAACCCGGTGAGCGCGAAGCCGGGCGGGAGCAGGCCCCGGTTGGTGAGGTCGTACACCGCGGGCATGAGCTTCTTGCGGGCGAGGTCGCCGGTGACCCCGAAGATCACCAGGCCCGAGGGCCCGGCGATCCGGGGCAGCCGGCGGTCGCGGGGGTCGCGGAGCGGGTTGTGCTCCGCGGTGACCTTCGCGGGCCTCACTCGGCCACCTGCTCCAGGCCGCCGCGGACGGTGTCGAGCAGCTCGGCCCAGGACTTCTCGAACTTGTCGACGCCCTCGCGCTCGAGCTGGTCGGTGACCTCGTCGATCGCGATGCCGAGACCGGCGAGCCGGTCGATGACGTCCTGCGCCTCGGCCTGGGTGCCGGTGACGGTGTCGCCCCGGAAGTCGCCGTGGTCGAACACGGCCTGGAGGGTGGCCTCGGGCATGGTGTTGACGACGCCGGCGACGACGAGCTCGTCGACGTACCGGGTGTCGGGGTACGCCTTGTCCTTGACCCCGGTGGACGCCCACAGGGGACGCTGCGGCTTCGCGCCGGCCGCGGCGAGGGCCTGCCAGCGCTCGCCGGCGACGACCTCCTCGTAGACGCCGTAGGCGAGGCGGGCGTTGGCGATGGCGGCCTTGCCGCGGAGGTCGGCGGCCTCGGGGGAGCCGATCTCGTCGAGGCGCGGGTCGATCGCCGCGTCCACGCGGGACACGAAGAACGACGCGACGGAGGCGATCGGCGCGAGGTCGTGACCGTTGGCCTTCGCCCGCTCCAGGCCCTCGAGGAACGCGTCGAGCACGGCGCGGTACCGCTCCAGGGAGAAGATCAGCGTGACGTTGACGCTGATGCCGTCGGCGAGCACCTCGGTGATCGCGTTCAGCCCGTCGAGCGTCGCGGGGATCTTGATGAACAGGTTCGGCCGGTCGACGGTCGACCACAGCGCGCGGGCCGAGTCGACGGTCGCCTGGGCGTCGTGCGCGAGGCGCGGGTCGACCTCGATCGACACGCGGCCGTCCACGCCGTCGGTGGCGTCGTAGACGGGGCGCAGCACGTCGGCGGCCTCGCGCACGTCGTCGGTGGTGATCGCGAAGACCGCGCCGTCCACGTCGGTGCCCTGCGCCCGCAGCTGCTTCAGCTGCTCGTCGTAGGACTCACCCTTGGCCAGCGCGCTCGCGAAGATCGTCGGGTTGGTCGTGACCCCGACGACGCGGCGCTCGGCCACGAGGTCCTTCAGGTTCCCGGTGCGCAGCCGCTCCCGGGACAGGTCGTCCAGCCATACCGCGACGCCCGCGTCGGCCACCTGGTCGAGCGGCGTGATGCCCTCTGTCATCGTCGTGCCACCTCACTTCTCGCCCCGGACTCCGGGCCGGGGCGTCGACGGTCGGGCCCGTCCTGACCAGGCCGGGCGCCGCTCACGCCCGGTCCTGATTCCCCCGGGGCCGGGCGTGCGTTTCGAGCCTAGACCCGCCGGGCGGGGGTCCGCCGTCCGGTCCACCGCCGCGGGGGCCCGGCGCGACGGACGTCACACGACCGGGACCCTGGTCCCAGGCGGTTCACGGCCGCATCTGCTGCCGGGAGGGCCGTACGATGGTCAGGATCATCCGCGGGGCCGTCGGCCGCCGCGGTCCAGCGACGGGCGGAGGACCGGAGCGTGCGCACGATGAGCCCAGCCGCTCCCGCCGGGGCCTCGTCGCAGGCCCCTCGTCCCCAGGCCCAGGCCGGACGGAGCGCGCTGCGCCGCCGCGTCGCCGCGTACGTCGCGCTCACGAAGCCGCGGGTCATCGAGCTGCTGCTCGTCACGACGCTGCCGACGATGATCCTGGCGCAGGGCGGGTTCCCGCCGATCGGGCTGGTGCTGGCCACGCTGGTCGGCGGCGCGGCCGCGGCCGGCGCGGCGAACGTGCTCAACTGCTACATCGACCGCGACATCGACCAGGTGATGAACCGCACGAAGCGGCGGCCGCTGGTCACGGGGGAGATCACCCCGCGCGCGGCGCTGGTGTTCGGCCTGGCGCTCGGCGTCGGCTCCCTGCTGTGGCTCGCGCTGCTGGTCAACGTGCCGTCCGCGCTGCTCACCGGCGGCGCGATCCTCATCTACGTCGTCGGCTACACGATGATCCTCAAGCGGCGCACGCCGCAGAACATCGTGTGGGGCGGCGCCGCCGGCTGCATGCCGGTGCTCATCGGCTGGTCGTCGGTGACCGGCGGGCTGTCCTGGGCCGCGGTGCTGCTGTTCGGGGTGATCTTCTTCTGGACGCCGCCGCACTACTGGCCGCTGTCGATGAAGTTCCGCAAGGACTACGCGGCCGCGGGCGTCCCGATGCTCCCGGTCGTCGCGGCCGAGTCGAAGGTCGCGAAGGAGATGATCGCGTACACCGTCGCGATGATCGCCTGCTCGCTGCTGCTGGTGCCGGTCGCCGGGATGACCTGGGTGTACGCGGTCGTCGCGACCGTCCTCGGCGTGTGGTTCCTCTGGTCGAACATCGCGCTGTACCGTCGCGCCCAGGACCCGAGCCGCGGCAAGCTCCGCGCGATGTCGGTGTTCCACGGGTCGATCACGTACCTGTCGCTGCTGTCGGTCGCGGTGGCGGTCGACGTCTTCCTCCCGCTCTGACCCACCGGAGGGACCGCGGGGAGGCACCGGGATGACGGACGAGCAGCCGTCCGCCCCCGCGCTGCGGGCCGCCCTGGACGGGTACCTCGCGCACCTCGCCGTCGAACGCGGGCTGTCCGCCAACACGCTGGCCGCCTACCGCCGCGACCTCACCCGGTACGTCGACCACCTGGCCGCCGCGGGCCGCGCGTCGGTCGCGGAGGTGGCGGAGTCCGACGTCGAGGACTTCCTCACCGCCGTGCGGACCGGCTCCGACGGCCGGGCGGTGCTGTCGGCGTCGTCCGCGAAGCGCGCCGTCGTGGCCGTGCGCGGTTGGCACCGGTTCTCGGTCCTCGAGGGGCTGACCGCCGCCGACCCCGCGCGGGCCGTGCGGCCGCCCAAGCAGTCCCAGGTGCTGCCCAAGGCGATCGGCACCGACGAGGTGCTGCGGCTGCTGGAGGCGGCGTCCCTCGGCGACGGGCCGGTGCCGCTGCGGGACCGGGCGCTGCTGGAGCTCGTGTACTCGACCGGCGCCCGCATCTCGGAGGCCGTGGGGCTCGACTTCGACGACCTGGACCTCACCGAGGGCCGCGCGGCCGTCCGGCTGCTCGGCAAGGGCAGCAAGGAGCGCGTCGTCCCGGTGGGCGCGTACGCCGTCGAGGCGCTCGAGGCGTACCTGGTGCGCGCCCGCCCGGCGCTGGCCGCGGCGGGGCGCGGGGGAGCGGCGGTGTTCCTCAACACCCGCGGGGCCCGGCTGTCCCGGCAGAGCGCGTGGGCGGTGCTGCGCACGGCCGCCGAGCGGGCCGGGCTGCCGGGCGCCGACCACGTGTCGCCGCACACGCTGCGGCACTCGTTCGCGACCCACCTGCTGGCCGGCGGCGCCGACGTCCGGGTGGTGCAGGAGCTGCTGGGCCACGCCTCGGTGACCACCACGCAGATCTACACGAAGGTGACGCCGGACACGCTGCGCGAGGTGTACGCGACCAGCCACCCGCGCGCCAGGCGGGACAGCGCCGTCCGGGCCGCCGCGGGCGCCGCGCGCACCGGCGCGGGAGACGGCTGACCGGCCGGGTGCTCCGGTAGGTTGTGCGGGTGGCACGCGAGGAGACGACCGAGATCGCAACCGACCCGGTGGGCAGGCCCCTGCCCGACTTCCCCGTCCCCGCGCCGCTCGCCGCCCACGGTCCCGCCCGCGTCATCGCGATGTGCAACCAGAAGGGCGGCGTCGGCAAGACGACCACCACGATCAACCTCGCCGCGGCGCTGGCCGAGTACGGCCGCCGGGTGCTCATCGTCGACTTCGACCCGCAGGGCGCGGCGTCGGTCGGTCTGGGGGCCAACCCGCACGAGCTCGACCGCACGGTCTACGACCTGCTGGTCGACCGGCACGCGCGGGTCGAGGAGCTGATCCGCCCCACGGAGATCCCCAACCTGGACCTCCTGCCGGCCAACATCGACCTGTCCGCCGCCGAGGTGCAGCTGGTCAGCGAGGTGGCCCGCGAGTCGATCCTGTCCCGCGTGCTGCGGCCGGTGCTGGACGACTACGACGTGGTGCTGGTCGACTGCCAGCCGTCGCTCGGCCTGCTGACGGTCAACGCGCTCACCGCCGCGCACGGCGTGCTCATCCCGCTGGAGTGCGAGTTCTTCGCGCTGCGCGGCGTGGCGCTGCTGGTCGAGACGATCGAGAAGGTCCGCGACCGGCTCAACCCGCGCCTCGAGGTCGACGGCATCCTCGCCACGATGTACGACCCGCGCACCCTGCACGCGCGCGAGGTCGTCGCCCGGGTGTACGAGGCGTTCGGCGACACGCTGCTGCACACCGTCATCGGCCGCACGGTGAAGTTCCCGGACGCCTCGGTGGCGGCGGAGCCGATCACGACGTACGCGCCGACGCACGCCGGGGCGCACGCGTACCGGCAGCTCGCGCGGGAGCTCGTCGCCCGTGGCGACGCCGCCTGAGACGGCGCCGACCGCCGAGGCCGTTGCCGCCGCCCCCGGCGGGACCGGCGCGCCCGACGACGCGCCGCGGCCCGGGTCCGGCGCCTTCGAGGTGCACCTGGAGAACTTCTCCGGTCCGTTCGACCTGCTGCTGGGGCTGATCTCCAAGCACAAGCTCGACATCACCGAGGTCGCGCTCGCCGCGGTCACGGACGAGTTCATCGCGTACATCCGGGCCGCCGAGCGGGCCGAGGCCGAGGGCGGTCGCCCCTGGGACCTGGGGCAGGCGTCCGAGTTCCTGCTGGTCGCGGCCACGCTGCTCGACCTGAAGGCCGCGCGGCTGCTGCCCGCGGGCGAGGTCGAGGACGCCGAGGACCTGGAGCTGCTGGAGGCGCGGGACCTGCTGTTCGCCCGGCTGCTGCAGTACCGGGCCTACAAGGTGGTGGCCGCCGACATCGGCACCCGGCTCACGGAGCAGGGCCGGCGGCTGCCGCGCACGGTGCAGCTGGAGCCGCACCTCGCGGCGATGCTCCCGGAGCTCATCTGGCAGATCGGGCCGGAGGAGCTCGCCGCGCTGGCCGCGAAGGCGCTCGCGCCGCCGGCCCCGCCGCCCGGAGTGGACCTCAGCCACCTGCACGCGCCCGCGGTGAGCGTCCGGGAGCAGGCGGCCGTGCTCGCGGACCGGCTGCGGCACGGCGGGGCCGCCTCGTTCCGCACGCTGACCGCCGACGCCGACTCGACGCTGCTGGTGGTGGCGCGGTTCCTCGCGCTGCTGGAGCTGTTCCGGGAGGGCGCCGTGGCGTTCGACCAGGTGACGCCGCTCGGGGAGCTGACCGTGCGGTGGACGGGGGCCGAGGACGGCGACGTCGCCGTGGCCTCGGACTTCGACGAGGCGGACGACGTGGTGCCGGCCGACGCGGTCGCGCCCGAGGCGCAGGGGGAAGACGCATGACCGGAGACCCGACGGCTGCGGTGCCCGGAGGCGTACCGGCGGACGGGCTCGGCGAGGGCGAGCTGCCCCCCGAACCCGCGGCGGAGGCCCCCGACGTCCACGACCTGCCCGGCGGCGCCCTCGCGGCGCTGGAGGCCGTGCTCATGGTCGCGGACGAGCCGATCCCGGCTGTGCGCCTCGCCACGGTGCTCGGCCTGCCGACCGGCGAGGTCGTCGACCTGCTGCGCACCCTCGCCGAGGAGTACCGCGGCGAGCACGGCGGGCGTCCGCGCGGGTACGAGCTGCGCCAGGCCGGCGAGGGCTGGCGGATCTACTCGGCGCCGGCGTTCCACCAGGTCGTCGGCCAGTTCGTGCTGGACGGGCAGACGGCCCGGCTGACCCAGGCCGCGCTCGAGACCCTGGCCGTGATCGCGTACCGCCAGCCGGTCACGCGCGGGCAGGTCTCGGGCGTGCGCGGGGTCAACGTGGACGGCGTGGTGCGCACGCTGACGGCCCGCGGGCTGGTCACCGAGGCCGGCACCGACCCGGGCTCGGGTGCGCTGCTGTACCGGACCACGGGATACTTCCTCGAGCGGATGGGCCTCACGAGCCTCGACGAGCTGCCCCCGCTCGCCCCGTACCTGCCCGAGATCGACGCGTTCGACGGGCTGGACGGGGCCGCAGTGACGACAGGAGACGTGTGATGAGTGCAGCAGGACAGGGCGGTCGCGGCCGCGGTGGCGCGGGCGGCGGTGCCCGCGGGGCCGGTGGGTCCGGCGGTCGGTCCGGAGGAGCCGGGCGCGGCGGCGCCGGCGGCGCGGGCCGCTCGGGCGGCGGCGCGGGTCAGGGTGGCGGTCGCTCCGGCGGCGCCGGGTACGGCGGCGGTCGTTCCGGCGGTGCGGGCCAGGGCGGCGGTCGGTCGGGCTCGGGCTCGTCCGGCGGCTACGGCGGACGCTCCGGGTCCGGCGGCCAGGGTGGCGGCTACGGCGGCGGACGTCCCGGCTCGGGCGGCCAGGGCGGCGGCTCCGGCCGGCCGTCCTCCGGCTACGGCGGCGGCTCGGGCCGTCCGTCGTCGGGCGGCGGCTACGGCGGCGGCTCCGGCCGTCCGGGTGCGGGCCGCCCCGGCGCGTCGTCCGCGGGTCGCCCCGGCGGCTCCTCGTCCGGCCGCGTCGCGGGCGCCGGTCGCCCGGGCGGCGGCACCCGCTCCGGCGCCCCTCGCGGCGCCGACACCGGCCGCCCGGGCTCGGCCTGGCCGTCCCGCCCGCCGCAGTCGTACCGCACGCCCCCGCGCGGCCCGCGCCCGACGGACATCGACGTGCACGACCCCGAGGGCGTGCGGCTGCAGAAGGTGCTGGCGCAGGCCGGCCTCGGCTCGCGCCGCGCGTGCGAGGAGCTGATCGCGGCCGGCCGGGTGACGGTCGACGAGCAGGTGGTGCTGGAGCTCGGCGTGCGGGTCGACCCGCGCAGCGCCGTGATCCACGTCGACGGCCTGCGCCTGCAGCTCGACAAGGACGTCATCACCCTGGCGCTGAACAAGCCGCTGGGCGTGGTGTCGACCATGCACGACCCCGAGGGCCGCCCGTCGCTCGAGCAGTTCGTGCAGAACCGCGAGGAGCGGCTGTTCCACGTCGGCCGGCTGGACGCCGACTCGGAGGGCCTGATCCTGCTGACCAACGACGGGGAGCTCGCCAACCGGCTATCGCACCCGTCGCACGGCGTCTCCAAGACGTACCTCGCCACCGTCGACGGCCGGGTCCCCGCCGGGGTCGGCGCGCGGCTGAAGAAGGGCGTCGAGCTCGAGGACGGCGTCGTGGCGGTGGACGCGTTCCGCGTCGTGGACGCCACGCCGCAGGCCAGCATGGTCGAGATCGTGATCCACGAGGGTCGCAACCGCGTCGTCCGCCGGCTGCTGGAGGAGGTGGGCCACCCGGTGACCCGCCTGCTGCGCACCCAGATCGGCCCGATCAAGCTGGGCGACCTGCGCCCGGGCCGCACCCGTGTGCTCGGGAAGGCGGAGGTCGGCTCGCTGATGACGTCGGTGGGCATGTGAGCACGAACGGCACGGCCGCGGTGGTGACCCGCGGCCCGGTCCGCGTGGTCGGCACCGGGCTGCTGGGCGCGTCGGTCGGCCTCGCGCTGACCGCGCGCGGCGTCGACGTGACGCTGCACGACCCGTCCCGCACGGCGCTGGCGCTGGCCCGCGACGTGGGGGCCGGGCGGCCCGCGGCGGAGGGCGACCCGGAGCCGGCGCTGGTCGTCGTCGCCGCGCCGCCGGACGTGACGGCGGACGTGGTGCGGGACGAGCTGGCCGCGCACCCGGACGCCGTCGTGACGGACGTGGCGAGCGTGAAGGGCTACGTGCTGAACGAGCTGCGGGCCGCGGGCGCGGACCTGTCCCGGTACGTCGGGTCGCACCCGATGGCCGGGCGGGAGCGCTCGGGGCCGGCCGCGGCGGTGCCGGACCTGTTCGTCGGGCGGCCGTGGGTCGTCGTCGACTCGGGGGAGTCCCGGCCGGACGCGCTGCTCGCGGTGCGGGCGCTGGCGACCGACCTGGGCAGCGTGCCGGTGACCATGGACGCCGCCGAGCACGACGCCGCGGTGGCCGTCGTCTCGCACGTGCCGCAGGTGGCGGCCAGCCTGGTCGCGGCGCGCCTGCGCGGGGCCGAGCCGGACGCGCTCGGGCTCGCGGGCCAGGGCCTGCGCGACGTCACCCGCATCGCGTCGTCCGACCCGGCGCTGTGGACGTCGATCCTGGCGGCCAACGCGGCGGCCGTGCGCGGCGTGCTCGCGGGGCTGCGGGAGGACCTGGACGAGGTCCTGGGCGCGCTGGACAGCGCCGCCCGGGCGAGCGGGCCGGAGGACGTCGAGCTCGGCGCGCTGGCCCGCGTGGCGCGGCTGATCGCGGACGGCAACGCCGGCGTGGCGCTCGTGCCCGGCAAGCACGGCGGCGCGCCGCGCTCGTACGCGGTGGTGACGGCCCTCGTGCCCGACCGGCCCGGCGAGCTCGCGCGGCTGCTGACCGACGTCGGCGCGGCCGGCGTGAACCTGGAGGACCTGCGGCTCGAGCACGCGGCGGGACGACCCGTCGGCATGGCGTCGGTGTCGGTCGACCCCGCGCGCTCGGCGCACCTGGAGGCGGAGCTGACGGCCCGCGGTTGGAGGTTGGTTCGGTGACTGCGCACGACGTGCGACGGCCGGTGGTGGTGGCGATCGACGGGCCGTCCGGCTCGGGGAAGTCGACGGTGTCCCGGCGGGTCGCCGAGCGGCTCGGCCTGGCGTACCTGGACACCGGCGCGATGTACCGCGCCGCGACCTGGTGGGCGCTGCACCGCGGGGTGTCCCTGACCGACGCGGACGCCGTGGCGCGGCTGGTGCGCGAGATGCCGCTGGTGATGGGCGTCGACCCCCGCCAGCCGGGCGTGCACGTGGACGGGCACGACGTCGGCGAGGCGATCCGCGAGACGGCCATCTCCGCCGCGGTGAGCGCCGTGGCGACCAACCTGGAGGTGCGCGCCGAGCTCGGCCGCCGGCAGCGCGCGGAGATCGCGGCGCAGGCGGCGTCCTCGGCGTTCTCGGGGGGCCGCGGCATCGTCGCGGAGGGCCGGGACATCACCACGGTCATCGCACCCGACGCCGACGTGCGGCTGCTGCTCACCGCCAGCGAGGAGGCCCGGCTCGCCCGGCGCGCCCGCGAGGTGCACGGCTCCGACGACGCCGACGCGGTCGCGGCGACCCGGGACCAGGTGGTCCGCCGGGACGCGGACGACTCGACGGTGTCGCAGTTCCTGGTCGCGGCCGACGGCGTGGTGACGGTCGACTCCTCGGAGCTCGACCTCGACCAGACCGTGCAGGCGGTGCTCGACGTGGTGGCGCGCACCGCGGACCTGCACGCGTGACCGGCCGGGCGCGCGAGGCCACGCCGGCCGCCGCGGTCGCCGCACGGTCCGTGCCCGGTTGGGCGCGCGGGCTCGGGAAGGTGATCGCGCACGGCGTCTGGGACGCCCGCGTCGTCGGCGCCGAGCACGCGCCGGCCTCGGGACCGGTGCTGTTCGCGGCCAACCACACGAGCGTGATCGACGGCCCCCTGCTGCAGGGCGTCACGCCGCGGCCGGTGCACATCCTGGTCAAGCACGAGATGTTCGTGGGTCCGCTCGGGGCGCTCCTGCGGGCGGCGCAGCAGATCCCGGTCGACCGGTCCGGCGGGCGCGACGCGCTCGTGACGGCCCTGGCCGTGCTGAACCGCGGCGACGCGGTCGGCGTGTTCCCCGAGGGCAACCGGGGCCGCGGCGACGCGGCGTCCGCGCGGGCCGGGGTGGCCTGGCTGGCCGTGCACGGGGGTGCGCCGGTGGTCCCGGTGGCGATCCTCGGGACCCGGCGGACCGGGGAGTCGGTGGGCCACATCCCGTTGCCGCGACGACGGCTGCACGTCGAGCTGGGGGCGCCGCTGGACCTGACGCCGGGCCCCGGGCAGTCCCGGCGCGACGCCATCGGCGCGGGCACGGAGGCGGTTCGCGTGGCGCTGTCGGCGCTGGTGCGCGACGCCGCCGCCCGCACCGGCGCGGCGCTCCCGACGGACTGACCCGGGGGCGTCGTCGGGCGTGGTTCGTCCCCGGCCGCTCGGTCAGGGAGAATGGTGCCCATGCGTGACAGCGAGCCGGCCCAGCCGACCACCTCCGAGGACCCCGCCGTGGAGCTCGACGACCTCCAGGACGGCCCCGCCGAGGCCGAGCCCTTCGACGGCACGGACGTGACCGCGGAGGCGGAGGACGACGAGGCGCGCGAGCGCGCCCTGCGGGCGGGCCTGGACGACTACGAGCTCGAGGACGAGGACGTCGCCCTGCTCTCGGGCGACGAGGGCGCGTACGACGAGGACGGCTCGCACCTCGCGCTCCCCGTGCTCGCCGTGGTCGGCCGCCCGAACGTCGGCAAGTCGACGCTGGTCAACCGCATCCTCGGCCGGCGCGAGGCCGTCGTCGAGGACAAGCCGGGCGTCACCCGCGACCGCGTGTCGTACCCCGCCGAGTGGGCCGGCCGCCGGTTCACGCTGGTCGACACCGGCGGCTGGGAGGTCGACGTCGCCGGGATCGAGGCGCGCGTGGCGGAGCAGGCCGAGGTCGCGATCTCACTGGCCGACGCCGTGCTGTTCGTCGTCGACGCCACCGTCGGCCCGACGGCCACCGACGAGCGGGTCGTGCGCCTGCTCCGGAAGTCCGGCAAGCCGGTCGTGCTGTGCGCCAACAAGGTCGACGGTCCGCGCGTCGAGGCCGACGCCGCCGAGCTGTGGAGCCTCGGCCTCGGCGAGCCGCACCCGGTCTCCGCCCTGCACGGCCGCGGCACGGGCGACCTGCTCGACGCCGCGATGGCGGCGCTGCCGACCGTCTCGCAGCACGCGACCGCCCGCCCGGGCGGCCCGCGTCGCGTCGCGCTGGTCGGCCGCCCGAACGTCGGCAAGTCGTCGCTGCTCAACAAGGTGCTGGGCACGGACCGCGTGGTCGTCGACGACACCGCCGGCACCACCCGCGACCCGGTCGACGAGCTCGTCGAGCTCAAGGGCGTGCCGTGGTGGTTCGTCGACACCGCCGGCATCCGCCGCCGGGTGCACCAGACGTCCGGCGCCGACTTCTACGCCTCCCTGCGCACGCAGGCCGCGATCGAGAAGGCCGAGGTCGCCGTCGTGCTCCTCGACGCGTCGCAGCCGCTCACCGAGCAGGACACCCGTGTCATCCAGCAGGTCATCGACGCCGGGCGCGCGCTGGTCATCGCGTACAACAAGTGGGACCTCATGGACGAGGACCGCCGGCCGTACCTCGAGCGCGAGATCGAGAAGGAGCTCGTGCAGATCCAGTGGGCGCCGCGGGTGAACATCTCCGCGCGGACCGGCTGGCACACCGACCGGCTCGTCCCCGCGCTCACGCGGTCGCTCGAGTCCTGGGACACCCGCATCCCCACCGGCAAGCTCAACGCGTTCCTCGGCGAGCTCGTGGCGGCGCACCCGCACCCGCTGCGTGGTGGCAAGCAGCCGCGCATCCTGTTCGCGACCCAGGCGTCGACCCGCCCGCCGCGGTTCGTCGTCTTCGCGACCGGGTTCCTCGAGGCGGGCTACCGCCGGTTCATCGAGCGCCGGCTGCGCGAGACGTTCGGCTTCGAGGGCTCGCCGATCTCGATCTCGGTCCGCGTGCGGGAGAAGCGCAAGCGGTGACCCGCGGCGCGCAGGTCGAGCGGACGGGCGACCGGACGGCCGAGGCGGACCGGCACCACGTGCGGCGGCGTTCGCCGGTGCTCGTGCTCGGGCTGCCGCGCGACCCCGCGGGGCCGCGGCACGTCGCCGGGTTCCTCGCCGTCACGGTGCTGACCGTGCTGGTGACCCGCGGGCTCCTGGCGCTGACCGGGTTCCCGCAGCTGGGCGGCGACGGCCTGCACATCGCCCACGTCCTGTGGGGCGGGCTGCTGATGGCGGTCGCGGTGGTCGCGGTGCTGTCCTGGGCGGGTCCTGTGGTGCGGCCGCTGGCCGCGCTGGTCGGCGGCGTCGGGTTCGGGCTGTTCATCGACGAGATCGGCAAGTTCGTCACGTCGGACAACGACTACTTCTACGAGCCGACCGCGTCGCTCATCTACGTCGTCGTGGTCGTGCTCGTCCTGGTCGGCGAGGTCATCCACGGCCGGCGGCGCGACCCGCACGAGACGCTCGCGGCCGCCGCGGACCTCGCCGTCGCCGGTCTGGCGGGCGGGTTCTCGCCGCGTGCCCGGCGCCAGGCGCGGGAGCTCGTGGCCGGCGCCGGCGACGTCCGGGGCGCGGCCGAGGTCCGGGCGCTGCTCGACGTCGTCGAGGACGACGCGCGGGAGCTGCCCGACCCCATCAGCGCCGTGGCCCGCGCCGTCGTGACGGCGTCCCGGCGCGTCGTGCGCGTCCGGTGGCTGCCGCGGGTGACCGTCGGCGTGCTGGCGCTCGTCACGCTGTACACCGTGGTGCGGGGGACCGTGCTGGTCGCGACCGGGGCGGACCTGCCCTGGTGGGCGATGGTCGGGCTGCTCGCCAGCGGGGCCGCGTCCCTGGTGTGCTCCGTGGTGGGCCTGCGGCTGGTCGGCGACGACCGGGTGCGCGGGTACGAGTGGTTCCGGCGCGCGGTGCTCGTCAACCTGCTGCTGAGCCAGATCTTCCTGTTCCGGATCGACCAGTGGAGCGCGGTCACCGGCCTCGTGGTCGACCTGCTGCTGCTCGGCGTCGTGGCGGCGGAGCTCGACGTGCTGCGCGGCCGGTCGGGGGAGCACGACGTCGCGGGCGAGGCGGCGGAGGACACGGCGCCGGCGCGCTGACGCCCGGCGGGCGGTCCCGCGTGCCACTCGCGGTCGCCGGCCGGTGCCCCGGGGCCCCGCGCCTCGAACGGCACGTGGCTCCAGTCCGGGCGCACCTGGTCCCCACCCAGTTCGCACATCGCACCCCGATCGATCGGGTGGCGGTGCGCGAAACGGGTAGGGATGAGCTGCGCAGTCGATTTGGTTCTGGGATGCAACTGAGATACATGTAGTAACCATGCAGTCCACCATCCCCACGCCGGCACCGCCCGCGACCGAGGTCGCCTACCGGCACGTCAAGGACGCGCTGCTCTCCGGGCGGCTGCCCGCGGGGGAGATGGTCAGCGAGGGCGACGTCGCCGCCGAGCTCGCGATGAGCCGCACGCCCGTCCGCGAGGCGTTCCTCCGGCTGTCGACCGAGGGCTGGCTCCGGCTGTTCCCGAAGCGCGGCGCGCTGGTGGTGCCGGCCGCGCCCGGCGAGGCCGAGGCGGTCGTCGAGGCGCGGCTGCTGCTGGAGTCGCACGCCGTGGACGTCGTCGTGCGGTCCGGCGCGTCCCGCGACGCGCTCGCCGCCGAGCTGCGCGCTCTGGTCGCCCGGCAGCGGAAGTCCGTCGCCGCGGGCGACCTGGAGGCCTACGCCGAGCTCGACGCCGCGTTCCACCTCGCGGTGGTGGCGGCGGGCGGGAACGACCTGCTCACCGGCTTCTCGGTCACGCTGCGCGAGCGGCAGCGGCGGATGGTCGCGCTGTCGCGGCGCCGCGGGGGGAGCGCGCGCCGGGCTTCGTCGAAGGGCACGAGGCGCTGGTCGCGACGATCGAGGCGGGCGACGCGGCGGCCTTCCGGGACCGGCTGCGTGAGCACCTGCACGGCGCGCACCTGGCCTCCGCGCACCCGCGCACCGGCGGCGCGGTCGACCGGGACCCCGGCGCGCCGGGCGCAGGCGACCCGGCGGGCGCGGAGCGGGACGGCGGCGCGCGGTGACCGCCACCGGCACGACCGCCACCGGCACCGCCGCCACACCCCGGGACCCGGTCCGGGCCGAGCCGGACCCGCGCGCGTGGCTCCGCGTCGCGGCGCTCATGTTCGCCGTCGCGTGGGGCGGCAACGAGTTCACGCCGCTGCTCGTGATGTACCGCGAGGTCAGCCACCTGTCGGCGCTCACCGTGAACGTCCTCCTCGGCGCGTACGTCATCGGCATCGTCCCGGCGCTGCTGATCGGCGGTCCGCTGTCGGACCGGTTCGGCCGGCGGCCGCTCCTGCTGCCCGCCGCGCCGCTGGGCGTCGTGGGGTCGCTCGTGCTCGCGCTCGGTCCGGCGTCCGTGCCGGCCCTCGCGGCGGGCCGGGTGCTGTCGGGGCTCGCGCTCGGGCTGGTGATGGCGGTCGGCACCACCTGGGTCGCGGAGCTGTGCGCGGCCACCGGGCAGCCGCAGGCGGGCGCGCGGCGGGCGTCGCTGGCGCTGACGTCGGGCTTCCTGCTCGGCGCGGGCGTCGCGGGGGCGCTGGCCCAGTGGGGGCCGTGGCGCACCGGGACCCCGTACCTGCTGCACGCCGCCGTGACCGTGCTGGCCCTGGTCGCGGTGCTGGCCGTCCCGGAGACGCACCCGGCCCGCCCGGCCGGGGCGCGTTCCCGGCTCCGCGACGACCTGCGGGTCCCGGCGGTCGGCCACCGGCGGTTCCTCCGGGTCGTGCTGCCCCTGGCGCCGTGGGTGTTCGGCGCGGTGGGCTCGGCGTACGCGGTGCTCCCCGGCCTGATGCGCGAGCACGCGGGCGGGGTGCCGATCGCGTTCTCCGCGCTGCTGACCGTGGTCACGCTGGCGGTCGGCTTCGCGGTGCAGTCGGTCGCCCGGCTCGTCGACACCCGGCACAGCGCCCGCGCCTCGGTGGTGGCGCTGGTGATCCTCGTCGTCGGGATGGCGCTGGCGGCGTGGGCGGCGGCGACGCTGTCGCTGCCGGTCGTGCTGCTCGCCGCCGCGGTGCTCGGCGCGGGCTACGGGCTCGCCCTGGTGGCGGGGCTGTCCGAGGTGCAGCGCATCGCCACGCCGGAGGACCTGGCGGGGCTGACGGCCGTCTACTACTCGGCGGCGTACCTCGGGTTCTTCGTGCCCGCGACGCTCGCCTGGCTGTCGACGCGCTGGAGCTACCCGGAGATGTTCCTGGCGGGGCTGGGCGTCGCGGTGGTCTGCCTGGTGGTGGTGGCGACGGCGTGGCGCGCCCATCTGCCGGCGGGGGACGGCGGCACCGTCCGGATACGGTAGAGTTTCCGAGGCTCCTGCGGGGGCCGCCGAGGTCCTCTCGAGGACCATCGGGCTGTGGCGCAGCTTGGTAGCGCACTTGACTGGGGGTCAAGGGGTCGCAGGTTCAAATCCTGTCAGCCCGACGTGGAAGCCCTGGTGGGAGAGATCCCACCAGGGCTTCGTCGTTCCCCCGGGCCGTCAGCCGGGCAGCCGCACCAGCCGCCGCACGGCCGCCAGCCCCTCGGGGGAGCCCGGCCAGTGCCGGTCGAGCGCCTCGGGTCCCGCGCGACGCACGACCGACCGCAGCACGAGGGCCACGACGAGCGCGTCGTCCGCCCAGCCGAGCACCGGGATCACGTCCGGCACGAGGTCGACCGGCAGCGCCAGGTAGCCGAGCAGCAGCCACAGCCGGACGCGCACCCCGCGCGGCAGCGCGCGGTCGCTCGCCAGCCGTCGGACCAGGCGCACCACGTCCGGCAGCAGCCGGAGCACCTCGCGCAGCCGCAGCTCGTCGGGGCGGGTCGCCCACAGCACGGCGACCAGCGCGAGCCACAGCATCAGCACGCCTCCCAGGACGCCGACCAGCGTCCACGCCCAGTCCGGCACGGCCCGTCAGCCGTCGATGCCGGGGCGGGTGGCCCCGCGTGCGTCGGCCATCGTGGGTCCCTCCAGAAGGGGTGGTGCGGGCAGGCGCCCGGCGGGGCGACGGTACCGCCCCGCCGCCGCGGCCGGGCGCGCCCGCTCACGTCCCGGTCAGCACCACCAGCCGCTGCGTGGCCCTCGTCATGGCGACGTACCGGTCGACCGCCCCGGTGACGCCGCCTCCCCAGCGCTCCGGGTCGACCAGTACGACGAGGTCGAACTCCAGCCCCTTCGCGCCCGCGGGCGACAGCGACCGGACCCGGGGCGCCCCGGCGACCTCCCGGTCGGCGCCGATCACGCACGCGACGCCCTCCGGGTGCTCGTCGAGCCACGTCCCGAGGAGCTCGTCCAGCTCGCCGACGGTCCCGTGCGCCACGGGCACCCCGGTGCTGCGGACCGAGGTCGGCACGTTCGCGTCGGGGAGCGCGGCCCGGATCACCGGCTCGGCCGCCGCCATCACCTCGGCCGGCGTGCGGTAGTTGATCGACAGCGACGCCACCACCGGGTCGCCCAGCCCGACGCGGCGCAGCCGCTCCGCCCAGGGCTCCGTGAACCCGTGCCGGGCCTGAGCCCGGTCGCCGACGACGGTCAGGCTCCGCGACGGCGACCGGCGCAGGAGCATCTGCCACTCCGCGTCGGACAGCTCCTGGGCCTCGTCGACGACCACGTGCGCGAACGGGCCGGCCAGCCGGTCGGTGTCGGTGCGGGCGTCCTCGGGGTCGCCGAGCAGCGCGTGCTCGAGGTCCGCGCCGCGGAGCATGTCGAGCATGCCCTCCTGCTCGCCGTCGCGGTCGGCGGCGATCAGGTCGTCGGCGACGCGCGCCCGGTACTCGCGCTCGGCCGCCGCCTCGGCCTGCCGGCGGTTCCGGCGCCGGGACGCCCCGGGGTCCCCGAGCCGGTGCCGGGCGGCGTCGAGCAGCGGCAGGTCGGCGTCGGTCCACGCCCGCGGGTCGCGGCGCTGCAGCAGGTCGACCTGCTCGGGTGCCAGTCCCGGCGCGCACAGCCGGAGGTACGCGGGGACGGACCAGAGGTCGGCCACCAGGTCCGCCGCGTCCAGGAGCGGCCACGCGCGGTTCAGCGCGGCGACCAGGTCCGCGTGCCGGCGCAGGGCGCGGCGGAGCAGGTCGTCGGGGATCTCGTCGTCCTGCTCGCGGGCCTGCTCCGCGAGCAGGTCCACCAGGGCCTCCTCGATCACGTCGCGGGCCTCGTTGTGCGGGGTGCCCGGGTCGGGCGCGCCGAACGCCTCGGCCCAGTCCTCGGGGCCGAGCCACAGGTCGGCCCACGGCGTCTCGACCAGCAGGCCGTCGGCGGGGGGCCGCTCGGAGAACCGCACGGCGGGCTCGATCGCGCGGACCAGGTCGAGGGTGCCCTTGAGGCGCGCGACCTCGGGGTCGGGCTCGGGCACCGCGGTGGCGCCCTCTGCCACGAGGTCGCGCAGCACGCAGGTCCGCGCGCCGTCCTCGCCGAGATTCGGCAGCACGTCGGCGACGTAGTCCAGGTAGGGCCGGCTCGGGCCGACGACCAGGACCCCGCCGCGGCGGTGGTCGACCAGCGGGTCGGCGTAGAGCAGGTACGCGGCGCGGTGCAGGGCGACGACGGTCTTGCCGGTGCCGGGTCCGCCGTCGACGACGAGGGTCCCGCGCGAGCCCGCCCGCACGATCGCGTCCTGGTCCGCCTGGATGGTCCCGAGCACGTCGCGCATCCGGGCGGTGCGGCTGGCGCCCAGGCCGGCGATGAAGGCGGACTCGTCGTCGAGCGCGGCGCCGGCGGCGTGCCTTGCGGCGCCGTACCCGGCGAGCACCTCGTCCCAGTAGTCGGTGACCCGGCCGCCGGTCCACCGGTACCGGCGCCGCGCCGCAACGCCCATCGGCCGGGCCCGGGTCGCGGCGAAGTACGGCTCGGCGGCGGGGGACCGCCAGTCGACGAGCAGCCGGCGCCCGTCGGCGTCGGTGAGCCCGAGGCGGCCGACGTACACGGGCTCGCCGCCGTCGTGCGGGGTGAGGCGGCCCAGGCACAGGTCCAGCCCGAACCGCCGCAGCGCGCGCAGGCGGCGCGTGAGCCGACGGACCTCGGCGTCGCGGTCGAGGGTCTGCTGGCCCCGGCCCGCGGGCTGCCGGCGCACGGCGTCGAGCCGTTGCGCGAGATCGGCTGTCGTCGCGTCGAGGGCGGCGGCGATCTCGGCGAACTGGCGCTCGTCGTCCGCGATCAGGGCGGGGTCGGCCTTGACGGCGAGGCGGTCGGGCAGGTGGAAGGCGGGGGTCGCGGTGGCGGTCACGGGGCTCCTCCGGGGCGCGCTGGGGGCGGTGCGCCGAGGATTCTGGGCCCGGGAGGGGGCCTTGCGGCAAGACCCCTGCCGCGCTATACGTTGAGAGTGGCGGAGGCGGCTCCCGCGACCATGGCTTAAGGTTCCCTGGGTCTCGCCTGTGTATGCACCAGGCACCTCGCCCCCGGAAGGTCTCCCCGTGCGCTTGCCGTCCCTCGCCGTGCCCGCTGCCGCCCTCGTCCTCGCGCTCGGCCTCGCCGGCTGCTCCGCGGACCAGCCGAAGGAGAAGGACCGCGAGCCCGCCGCCGGCGCCTCGGCCGCCGCGAGGGAGGCCGAGATGGGACCGCTCGAGGTCGACTACGAGGTCGAGGCGGTCGACTTCGGCGCCGCCGGTGCCGTCACCGCACCGGGCACGGCGTTCGCCCTCGGCCAGCCGGCGTGGCTGAACCAGACCGAGACCTACGGCGAGGACGAGGTCAGCGGCGGGGTCGGCGTGGCCGTGCTGCAGGTCAGCGAGCTCGACGCCGCGCTGTTCGACCAGTTCAGCAACGCCGAGGAGTTCGAGGGGTACACCCCGTACGCCGTGATCACGCAGCACCAGTGGCTGTACGACACCCCGGAGGGCTACGACCCCGCGACGGTCGACCTGTTCCCGCTCGACGCGACCGGCGCCGACACCGAGTACCTCACCAGCGGGTTCTCGCTGAACTCGCCCGGCGACTCGTGCGGCCTGCTGCTCCCGGAGTACGACGAGGAGAACCGCGTCCTGGTGTCGTGCTTCGTCGCGCTGGCCAAGGACGGCGCCGTCGTCACCTCGGCCGAGTACAACGGCGAGTCGTACCAGTCGTTCATCGCGTCGTCGGACAACCCGTACTTCCCGTCGCCCGTCACCTGGAAGTGACCGGCGAGGCGCGGCGGGGGACCGGCACCCGGCCGTAGCGTGAGGCCGTGACCTCCGCACCGGGACCCGGGAACCCGCCCGCCGCGCCGCCCGCCCCGGCCGCGCTCCTGCTGACCGGCACCGTCGGCGCGGGGAAGAGCACGACCGCCCACCACGTCGGCGAGCTGCTCGCGGAACGCGGCGTGCCGCACGCCGTGGTCGACCTGGACGAGCTGCGGCGCTCCTGGCCCGCCCCGCCCGGCGACCCGTTCCAGCAGGACCTGGAGCTGGAGAACCTGCGAGCGGTGGCAGCCGTCTACCGGCGGCGGGGCGCGTCGCGTCTCGTGCTGGCCGGGGTCCTCGAGGACCGGGCGTCCCGCGCGGCGTACGAGGACGCCGTCGGGGTGCCGCTGACGGTGTGCCGGCTGCGGCTGCCGGTCGAGGCCGTCCGGGACCGGCTCGACGCGCGGCACGCCGGGTACCCGTCGGTGCTCGCGTGGCACCGGCACCGCGCGGGCGAGCTGCACGCGATCCTGGAGGACGCGCGCGTCGAGGACGCCGTGGTCGACGTCGACGGCCTCGCGCCGGGCGAGGTCGCCGCGGCGGTGCTCCGGGCGGTGGGCTGGGACGCGTAGCCGCTCCGAGCCGTCGGGGGTCCTCGCCGTGCCGCCGCGCGCGCCGCGTGGTCGACTGGCGCGGACCGCACGTCGCCGAACGGGAGGACCGCACCATGGCCGAGCCGATCCACGTCGGGGACCGGGTGTCCTGGAACACCTCGCAGGGCCGCACGCACGGCACCGTCGTCGAGCGGCGCACCGCGGACTTCCAGCACGACGGCCAGAAGTTCACGGCGTCCGACGACGAGCCCGCCTACCTGGTCGAGTCCGAGAAGACCGGCGCCCGCGCGGCGCACAAGGGGTCGGCGCTGCGCCGGCTCGCCTCGGACTGACCCCCGGGTCAGCGCGACGCGAGCACCTGCGCGAGCCCGACCCCGGACTTCCCCGCGTACTCGACCCACACGGTGTACGCGCGGCCGGCGGCCTGGTCGCCGACCCACCGCTGCACCGCCGGCAGGTCCGGCGCGGCGAAGATCCGGAACTCCTCCGTCGCCCCGTAGGCGCCGACGAAGTCGACCCGGTACGTCGGCCGGTCGTCGACCTCGACCGCGTACCGCGGGTCGGTGTGCTCCGTGCGCATCGCGTCCTCCTCGCGTCGTGGGCCGGCGACCCCGCGGGGTGGGGCCATCGGCCGCGGCGGCGCCGTTGCCGCCGCTCCCGATGCTGCTCCTCGGCGGAGTCGCGTGGGCGGGCCGTTGGTCGCTGCGTGGTGTGCGGTGCGTCACACCGCGGCGGCGGGGCCTCGGTGTGCGCACGGGACCCGAGGCCGGGTCCGCGCGTCGCACCTGCGCGCCGGACCCGCACAGGATCGGCACAGGAACGGGCGGCGTCCGGCGCGGTCCGGCACCTACCGTCGGCAGGGATGCCCCGGTCCGGGCGTCAGCGCCCCGACACGGGCGCGGAGCGCGGGGGAGGACACGATGCGGGCAGGCCGGGGTCGAGCGGTGGTCGGGGTCGTCGTCGGGATCGGCCTGCTGGCCGTCGCCGGCTGCGCTGCGGGCGCGGACGTCGAGATCGAGAACCGCGCCGACGCGGACGTCTCGGTCCGGATCGGCGACGACGAGCAGACCGAGGTGTCGGACGACGGCGGCGCGCTGCTGCTCGACGTCACGGAGTGCTACGACGCGCCGGTGGTCGTCGCGTACGCCGACGGGCGGGTCGTGGAGCTCGACGACGCGCTGTGCCCGGGCGACCTGCTGCGGGTGACCGAGGACGACGTCGACCTGGTGCGCGCGGCGGACCGCGCCGATGCCGACGCGTAGCGTGCGACGGGTACCGGTGCGCCCCGCGCCGCCCCGGCGCCGAGGGAGGGGACCGTGCTGCTGACCGGCTACACGCGCCCGGACGTCCGCGCGCCGGAACCGCTCGACGCGGACGGCCGCCCGGTGCGGTACGGCGAGCGCTGGCCGGACGGCCCGCCGGCGGAGGCCTACGGCCGCGTCAGCCACCCGGAGCGGTTCGCTCCGCTGCACGCGGTCGCCGACGCGCTGGTCCGGCACCTGGTGGCGCGGTACGACGTGGACGCCACGGACGACCCGGCGTGCGCCGGCGACGTGCGGGTCGGGCTGCCGGAGGTGGCGCGCGCGGTCCGGCTCGCCCCGCGGCGGCCGGCCGCCGCGGCGCTCACCGTCGTGTGGACGGCGTTCCCGGGCGTCGTGCTGCACGCAGGTCTGCTGCAGGACTTCCCGTTCCCGGTGTGCGGCTGCGACGCGTGCGACGAGCCGTGGCCGCGGGTCGCGGGCGACCTCGAGTGGCACGTCGGCGTCGTGGTCGGCGGCGGGTACCGGGAGTGGGCGACGGCCCGCTCGACGGGCTGCACGCTGCGGGGGGACGACCGGGGCGGCGGCGGCACCACGCCCGCGCTGGACCGCGCGGAGCGCCGGCGCGCGCGGGAGGCGCGCGACCGGCTCGCCGCGGTGCCGGACGGCTGGGCGGCCTGGCCGCGGCGCTGACCGGCGCGGCGGGCGGCGCTCAGGCCGGCGCGCGATGCACCAGCGTGTACCGCCAGAACAGCCTCCGGCGCACCCGGGCCCCGGGCAGCAGCCGCGCCGCCGCCGCGCGCACGTCGGCGAGCGTGGCCTCGGGCTCCCGGGTCGGCGCGGCCATCGCCACCCGCGAGGCCGCGGCGCGACGGCCGAGCAGCAGGCCCACCACGAGGTTCGCCGGGACCGCGAGCAGCGACACCGCCCGGTCCCGGCGCGTGGCCTCGCGGTAGCAGCCGACCACGACCAGCACCCCGCCCGGCCGGAGCAGCGCGCGCCAGCGGGTCAGGGCCTCGGCCATCGGCAGGTGGTGCAGCACCGCGACGGCGGTGACGGCGTCGTAGCCCCGGTGGCCGGCGCCCGGCGGCGGGGGGTCGAGGATCAGGGGGTCGAGGCGCAGCGCGTCCGCGACGGCGAACGTGGCGCCGGGGTGTCCCGCCGACAGCGCCCGCGCCGTGGCCACCGTCGGCCCGTCGGCGTCGACCCCGTGCGCCGCAGCCCCGCGTGCGGCCAGCGACCGCACCAGCCCGCCGGTGCCGCAGCCGACGTCGAGGACCCGCGCGGGACCGCGGGGCACCTGGCGCAGCACCCAGCGGCGGTAGGCGTCGTTGTGGCTCCACGGGTGCGCGGCGTTCACGCGGTCCAGCCAGCGGAGCAGCGACGACGGCACCCGCCCACCCTGGCACGGACCGGCCCGCCGGCGGGCGCGAACCGCCTGGGCCGAACCGTACGTGTCAGCGGCGCAGCCGCCGCAGCTGCGCGGCCACGTACGCCCGCGCCCGGCGCTGCCCGCCCCGCTCCGAGATCGCCGCCGCGAGGGCGTCGAGCGAGCGCGCCACCGCTGCGGCGTCCGGGTCCCACCCGCGCCGCCCGCACTCCTCGAGCCACTCGACGACCCCGCGGTGCCCGCGCTCGGCGTTGCACCGGCGGCAGGCCGGCACCTCGTTCTCGAGCCACGACGGCCCGCCCTTGGCCCGGGGGACGAGGTGCTCGCGGGTCGGCGGCACGAGCGGGCCGAACGCGCGCCCGCACCAGACGCACCGGGCACCGTCGCGCTCGACCGCGAGGCGCAGCCGCTCGGCGCGCGGGGCGCGACGCGGGCCGGCGGTGGTCATGCGCCCGACGGTACGTCCGGCGCGGCGCCGGGGCGCGGCCGACCGCAGACGCGGGCGGGTCCCGAGGTCAGGTGCGGTCGGAGAGGCCGTGCACGATCGCGTGCACGGTCGCGGCCACGAGCGCCCGGTCGGTGGGCGCCGCGTCGAAGCTGCGGTGGATCGGCCAGCCCTCCACGAGCACGTCGAGCGCGCGGCACACGTGCTCCGGGAAGTGCCGGGACAGGCTCTCGCGGCTCCGCAGCACCCAGTCCCGCGCGAGCGCCCGGACCTCCGGGTCGTGGTTGGCGTACGCGTACATCTCGAAGATCAGCGTCATCTCCCGCTGGGACGCGTACGCCGGCCCGCAGATCAGCTCGACGACCGCGGCCTCCGCCTCCTCGCCGTCCCGCGCGTCGACGAGCGTCCGGCCGTAGAACGCCGACATCGCGTCGACGAGCCGGGCGAAGGCCGCACCCAGGATGTCGTCGAGCCCGGAGAAGTAGTAGGTGAGCGACCCGAGCGGGACGCCCGCGCGCGCCGCGATGCGCCGGTGGGTGGTGCCGTGCACGCCCGCCTCGGCGACGACGTCCAGCGCGGCGTCGAGGATGCGCTCCCGACGCCCCGGGTCGTTGGGGACCTCCCGCCGCGTGCCGCTCACCCGCCCATCTTCCCCGACGGACGCGGACCACGAAGTGTGTACGCTTGTACAGTCTTGCTCAGCCGCCCGAGGAGCCCCACCCGTGCCCGCCAGCCTCACCGCGCGCCGGAACGCCCTGTTCCTGCTGTTCTTCCTTCCCGGCCTCACCATCGCGTCCTGGGTCACCCGGACGCCGGACGTGCGCGACCTCGTCGGCGCCTCGACGGCCGAGATGGGGCTGATCCTGTTCGGGCTCTCCGCCGGGTCGATGGTCGGCATCCTGTCGTCGGGCGCCCTCGTCGCCCGACGGGGGACCCGTCCGGTCATGCTCGCGGGCACCATTTCGGTCGCGGTCGGCGCCGCCGTGATCGGCGTCGGTGCGGCCCTCGGGTCGGGGCCGCTCGTCGCGGCGGGGCTGGCGCTGTTCGGGCTCGGCATGGGCGGCGGCGAGATCGCGCTCAACGTCGAGGGCGCGGAGGTCGAGCGCGGGCTCGGGCGGTCGACGATGCCCGCCATGCACGGCTGCTTCAGCCTCGGGACGGTGGTCGGCGCCGTGGCCGGCATGGTCCTGACGGCGGTCGGGTTCCCGGTCGTCGCGCACCTGGCCGCGGTCGCGGTCGTCGTCGCGGTCGCGCTGGTGCCCGCGATCCGGGTGATCCCGGCGGGCGTCGGTGTGCGGGCGCCCGCGGCCGGCGTGCGCGCGGACGGGGGAGTCGTCGCGGCGCGGCGCCCCGTGTGGCGCGACACCCGCCTCGTCATGATCGGCGGCATCATCCTGGCGCTCGCGCTGGCCGAGGGCACCGCCAACGACTGGCTGCCGCTCGTCATGGTCGACGGCCACGGGTTCGACGCCGCCCTGGGCTCCGCGGTGTACGCGGCGTTCGCCGCGGCGATGACGCTCGGCCGGTTCGTCGGCGGCCGGTTCGTCGACCGGTTCGGCCGCGCTGCCGTCCTCGCCGTCAGCGCGGCCGTCGGCGCGGTCGGGCTGGCGCTCGTCATCTTCGTCGACCACCAGGCGGTGGCCGCGGCGGCCGCGGTGCTGTGGGGCCTCGGCGCGTCGCTGGGCTTCCCGGTCGCGCTGTCGGCGGCCGGCGACACCGCGGCGCCCGGTGAGGACGCGACCGCGCGCGTGTCCCTCGCGGCGACCATCGGCTACGTGGCGTTCCTCGTCGGCCCGCCGGCGCTCGGCTTCCTCGGCGACCACTTCGGGCTCCGGCACGCGCTCGTCCTGGTGCTGGTCCTCGTGGCCGCGGCGACCTTCCTCACCCCGGCGGCCCGCACCCCCGCCCGCGGTGGCGCGACCGACCCGGCGGCGGACCGCCCGGCCGAGCGCGCTGACCTGCCCGCCTGACCCGTCCGACCCGCGGGAGGGGGACGCCCGCGGGTCGGGCGGACGTCCCGGACGGCCCCGCCGCGGGCCGTCAGGCGTCCGGGCGGGGTGCCGCCCCGGCGTACTCCGGCCGGCCCGCGGGCTCGTACGTCTGCACGGTGACCCCGCCCGGCGTCGTCGTGGACCGCACCAGCGCCAGCCGGAGGTCCGGGCCGTCCTGCGGGAACAGCCGGACGCCCTGGCCCACGACCACCGGGTAGACCAGCAGCGTCACCCGGTCGACCAGGCCGTGCGCGAGCGGCCACCGGACCAGCACGACGCCGGGCGACCGCGGTCAGCGCTCCCGGCCGAGGGTGGCGAGCAGGTCCTCGTGCAGCTCGAACCAGACGCGGTGCGCCGAGTCGCGGTCGGTCGCCGCGATCCACGACGGGACCTCCCGGGCCCGGTCGACCGCGTCGGCGAACCGCGCGCGATAGCCGACGAACCGGGGCAGCCCGGCGCCGAGCCGGGCCTCGACCAGGGCGAGCCCGCCGGCGGCGCCGTCGAGGTCCCGCAGGACCTCCACGAGGTCCGCCGGGGGCCGCGCCAGTCCGAGCTCGGTGAGCTGCCAGCGGGTGCAGGCGCCGACGACCCGGTCGTTCCACGGCAGGAACGCGTCGAGGACGGCCTGCACCTCCGCGCGCATCCCGAGGGCGTCGAGCTCCGCCGCGAGCAGGCGCTCGCCGCGGGCCCGTCCGCGCTCGGTCAGCGACCAGTCGTCCGGGCCGGCGAAGGGGACGCGGGCGGCGAGCCCAGCGGCCTCCGCGTCCAGGAGCGCGTCCTCCGCGAGGGTGCGGGGCAGGCCGGTGCGCGAGACGACCTGACCGGGGTCCGCCACGCCGCGCACCCGCAGCGCGTGCAGCACCGCGAGCAGAGCGCCCTGCCCGTTCACGACGCCGCCAGCCGGACGGTGCCCGCCGTCCCGTCGACGACCACGGGCGCGCCCTCGGGCAGGTCTCGCGCGCCGCGGACCCCGGTGACCGCGGGGACGCCCAGCTCGCGCGCGACGATCGCGGCGTGCGACAGCAGGCCGCCGACCTCCGTGACGACCGCGGCGGCGCGCGCCAGCGCGGGCGTCCAGGCCGGCGAGGTGGCCCGGCACACGAGCACCTCACCCGGCCGGAACCGGGGGAGGTCGTCGAGGCCGCGCAGGACGCGGACCCGTCCGCGGGCCGCCCCGGGGGCGGAGGGGGTGCCGACGGCGAGCGCCGCTCCCGCGACCCCGGACCCGCCGGTCCCGGGCCGCGGGCCGGGGACGGCCGCGGTCCAGGCGGTGATCGGCCGCGCCTGGAGCGTCCAGACCGCGCCGTCGGCGTCCACCGCCCACTCGACGTCCTGCCCTCCGCCCAGCAGGCCCTCGACGCGCTCGGCGACGTCCGCGACGGCCCGGACGCGGCCCGGGTCGAGGACGCCGTGGCCGCGTTCGACGTGCACGGACCGGCCGGGGTCGACGTGCCAGCGCTCGGGATCGGCGTCGCCGGAAGCCAGCCGGTCCGCGAGACCGGGCACGGCTTCCACGACCGTCGCCCGCGCGCCGGTGACCGGGTGCCGGGTGAAGGCCACGCCCGCCACGGCCGGCACGAGCATCGGCTGGACCAGCACCGCGACGCCGCCCCCGGTCGGTGCGCCGAGCGCCGTGGCGTAGGTGGCGGCCGCGGCGGTCGCCGCCGCGACCTCGCGCACCGCCGCCACGACGTCGGCGGCCCGGACGTGCAGGAGGGTGCGGAACTGCCCCGCGTACGAGGAGCCGGGCGCGTCCTCCACCGCGGCGGACGACCGCACCGCGAAGGTGTCGCCGCCGAGCGCGCGCAGGTGGCCCGGGAGATGGCGCGGCCACCCGGCGTCGCCGGCCCGGGGTACCACCACGCCGTCGGGGACCCGGAAGCCCGCCGCGAGCAGCCTCCCGAGCGTGCGGGCCTTGGCGCCGCTCTCCGGGCCGGCGTCCCGGAGGGTGACCACCCCCCGTCACGGCCGGTCCGCGCGCGACAGCACCCGGGCCATCCGCTGCTGGGCCGCCTGCCCGGAGCCGAGGCCGAGGGCGGCCGCGATCTCCTGGAAGGTGAGGCCGGCGGCGCGGGCCGAGAAGAGCAGCGCCGCCTCGACCTGGTCCAGCTCCGCGCGCGCGGCCCCCAGCAGCCCCAGGCCGGCCGCGACGACGTCCGCGCCGACGGCGGGGTCGGCCGCTCGCCACGCGGCGAGGCGCACGAGGTCGCCGTCCCCCGACGGCTGGGCGGGGTGCTGCCACGGGCGTGCGGACAGGTCGTTGCCCCCGGCGCGGCGCAGGACGGCGCGGTGTGCGTCGAGGGCGGCGGCGCGGGTCTGGTCGTCGGGGCATGGTGGCCATCCCACGACATCAACGGCGTGTTGTCAACGAGATGTTGATCCAGGCTCTCGCGCTGCGGCGGGGCGGGCGCCGCTCGCCGTCCGGGTTGCCCGGAACGGGAACCCGCGCCACGATTCCGGCACGCGCCGCCGGAGCCGAGGAGACCACCGTGACGTTCGACCCGTGGGGCCTGGTCAGCATCGTGGTGATCTTCGGGGTGGTGCTGCTCACCCGGGTCGTCGTGCGCCGTGCGACCGCGAGCCGCCAGCCGGACTACCGCGAGGAGGGGCGGCGCATCCGGGACATGACGCCCGCGTCGAAGGCGGTCGCGGTCCTCGCCGGCGTCGCGCTGGTCGGCGTGGTGGTGACCCGGTCGCTCGACCCGGTGCCCGGGCTGTTCTGGGTCTGCGTGGCCGTCGTGATCGGGTGCGGGCTGGTCGTCGCCGTCAGCGAGTACCGCCGCGTGCGGCGCGACCCCCGGCTGCCGGAGTACCGCGGGGAGCGGCCGCCGACCTGACGGGGCCGGGCTGAGCGAGGGCTCAGTCCTCCGCGCCGACGCTCGTCGCCGTGATCAGCCGGACCCGGAGACCCCGGCGCTCCTGCGTGCTCACGTCCGCCGGCCCCGCTCGCGCAGCCACAGGACGAACAGCGCGACCGCGCACACGGCCACCACCGCGCTCGACACGGCGGCGACGCGCTCGCCGTCCGCGATCGACCACCCGCAGCCGAGCACCCCGAGCACGAACATCGCCGCCGCGAGGACCAGCATCCAGCCGGCGGGGACGCGGCGCCCCACGACCTGAGACATGCGTCGAGCGTGGCAGAGGACGGGGCGGGCCGCAGCGGGAGCGCCGGGCTACGGGATCTCCGGATGCGCCGCGAGGTACGCCTCCGCGACGGGGACGACGGCGCGCATGTGCGCGAGCCGCGCCTCCAGCTCGGCGCGGAACATCAGCAGCACCGGCGCCTGTGCCGCCGCCTCGGCGTCAGCCATCCGCGGCACGAAGTCGACCTCGGCCTTGCACCGGACGTCCGTGACGGCGAGCGCCACGCTCTCCCTGTCCCACCGGCTCGTCGACGCCCCCGCGACGGCGTAGCCGCCGTCGCCGCCCGCGGGCTCGAGGCCGTGCTCGGCGAGGCAGGCGGTCCAGTCGGCGACCGCGCTGCGGCTCGCCTCGGACGCCACCGCGACCTCGTGCGCCTGGCCCAGCGCGTCCGCGAGCTCGTAGCTCCCGTCGGTCTCGGGGCTCATCGCCCGGACGGTCTCCGACCTGCCGCAGTCCTCCCAGACCGACATCGGCACGTCGGCGTCCACCGCACCGGCGGCGCGGCCGCCCTCCGGGGGGACCGCGTAGCCGTACTCCTGCGCCTCCGCGAGGTCCCACACGCCGAAGGTCCGGTCGCTGTGCGGGTCGCGCGGGAGCGCGGTCTCCCACGCGATCGGGCGGCCGACCTCCGCCTCGGCGCAGCGCTTCATCTCCCAGGAGCGCGCGAGCCAGACCGTCGCCCACTCCTCGGCCGTGAGGTCGTACCGGGCCAGCGGGTACGTGATCGTCCCCGCGACCGGGTCGACCTCGGCGTGCAGGTCGGCCTCCGGGATCGTCGGTGAGGGGGAGGAGGTGCCCGCGGGCTGGAGGTCGGCCGGCACGGCGTCGAGGGCGCGCACGCCGGACCACGCGCCGGTGAGGACGAGCGCCGTCGCCGCCAGCACCGCGCCGCCGCGCGCGAGGCGCCGGCGCCTGCCCCCGCGCACGACCGCGGCGACGTCGACGGACATCGCCGGCATCTCGGCGTCCGCCCGGGCCCGCAGGGTCCGGGCCAGGTCGTCGTCGCGGGCGCTCATCGGTCGCTCCTGTCCCGGGCGCCGCCCGCGTCGGTGTGGTCGGGGGCGAGGACGACGCGGAGCGCCGCCATCGCCCGGGAGGCGGTCGACTTCACGGTCCCCGCGCTGACGCCCAGGTCCTCGGCGACCTCGGCCTCGGAGAGGTCGAGGAAGTGCCGCAGGACGACGACCCGGCGCTGCCGCGGGGTCAGCGTCGCGAGCGCCCGGACGAGCTGGTCGCGGTCGCCGGTGCGGTCGCCCGGTGGCCGGCCGTGCAGCGGGGTGCTCTCGGGCGAGACCTCGTCGGGCGGCACCAGCACCTCCCGCCGCCGACGGCGCCAGTGGTCGACGCGCAGATTGGCGAGCACCCGGCGCGTGTAGCCGAGGGGGTCCCGCTGCCGCACGTGGCCCCAGCGGCTGTAGGTGCGCACGAGCGCCTGCTGCACGAGCTCCTCGGCCTGGTGCCGGTCCCCGCAGAGCAGCCACGCGGTGCGCAGCAGGTCGGCCTGGTGCTGCCGGACGAACTCGGTGAACTGCCGGTCGCGGTCGAGGGCGACGGGGGCGACCTCGTCGGCGGCGGCGCCGGGGGCGGCCGGTGCCGGTGGCGCGTGCCCGGCGGCCTCGAACCTCTCGCGCAGGAAGTCCACGCCGTCCGCGCTGCTCATCGTGGTCACACCGTAGAAGACGCAGCGGCGCGCGGTTCGGTTGCGTCGGGGTCCGGGGTGCCCGCGGGATGATCGCGGGGTGCCCGGTGACCTCCTCCTGCGGATCCACAGCCCCGAGTCCCGGGCGATGTCCGAGCGCGTGCTGCGCGCGACCGAGCTGACGTCCCGGCTGAACGTCCTGCCGTTCGACGACGAGGCGGGGCGGGCCGCGCTGCTGGAGCGGATCCTCGGCCGGCCGGTGCCGGACGGCGTGACGATCTACCCGCCGTTCTTCACCGACCACGGTCTGAACCTGGACCTCGGCGAGCGGGTGTTCGTCAACCAGAACTGCACGTTCCTCGACTACGCCGGCATCCGGCTGGGGTCGCGGGTCATGGTCGCGCCGAAGGTCACCTTCATCACCGTCGGCCACCCCGTCGACACCGACGACCGGCGCGTCTGGCTGACCGGCGGCCCGATCGACGTCGGGGAGAACGTGTGGATCGGCGCGGGGGCGACGATCCTGCCGGGGGTGACGATCGGGCGGGACGCGGTGATCGCGGCGGGTGCGGTCGTGGCCGAGGACGTGCCGGAGCGGAGCCTCGTCGCCGGCGGCAAGGCGGTCGTGCGCCGGACCTGGTGAGCGGCACCCGCGGCGGCGCACACCCGGGCGGTGCGCCCCGGCGCGGCCCCGGAGGTCAGGACGCGATGCGCGCGGTGCCGGCCACGAGCGCCGGCTCCTCGGTGCGGCGCAGCTCCGCCCACACCGCGTCGAGCGACAGCCCGAGCACCTCGGCGACGGCCGCGACCGTGGGGAAGGCGGGCGTCGCGACCCGTCCGGACTCGATCTTGCGGAGCGTCTCGGGGGACACCCCGGCGTCGAGTGCGACGGCGAGGACCGTGCGCTCGCCGCGGGCCTGGCGCAGCAGCGCGCCGAGCCGGCGGCCGCGCTCGACGTCGTCCGGGGTGAGCGGGAGCCTGACCATGCTCGGGATTCTAGTACCGGGATAGTATGGACGGGATAGTTATCCGCAGGATGCTGGAAGGCCGCACCATGATCGAGATCCTCAGCCCCGCCGAGCTGGACCGCGCCCGCGCGACCGGTGCCCTGGTCGCGTCCATCCTGCGCACCATGCAGGAGCGCAGCATCGTCGGGACGAACCTGCTGGAGATCGACCGGTGGACGAGGGCGATGATCGCCGACGCCGGGGCCGAGTCCTGCTACGTCGACTACGCGCCGTCGTTCGGGCGCGGGCCGTTCGGCCACTACATCTGCACCTCGGTCAACGACGCCGTGCTGCACGGCAAGCCGCACGACTACACGCTGGCCGACGGCGACCTGCTGACGCTCGACCTCGCGGTGTCGCTGGACGGGATCGTGGCCGACTCCGCCGTGAGCTTCGTCGTCGGGAAGACCCAGCCGGCCGAGAGCCTGGCGCTGATCGAGGCCACCGAGCGTGCGCTGGCCGCGGGCATCGCCGCCGCGGGGCCGGGTGCGCGCATCGGCGACCTCTCGCACGCGATCGGCACCGTCCTCACCGACGCCGGGTACACCGTGAACACCGAGTTCGGCGGGCACGGCGTCGGGTCGACGATGCACCAGGACCCGCACATCGCGAACACCGGCCGGGCGGGGCGCGGCTACACCCTCCGGCCGGGGCTGCTGCTGGCGATCGAGCCGTGGGTCATGGCCGACACCGACGAGCTGGTCACCGACGCCGACGGCTGGACGCTGCGGAGCGCGACCGGGGCGCGGACCGCGCACAGCGAGCACACGGTGGCGATCACCGAGGACGGGGTCGAGGTCCTCACGCTGCGCTGAGCCGGAGCGCCACCGCAGCGTGGACGTCGTGTGCGCGTTCCCGGTGCGTCCTGCGGAACGCCCGCGACGCCTCACCGGCGCGTCCTAGCGTCGGCCGCATGGGGATCCTGGTCGAGCCGGACCCGGGACGGCCAGCCGACCCGGACCGCGCCAGGCTGCTGCACCGCTGGTCACGGTTGCTGCGGTGGGCCGCGGCGACGGCCCTGGCACTCCCGGTCCTCGCCGCCCGGTGGGCGGCGGACGTCCCGGAGCCGGTCGTCGTCGGGTCGGCGGTCGTGGCCCCGGAGCTCGTCGGCCCGGTGCTCGCCCTGCTCGGGACGGTCCTCGCGCTCAGCGGCGCCGCGGCGGGCCTCGCGGCGCGCGAGGCCGGTGCCCCGCCGGGCAGCCTCCGGTGGATCGTGCGGTGGCCGGTCAACCTGGGCAAGGCGGCGCTGCTCGGCGCCGGGTGGGTCGGCGCCGGCGTCGCGTTCCTGCTCGGTGTGGCAGCGGGCGACGCGCGGGTGCTGGAGCCCGTCAGCCCCGCCGGGTGCCGCGTGGTCGCGGTCGAGCACGCGTACAGCGGGGTGTCGCTCTTCCTGGTCCCCGGAGGGTCGTTCCGCGCCCGGTCCGCGGATCTGGTCCGCGCGGCGGGCCACGCGCCGGTCTCGCTCGGCACGTACGACCTCACCTGGGACGGCGAGGTGGGGGAGCTGGTCCTGCGCGGGGTGCTGTCGTACCCGTCGGACGCCGAGCCCGCGCGCGCCACGGTCGACTGCACCGGGGCCGGTCGCGGTGGACGTGTGCGCGAGTGACAGACCGAGACTGCGAATTCGAAACACCTATGATGGCCACATGACCGATCCCGCGTCGCCCACCCTGGATCCCGTCGAGCTCGGCGCGTACTTCGCGCTCATCGAGGTGAGCAGCCTCCTGCGGCACACCGTCGAGCAGCAGCTGCAGGAGGTCGGCGGCCTGAGCTACGTGCAGTTCCAGCTCCTGGCCACGCTCGGTGACGCCCCGGAGGGCAGCCGGCGGATGACGGACCTGGCCGACGGCGTGGTCTACAGCCGCAGCGGCCTGACCTACCAGGCCGGTCTGCTCGAGAAGGCCGGCCTGGTCACGCGCGCGCCGTCGCCGGACGACGAGCGCGGGGTCACGGTGACGATCACCGACGCGGGCCGCGACGTGCTCGCCCGGGTGTTCCCGGGCCACATCGGCGTGGTCCGGGAGCTGCTCGTGGACCCGCTGGACCGCACCGACGTCGAGTCCCTCGCGCGGGTGCTCGGCACCGTGCGGGACCACCTGCGGGCGAACCCGCCGCGCTCGGCGGCGCCGCGGCGCCGGGGGCGGGCGTCCCAGGCCTGACACCGGGGCGGGCGGCCGACCGCGCGAGACCGGCGCCTCGCGGCAGCGCGGCCACAGGGCGCCCGGCCGCGACCGGGCGCCCTGTGGGGACTGGTCAGGCCGCGGCGGTCGGGTAGTCCGTGTACCCCTCGGCGCCGGCGGCGTAGAACGTGGCCGGGTCCGGCGCGTTCTCGCCCAGGTCCTGCGCCCAGCGCGCCACCAGGTCGGGGTTCGCGAGGGCTGCGCGCCCCACGGCGGCGAGGTCGACGACGCCGTCCTCGACCAGGCCGACCGCCTCGTCGCGGGTCGTGTTCACGGCGAAGCCCGAGTTGCCGATCAGCGGCGCGCCGACCCGGCGGCGGACGCCCTGGACCAGGTCGCCGCGCAGGTCGCCGTGCAGCACGTCCAGGAACGCGAGCCCCAGCGGCGCGAGCCCGTCCGCGAGCGCCGCGTAGGTGGCCGCGGTGACCTCGGGGTCGGTCTCGACCGCGCCCTGGATGTCGTGCTCGGGCGACAGGCGGATGCCTGTCCGGTCGGCGCCGATCTCCGCGGCGACGGCGCTGACGACCTCGATCGCGAGCCGCGCCCGGCCCTGGGGGGTGCCGCCGTAGCCGTCGGTCCGCAGGTTGCTGGCGGGGGAGAGGAACTGGTGGATCAGGTAGCCGTTGGCGCCGTGCACCTCGACCGCGTCGAGTCCGGCGTCGACCGCCCGGCGCGCGGCGGCGACGAAGCCGCGGACGACCTCGGCGATCTCCTCGGTGCCGAGGGCGTGCGGCACGGGGTGCGCCGCCTTGCCGGCGGGCGTGCGGATCTCGCCGGGCGCGGCGACGGCGCTGGCCGAGACGACGCGGGCGGCGCCGGTGACGTCGGGGTGCGCGATGCGCCCGCCGTGCATGATCTGCATCGCGATGCGCCCGCCCGCCGCGTGCACGGCGTCGGCGACCCGGGTCCAGCCGGCGGCCTGCTCAGCGGTCTCGATGCCGGGCTGCCCGGTCCAGGTGCGGCCCTCGATCACGGGGTACGTGCCCTCGGTGAGGACGAGGCCCATGCCGGCGCGCTGGCGGTAGTGCTCGACGAGCAGCTCGCCCGGCACCGCCGACTCGCCGGCGCGGAGCCGGGTCAGCGGGGCCATGACGACGCGGTTGGCCAGCGCGACGCGGCCGACGGTGGTGGGGTCGAAGATCTTCACGCACGACCCAGCGCCTCGCACGCGCGCGCTGTTCCGTGACGTGCGCCACCGGCAGGCGCCTCCGCGAGGTCCCGGGTCACTGGCCGACGCGACCGTCGATGCACTCGCGCAGCAGGTCGGCGTGCCCGCAGTGCCGGGCGTACTCCTCGATCCGGTGCACCTGAAGCTCGCGCACCGCGATGCCGTCCGCACCCAGGCGCTCGCCCGGGTCGGGGTGCGCGGCGAGGGCGGTGTCGGTCGCGGCCTGCTCCCGCGCGAGGTCCGCGAACGCCCTCGCGACGAGCGACGGGTCGGGGGCAGCGCCCTCGAAGTCGCCGTCGGCGCTGCCGTACAGCCGGGGCGGCACCGCGCCCGGCGTGATCCAGCCGCGCCAGTCCCGCTCCACCTCGGCCAGGTGCCGGACGAGGCCGAGCAGCGACAGGGTCGACGGCGGGACCGACCGGCGGGCGAGCTGCTCGGCGTCGAGGTCGTCGCACTTCATCAGCAGCGTCGCCCGGTACCGTCCCAGGTAGTCGACGAGCGTCGGCAGCTCCCCGTCGGGGCTCACGCCGTCGCTGTTCCGCGGGTCGTCGGCGGGGTCGACCCACATGTCGGGGTACACGGTCGCCCGGGTCCACCGGGTGGGGCGGTCCATGGCGCCATGGTCGTCCGGTCCGCCGCGGAGGTCGAGGTGTTTCCCGCGGCCCGGGTTCAGCCCTCCTCGCCCGGGGCGGCGAGCCGCGCCGCCCGCGCCTCGACCCACGCGGCGTCGTCGAGGTACAGGTCGACGTGCCCGAGCAGCCGCCCGTCGCCGTCGGCGCGCTCCCGGGTGAACCGCGCGAGCTCACGCAGCCGCACCGCGACGACCGGGACGACGTCGCGCGGCCGGACGTCGCCGTACGCCCGGCACAGCAGCCCGAGCCGGCGCCGGCGCTCGGCCAGGGCGACCGGGACCGCGTCCGCGCCCGCCGGGCCGAGCGGGACCAGCCGGTACGCGAGGTACGCGAGGTCCCAGGTGCGCGGCCCCGGCGCGGCGGTGTCCCAGTCGATCAGCGCCACCAGGCGCCCGTCCCGGAACACCATGTTGTCCGGCGAGGTGTCGCTGTGGCAGACCACCTCGGCGGGCTCGTGCTCCGGGAGCCGCCACGTGGCGCCGGTCCGGTCGAACGACGCCGACGCGTCGTGCACGCGCCGGAGCAGCGCCGCGGCGTCGGCGAGCACGTCGTCGCGCCACACCCACGCCGGCAGCGGGTACGCGGGGACCTCCCCCGGGACGAGGCCGGTGACGTCCCGGCCCCGCTCGTCGACGCCGAGCGGCTCCGGCACCCCGGGGACGCCCGCCGCGCGCAGGTGCGCGAGCAGGCGCTGCACGGTCGGGGTCCAGGGGCCGCCGGCGCGCCGCACGGTGCCGCCCGCACGGACGGCGCCGCCCATGCCGCCGCCGGGGAGCCGGGTCTCGGCGGTCCTCTCGTCCACGCCGCCATCGTCGCGCCGCCCGGACCGGCGCGGCCAGCGCATTCCCGCGGCCGGCCTCACGCAGCCGCAGCCGCGAGCGCCTCCTCGGCGCGCTCCGGGCTGCCCTCCGCCAGCCCGCGGTCGATCGCCCGCCGGGTCGTCAGCAGCAGCACCGCCCCGGCCGCGAGGACCGCGACCTCCGTGACGGTCAGCGCCCAGATGATGCCCGGCAGCCCGAACCAGAGGTTGCCCAGCAGCACGACGGGCACGAACAGCACGCCCTGCGTCACGGACATGACGGTGGCCGCCAGCGCCTGGCCGGTCGCCTGGAACAGCGAGGTGACGAGCCCGGTGAAGCCGTTGGCGATCATCGCGGTCAGCTGCGCCGCCAGGACCGTCGCGCCCAGCGCGAGCACGGAGCGGTCGGTGAGGAACGCGGCCAGCACCGTGTCGCGGAACAGGAACACCACCGTCGAGAACAGCAGGGCGACCCCGCCGACCGCGACGGCCGAGGTCCGCAGCGCCGCGGTGAGCCGCGCCCGGTCGCCCTTGCCGTAGGCGTAGGCGAGCAGCGGCAGCACCCCGAGCGTCACGCCCATGACCAGGAACTCCGGCACCTGGGCGATCCGCACCGCGACGCCCATCGCGGCGAGCGGCCCGTCGCCGTAGCCGGCGGCGAGGTTGTTGAGCACGAGCGCGGTGACGATCAGGAACGCGGACTGCAGCAGGGTGCCGACGCCGACGCCGAGCACGGGCTTGAGCACGCTCGGGGCGACGGTGAACCACCTCGGGGCCAGGCTCATCTGCGTGCTGTTCCGGGTGAGCCACACCGCGAAGTAGCCGACGGACACCAGGTTCGCGAGGCCGACGGCCAGCGCCGCCCCCGCCACGCCGAGGTGCAGGCCGAGGATGAACAGGGCGTCCAGCGCCACGTTGGCGACGGTCGAGGCGACCAGGCCCGTCATCACCTGCCGGGCGGCGCCCTCGGCGCGCACCAGCTGCTCGAGGCAGACGGCCGCGGCGAGGACGGGGACGAACGCGAGCAGGATCGCGACGAACGTCGAGGTCGCGTGCCGCGCCGCCTGGTCCGCCCCGAGCAGCGAGACCACCGGGTCGAGGAGCAGCAGCGCGGTCCCGCCGAGCAGGACGCCCGCGCCGACGGTGCCCCACAGCGCGAACGCGGAGACGCGCCGGATCTCGTCGCCGCGGGCCCCGTCGTGCTCGGCGGCCCCGAGGAGCCGGGACACGAGCGCCCCGCCGCCGACGCCGAAGACGTTCCCGATCGCCATGACCAGCGCGAGCACCGGGGAGCCCAGGGTCACGGCGGCGAGCAGGGCGTCGTCGTGCAGGGAGCCGATGAAGCCGGCGTTGACGACGTTGTAGAGGGCGCCGACGATCATCGCCGCCGCCATGGGCACGCACAGGTGCACGAGGGCGCTGACGACGGGCGCCGAGGAGAGGAACCACCGGTCGGTGCCGGGGGCGTCTGCCGGGGTGGCGGCATCGGGGGTTGGGGTCGTGGTGCGCATGGCTGCTCCGTTTCAGGGCAGGGCGAAGCGCGCGGCGGACGCCGCGTGGGTGCGTGGGGGTGGAGGAGGCGCGCGAGGGCGTGGGGTGCCGCCGCGCGGACGGGCCGCGCGGTGGGGACGGGTCAGGAGGCTGTCAGTCCCGCGTCGGGCGGGGGAGTGCGGCCGTGACCTTGTGGAGCAGGGCGTGCAGGGTCGCACGCTCCTCCGGGTCGAGCGGGGCCAGGAGCATGTCGTCGGCCGCCTCGACCGCGGCGGCGAAGCCCGCCACGAGCTCGGCGCCCTCGGGCGTGGCGTGCACGCGCTTGCTGCGCTCGTCGCCCGGCTCGGTGCGGCGCTCGACCAGGCCGCGCGCCTCCAGGCCCTTGAGCAGGCTCGAGACGCTCGCGGCGCTGGTCCGGGTGATCGCGGCGATGTCGCGCTGGATGGCCCCGGGGTTCTGCGCCAGGTAGCCGAGGACGAAGGCCTGCTCGTGGCTGAGCCCGCGGGTGCGGACCCAGTCCTCGCCGGCCTTGCGCTGGGCCCAGCCGATCCAGCGGACCAGGTCGAGGGTCGTGGTGAGCTCGGGCGCGTCCATGTGCAGAAACCTAAGTGTTAGGCCTCTAACTGTCAACCGTCGAACTGAGGGCGGCTCAGGCGAGGTCGCGCGAGGACATCACCCGGTCGACCGCGACCCGCAGCACGACCCGCTCGACGGCGGGGTTCGGCGGGCGGTACCGCTGCTCGTAGCGGCGCAGCGCCTCGGCGATCTCGGCGGGGTCGTCGGCGACCTCCACCGTGCCCTCGAGCGTGAGCCAACGGCGGCCGTCGACCTGGCACAGCACCGCGCGTCCCGGGCCGTCGGCGCCGCCGCGGCGCGCGTTCACGGCCTTCTGGGTCGTCGGCTTCGTGGTCACGCGCGCCACGCCCGCCTCCGCGTCCCAGGTGAACGCGACGGGCACGACGTGCGGGCTGCCGTCGGCACGCAGGGTGGTGAGCGTCGCGAGGTGGCGCTCCGTGACGAACGCGAGCCGGGCGGGGGAGAGGCGGAGCACGCGGGGAAGCGTACGGGGCGGGCGCCGCGGCGGCGCGCCCGTGGCCCCGGCCCCGCTAGGCGAGGACGACGCGGTCGTGCGGCACTGCCGCGTACCGCCGCCCGGGATAGCGCAGGCCGCGGAAGTACATCGTGGTGTGCGCGACGATCTGCTCCCCGGAGATCCGCACGCCGTCGTACTCCGCGTCGGTCGTCGTGTGCGCGTCGCTCACCAGGGTCACGTCGAACCCGCGGACCGCCGCCGACTGGGTGGTCGTGCGGATGCAGTAGTCGCTCTGCGCCCCCGCGACCACGAGGTGCGTCGCGCCCAGCCCCGCCAGCACCCCGGCGAGGTCGGTGCCGGCGAACGAGTCGCGGTACGTCTTGCCCACCACCGGCTCGTCGTCGCGGCGCGCCAGCGGCGGTGCCAGCCGCCAGTCGGGGGAGCCGACCTCGAAGGCGCCGTGGTCCTGCACCCACACCACCGGGACGCCCTCGGCCCGGGCTCGGTCGACGAGCGCCGCGGTCCGGGTGAGGACGCCGGCGGCGTCGACGCAGCCGTCCAGGACGCCGGTCTGCAGGTCGATGACGAGGAGGGCGGTGCGCGCGGTCACGCGGGCATGCTGCCAGACGCGCGGCCCCGCCCGGGCGCAGACTGGTCCCGTGGTGGACGAGGCGGGATGGACGGCGGACGAGCTCGACCGCCTGGGGCGCGCCCAGGAGCTCGAGGTGGCGGCCGAGCGACGCGACGGCACGCACCGCCCCTGGACCCCGATCTGGGTGGTCGTCGCCGACGGGCGCGTGTACGTGCGCACGTGGGTGCGCCGGGACACCGGGTGGTACGGCGCCGCGGTGGCGGCGGGCCGGGCGCGGGTGCGCGTCCCGGGGCTCACGGCGGACGTCGCGGTCGTCGACGTCGGGGCGAGGGCGCCCGACGGCGTGACGGCGGCGTACCGGGCGAAGTACAGCGGGACCGGGGCGGACTCGGTGGTGACGCCCTCCGCCGTCGACAGCACGCTGCGCCTGGACCCGCGCCGCTGACCCCCTACCGCCCGAGCCGCTCCGAGCCCTCGGACAGGTCCGCGCTGCGCTCGGGGCGCGGCACGCACAGCTCCAGGGCCCGCGGCCGCACGGTCACGGTGAGCGTGCGGCCCGGGTCGATGACGTCTCCGTCGACCTGCCGCCGCTGCTCCCGGTCGCTGACCACCCGGATGCGCTCGGCGCGCAGCACGTCCAGGTGCGCGACCCGGTGGGGGTGCCGGAGCACGCCCCAGGCGGTCTGGACCCAGTGCCCGATCGTGCGCGGGGCGAGGACCGCGACGTCCATCTGCCCGTTGTCGGGCTCGGCGTCGGCGAGCAGCCGCACGCCGCCCTGGAGCCGGCCGACGTTGCCGATGAGCACCGAGCGGGCCCGGCGGCGCACCGGGGGCCGGTCGTCGAGGTGGATCTCGAGGTGCATGCTGCGGTCGCGCAGGTGCTTCAGGGCGGACAGCACGTAGGCGACGGAGCCGGCCTTGGCCTTGAGCGCGGTGGAGGCGTCGTCGAGCAGGGCGGCGTCGAACCCCATGCCGGCCATCACCGCGAAGGTCCGGCCGTCCGCCTCGCCGACGTCGATGCGCCGGCGCCCGTGCTCGATGACGATCTGCACGGCGGCGGCCGGGTCGTCCGGCACGCCGAGGTTCGCGGCGAGCAGGTTGCCGGTGCCGGCGGGCAGCACCGCGAGGGCGACGTCCGTGCCGGCGAGGCCCTCGACGCAGGACCGCACGGTGCCGTCGCCGCCGCAGGCGAACACGACCTGCGCGCCGTCCGCGACGGCCTGCCGCGCCTGCCCGGCGCCCGGGTCCTCCGCGGTGGTCTCGACCCACTCGGGCAGCGGCCACCCGGCCTCGGTCAGCGCGGCCTCGACCGCCGCTCGCCGCTCCTCCAGCCCGTCGACCCGCACGGGGTTGTAGACGACGACCGAGCGCAGCGGCCCGGCGTCGCGGGCGAGCGAGGTGTCGGCGGGGTAGCCGTCGCCGTCGGGCGCGTCGGGGGTCGCGTCGGCGGGGCCGGTCGTGCCGGTCGAGTTCATGGCGCTCATACTTCCGTCCAGCAGCGGGGCACGCCTGCCGTCCGGCAGCGTGCGGTCACGACCCGCAGTGGACCACGGCACACACGCTCCGGCGCGCCGAGCGGCCCGCCGGCGCGCGTCGGCCCCGGGCACGCGACCGCGGCGTGGCGCCGCTCAGGCCGCCAGGTGGAACGTCCGCGCGAACCGGTCGAGCAGGTCGCCCGGCCCGCGGAGCACCTCGACCACCCCGGACGCGATCGCGCCCGCGGGGTCGAGCTCGCCCGAGATCAGCCGCCGGATCCCGGGACCCGTCGCGAACGCGAGGTCGGCCGACGCGGTGCCGTCGCCGGGCGCCACGGCCAGCGCCGGGCCGTCGACCCGGACGAGCAGGTCGGCCGGCCCGACGCGCGCGGCGTAGGCGGTCGGCGGCAGCGCCGCGGCGACCTCCGGGCGGAACGCCGTGCGGAGGGCGACCGTCAGGGAGTCGGGCGTGACGACCTGCCCCTCGCGCGGCTCGCCCAGCGCCTTGAAGCCCCACGCCCCGAGCGCGAGGACGACGGGCTCGAGCTCGCGCCCGTACGGCGTGAGCTCGTAGACGATCACCCGGGACCGGGGCGCCCGCCGGATCACCCCGGCCTCCTGCAGCTCCTTGAGCCGCGCCGCCAGGACGTTGCTCGGGATGCGGGGGAGCCCCGCGGCGAGCTCGCCGTAGCGGCGCGGCCCCACGAGCAGGTCGCGCACGACGAGCAGCGCCCAACGCTCGCCCACGAGCTCCAGCCCGCGGGTGACGCCGCAGTACTGCCCGTAGTCGCGCGCGGCCATCGCTCAGGCCTGCTGGTCCGCCACGGCCGCGGGGCCGTTCGCGGCGGCGACCGGGTCCATCCAGCCGAACTCGAGCAGGTTCCCGTCGGGGTCCGCGATCTGGCGCTGGTACATGAAGCCGTAGTCCGCGGCGGGCCGCTCCTCCACGCCGCCCGCGCCCTGGCCCCGGGCGATCGTGCCGTCCACCGCGGCGCGGCTGTCGAGGAAGATCGCGGTCGTCGCGGACACCGTCGTCGACGGGTCGCCGACGGGGCGGTCGCTGAACGTCTGGAAGTAGTCGCGCGTGACGAGCATGAAGTACCCGTGGTCCTCCTCGACGACGACGCACGCGGCGTTGTGGTCGGTGAACTGCGGGTTGACGGTGAACCCGAGCGCCTCGTAGAACGCCTTCGCGCGCTCGAGGTCGGTCACCGGCAGGTTGACGAAGATCGCGGACATGGTGCTCTCCCTCGGACGCGGCTGACTGTGACCCGCACCACACTTGCAAAAAGCAAGTGCGGCGTCAAGACCGGGGGGAGACGGTCTCGGCCCGCTCGAGCCGGCGGTCCGCCGCGAGGGAGACGAGGACGAGCGCGGCCTGCTGGAGGAGCCAGCCCCCGAGCGGGATCGGCACCGGCAGGAGCAGGGCGAGCGCCCGCGACCCCACGACGAGCGTCACCAGCCCCGCGCCGACCAGCTGCCACCAGATGCGCGACCGCGCGGGGGCGGGGAACAGCGCGCCCACGACGACGCGCAGCCCGACCGCCCACACCACGGCGGCCGCGGCGCCCCCGCCGAGCAGGACCGCGACGGCCGGTCCCAGGTCGATGACGTCCGCCTTCCCGGGGCCGGCGGCCGCGCCGGCGAGCCTGCCCACCACCTCGTAGGCGAGGAGAGCGACCGCGGACGCGAGGACCGGTGCGAGCGCGACGACGGCCGTCCGCCGCGGCCCGCGGTCGGGCGGGGGCGGCGGCGGCGCGGGGACCTGCTCGGGCGTCATGCGGCACACCGTAGCGACGGCGGCCGGCGCCGCGGGGGCGTTCCGCGGACCGACCTGCCGGGTCGTCCGGCACGATGGGCGAGGTCGGACTGGCGGAGGGGGACACGTGCTGCTGCAGGACACGGTGCTGGGCATCGTCGGGATGAACGCGCTCGCCCTGCTGCTGGTGGTCGCGCGGGCGCCGCTGTTCCGGACGCGGCTGTACCGGCCGATGCTGCTGAACATCGGCCTGTCGATCGCGCCGGTCGTCGTCCTCGGGGCGGGCGTCCTGGCGGTGGCGCTGCTGCTCGCCGCCGGTGCGCCGCGGGCCGTGGGCGTGGCCGCGGAGGTCGCGGTCGTCCTGGTGTGGCTGCTGCTGCTGCCCAACGCCGGGTACCTCGTCACCGAGCTGAACCAGTCCCACCGCAAGCCGGGGGAGCGCGTCCCCGAGTGGTACGACATCCTCCTCGTGCTGTCGTTGGCGATGTCCGGCGTGCTGAACATGCTGATCAACGTGTTCTTCGTCCAGCTCGCGTACGTGGCGCTGCGGTTCGACGACGTGGACGGGCTGCAGTCCGCCGAGGTGCGTTGGTTGACGGTGGCGGTGCTGCTCCTCGCGGCCTTCGGCATCTACCTGGGCCGGAACATCCGGGTGAACAGCTGGGACGTCCTGCGGCCGTGGCGGCTCGTCGCGCGGGTCGTGGCCCACCTGCGCGCACCCGGCCGGCTCGCCGAGGCAGGCGCGTTCACCGTCGTGTGCGGGGCGTTCTTCGGGCTCATGCAGCTCGTCGTCGTCGGGCCGCTCGTCGGCGCCGTCGTCGCGCTCGGCTAGGGCGCGCCCGCGCACGCACCGCCCTGCGCCCCGGGCCGGTGCGCACGCCACGCCGCCGCTGTCGGTGCCCGCCCGTACGGTGAGCGCCATGCGCCGGGCTGCCGTCGTCGTGCTCTGCCTGACCCAGTTCGTCGACGTGCTGGGCGTCACCAGCGCGACCACGGCGATCCCCGCGATCCTCGAGGGCCTGGACGCGGACGAGGCGGCCGCCGGTCCGCTCGCCACGACCTACGCGATGTTCTTCGGCGGCCTGCTCGTCGTGGGCGCCCGGCTCGGCGACCGGTACGGGCACCGCCGGGTGCTCGCCGTCGGACTCGTCGCGTTCATGGCCGTGTCCCTCGTCGGCGGGCTCGCGGCCTCCGTGCCGCAGGTGCTGGCGGCCCGGGCCCTGCAGGGGGCGGCCGCGGCGGCGTCGGTGCCGTCGGCGCTGCGGCTGCTGCTGCACGTCACGCCGGGGGAGGCGGAGCGCCGCTCCGCCCTGGCGGCGTGGAGCGCCGCGGGGGCAGCGGCCGGCGCGGCCGGGTTCGTCGTCGGCGGCCTGCTCGTCGACGCCTGGGACTGGCGGGCCGTGTTCTGGGTCAACGCGCCGGTCGGGGCGGCTCTCCTGCTCGCTCTGCTGACGACCGTCCCCGAGCTCCCGCGGGGCGGGGACCGGCCGCGGGTCGACCTGGTGGGCGCCGCGCTGCTCCTGGTGGCGGTGACGTGCGTCGTGGCGGGGGCAGCCCGGGCCGAGCAGGGCGGCGCGCGCGGGACGGCGCTCATGACCGCGGCCGGTCTCGCCGCGTGCGGCCTCGTCGCCGGCGCAGGGTTCGTCCTGCGGGTGCGCCGGGCGCGCGACCCGTTGATCCCGCTGGCGGCGGCCCGGTCGGTCGAGCTGCGGCACGGGACCGTGCTGTCGTTCGTGAACACGGCCACCACCAGCAGCGCGGGCGTCGTGGCGACGCTCGTGCTCCAGGACGACCTCGGGCAGTCGGCGCTCGGCGCCGGGACGACGCTGCTGACGCTCAGCGTGCTCGTCGTCGTCGGATCGGCGGCGGCGAGGCCGCTGCTCGGGCGGGTGGCCGCGCGGTACGCGGCGGCGGCGGGACTCGCGGTGATCGCGACGGGCGACCTGGTGCTCGTCCTCGTCGGCGGCACCCGGCTCGGGGTCGCCTGCGGGGCCGGGGTGCTCGGGCTCGGGCTCGGGGTGGCGTCGGTCGCCGCGACGCACCTCGGGACCACGGTGCCCGCCTCGCTCGCGGGCAGCGCGAGCGGCGTGCTCAACACCGGAGCCCAGCTCGGCACCGCGATCGGCACCGCGCTGGTGGTCCTCGTCGCGGCGCTCGCCTCGCCCGCCTGGGGGTGGGGGAGCGCGGCCGCCCTGGCGGCCGTCACCGCGGGCTGGGTGGCGTGGTCGGCGCGGTGCGCGGGCGCGGAGGGGCCGACGCCGACGGAAGTCGACCCCGGCGCGACTCCCGGGCCGCGGACGCTCGGGCGCCGGGAATCCCGTTGACCCGCCTCGGTACGGTCGCGGGATGCACCTCGACGAGCTCCCGCTGGCCAACCGCACCGCGCTCGTGACGGGCGTGTCCCGCCGCCAGGGCATCGGGTACGCCGTCGCCCGCGAGCTGGGACGCCTCGGCGCCAGCGTCTTCACGCACGACTACGCGCCGCACGACGCGGACCAGCCCTGGGGCGGCGACGACCTCGACGCGGTGGCCGCGGGCGTCCGGGACGGGCTCAGGGGCGAGGCCGTCGCGGGTCGCGCGAGCGCGGACCTGCGCGACCCCGCCGAGGTCGACGCGCTGTTCGCCGCGGCCCGCGGCCTGACCGGCACCGTCGACGTGCTGGTGTGCAACCACGCGCGCAGCGGCGGGGACGGCTCGATCCTCGACATGACGCCGGAGGCGCTCGACGCGTTCTGGCAGACGAACACCCGGTCGACGATCCAGCTCACGCAGCGGTTCGCGCGCCAGTTCGTGCCGCCGTCCGCGGGCACGCGCCCGGGCGAGCGGCACGCGCGAACCGCGCCGGCCGACCCCGAGCGCGCCCCGAAGGTCGTCTGGATGACCTCCGGGCAGCAGCACGGGCCCATGCGCGGCGAGGTGGCATACGCGGCGTCCAAGGCCGCGCTCGCCGGGGTGACGGCCACGGTGGCGGCCGAGCTGCTGGATCTCGGCATCGTGCTCAACACGGTGAACCCGGGCCCGGTGAACACGGGGTACCTCGATCCCGGGTCGACAGACCGCCCGCTGGCGGAGCTCGACGCGCTCCGCGCGGCGACGCCGTTCGGGCGGTGGGGCGATCCCACCGACCCCGCGCGGCTCATCGGCTGGCTGGTGAGCCCGGCCGGGTCGTGGGTCGTCGGGCAGGTGCTGACGTCGGACGGCGGCTTCGGGCTCCAGTGACGGTGTCGGCTCCGGCCGCTACGGTGCGCCGGTGAACGTCGTCGAGCACGGGACCGGGACGCCGCTCGTCCTCCTGCACGGCTTCGGCCTCGACCACCGCGTGCTGCTGCCGCTGGACCCGGTCCTCGAGGCGGCCGGCGGGTGGCGGCGGCTCTACGTGGACCTGCCCGGCGCCGGCGGAACCCCCGTCGGGGACGTCGCGAGCACGCAGGACGTGGTCGCGGCCGTGGAGGACGAGCTGGAGCGCCGGATCGGCGACGAGCCGTTCGCGGTGCTCGGGCAGTCGTTCGGCGGCATGGTCGCGCGGCAGGTCGCGCACGACCTCCGGCCCCGGGTGCTGGGGCTGGCGACCGTCGCGGGCGTGTTCGTCGCCGAGCACGCCCGCCGGGACGTCCCGCCCGCCACCGTGCTGCGCGCCGACCCGGCCGCGCTCGCGCTGGCCGGCGAGGCCGCGGCGGACTACGCCGAGGGCGCCGTCGTGCAGTCCGAGGCGCACGTCCGGGCCTTCCTCGAGCACGTCCGGCCGGGCCTGCTCGCCGCCGACACGCGGGCGCTCGCGCGGATCGCCGCGCGGTACGCCCTGGACCGCGAGCCGGAGGACGTGGACCCGGAGCCGTTCACGGCACCGGGCCTGGTGCTGACCGCGCGGCAGGACCACGTCGTCGGCTACGAGGACGCGTGGGCGCGCCGGTCGCACTACCCGAGGACCACGTTCGTCGTGCTCGACGCGGCGGGGCACGACGTGCAGCTGGAGCAGCCGGCCGTGACGGCGGCGCTCGTCGCCGACTGGCTCGCGCGGATGCGGGCCGACGCGGGCTGACCCGCGTCAGCCCCGGCGCAGGTCCTGGGCGAGCATCACGATGATGCCGCTCGGCCCGCGCACGTACGTCAGCCGGTAGGCGTCCTCGTACGTCGCGATCCCGCGCAGCGGGTGGCAGCCGTGCCGCGCGGCCGTCGCCAGCGCGGCGTCGAGGTCGTCGACCGAGAACGCCACCCGGTGCATCCCGATCTCGTTCGGGAGCGTCGGCTCGGTCTCGATCGCGTGGGGGTGCAGGTACTCGAACAGCTCGAGCCGCCCGTGGCCGTCCGGCGTGCCGAGCATCGCGATCCGGGCGTGGTTCCCGTCGAGACCGACGGCGGTGTCCGCCCAGTCGCCGCTGACCTCGTCCCGGCCGAGCACCTCCAGGCCCAGGTCGGTGAAGAAGGCGATCGTCGCGTCCAGGTCCCGGACGGCGATCCCGACGTTCTCGAGCGCGATCGGCATGCGCCGCACGGTACGCCCGTGCGGCGCACGCCGGAGGCTCAGCCGCGGGCGACCGCGGCCACGAACCGCGCGCTGTGCTCCTGCACCGCCGCGACCCGCCGGGCGACCACCGCGGCGGCGTCCTCCCCGGCCTCGACGATCGTCGGCCGGCGGCGGGCGTTGCGGGAGCACGCGAAGTCGGCGCAGATCAGGGTGCCGATGGTGTCACCGTTCCGCCCGGCCGGGCCGGCCAGCTTCGCCACGAACAGGGCCACCTCGTTGGTCGCGACGACGTCCTCGCACCAGGTGCACACGGCGCTGCGGCGGGTGGCGCCGTCGGAGGCGCGCAGCACCATGCCGGTCGGGCGGTCGTCGACGCGGGTGACGACGTAGGCGCGGCGGGGGTTCTTGGGGTCCGTCCAGCCCAGGTAGTCCAGGCGATCCCAGTCGAGGGACGCCAGGTCGGGCAGCACGGCCTGCGCCGCGTCGCGGCGGGAGCAGTTGACGAAGGAGGCACGGATCTCGGGCACGGTCAGGGCACGCATGGTGGAGCTCGCTCTCGGAGAGGGGGAGCGCCCGGCGCGGTCAGGGCCGCGCGGGCACGGGGCAGCGCCGTCGCGGGGGACCGGGACGCGCACCCGTGCGGGTGGGTCGGTCCGGCGCGACGGCGGGGGACCCGTCACACAAGGTGGCCGTGTCGGCCGACCCCGCTCCCTGCGGACATCCGCTGGCTCCTCGTGCTCCTGCGGCCGCGGCGGTTCGCGCGGCGCACTCCCGCCGAGCATGGACCACGGAGCGCGGGATCGTCGCGCCCTTTTGTCGCTCGGCCCTGCAAGCCTGCGGCCCTCGTGCTGCAGACCACGCCGAGCGCACTAGCATCACGGCGTGAGCGACCAGGCAGCCCCGTCAGAGGACTGCGTGTTCTGCGGGATCGTCGCCGGCGTGGTCCCGTGCGCGAAGGTGGCCGAGGACGAGACGACCTTCGCTTTCATGGACATCGACCCCGGTTCCGACGGCCACCTCCTCGTGATCCCCAAGAGGCACAGCGCCGACCTGTTCGACATCCCCGCGGAGGACCTGGCCGCGACCGTGCTCGCCGCGCGGCGGATCGCCGGGGGAGTGCGTGCCGCGCTCGGCGCCGTCGGGGTCAACCTGCTCAACTGCAGCGGCCCGGAGTCCTGGCAGACGGTCTTCCACTTCCACCTGCACGTCATCCCGCGGTACCGGGACCGGAGCAGGGACCGGATGACGCTGCCGTTCGCACCGGGCCGTCCCGCGGACGCGGACGCGATCGCCGAGCGCGCGCGGGCCGTGGCGGCGGCGCTCTGAGCCCGCCGGCCGCTGCAACGGGGCGGAAGCCCGGGCCGGTCATGCTTGTTGAACACGAGAGAACTCGGGAAGAGGCACCCATGAACGACTGGAACACGAGCATCATCGAGGAGTTCCGCGCCCACGACGGCAGGGTGGGCGGCCGGTTCGAGGGGTCGCCCCTGCTCCTGCTGCACACCACGGGCGCGAGGTCGGGACAGGAGCGCGTGAACCCGGTGATTTACCGGGACCTCGGCGAGGGTCGGGTGGCCGTGTTCGCGTCGTACGCCGGGCTGGACGTGAACCCCGCGTGGTTCCACAACCTGGTGGCGGAGCCGCGCGTGTCCGCCGAGATCGGCACCGGGAGGCGGGAGTTCGTGGCGCGGGTGGCCTCGGGGGAGGAGCGCAGGGCGATCTGGGAGCAGCAGAAGGCCGCGTACCCCGGGTTCGCCGGGTACGAGGCGAAGACGACCCGGGAGATCCCCGTGGTCGTGCTCGACCCGCGCTGACGCACCGGCGGTGGACGGGGGGGCGAGGTCGATCGCGCAACCAGGCTCCTGGCCGGGGCGACGTCGCTAGGCTCGACGGCATGGAGTCCGCAGCGAAGAAGCCGTGGTGGCAGATGACCCGCACGCCCGCGACCGGGTTCTGGCTGGGCGGGCTCTGGCTGGTGTTCTCGGTGAGCCGGTGGTGGTCGCTCGAGCCGAGCGGCAGCTGGGTCGGGCCTGCCTCGGGGACGCTGTTCACGCTGCTCGGCGCGAGCTACCTCGCGAGCGCGACCGCCGACCTCCGCCGTCGGCGCACCGTCGCCGCGGGGTGACGGCGGGGCGGCGCGGTCACGGGGTCGACAGCAGGCCGAACCGGCCCCGCGACGACCGCAGGTCCGCGGCCACCGCGGGCCACGCGGTCGGGTCGACACCGAGCCGGGTCCGCAGCCACGCGGTGGTCACGCGCTGCACGAGCCGGACCCGTTCCGGGCTGGCGTCGGTCGTCTCGGCTACCTCGTGCCCGACGATCCCGCCCAGGGAGTGCTCGCCGCCGACCAGGGTGAGCAGCGCGTCAGCGCCCGGGCTGAGGCGGTAGGCGTCGGTGAACCAGTCGGGTCCGCGGCTGGACAGAGCCGAGCGGTCGGCGTCACCCGCGACCACGAGCGTCGGGGTCGTCAGGTGCCCGTACGCGGGGCGCATGAACGGCAGGTGCTCCGCGGCGAACGGGGTGAGGCTGTCGCCGGTGCCCGTCGCGGCGAGCAGGATCCCCGCGCGCACCCGCGGGTCGGCGAACCGCTCCTCGGTGGCGCCGTCGGGGCTCAGCACGCCGGCGCCGAGCAGGGTGCCCGCGGTCTGCGCGCCCCAGGAGTGCCCCGCGACCGCGATCCGCTCCCGGTCGACCCGCTCGACCAGCCCGGGGACGGCCGCCACCACCTGGTCGAGGTGGTCCAGCACCGCCGTGAGGTCCGCGATGCGCCATCGCCAGATGTCCGCGAAGCCGGGGTCGTCGTGACCGAGGCCCCGGGAGCGCGAGTCGAGGTGCGTGGGCTGGACGACGACGAAGCCCTGACCGGCCCAGTGCTCGGCGAGCGGTGCGTAGCCGTCCATCGACCAGCCGTTGCCGTGGGACAGGACGACGACGGGGAGGCGGTCGCCGCGCAGAGGAGCGGTGACCCGGACGCGCAGAGGATCGGGGCGGCCCTCGGCCGGGACCTCGACCGGCTTGACCGAGCTGATGGGCGTCGCGGGGATCGTGCTGGTGGTCACGGCGATGGCCTTTCGACGGAGACGACGATCTGGCACACTGAACCATGCGGAACAGTGTTCCGGTAGACCATATGGAACCATGTTCCGGTTAGCAAGCAGCGCGAGGTGGGCCCACACATGACCGAGACCGAGGCGAACCCGGGTCGGGGACGGCGGCGCGCGGACGCCGAGCGCAACATCGCCGCGCTGCTGGACGCCGCGTCCGCGGAGTTCGTCCGCGCCGGCGTCGACGTCCCGGTGCGCGACGTCGCCGCGCGAGCCGGCGTCGGCGTCGCCACGATCTACCGGCATTTCCCGACGCGCGCCGACCTGGTCGTCGCCGTCTACCGGCACCAGATCGACGCGTTGGCACACCTCGGGCCCGACCTGCTCGCCGCGGGCGGGACGCCGTCGGCGGCGCTGGCGACGTGGATCGACGGGTTCGTGGACTTCCTCGTCACCAAGCACGGGCTCGCAGGAGCGCTGCGCTCGACGGACCCGGGGTTCGAGGCGCTGCACAGGCTGTTCGTCAGCCGGCTCGTGCCGGTGTGCGGCGAGCTGCTGGCCGCCGCGCGGGCCGCGGGCGAGATCGGCGACGCGCTGGGCGCCTACGAGCTGATGCGGTCGATCGGGAACCTGTGCATCGGCGCCGAGTCGGACGAGCGGTACGACGCGCGCGCCGCGGTGGCGGTGCTGCTGGCCGGGCTGCGCGCGGACGGGTGATGCCCGGCGCGCCAGCGCACCCGGGGGACTCGCTGGCCATCGCGCACGTCGCGGGCCCGTCGGGTGCCATGATCGCCACCATGTCCGTCCGGTGGTGGCGCGTGCTCGCGGTCTGGCCGCTGGCGTTCGTGCTCTCGGTCGCCGCGAGCATCCTTGCCTTGCTGGTGGCCACGGCGGCGTTCTCGGGTGACCTCGGCGCGCTGCCTGACGTCCGGTACGTGGTGCTCTGGGTCCCGTTGCTCGCCGTCGTGCCCGCCGTCGTGATCGGCATGCCGTTGCTGGCCGCGGCGGCGGTGAGCCTCCACGAGGCCGGTCTCGGGTGGCAGGTGCTGACGGTCGGCTGGTTCACCGCCGGAGCCGCCGCCGTCGGCGCGGCGTTCCCGTTCAGCCCGTGGGGCCCGCTCGGTTGGCGGTCCACCGAACCGGATGCGCCGTACGACTGGACGATCGCCGCGCTGGTCGGCGGGATCGCGGCGGTGACGTGGGGCCTGGGCACCGCTGCGGCTTGGGCGATCGTCCGGCCTGTGCGCCCGGGCCCGCAGCCGCTGGCGCAACGCCGATAATGCACGTTATGTCAGACCGCGTACACCCCGGCCCATGAGCGACGGTCGGTCACGGTTCGCAGCCGTCGCCGGCGTTCAGTGATCGAGGACGACGACGTGCTTCCCCGTGGTCCTCCCCGACTCGAGTGCGGCGTGCGCGTCGGGGACCTGCTCGAGCCCGCGGTAGGTGCGCGCAACGGGCACGGTGAGGCGGCCTGCGCCGATCGCCTCGAGCTGGCGCTGGAGCACCTCGGGCGGAAGGTCGCCGGCGTCGCCGGCGTAGCTGGTGAGGCGGACGCCCTTGGGGATGGCGAACGGGTTGAAGTCGGTGATCGTCCACGCTCCCCCGAGTGCGCCGGTGAAGCACGTGGTCCCGTGGATCCGGACGCAGGCCAGTGTGTCGGGAAGGGCGGTGCAGCCGACCAGTTCGAGCGCAGCGTCCACGCCGGACGGGGCGAGGTCCCGCACCGTGGCGGCGATGTTCCCGTCGTCGGTGATCGGGTGGTCCACGCCGACGGCGCGGAGGGAGTCGAGCCGGTCGGCGTGCCTTGTGGTGGCGATGACCGTGGCGCCGAGTTCCTTGGCGAGGGTCGCGGCCGCCAGCCCGACCGTGGACGTCCCGCCGCGGATGAGCAGCGTCTGCCCGGCCTGGAGGTCCAGGCCCGTGCTGAGCGACCCGTACGCGGTCTGGAGCGTCTCGGGCAGCGCCCCGAGCGTCTCCCAGGGCAGCGTGCTCTCGAACGGGATGACCTGGTTCGCGGGGACGGTGACGCACTCGGCGTAGGACCCGTCGAAGGAGCGGCCCATGCCGCCCATCAGGGTCGCCACCTGCTGGCCGGGGCGCAGGTCGCTGTCCGGGTCGGCATTGACGACCACCCCGACGCCCTCGATCCCGGGGATGCGGGGGTAGGTGACGTCGGCGTCGGACTCCCCCTTGCGTGTGGTGACCTCGGACTCGTTGACCCCGAACGCCCGCACGGCGATCAGCACCCAGCCCGGCTCGCGCGCGGGGGTGGGCACGTCGCGGACCTCCAACGCCGCCAGGTCCCCGGGTCGGGTGACGACGACCGCGCGCATGGTCGGCGGTGCGGCGCGGTGGGTCGTGATCGTGTCGCTCATCTGTCGGTCCCCTCGGTGTGGTGTTCGCTCAGGCGCGTGACGTCGCGCCGTCGGGTTCGGTCCCGGTGTCGTCGGCGAGGTCGGTGACCAGCGCTCGGAAGGCGCGCCGGACCATCGCCTCGTCCAGAGGCGTGTCGTGGAACGAGCGGTAGGTCCACCAGCCCCAGATGAGTGCGTCGACCGCGCGCGCCGCGGAGTCCGAGAAGTGTCGGCGCAGCACCTGCAGCGAGTCCTCCTGGAAGGTGCGGACGAGCTCGGCCACCCGTTGACTGCGCGCGGCGTACTGGTACATCTCCGTGTACAGGCGGATGTCGTGCCGGCTCGGGCTGGTCGCGCCGCCGGTGGCCGCCACCAGCGCCTCGACCGCCTCGAGCTCGTCCCGCGCGTCGCGCAGCGGGCCGGCGTACCGCGGCTCCAAGCCTTCCCCCAGGGTCTCGAAGGCGCTGACGATCAGCGTCTCCAGGTCCGCGAAGTAGTAGGTCATCGAGCCCAGCGGGACGTCGGCGCGCGCCGCGACCCGACGGTAGGACGTCGCGTGCACGCCCTCGTCGCCGATCACGGCGAGCGTGGCCCGCAGGATGCGGTCGCGTCGTTGCGGGTCGTTCGGCCTGCCCTTGCGCACCGGGTCTCCTGTCAGTCGAAGTACGTACCATGGTACGTACTTGCGTGAAGGAGTCGAGCGAGGGAGGCCCCATGCAGGACCAGACGGTGCAGGAGCGGGCCCGGGCACGAGCCGAGGAGCTGCCCGGGAGCGACCTGGAGCATCCCTTCGGGCCGGAGTGGGACGTGTTCAAGGTCCGGGGGAAGGTGTTCATGTTGATGACCGAGGCGACCGGCGAGCCGATCGTGATCCTGAAGTCCGAGCCGCACGACGCCGCGGCGTTGCGCAGCGAGCACGCGGACATCACGCCGGGGTACCACATGAACAAGCAGCACTGGATCACGCTGCACCCGGGCGGCTCCCTGGAACCCTCCCTGGTCGAGGACCTGGTGACGGAGTCCTACCTGCTGGTCGTGGAGAACTTGCCGCGGGAGAAGCGGCCGGTCGACCCGGCCCTGTTCGGCCGGAGGGAGTCATGAGCCTGTCCGGCGCCCGGCTTCAGCAGGTCGCCCGCGGCGCCGCCGAGGTTCTGGACGACGTCAGCAACGGCCGGCCGTTCACCCCGCACCTGGACGTGTGGAAGGTCGGCGACAAGGTCTTCCTGATCGTGACGGACGACGACACCGACGCGCAGGTCATCACGGTCAAGGTCGACCCGCACCACGGTGACGCTCTGCGGCGCGACCACGACTCGATCACCCGCGGGCGCTACCTGGACAAGGAGCACTGGATCTCGGTCGGCGCGGGCCCGGGTGTCACGCGCCGGCTGGTCGAGGAGCTCGTGCAGGGGTCCTACGACCTCGTCGCCGACCGGGCCGGGAAGACGTCCCCGTGACGCAGGACCCGCCGTCGTTGTTCGAGGTGGACGATGCCTCGCGCCCGCTTGCGGAGCGACTACGCCCCCGGGCCCTCACGGACGTCGTGGGCCAGGAGCACCCTGCTCGCCGACGACGCCCCGATCGGGCGGATGCTCGCCGCGCACCGGCTGGCCTCGATGGTGCTGTGGGGACCGCCCGGCTGCGGCAAGACGACGATCGCACGGCTGCTGGCCGAACGGGCCGACCTGGTGTTCGAGCCGCTGTCCGCGACGTTCTCCGGGGTCGCGGACCTGCGCAAGGTGTTCCAGGCCGCGCAGCGGCGGCGCGAGGTCGGGCAGGGCACGCTGCTGTTCGTCGACGAGATCCACCGGTTCAACCGCGCCCAGCAGGACTCGTTCCTCCCCTACGTGGAGGACGGGACGATCGTGCTGGTCGGGGCGACGACCGAGAACCCCAGCTTCGAGCTGAACGCCGCGCTGCTGTCCCGCTGCCAGGTCCTGGTGCTCAGGCGGCTGGACGACGACGCGCTGACGACGCTGATCGCCCGCGCCGAGGACCTGCTGGGCGCCCCCCTCCCCCTCGACGACGACGCCTGCCAGGCGCTGACCGCGATGGCGGACGGTGACGGGCGGTACCTGCTCAACATGATCGAGCAGGTGCAGTCGCTGCCCGGGCCGGTCGACGCCACGGAACTGGCCCGGGCGGTGCAGAAGCGGGCGCCGCTGTACGACAAGTCCCAGGAGGGGCACTTCAACCTGATCTCCGCCCTGCACAAGTCCATGCGCGGGTCCGACCCGGACGCGGCGCTGTACTGGCTGGCGCGGATGCTCGACGGCGGGGAGGACCCGCTGTACATCGCGCGCCGGCTCGTGCGGTTCGCGAACGAGGACGTCGGCATGGCCGACCCAGCCGCGGTCCAGCAGACCCTCGCCGCCTGGGACGCCTACGAACGGCTCGGCTCCCCCGAGGGCGACCTCGCGATCGCCCAGGCGGCGGTCTACCTCGCCACGGCTCCCAAGTCGATCGCCGTGTACCGCGGCGCGAGCCGGGCGCGGGCCGCGGCCCGGCGCACCGGCTCGCTCATGCCGCCGGCGCACATCCTCAACGCCCCGACCCGGCTGATGAAGGACCTCGGCTACGGCGACGGCTACCAGTACGACCCCGACACCCCCGACGGGTTCTCCGGCGCCGACTACCTCCCCGCCGGCATGAGCCGAGAGACCTACTACGAGCCCACCACCCACGGCTACGAACGCGCCATCACCGAACGCCTGCGCCACTGGGCGCAGCTGCGCGCCGCGACCGGTGACACACCAGACCAGGCGCGCGACGAGCCACCCACCACCGAAAGGACCTCCTCATGACCGGCACCACGAACCACCCCGTCCGCTCCTGGATGGGCATCCCCTACGCCGCAGCCGAGCGCTTCCGCCGCCCTGTCCTGCTGCCCTTCGACCCGGACCGGCCCTACGACCAGAAGGGCCCGGCCCCCCTGCAGGCCGGCGACACGAGCTGGCTCGAGGCCGACAACGGCTTCAGCGAGGACTGCCTGAACCTCAACGTCTGGGCCCCCGAGGACACCGGCGACAAGCCGCTGCCCGTCGTCGTCTACGTCTTCGGCGGCGGCTGGATGCTCGGCGCGAACACCCAGACCACCTCGAACGCATCCGGACTCGCCGCGACCGGACGGGCCATCGGGGTCTCGCTGAACTACCGACTCGGCCCCTTCGGGTGCTTGTCCCTGTCCCAGTACGGCGGCGCGCTCGCCGAGGCCACCAACCTCGGCCTGCACGACATCATCGCTGCGCTGCGCTGGGTGCGGGAGAACATCGCCCGGTTCGGCGGCGACCCCGACAACGTCACCGTCACCGGCCACAGCGCGGGCGCCTTCAGCGCCCTGAGTCTGCTCGCCGCACCGTCCGCCGACGGTCTGTACCACCGGCTCGCCGCGTTCTCCGGCATGCCGTCCCGCCAGGTGCCGGCGTGGGGAGCGGAGGAGCGTGCCCTCGCGGTCCTCACCGCCCTGGGTATCCAGGACGATCCCGAGAAGCTGCTGGACGTCGACGCGTACGTGCTCGCCGCGACGATGGCCGCCACGCAGTCGTCGGACCCGGGCGCCGCGCACGGGGTCGACAACGACGTCATCGCCATCGTCGACGACCGCGACCAGCCGAACGGCGTCCTCGTCGACCATCCCATGCGCGTCCTGGAGTCCGGCCGGCACCGCGACGTCGAGATCCTCTTCAGCAGCACCACCCACGAGACCGACTGGTGGGTCCTGCACCGGACCGAGGACTTCGACCCCGGCAGCATCGACGGCCTGGTCGAGGAGTTCGCCCACCGCAACCGCATCCCCCGCAGCCGCGCCCGCACGATCATCGCCGCCTACGACGTCGACGGACGCACCCCGGTCCAGGTCCGCGGTGCGCTGCTCACCGACTTCTCCTTCACCCTCCCGCAGGCCCGCGGAGCGCTCGCGCACGCAGCCGCCGGAGGCACCGCGCACCTGCTCTGCGTCGGCCCCGTCGAGGGAGCGCACGCCGTCCACGGCACCGAGATGTACGGCATCGTCGGCCAGACGCGACCAGGTGCCTCCGATGAGCAGATCGCCCGCGACACGCTCGTGCGCGACGCACTGCTGGCCCTGGCGTCCGGCGACCAGAGCGGGCTCTGGGACGCGGTCACCGACATCCCCCTGACCCAGGGTGTCGGCAACCCGCCGTACGACCCGACCACCCACGCGCGCGACGTGCTGCAGACCTTCGACGGCATCGCCCGGCCCTGAACAGCTCGCCCTGGTGCGCCTCGGCGACCTCGGCGGATGCCCGCCACACCGGTCGTCGGGTGCTTCTTCGCGGCCCGGCAGTCGCCGCGGACGGCATGGAGTACGACCGATCCTGATACGCAGAGGTGCCAGTAGGCCGTTTCATCTTGCGCTGACCTCCGGCTGCGTGCTGTTGCGATGTCCGACCTGGCCGCCAGCGTCCAGCATCGGCGGATCACGCTCGCCCGGGTCAGCGGTGCACGACGACGCGCACGCGCCACCCGATCGCCGCCGCGACAGCCGCCACCAGAAGCAGCGCGAGCCCGCGGACCAGCGCCTCGTGCGCGTGCGTGACCATCGCGTTGCCCCAGTCCACGTCGGACTGGGCGAACTGAGTGGCCACGTACCAGCGATTCCCCCACCGGAACCCGTCTGCGACGGCGAGCAGGAGGGCCAGCACGGCGACGACCTTCGCCGCTGCCCGTAGCCGAACCCGTGCCATCTGCCGCTGCGCCACCGACACCGTGCCCCCCGTCTTGTCGGGCCGGTGCCCGAACGCTCTCGGCACGCTAGCGGGCCAGCGCCGCCGACGTCCGGGGTTCGGTCACCGAACAGCTCGCACGGTCACGCTGTCGACCTGACCCACCCCTCCCCCGTGACTTAGCCTCACGAGAGCCGGCGGCGCCCCGTCGTCGCCACGAACACAGGAGCACCCATGCGCGTCCTCGTCATCGGTGGCAGCGGCCACATCGGGACGTACCTCGTCCCGCGTCTCGTCCGTGCCGGCCACGACGTCATCTCGATGAGCCGCGGCACGCGCGAGGCCTACGCGGTCGGCCCGGAGTGGCAGCAGGTGGCGCAGGTCGCCGTCGACCGGTCGCAGCAGGACGCCGAGGGCACGTTCGGCGCGACGGTGCTCGGGCTGGAACCGCAGGTGGTCATCGACCTCCTCGGCTTCACGCTGGAGAGCACCACCTCGCTCGTCGAGGCGATCCGCGGCCGCGTCGAGCACCTGGTGCACTGCGGATCGCTGTGGCGGTACGGCCCCAGCCTCAAGCTGCCGATCAGCGAGGGGCAGGGCACCCCGGCGATCGACGAGTACGGGACGCAGAAGGAGCTGATCGCCCGCTACCTCGCGCGCGAGACCGCGGCAGGTGGGCTGGTGACGACCTCCGTGCACCCGGGGCACATCGTCGGCCCCGGGTGGCACCCCACCGGTGTCCTCGGCAACAACGACCCCGCGACGTGGACCGCGCTCTCGGCGGGACGAACGCTGCGCGTCCCCGGGAGCGGCGCCGAGTCGATGCACCACGTGCACGCCGACGACGTCGCCCAGGTCTTCGAGCTGGCCGTCGCGCGTCGCGACCAGGCCGCGGGAGAGGACTTCCACGCCGTCGCACCCCATGCCCTCACCGTGCACGGCTACGCGACGATCGCCGCTGGCTGGTTCGGCCGGACCGCCCGGCTCGAGCCGGTGACGTGGGACGAGTTCCGGACCCTCACCACCTCCGAGTTCGCGGAGAGCTCCTGGGGTCACCTGCAGCGCAACCACGTGCTGTCCATCGAGAAGTCGCGCGACCTGCTGGGGTACGCGCCGGCGTGGGAGCCCGAGGACGCGATCCTGCAGTCGGTGCGCTGGCTCGTCGAGCACGGGCAGCTGAGCGTCGAGAACCCGCTGACCGTCTAGTCGTCGTCGGGTCACAACCCGCGCAGCGGTGTCCAGCCGAGGGGAAGCGGACCACGGACGTCGGCGCGTCGGCGGTCCTCGTCGGCCGACCACCCCTGCACCGACCCGGAGCCGCGCGTCGGCACCGCGCCGCGTGCGACGCGGAACCCGACGTCCTCGATCACGGCGTCGGGGGCGCTGCCGCGTCGCACCGAGGCACGGACGCTCCACGTCGCGTCCGCCCACCCTCCACCACGCAGCACGCGGTAGTCGCCGTACCGGGCGGTGTCGGCGAAGTCCCAGCACCACTCCCAGACGTTGCCGAGCATGTCGTGAAGGCCCCATGCGTTGGCAGCCTTGACACCCACCGGCTGCGGGCCGTCCACGTCGTCCAGCGACGTCCAGGCCGTGGCCGCGAGCGGTCCGTAGGTAGCCTCCGTCGTGCCGGCCCGGCACGCGAACTCCCACTCCGCCTCGGTCGGGAGCCGGTAACCCGCCGCGGTGACGTCCCACCGCACGAGCTGTCCGCCGAGCTCGTAGACCGGGGTCAGGCCGGCGCGGACGGACGCCGCGTTGCACCACGCCACGGCATCGAGCCAGCGCACTCCGTGCACCGGGGCAGCGGGAGACCCGTCCGGGACCCCCGCCTCTCCGGTCACGGCGGCGTACTCGGCCGCCGTGACCGGTCGCGTGCCGATCTCGAAGCCGCAGAGCGAGACCTGGCGAGAGGTCCCGCGACGGGCATCGGACAGCTCGATGACGCCGCCGGGGACGTCGGTCGTCGGGGGTAGGGTCACGCGACCCGACGCTAGTCGCCGGCTCGCTCGCCGGGCGGCGCAGGGCGCCCGAGAATCGCGGTCAGCTGCGCGAGATCGCGGAGCTCGAGGTCCGGGCGCGCCTCGTCGGTCGTCCGCTGCTGCAGCTGCGCCCACGGTCCGCGTCGCAGCCACGCCGTCCGCAGACCTGCGGCGGCTGCCGGGCGGACGTCGTTGTCCAGGCGGTCGCCGACGTAGAGGACGCGGTGAGCGTCGACCTGGGTCATTTCCACCACGCGTCGGAAGAACTCGGGCGACGGCTTCGCGACCCCCCACGTGGCGGAGGCGGCCACGAAATCGACGTCGACACCGGCCGCTCTGAGTGCGGCTTCCGCCCCTCGGGGCTGGTTCCCCGCCACCCCCACCACGAGACCCGCCGCGCGTGCCGAGCGGAGGCACTCGAGCGCGTCCGGATACAGGTCGCCCGGTTCGATCTCAGGTGCCGAGGCCGGCGGCGCCACCCCGAGCAGCGTCCACGCCTCGCGGTGGTCGCGTCCTCGGCTGATCACCGATCCGATCGCGGCCATGAGACTGAACGGGGTCACCCCTGCCGTCCGAGCCTGCTCGCCCCACGCCCTCGACTCGTCGACCAGGGTCTCCCCCACGTCGAAGACGACGGCACGCAGACCCCCCGGCGCCAGCGACGCCATCTGCTCGTCCGAGACGACCGGCGACGAGGTCCCGGCGTCGGCAGCGACCTCGTAGACGATTCCAGACCGTCCTCGTCGTCCCACTGCTCCCCCACGGCGGTGAACCCGTACTGCGCGGCCAACCCGAGGGAGGCGGTGTTCCCCGGAGCGATGGTGACCCGCACCGTGCGCACCGAGGGCTCCTCCCGAGCTCGCTGGAGCAGCGCCTCGAGTGCCGCACGGGCGTAACCGCGGCGACGGTGCGCGGGATCGACCGCGTACCCGATCTCCACCATGCCGTCGGCGTCCGGCGGTCCGTGGAAGCCGGCGCGACCGGCGGCCAAGGACTGGTCCTCGTCCCAGATGACGCCGGTGACCCAGGCCGTGCTGGCGGGGTCCCGACGAGCCTGCTCGCCCCGCCTCGCCCACGTGCTGCGCCAGTCGGGTCCGGCGAAGTACGAGGTCAACCGGACGGGGCTGCACGCGTTCGCGCGGGCGAGGTCACCGGCGGCGAGCGCGTCGAACACCGCGCCCGTCAGATGGACGATGCGGACCCGGGGGCCGCGGCGCTCGGGTCGGTCCTCGGGAGAGGTCTCGTCGGCGATCTCGTCCCCGCACGCAGCGCGCAGGCGGTCGGCCAGGACCCGGACGTGCTCCCGGAGCTCGGCCGGACCTTCGACGACGAGATCGCGGCCGAGCCCGGCGAGGTACGGAGCCACCCAGTCCAGCCGCTCGGCGCGCAGGTGGACGCGGGTCCAGGGCCCCGCGGCGGACGAGGTCGGTTCCAGCGCCGCCAGGCCGGCGGGGAGCTGCGTGCGCAGGTCCTCGACGGTGCCGGCGACGCGGACCGACACCTCATGGCGCCACGGGGTGGCGGCGAGGCCCGCCAGCACGGTGGCGCTCGCGTCGAAGTCGCCGGGCACGTGGAACGAGCCGGGCAGCGTCACCGGGTTGCTCATCCGGTCGACGCGGAAGGTCCGGATCTCACCGGTGCGCGACTCGTGGCCCGTGACGTACCAGCGCCCGGACCGCGCGACCACGCCGTACGGCAGGATGGTCCGCCCGCTGGCCGTCCCGTCCGCGCGGGTGTGGCGGATCTCGACGGGGTGGCGATCGCGAGCGGCCTCGGCGAGGACCAGCAGCACCTCCGGGTCGGTGCCACCGGCGGCCTCCGTGGCCGACGGTCCGGAGCGGCCGAGCAGCGCCAGGTCCGCGGAGGAGAGCAGCGCGTCGAGCCGCGACGCCGTCCGTCGCGGCAGCACGCGACGCACCTTGCCGACGGCACTCTCGACGGCCTCGTCGTCGACCGGCAGCCCGCCGCCGCGACGGCCGATGATCAGGCCCAGGAGCAGGGTGAGCGCTTCGTCGTCGGTCAGCATGAGGGGTGGCATCCGGTAGCCGGGGGCGATGCGGTACCCGCCGTGGCGCCCGCGGACCGCCTCGACCGGCACCGCCATCTCCACCAGCTGCGCCACGTAGCGACGCACGGTCCGCTCGTCGACGCCCAGCCGGGCGGCGAGCGTCCCGACCGACTGGATCCCTCCGGCCTGGAGGCGCTCCAGGAGGGCGAGCACACGAGCGGTGGAGCGGGTCATGTGGACAGATTCCCACGCATACCGGGCGGATTCCGCCCTATATTCGTCCTAGCGTCGCGTCCATGACCAGCTCCCGGACCCCCGCCCTCGTCTCGACCCGCCTCATCACCGACGACATCGACGCGATGGTCGACTTCTACGAGCAGCTCACCGGCACCACCGCCGTACGCCCCGCCCCGGTGTTCGCCGAGATCGTCACCCCGACCGCGACCCTCGCCCTCGGCAGCACCGCCACGGTGCCGCTGTTCGCCCCCGGCTCCGCCGAGGCGGCGGCCAACCGCTCGGCGATCGTCGAGTTCCTCGTCGACGACGTCGACGCCGAGTACGCGCGCCTGGCCGCGCTGGGCACGGAGTTCGTCGCCGAGCCGGCGCTCATGCCGTGGGGCAACCGGGTCTTCTTCCTGCGTGACCCCGACCAGAACCTCGTGGGCGTGTTCAGCCCGGCCAGTGCGGAAGCCGTCGAGCGGTTCGCCGGCCGCTACGGCCGTTGAGGGCGTCAGAGCGGCCGAGTCCCGGTGGCCGGCTCACGCGTCGTGGTTGGCGATGACCAGCTCGGCCACGAGGCCGCCGCGGAGGGTGAAGCGGTAGTCCAGGTCGGCGACGCCGCCCGGGAACGTGCCCTCGAGGCGCAGGGTGACGACCCAGTGGTCGTCGTCGACGCGGCGGGCGCCGGTCTGCTCGGTGGTGTACGCGAACTCGGCGCCGGCGTCGCGCACAAAGGCACGCACCTCGTCGCGGCCGCGGAAGGCCTCGCCCTGGTCGACGACCACGACGTCCTCGACGAGGAAGGCCGAGGCCGCGTCGGCGTCGTGCACGGTGCTGGCGGCGAGGAAGTCGCGGACGGTGGTCGGGACGGTGTCGGCGTGCTCGGTGCGTGTCATGTCGTCACCGTGCGGCCTCCCCCGGGAGCAGGGTCAAGCGGTCAACCCTCCCCCGGGGAGAGCCCCCACACTGGGTGCGTGCTGACCATCGGCGAGTTCTCGCGGCTGACCCACCTGAGCGTGCGGACCCTGCGTCGGTACCACGAGGCGGCGCTGCTCGAGCCGGCCGTCGTGGACGGCACGACCGGCTACCGGTACTACGCCGTCGAGCAGATCCCCACCGCCCAGGTCATCCACCGCCTCCGCGAGCTCGACGTCCCCCTGGGCGACGTCCGGCTGATCCTGCGCGCCTCGGAGCCCGGCGCCCGGTCGGCCCTGGTCGCGGGGCACCTCCGGCGCCTGGAGTCCGAGCTCGACCGCACCCGTGCGGCGGTCGCCTCGCTGCGGCGCCTGCTGCGGCCCGACCCCGCGCCGATCACGGTCGAGCTGCGCGCCGAGCCCGCGCGCCGGGTCGCGGCGGTCGAGGCGGTGATCGGGCACGACGAGGTGGAGGCGTGGTTCGCCGGCGCCATGGCCGAGCTGGAGTCGGCCGTCGGCGCCGGCGCGACCGGACCGTCGGGGGGTACCTACGACGACGGCCTGTTCGAGGAGGGCCGGGGCCGGGCGCTGGTCTACCTGCCGACCTCGGACCCGCCGCGCACCGGACGGGTGCGCGCCGTCACCCTCCCGGCCGCGGAGCTGGCGGTGACCACCCACGTCGGCGAGCACGACGGCGTGGACGTCACCTACGGCGAGCTCGGCGCGTGGGTCGTGGGGAACGCGATGGCGGTCGCCGGCCCCGTGCGGGAGGTCTACCGCGTGGGGCCCCGGGACACCGCCGACCCGGCCGCCTGGCGCACGGAGATCGGGTGGCCGGTGTTCCGCGTCGCGTAACACCCGCGCACGGGAGGACCACCGCGTTCCGACGCGCGACGCGGCCGTCCCCGCGGGTCGCGCTACCGCTCCGGGTCGCCCGACCCCGCGCCGAGCGCCTCGTGGCGATCGAGCGTGCCGGGGTCCTGGCCAGGCCGTGGATCGAGGCTGAACAGGTGCTCGGCCTCGCGTCGCGAGATGCGCCAGCCGAGGCCGGTCCGGACGTACGTGCCGCGGTAGACCCCGCCGCCGCGCAGCCAGGCACCGTCCGGGAGCCGGGTCGTCACGCTGACGTCGACCTCGCCCCACGCCTCGTCGCCGGCGAGGTCGATCACGAGGTTGGCGGTCCAGTGGTGCATCTGCGGGAACGCGCTCTACTGCCACTCGACAGCGGCGCAGATCGCCTCCACTCCCCGAAATTCCTGCGTGGGCGCGACCTGCCAGACGGCGTCCGGGGTCCACACGGCCGCGAACCGGCGGAGGTCCCGCTTGTCGGCCCCGTGGCAGTACTCGTGCACCAGCGTGCGGATGGCGGACTCGGACTCGAGGCGGTCCAGGCGCTCGTGGAGGTCGGTCTCGCTCGTCATGCCCGAGACGGTAGCCACCCGGCGGCGAGCACCGGGGGGTCCCGGGACGCGGAGGTGCCGGCAGCGGGGTCGCGGTCCCCGCGCTCAGCCCGACTGGCCCAGGTTCGTCACCAGGTTGACCGCCACCGCGATCACCACGGTCCCGAACAGGTACGACAGCAGCGCGTGCCCGAGCCCCACCTTGCGGATCGGGGTGGTGACGAGCTGGGTGTCGGCGACGCCGAAGCTCATCCCCACGGTGAACGCGAGGTACGCGAAGTCGCTGTAGGCCGGCGCCTCGCCCTGCCCGAAGTCGATCCCGCCGTCGCCCCCCGCGTAGTAGTGCCGGGCGTACTTCAGCGCGAAGACGGTGTTCACCAGGGACCAGGACAGGACGACGGTCAGGACGCACAGGATCACGGTGACGATCCCGAGGAGGTCCCGGGACTGGGCCTGGACGAGGCCCTGGGCGACCGCGCCGAGGCTGATCACGGCGGCACCGAGGACGGCGGCGTCGGTGGCGCGCGTCCGCCCCTCCTCCTCGGCGAGCCGCTTGGTCCCGCGGTGGTCCTGCGGCCAGCCGATCCGCCAGACCCGGAGCAGCAGCCCGCCGGCGGCGAAGACCCAGCCCACGAGCACCGCGATCTCGGGCGCGCCGAGGACCGCGGTCGCCGCCGCCGCCAGGACGCCGCCGCCGAGGAACAGCAGCAGGCGGCGCGACCCGAGGAAGGTCGACTCCCCCGCGCCGTCCCCGGCGGCGGCACCCGGCGCGGACCCGCGCCCGGTCACCACCCGGTCACCCACCCGGGCGGAACACCGCGCGCACGCACCCGTCCTCCTTCTCCTTGAACATCCGGTAGCCCGTCGGGCCGTCGTCCAGGGACATGACGTGCGTGGCGAGGTGCTCGGTCGTCACCTCGTCCCGGCTCATGCGCTCGAGGATCTCCGGGATGTACCGGTGCCCGTGCTGCTGGGCGCCGCGCAGGGTGAGCGCCTTGTTCATCACGGCGCCGAGCGGGAACTTGTCCACCACGCCGGCGAACACGCCGAGGGTGAAGACCGTCCCGCCCTTCCGGCACGCGTAGATGGCCTCGCGCACCGCGGTCGGCCGGTCGGTCTGCAGCCGCAGCTGCTGCTTGACCTGGTCGTACGCGTACTGCGGCCCGGGCGAGTGCGCCTCCATCCCGACGGCCTCGATGCAGACGTCGGGCCCGCGGCCGCCCGTCATCTCCCGCAGCGCGGCGGTGACGTCGGTCTGCTCGTAGTCGAGGGTCTCGGCCCCGACGTACGTGTGCGCCTGGTCGAGGCGGTTGTCGTAGCGGTCGATGACCACCACCCGCTCGGCCCCCATGAGCATCGACGCCCGCGCCGCCATCTGCCCGACTCCCCCGGCGCCCCAGACGGCGACGACGTCGCCCGGCTGCACGCCGGCCTGGTGCGCCCCGGTCCAGCCGGTCGGGCCGGCGTCCGAGGCGAACAGGGCCCGCAGGTCCGACACGCCGTCGGGGATGGCGAACGCGCCCTGGTCGGCGTACGGCACCCGGATGTAGCGGGCGTGGCTGCCGGCCCAGCCGCCCATCGCGTGCGAGTAGCCGTAGCAGCCACCGATGGACTGGCCCCAGAGCGCCTCGGTGATCCCCGGGTTGGGGTTGCCGTTGTCGCAGAGGGACCACAGGCCCTGCCGGCAGTACCAGCACTGCCCGCAGCTGGTGAAGGAGACGACCACGACCCGGTCGCCGACCCGGTGCTTCGTCACGGCGCGCCCGACCTCGGCGACCGTGCCCATGAACTCGTGGCCGAGCACGTCGCCCGCGCGCATCGCGGGGATGTAGCCGCCGAGCAGGTGCAGGTCGGAGCCGCAGGTCGCGCTCAGCCCCACCTCGAGGATCAGGTCGTGGTCGTTGAGGATCCCGGGCTCGGGGACGTCCTCGACGCTGATCTCGTTGACGCCCCGCCAGGTCACCGCCTTCATCGCACACCTCCCGCCGGCGCGACCCGGGTCCACGCCTCCAGCAGCGCGCCCCAGGGAGTCGCCGTCCGCCTGCCGTGCGGTGCCGGGTCCACCGCCAGCACCTCCCCGACCTCGTACACCTGCTTGGCCCGGCGCAGCGCGGAGCGCAGCCCGGCCTCGGGGTCGCGCCCGCCGAGCCGGCTCGGCGCGGACGCCGGCGCCGGCCGGTCCCGGAGCCGAGCCGCCAGCTCGGTCCCCTTGCCGCCGGCCGCGGGGCGGACCCGGACCTCGACCCGGTCCCCCAGCTCGGCGAGCGGGGCCGGCAGCTGGTCGGTGTCGAGGTCCGACGGCTCGCGCAGCACGGTCACCGCCAGCCACCCGGACCCGGTCCAGCCGCCCGTGACGGGGCCGCGCGGCGCCCGGCCGCGCGCGACCCGCACGAGCAGCACCGCGCCGCCGGCGAGCGCCGCGGCGGACCCCACCCGCGCGACGGGCCCGGTCACGACCCGGCCCCCGCGTGGGCGGGCTGCGGGCCGCGGGCGAACTCCTGGACGATCCGCTCGCAGAAGGCGGGGAGGTCGTCGGGCGAGCGGCTCGTCGTGAGCGTGCCGTCCGTCACCACCTCCTCGTCGACGACCTCGGCCCCCGCGTTGCGCAGGTCGGTGCGCACGCTGGGCCACGAGGTCAGGCGGCGGCCGCGCACGACGTCCGCCTCGAGGAGCGTCCACGGGCCGTGGCAGATCGACGCGACGGGCTTGCCGGACCCGACGAAGTCCCGCACGAACCGCACGGCCGCGGGCTCCATCCGCAGCTTGTCCGGGTTGACCGTGCCGCCGGGCAGCAGCAGGGCGTCGAAGTCGTCGACCGCCACGTCGCCGACCAGGCGGTCGACGGGGAACGTGCCGGCGTCCTCGAGGTCGTTGTCCCGCGCCTGGATCTCGCCCGGCGCGAGCGACACCACCACGGTGGTCGCGCCCGCGTCGTCGAGCGCCTGGCGCGGCTTCTCGAGCTCGACGCGCTCCACCCCGTCGGCCGCGACGATCGCGACCCGGCGCCCGTCCAGCGCCCCGGCCACGTCAGGCCCCCCGCCCGTCGGGGTGCAGGACGACCTTCGTCCACCCGTCGTCGCGCTTGTCGAAGTGCTCGTACGCCTCGGGGGCGCGGTCCAGCGGCAGCTCGTGGCTCACGATGAACGACGGCTCGGCCTTGCCGCCGGCGATCAGGTCGCGCAGCTGCCGGTTGTACTTCTTCACCGGCGCCTGCCCGGTGCCGAGGTGCAGGCCCTTGAACCAGAACATGCCGAAGTCGAACGCGATCTTGCCCTGCTTCGCGAGCTCGTCCTCGGCCCCGGGGTCCTGCGGGACGAAGACGCCGACGGTGCCGATCGTCCCGGTGAACCGGACGGAGCCGACCAACCGGTTCATGGTCAGGTTCGTCTGCTCCTGGCCATCGGGCTCGTGCGCCTGGTAGCCCACGCACTCGCAGCCGTTGTCGGCGCCGAGGCCCATCGTCTGCTCCAGGACGGCCTCCACCGGGTCGACCTTCGAGTCGTCGATGGCGATTGCCCCGATGGACTCGGCCAGCCGCAGCCGGTCGGGCTGCCGGTCGACGACCATCACCTTGCCGGCGCCGCGGATCGTCGCCGACAGCGCGGCCATCAGCCCGACCGGTCCGGCGCCGTAGATCACCGTCTGGTCGCCGGGCTTCACGCCGGCCATCTCGGTGGCGTGGTACCCCGTCGGGAAGATGTCGGCGAGCATCACGTAGTCGGTCTGCCGCTCCTCGGCGTCCTCGCCCAGCCGCAGGCAGTTGAAGTCGCCCCACGGCACCCGCAGCAGCTCGGCCTGGCCGCCGCCGTACGGGCCCATGTCGGCGAAGCCGTAGGCGGCCCCCGCCATGCTCGGCTCCGGCTGCGCGGTGAGGCAGTAGTTGGTCAGCTGCCGCTCGCAGTTCTTGCAGTGCCCGCAGGCGATGTTGAACGGCAGGACCACCCAGTCGCCGACCTGCACCTTGTCGACGCCGTCGCCGACCTCGACCACCTGGCCCAGGTTCTCGTGCCCGAACCACCGGCCCTTCTCGAAGTCCGTCCTGCCCTCGTACATGTGCAGGTCGGAGCCGCAGATGTTCGCGGACGTGATCCGCACCAGCACGTCGGTCGGCCGCTCGATCCTCGCGTCCGGGACGTCCGAGACGCTGACCTGGCGCGGACCCTCGTACACCACTGCCTTCATGACGGCTCCTTAGATCGGTCCCGGCGGACGCCGGGGTCGGACACGTCATTGCACCCACGTGCTGCGCCTCCGCGGTATCGGCAGACCTGCCGATCCGTGGTCTCCGCGGGCCGGCGCCCGCCCGCGGGCGACGGGGCCCGCAGTGGGGTAGGAAGGGTCTCGTCCGCACCCGCCTCCCGGTCGAGAAACGGCCCTGCCCGGGTGGTCGGCGCCCTGGCGCCGGCGTCCCCGAGGGGTCCCCATGCGCCCGCTCCGCGCCGATGAGCTGCTCCTCGCCGAGGCCGCCTCGGCGCGACCCGTCGCCCCGCCCGCCGAGCGAGCCCGGGGCCTGCTCGAGGTGCTGCGCCGGGTCGTCCCGTTCGACGCGGCCTTCCTCGCGTTCGCCGACCCGGGGGAGCATCGCCCCTCCTTGCTCGCCACGCTGGACCTGGACGACGCCGCGGTGCGGTTCCTCGAGGGGCCGCAGGTGGCCCGGGACATCGAGCTGACCGGCACGGACCGCGCGCGACCGCCGCTGGGGTCGTCGGACCTGCCCTACCCCGCGGAGGAGCTGGCGACCTGGGCCGACTGCCTGATCCCGTCCGGCCTCCGGGAGGGGCTCGGCGTCGCCCTGTTCGCCGACGGCGGCCGGCACGTCGGTCACCTCGCGGTGCTCTCCGCGAGCCCCGCCCCGCCGTCCGCGGCCACCCGCCGGCGCCTCGCCCGGCTCGCGCCCCTGCTCGCGCGCTGCCTCGACCCGCTGAGCTCGCTCCTCGCCGGCGCCCGGCTCGTCCAGGGCGTGACCGCGGGCACGGCCCTGCGCGCGGACGGCGGGTGCCAGGTGGTGCCGGGGCTGGCGACCGACCCGCTGCTGCTGCCGGGCTCGCCGCTGCTCGGTTTCGTGCGGCGGCGGGTGGGCGACGGCCGGGTCAGCTCGTCGTTCCTCTGGCCGCTCGGCGGGGCGCACGCACCCGACGGCCACGCGCGGGTCACCGTCCTGAGCACGTCGGACGACGCGGGTCCCGGGCTGGCCGGCCTGGCGCTGCTCTCCCCCGCGCCCCCGCTGCACGGGCTCACGCCGCGGGAGCTGGAGGTGCTGGGGCTGCTCGTCGAGGGGTGCACCAACTCCGACATCGCGCGCCGGCTCGTCGTCACCTCGCGGACGATCGCCACGCACCTCGAGCACATCGCCGCCAAGCTCGGGACGCCGACGCGGACCCACGCCGCGGTGCGCGCGGAGCGCGACGGGCTCTACGTGCCCGCGGTGCCCTGCTAGTCGACGTCGCCACCGACCCGCGCGGAGTCCCGCCCCCACGCACCTCGAAGTGCCTTTTGTAGCCCCCTCCTTACGCACCGATGATGTGGTGACGCACGAGGAGTGGGGTGGAACGATGGATGAGCGGACGACGCCGGACGGTCCCGAGGGCTCGGTGGTGATCGAGGTGTGGTCCGACCTGGGCTGCCCGTGGTGCTACGTCGGCAAGCACCGGCTGGAGCGCGCGATCGCGGCCCGGCCGGACGCGGGGCGCTTCGTCGTCGCGCTGCGGTCGTTCGAGCTGCACCCGGACGCGCCGCGGACGCCGGAGACGATCGAGGCCGCGTTCCTCCGCTCGCACGGCGGCGACGCGGAGGTCGTGCGCCAGGCGGAGCGCCGCATCCAGGCCCTCGCGCAGCGCGAGGGTCTCCCCTTCTCCGTGGACCGGCGCAACGCGAACACCTTCGACGTCCACCGGCTCGTGCACCACGCCCACGAGTCGGGCAGGGGCCTGGAGCTCTTCTCCCGCGTCCAGGACCGCTTCTTCGCCGGCGACCTCGACCCCTTCGACGCCGAGGCGCTGACGCGGGTCGCCGAGGAGGTCGGCCTGTCGGGCCGGCGGGTCCGGGAGGTGCTGGCCGGCGACGAGTACGCCGACGCGGTCCGGGCCGACGTCCGGGAGGGCCGGGACCTGGGCGCGCGGGGCGTGCCGTTCGTGGTGCTCGACCGCCGGTTCGCCGTCGCGGGCGCCCAGACCGTGGCGGCCTACGCGCAGGTGCTCGACCGGGTGGTCGCGGGCGCGCCGGCGGCGCCGGCGGCGACATGAGCGGCGGACCGGCCGAGGACGCCGCGCGCACCCCATCTGTCAGGAGCACCACCACACCGCACTACCAGAGGAGCACCATGCCAACGATCGCCCTCATCGGCGCCGGCCCCGGACTCGGCCTCGCCATCGCGCGCAGGTTCGGGTCGGAGGGCTTCGACGTCGCGCTCGTCGCCCGGAACCGGGAGAAGCTCGACGGCCTGGTCGCCGACCTCGCCGCCGACGGGATCACCGCGGCCGCGTTCCCCGCCGACGTCCTGGACCGCGCCGGCCTGACGGCCGCGCTGGACGCCGCGAAGCAGCACTTCGGCGGGATCGACGTGCTGGAGTACTCCCCCGCCGACGCCTCGGCCGGACCGCTCGCCCCGGTCCACATCCGGGAGACGACCCCTGAGAACACCCAGGCGCAGGTCGAGTACTACCTGTACGGGGCCCAGACCGCCGCGGCCGCCGTGCTGCCGGACCTCCTCCGGGCGGGCGCGGGCACGCTGCTGTTCACCAGCGGCGCGGGGTCGATCACGCCGTCGGCGGTCTTCGGCAACGTGAACGCCGGCGCCGCGGCCATGCGGAACTGGGCGCTGAACCTCGCCGGCGAGCTGGCGGGCGACGGCATCCACGTCGCGCACGTCGCGATCGCCGCGTGGATCACCGACCAGGCGCCCGACGGCGTGCCCGCGCTGTCGGCGGCGCAGATCGCGCCGTTCTACTGGGACGCCCACCAGCAGCGGTCCGCGCACGAGGTCGTCGTCGCCCCCTGACCGCGACCGGTTCCGGCCGGGAGGGCGCCGCTACGCGCCCTTCCGGCCCGCCCCGGTGATCTCGTGGGCCCGCCGGTTCGCCGCGACCTCCTCGTGGTGGCTCGCGGCCCACGCGGCCATCGACAGCACGGCGTCGGACAGCGAGCGTCCCGGGTCCGTCAGCTCGTACTCCACCCGCGGCGGCACCTCCGGGTACGCGGTCCGGGTGACGAGCCCGTCGCGCTCGAGCGCCTTGAGCGTCACCGTGAGCATCCGCTGCGAGATCCCGGGGATGCTCGCCTGCAGGTCGGAGTAGCGCAGGGGCCCGTTGCCGAGCGTGCTGACGACGAGCATCGTCCACTTGTCGCCGATGCGGTCCAGCACCTCCCGGATGAACCTGCTCTCCGCCGGCCACGCCCGGCACGGCCCGCTCAGCGTCCTGGTCGTCGTCGCCACGGCGACCACCTCCCCGTCCGTTACTGCTCGTCACGTAGCAGCACGCAGCGTACGTCGGGACGCCGGGGTGTCACCCGCCCCCGTCGCGCACGCCGTACGCGCGCACGAACGCGCGCGCCCCGTCCGTCATGATCCGCCGGACGTGCGCGCTCTCGGCGCGCCGGCGTGCCGGTTCGTTGAGCACGCGCAGCGCGGTCAGGGCGTGGAAGTGCGCGGCGGCCAGATCCGGGTCCTCGGCGTCGAGCAGGCCGGCGCGGGCGAAGCGGCCGACGCGCTCGCTGAGGACCTGCGCGTGGGCCTCGTCGAGCGGGTGGTCGTCGAGCTCCGGCAGCAGCGGCTCGTTCTCGTTGATCAGCCGGACCGCGGCGAGGTAGTCCGACGACAGCAGCAGGGAGCGGCCGAGGTCGGCGGCGAGCGCGGTGAGCGCCTCGTCGAGGCCGGCGACGTCCGTGATGCCTGCGTCGTCGAGGTGCTCCGCGACCAGCCCGCGGAGCGTGGCCAGCGCGCGCTCCCCCGCGTCCTCCACGACGCCGAGCAGCAGGCGCCGCTTGTCCCCGTAGTAGTCGTAGACCGTCCGCTTCGACACCCCGGCGAGCGCGGCCACCGCGTCCATGCTGGTGCGCTCCACGCCCGTCTGCACGAACAGCTCCCGGGCGGCGGCCAGGATCGCCGCCCGCTTGTGCGCCTGTCCCTCGCGCACGGGCCTGTCGCCCACCGTCGTCATCGCTCTCCTCCGTGGTGCTCGCGGTCGATGCTACACCGGCCGGTGTAGATCTACACGACACGGTGTAGTGTCGCTCGCCATGCACACCATGAACCCGGTGACCCTGCAGGCGCACGCCCTGCGGAAGCGCTACGGGCACCTCACCGCCGTGGACGGCCTGTCCTTCGCGGTGCGGCCCGGCGTCGTGACCGGCTTCCTCGGCCCCAACGGGGCGGGGAAGTCCACGACCCTGCGGATGTTCCTCGGCCTGGACAGGCCGACCAGCGGTGCGGCGACGGTCGGCGGCCTGCGGCTCGCGGAGATCCCGCACCCGATGCGCGTCGTCGGCGCGATGCTCGACGCCCGGGGGGTCCACCCGCGCCGCACGGCCGCGGACCACCTCGCGGCGGTCGCCCGCGCCGGGGGCGTGGCCAGGTCCCGGGTGCCCGAGATGCTGGACCTGGTCGGGCTGGGGGGCGCCGGGAACCGCCCCGCCGGTGACTTCTCGCTCGGGATGAAGCAGCGGCTCGGCATCGCGACCGCGCTGATCGGCGACCCGGCCGTCGTGATCTTCGACGAGCCGCTCAACGGCCTCGATCCCGAGGGGATCCGGTGGGCGCGCTCGCTGATGCGCGACCTGGCCGCCGAGGGCCGCACGGTCCTGTTCTCCAGCCACCTCATGGGCGAGATGGAGCTCACGGCGGACCACCTCGTCGTCGTCCACCACGGACGGCTGCTGGCGGACCAGCCCCTGGCCGCCTTCATCGCCGACCGCACCACCGAGCACGTCCGCGCGCGCACGCCGGACCGGCGAGGACTCCTCGAGGCACTGGCCCGCGCCGGACTGCGGGCCACACCCGACCCCGCCGGCGCGGACGCGGTCGACGTCGAGGGGGCCGCGACCGACCACGTCGGCCGCGTCGCCGCCACCGCGGGCATCGGGCTGTCCGAGCTCACCGCGGTCCGCGACTCGCTGGAGGACGTCTTCCTCACCATGACCTCGACCCGGAAGGACGCCGCCTGACATGGACCTCCTCGCCTCGGAGTGGATCAAGACCCGCAGCATCCGCACCACCTGGATCCTGGCGGCCGGCACCGTCCTGGTCACCGTGGTGGTGAGCCTGCTCGGCATCAGCGGCCTCGTGGCCGGCTGGCAGGCCGACCTGCCCGCGGACTTCGACCCGACCGGCGTCGGCTTCAAGGGCATCCTCGTCGGGCAGATCCTCGTCGCGACGCTGGGCGCACAGGCCTTCACCAGCGAGTACGCGACGGGCCAGATCGTCACGACCCTGACGACCGCACCCCGGCGCGCCGTCCTGCTGGTCACGAAGCTCGCCGTCACCGCCCTCGTCGCGCTCGCGACCGCCGTCCTCACCGTGGCGGCCAGCCTCGGCGCGAGCCAGGCGGCCCTCGCCGCCGCGGGGCTGCCGACGGCGGATCTGACCGATGCCGGCACCGTCCGGGCGGTCCTGTGCGCGGTCGGCTACCTGGTGCTCACGGCCGTGCTCGGCGTGGCGCTCGGCGCCCTGACGCGCTCCTCCTCGGGCGCGCTCGCCGTCGTCGTGACCGTGGCGCTGCTCGTGCCGGCGCTCGCACCCGGGCTGCCCGGCGCCCTCGGGGACCTTGCCGGGACGTACTGGCCCACGACGGCCGGACAGGCCTCCTACACGACCACCGGGACCGGACCCCTGGCGGGCCCGGGAGGCCTCGCGGTCATGGCGGTGTGCACCCTCTGGACCACGCTCGCCGCCCACGTGACGCTCCGGACCCGGGACGCGTGAGGCTCCTGCGGGCCCACCCCGCAGCCGGTTCCGCGGGCGGCATCATGGGCAGATGCGGACGCGACAGGTCGACCTGACCACGGACGACCTGCGCGCCGTCGTCCGGTTCGCCGTCGACTGCGCCCGGGACCTGCTCCCCGAGTTCGAGTCCGTCGCGCCGGACGACCCCCGCCCGCGCGACGCGATCGCCGCGGCGCGGGCGTTCGCCGACGGGGCCGCGCGCTCGAACCTGCAGCGCGCCGCAGCGTTCGCCGCCCACCGCGCGGCGCGGTCCGTCGCCGTGGAGCCTGCACGGCTCGCCGCGCTCGCGTGCGGCGACGCGGCTGCGGCGGCCTACCTCCACCCGATCGCCGAGGCGACCCAGGTCGGGCACATCCTGCGAGCCGCCGCGTGCGCGGCGCGGGTGGTCGAGATGAGGACCGGCGCCACGGGCGACGAGGCCGTCGGCCGCCTGGCCGAGCGGGCCGCTCCCCCGGTCCCGGAGGTCCTGGGTCGGTACCCCGCGGCGCCGGGCGGGAGCACGCGCGTGGCAGCCCTCATGAGCGCGCTGGACTCGGCGATCCGGGAGCGGGGGCGGGCGTGAGAGGAGCGCTCGGACGCGGGCCTTCGCGGGGTCCCTCGAGCAGGTCGAGGCCTCCCGCAGGGCCCTGACCTGCATCGACTCCCGGACACCGGGCCCTCGTCAGCGTTTGATTCCCGACCACGCGCTTGGTAAGCCTGACCCCGGACGAGGCACCGAGATGAGAGGAAGTATCACGATGGGGCTCTTCGACCGGATCAAGGACGCGGTGGGCGGTGCCCAGCAGGCGGGCCGCGACGCCGAGGCCACCGTGGCCGCGGCGCGCGCCGCGTCCGGCGCTCCGCACGCGGCCGGGGTGGCGGGGATGAGCGCCGCCGACCAGCAGGCGCTGGTCGCCCAGGCGATGGCCCAGCCCGCGACCCAGGTGGAGGCGGACTTCCGCAACACCGGCGGTTCCGCGGACGACGCCGCGTTCGCCCCCGCGGCCGTCGGGGTGACCTGGCAGCAGTACGCCTCCGTGATCGCGCAGTCGCAGGCGGTGGGCTACGACCAGGGGGCGCTCGCCGGGATCGCAGCGGGCCTCGGGATCGACGGGGCGGCCTGGACCGTGGCGGCCGAGGAGTTCGCCGCCCGCGCGCAGACCAACCCCGCGGTGGGCCGGGAGATGGGCCGGATCGTGCGCGAGGGCCGCGCCTGACCATGGGGGCGCTGCGCGACCTGGTCCGCCTGGTCCGGTGGAGCCGGGCGCAGAGCCGGCCCTCCGTGGCCGACGCGCTGAGCGCGGGCGTCCGGGCCACCGACGACGTCCGGGCGTACCAGGACGCGCTGATCAGCGGCGTGGTGGGCGCGCACAACGGCGTGCCCACCACCGCCGTGGTCGAGGCGGTCGCCGCGCTCCCCGCCACCGGCGACGGCCCGCGGCGGGCGGAGCTGGTGCTGCGGATCGACGCACCCGGCGAACCCCGGGTGACGCACGCCGAGGCGCTCCCGAGGCCGGTGCGCGTCGGCGACCGGCTGCCGATCTGGGTGGTGCGGTTCGATCCGCGACGGTTCGCGATCGACTGGGACCGGGTGGCGGTCCCGGGACAGCGGCCCTGACGGACGGTCCCACCGCTCAGCCGAGGCTCCGGATCGGCCAGCGCACCTGGTCCGCCTGCAGCAGCGCCGGGTCGCGCTCCGGCGCGACCTCGTCGAGGAGCTCCAGGCGCGTGATGCGCTCGATGCGGAACCCGCGGATCGCGTCGCGGAGCCGGCACCACCCGACGAGCAACCAGGCGTCTCCTCCGCGCAGCAGCCCCATCGTCTCGACGTCGCGGACCGTGCTCGCCGGGACGTCGTCCCCCGAGGCCTCGCCCAGGTAGGTCAGCCGCACGACCCGCCGGGCGGCGATGGCGTCCGAGAGCATGCCGAACGGCACGCCACCTCCTGCCGGGGCGACGGGGTCGATGACCTGCATCCGCCCGAGCAGCTCCTGCACCGGGGCGCGGTGCTCCTCCCCCATGACCGCCGCGACCTTGGCGCGGGCGCGCCGGGCGGCGCCCTGGTAGGGCGAGGTGTCGAGCAGCGCCAGCCCGGCGAGCACCGCCAGGGACTCGGCGGCCGAGAGGTTGAGCGGCGGCAGCGAGTACTCGGGCAGGATCGCGTAGCCCCCCGTGACCCCGTGCTCGGCGTAGAGAGGCACGCCCGCGACCTGGAGCGACGCGATGTCGCGCTCGATCGTGCGGGTGGACACCCCGAGCTCGCGGGCGAGCCGGGCGGCCGACCACGGCCGGCGCGCTCCGCGGAGCAGGTCGACGAGGGCGTACTGCCGCTCGGCTCGCTTCATGCCGCCAGCCTGGCAGACGCGTCGTCGCTGGTCGCGGCGGTCAGCTGCGCATGCTCCGCTGCCCCCCGACGGACCAGACCCGGCGCACCCGGCCGTCGGCGTCGAAGTCGAACACGTCCACGCCACCGGCCCGTGCGCCGCCCTGCTCCACGTCCCAGAGCAGCCGGCCGTGGTCCCCGTCGATCGCGTCGGCGACCGCGGTGAACACCACACCGGGGTTCTGGCCGTGCCACCAGGTGAGGTACCGCGCGAAGTCGTCGGCGGAGCGGATGCCGTCCGCCGGGGTCGAGCCGTCCGGCTCGGTCACGGCGAAGTGGATGCGGAAGTCCTCGGCGCAGATCTCGCGGGCGAGGTCGCCGTCGGAGTTCCACATGGTCAGCCACAGGTCGAGGGCGCTGCGGGAGGTGGTCGTGGTGTTCGTGGTCCCGGTCATGCGTCCAGGCTCGGACACGGGCGCGACAACGGTGTGTCGGTGTTCCGGGACCGGTCGACCGGTCCCCGGCGCCCGCGCCTAGGCCAGCGAGAGGAAGAGCTTCTGCAGCTTGTCGACGTCCAGCGTGCTGTCGTCGTCCGGGTCGGTCAGGCACTGCTTCATGCCGGACGCGATGATCGCGAAGCCGGCGCGGTCCAGCGCCTTGGAGACCGCGGACAGCTGGGTCACCACCGGTTCGCAGTCCTGGCCCTCCTCGATCATGCGCACCACCGCGGCCAGCTGGCCCTGGGCCCGCTTGAGGCGGTTGACGACCTTGCCCATCTCGCCGCGGTCGAGCTCCATGGTCGTCCTCTCCTCAGCTGCAGGTGCACTGCTGGTCTCGGGGCACGTCGGCCATGACGGACTCGACGTGCATGCCGCAGCCGGTCCAGGTGGTCTTGCCGCAGGAGCGGCACAGGGCGGGGCTGCACATGGTGGGTGTTCTCCTCGTTCGTGGGTGTGGGTGTGGGTGTGGGTGTGGGTGGTGGGTCAGGGGGGCCGTTCGCACGACGACCGCCCGGGCATCCTGCCGCAGGGTCACACCAGGGCCCCGTCGAGGGCCCGATCGTGGGCGCGGGTGAGGTCGGGGCGGGCCAGGTCGAGGCTGATCCAGCCGCCGGACAGGTTGCGGGCGTCGAACCCGGCCTGCAGCAGGACGCGCGTGGCGATGTGCGACCGGACGCCGCTGGCGCAGTGCACCGCCACCGGGCGGCCGTCCGCCGCCGCGCGGACCTCGTGGAGCCGGTCGCGCAGCTCGGTGTGCGGGATGTGCAGCGCCCCGGCGAGGTGCCCGCGGTCGTGCTCGGCGCGCGTGCGGACGTCGAGGACCAGGCTGCCGGCGAGCACGTCGTCGGCGTCGTCGGGCTGCCACTGCGGCATGGTGCCGTCCAGGGCGTTCTGCGCCACGAAGCCCAGCATGTTGACCGGGTCCTTGGCCGAGCCGTACGGCGGCGCGTAGGCGAGCTCGAGCTCGGCGAGGTCGTCGGCGCCCATCCCGGCGCGCAGGGCCGTGGCCAGCACGTCGATCCGCTTGTCGACGCCCTCGCGGCCCACCGCCTGGGCACCGAGCAGCCGGCCGTCGGGCGCGAAGCTCGCGACGACGTGGACCTGCTCGGCCCCCGGGAAGTACCCGGCGTGGTGGCCCGCGTGGACCCGGACCGTCTCGTGCGCGAGGCCGGCGCGCCGCAGCGTCGACCGGCCCGCCCCGGTGACGGCCGCCGTCAGTCCGAACACCCGGACGATCGCGGTCCCGAGCACCGGCGCCTGCGGCGTCGTGCGCCGGCCGAGCATCGCGTCCGCCGCGCGCCGGCCCTGGCGGTTCGCCGGCCCGGCGAGCGGCACGGGCCCCCGGTCACCGGTGACGGCCTGGACGACCTCGACGGCGTCGCCGACGGCCCAGACGTGCGGGTCGGAGGTCCGCTGGTCGGCGTCGACCCGGATCGCGCCGCGGGCGCCGAGGTCGAGACCGGCGTCCCGGGCGAGGTCGCTCGCGGGCCGCACGCCGACGTTCACCACGACGACCTCGGCGGGGAGCCGGGTGCCGTCCGACAGGCTCACGAGCGCGGCCCCGTCCGCCGTCCCGGTGATCGCCGTGGCCGAGACACCGAGGTGGAGCCCGACGCCGTGCGCGCGCAGCTCGTCCGCGAGCAGCGGCGCGAGCTCGGGGTCGAGCGGAGGCAGGACGTGGTCGGCGAGCTCGACCAGCGCGACCTCGAGCCCGCGGGCGACGAGCGCGTCCACGGCCTCCAGCCCGATGAAGCCGGCACCGACGACGACGGCACGCCGGGGGCCGTTGACGGGCAGCGCCGCGATCCGGTCGGTCAGGGCGTCGAGGTCGGGGACCGTGCGCAGCGCGTGCACCGCGGGGTGGTCGAGGCCGTCCACCGGCGGGCGGACGGCGACGGCCCCCGGAGCCAGGAGCAACGCGTCGTAGCCGAGCTCGTAGCCGCCGGTCGCCGTCGCGACGTGCACGGTGCGCGCGGCGCGGTCGATCGCGGTGACGCGGCTGCCGGTGCGGACGTCCAGCGCGAGCGCGGCGTGCAGCGACCCGGGCGTGTGCAGCAGCAGGTCCGCGCGCTGCTCGATCTCGCCGGACAGCCCGTACGGGAGACCGCAGTTCGCGAACGAGACGTGCTCGGACTGCTCCAGCACGACGATCTCGGCGCGCTCGTCGAGGCGGCGGGCGCGGGCGGCGGCGCTCATGCCTCCGGCCACTCCCCCGACGATCACGAGGCGGCGAGGACGGGGTGCGGCGGCGGGGTCGGAGGTCGTGGACATGGCGTGATCGTATACCCCCGGGGGTATCGGGACCAACCGGTCCCGCGGACCCCGCCCCGGACCTGGGACCCGCGCCGGCGACCTCACAGCCCAGCCGCGCGATTCCTGCCGTCGACGTGGCGCGCGGCGCGCGGCGGGCGACCGGGGTGGTCGGTGCCGCAAGTCGGGCGATAGGGTGACGCGCGTCACACCCCGTCTCCACGCGTCGCAGCACCGGACCTGACCGGACGTTCGCGACGGACGGCGGGGCTGGGGGACACGGGCCGAGGGGGGCGCGGTGACGGGTGACGCCGAGGGACGGACCGTGGAGGGCGGCGCTGAGCCGACCCCCCGCTCGACCGCGAAGGTCGCCGTGGTCGGCGCCGGCGCCGTCGGCGCGACCCTCGCCTACGCCGTGCTGATGCGCGGCGCGGCGCGGGAGGTCGTGCTCTACGACGTCGACACGGCGAAGGTCCGCGCCCAGGCGCTCGACCTCGCGCACGGGATCCAGTTCGTGCCGATGGCGCACGTGGTCGGCACGGACGACATCACCGCATGCGCCGGCGCGGACGTCGTGGTGGTGACCGCGGGGGCCAACCAGCGTCCCGGGCAGACCCGCACGGACCTGGCGGAGCGCACGATCGGGCTGATGCGCACGCTCGTGCCGCAGCTCGTCGAGGTCGCGCCCGACGCCGTGTTCGTGATGGTGACGAACCCGGTGGACGTCGTCACCTACGGCGCTCCGGTTCTCCGGACTCCCCCGGCGCCCGGGTCATCGGGTCCGGGACGGTCCTGGACTCCTCCCGGTTCCGGTACCTGATCTCCCAGCACGTCGGGGTGGCGGTGCAGAACGTGCACGCGTACATCGTCGGCGAGCACGGCGACACCGCGGTGGCGCTGTGGTCCTCGGCGACGATCGGCGGGGTGCCCCTGCTGGACCTGGACCCGCTGCCCGGGCGCGAGCCGCTGACACCGGCCGTCCGCGCGTCCATCGCGCACGACGTGGTGCACTCCGCGTACGAGATCATCGAGGGCAAGGGGGCGACCAGCTACGCCATCGCGCTGGCGGGGTCGCGGATCGTCGAGGCGCTCACGAACGACGAGCACCGCGTCATGCCCGTGTCCTCCCTGATCGACGACCTCGACGGCATCGGCGACGTGTGCCTGTCCGTGCCCACCGTCGTCGCGCACGACGGGGCCGGTGCGCCGCTGCGGGTGCCGATGTCGACCGACGAGCTCGTGGCCCTCCGGCGCTCGGCGGACGCGCTGCGGGAGACCGCCCGCCCGTTCGGGCTCTGAGCCCCCGACGGTCGACCCGCGGCGACGGCGACCCGGATGTCGGACGCCACCACCAGCCTCCTGGTCCTCGCCGCCGCCGTCGCCCTGTTCGTCTGGAACCGGCTCCCGGCCGCCGTCGTCGCGGTCCTCACGGCGCTGGCGCTCGCGGCGACCGGCGTCGTCACCGAGGCGCAGGCCGTCGCCGGGTTCGGCGACCCCGTGGTCGTGTTCATCGCGACGCTGTTCGTGCTGAGCGAGGGGCTGCAGGCCTCGGGCGTGACGGCCTGGGCGGGCGACCTGCTGCTGACGCGCGCGGGCACCGGTCGGCGGCGGGTCGTCGTCGCGGTCATGGCGCTTGCGGCGGTGACCTCCGCGCTCGTCACGCCCAACGGCGCGGCCGCGGCGGTGCTCCCGGTCGCGCTCCTGGTGGCCCGGCGCTCCGGGAGCGCTCCGTCCCGTCTGGGCATCCCGGGGGCCTACGCGGCGAGCGCCGGCGCGCTGCTCACCCTGGCGGGCAGCCCGGTCAACGTGATCGTCTCCGACGCCCTGGCCGACACCACCGGGGACCGGTTCGGCTTCTTCGAGTTCGCGGCGCTCGGCGTGCCGCTCACCCTCGTGACGGTGCTGGTGACGACGCTGCTCGGGAACCGGCTGCTGCCCGACCGAGCGGCGCCGGACCCCGCCCCCGGGTCGGTCGTGCACGAGGACGCGCGCGTGGGCGGCGCCGCGGTCCGGGCGGTTGTCGTGCTGGTGGCGACGATCGCCCTGCTGGCCTCCGGGGTGGTCACACCGGCCTTCGCGGGCCTGGCCGGGGCCGCCGCGATGGTCCTCACCGGTGTGGTGCGGCCCGCCCGGGCGCTCCGGGCCGTGCCGTGGGAGACGCTGGTCCTGATCGGCGGCCTCATCCCGCTGTCGGCCGCGATCTCGGGGTCCGGCGCGGCCGACGTGCTGGCGGACGTCGTGGTCCGCGTGGTCCCCGACGGCGACGGGCACCTCCTGCTGGTCGCGCTGTTCCTGCTGACGGTCGCCCTGGGGCAGTTCGTGTCGAACGCGGCGACCGTCCTCGTCGTCACGCCCATCGCCCTGGCGGCGGGCGCCGAGGTCGGCGTCGGGGCCGAACCGGTGCTGATGCTCGTGGCGGCGGCGGGGGCGGCGTCGTTCCTCACGCCGCTGGCGACCCCGGCCAACATGATCGTGCAGGGCCCCAGCGGGTACCGGTTCGGCGACTACTGGCGGCTCGGGGCGGTGGTGACGCTCGCGTGGCTCGTCGTGGTGACGCTCGTCGTGCCCCTGGTGTGGCCTTTGGGCTCGTGAGATCCGGGCCGCCTCCACCGAGGCGCGTGGCCGCGCGCCGCCCGCCGCCCTACGATCGGCACGTGACGCCCCTCACACGCGTCGGCATCGTCGAGGACGAGGCGCTGATGCGCTCGATGCTCGAGCAGACCCTGTCGGCGCAGGAGTCGATCCGCGTCGTGCACGCGGTCCCGGGGGTCACGGAGGCGCGGCTCGTCTTCACCCCGGGCTCGTGCGACGTCGCGCTGCTCGATGTCAACCTGCCCGACGGCAACGGGGTCGCCCTCGGCGTCACGCTGCAGCGGGCGGACCCGCGGCTCGCGGTCATGCTGCTGTCCAGCGAGGACGTCATGGGCCTGTTCACCACGGTGCAGGACCAGGCGAGCCGGCCGTGGAGCTACCTGTCCAAGAGGTCGAGCTTCGCCCGGGACGTCCTGGTGCGCGCGGTCGTGGCCACCGCGCAGGGTCAGGTCGTGCTCGACCCCTACCTGGTCCAGCGGTCGCAGCCCCGGCCGGGGTCGGCCGTCTCCGAGCTCACACCCGCGCAGTTCGGGGTGCTGCGGCTCGTCGCGGAGGGGCTGTCGAACCAGGCCGCCGGCGAGCGGCTCGGGATCAACGAGCGCTCGGTCGAGAGCCACCTCAAGTCGATCTACCAGCGGCTCGGGATCGACGGCGACGGGCACAACCGGCGGGTCGCCGCCGTGCTGGCGTTCCTCGAGCAGACGGGGCGCACGTGGCGGGGGTGACCACGGCGACCGCGGGCAGCCGTGACCTACGACGCGTCACGCTCGTCGTCGGGATCACCAACACCGCCCTCTACGCGGCGCTGACGGCGGGCGCGTGGGCCGCGTGGGGCGGGTTGCAGGCCGAGCTGAGCCGGGAGCGCAGCCTCGCCGCCGTCGTCGCCGACGGGGTCCTCATCCTCGTCATCAACCTCGCGTTCGGGCTCGCCGTCCTGGCCGGCGCGCTCGCGCTGGGCGTGCTCGACCGCGGCTGGCCCGCCCGCGTCGGGCTGACCGCCGCGGTGTCCGCGGCCGCATCGGTGCCGCGGATGGCGGCCCTGGTGTCGCTCGGCAGCACGCCCACCGGCGTGGCCTACGTGACCGCGACCGGCGCGATGGGGTTCCTGTCCGGCCTCGTCGGCGTCCTCGCGGCCGTCTTCGCGGGGACGCTCGTCGACCGCGCCCGGCGCGAGGAGCAGCGCCGCGCGGCCGAGGCGGACCGCGCCCGCCGCGCCGTCGACGCGCTGCAGGACGAGGAGCTCCGGGTGCGGCGCATGGTGTTCGACCAGCTGCACGGCACCCTGCAGTACCACCTGGTGAGCGTGACCGCCGGCCTCGACCGGCTGGCCGAGGACCTGGACGCGGCCGGCGCCCGCGACCGCGGCGCGGAGGTCCGCGCCTGGGCGGGGACGCTGGAGGAGATCCGGGAGCAGGACGTGCGTTCCCTGAGCCACGCCGTGTTCCCCTCCGGCGCCGACCTCGGCACGGAGGAGGCGATCGCACTGCTGCTGCACCGGCTCCCGGCGCAGGTCAGCACCTCGATCGAGATCGGCCCCGTCTACCGCGGGCTCGTCGACCGCGGCGCCGCACCCATGCCGATGGCCGAGCGGCTCGTCGTCATCTACACCGTCGAGGAGGCCGTCACCAACGCGCTCAAGCACGGCCGGGCGCACGCGGTGCAGGTGCGCGCCGAGGCCGAGCCGACCTCGGACCCGGGGCGCTGGGTGTTCGCGACGGTCGTCGACGACGACGGCAGCGGGCCGACGCGCCCGGACCCGCCCCTGCACGGGCTCGCGCGGCACCGCGAGCGGCTCGAGCACCGGGGCGGCACGCTCACGCTCGGCACGAACCCGGACGGCGGCGGGCGGCTGAGCTTCCGGCTGCCGTTCACCGTGTCGCCGGGGGCTCCGCCGTCCTGACGTGACCTCCCGCCGACGCACGGCGGATGGCCCTCGCCCGCTCAGTCCCGGCCCGGCGGCCGATCGCGGTGCGGGTCCTGGTCCGTGCGTGGCGGCTCCTCGCGGCGCGGCTCCTCCTCGAGGACGGAGGCGCGGCGCCAGGCGGACCAGCTCGAGACGGAGAACATCACGGTCCCCGCGAACGCGAGCGCGGAACCGACCCAGGTGCCGAGCGTCTCGTCGACCGTGACGCTGATCAGCACCTTGGCGGCGAGCCCCAGCAGGACCAGGACGGTCGGGACGTCCAGCACCCGGCGGGCTCGCTGCGAGTCCTGGCCACGAAGCGACCCACCGGTGGCTGCTTCCCGGCCCATCGTGACCCGCTCTCCCGATGACGTCCTCGCGCCCGATGGTGGCAGGAGGTGGGGGCTCGCGCACGGCGGGACGCCGACGCCCCGCGCCCCGATCGGGTGCTGGCCGGCGGCCGGCTCCTCCAGGCCCGACCGCGGGTGATCCTCGCGGTCCACCCTGGCCCGTGCGCGCGGCGGCGCCCTAGACTCCGGACAATCCGGACGCATCGCAGCGTCCGGGCCCGAGGAGATCGACGATGATCGCATCCACGGCGGCGCTCGCCCGGCACGGCCGCGAGCACGGGTACGCGGTGCCCGCGGTGAACGTCCTCGACGACCTGAGCCTGCGGGCGGTGGTGGCCGCCGCGGTCCACCTCCAGGCCCCGCTCATCGTCCAGCTGTCCGTGAAGACGGTCCGGTCGACGGGCACCGAGCTGCTGACCAGCATGTTCCGGTACGCGACCCGCGACCTGACCGTCCCCGTGGCCCTGCACCTGGACCACTGCCCCGACCGGTCGGTGATCGACGAGGTGGTCGCCGCGGGCTGGTCGTCGGTGCTGTTCGACGCGTCGGACCGGGACCTCGTGACGGCCGAGCGGGAGACGGCCGAGGTCGTGGCGCAGGCGCACGCGGCCGGCCTGGACGTGGAGTCCGAGATCGAGAACATCGTCGGCGTCGAGGACGGCGTCGGGTCCGACGTCGCCCTGCACGCGTACTCCGTGGAGCAGCTCGCCGAGGTCGCGGACCGGACCGGCGCCGACCTCCTCGCGCCGCAGCTCGGCACCGCGCACGGCGAGTACCGCGCGCGGCCGGTCCTCCTGCCCGAGCGGGTGCGGGAGCTCGCCGCGCTGACGGACCGGCCGATCGTCCTGCACGGCGGCACCGGGCTCTCGGCGGACGACTTCGCCGCGTTCATCGCCGCGGGAGTCTCGAAGATCAACATCTCGACCGCCGTGAAGGTCGCCTACATGCGCGCGGCCGCGGCCCACCTCGACGTCGCTCGCGAGCGCGACAAGTGGGACCCCCCGAGCATGTTCCGCGACGTCGCCGCGGCGGTCGAGGGCGCGATCGTGCCGCTGGTCGAGCAGTTCGGCGCCGCCGGCCACGCGCGCGGCGTTGCGAGGGCCGTGCGGTGAGCCCGGGGCTGCTGCTCGACTGCGACGGCGTGCTGGCCGACACGGAGCGGGACGGACACCTCCCCGCCTTCAACGCGACCTTCGAGGAGTTCGGCCTCCCCGTGCGCTGGTCGCAGGAGGAGTACGGCCGGCTCCTCGCGATCGGCGGCGGCAAGGAGCGGCTGCGGACCCTGCTCGAGCCCGGGCTCGTCGCCCGCGCCGGGCTGCCGACCGACGAGGACGAGCAGCGGGAGCTGGTCGCCCGCTGGCACCGGGCGAAGACCGAGCGCTACACCGCGCTGGTCCGCTCGGGCGCGCTCCCGGGCCGCCCCGGGATCGCCCGGCTGGTCGCCGAGGCCGACGCGGCGGGCTGGCGGCTCGCCGTCGCGTCGACCTCCGCAGAGGAGTCGGTCCGGGCGGTGCTGGAGCACGCGGTCGGGCCGGGTCTGGCGGCGCGGTTCGACGTGTTCGCGGGCGACGTCGTGCCGCACAAGAAGCCCGCACCGGACATCTACCTGCTGGCCCTGCGCGAGACCGGGCTCGACCCGCGCGAGGTGGTCGTCGTCGAGGACAGCGCGAACGGGCTGCGGGCCGCACTCGCCGCCGGGCTCACCACCGTCGTCACCGTCAGCAGCTACACGCGGGACGAGGACTTCACCGGGGCCGCGCTGGTCGTGACGTCCCTCGGCGACCCCCCGGACGACCCGGCGACCACGCTGGCCGACCCCCGCGGCCTCGAGGTCGACGGCGCCGTCCGGCTCGAGCACCTGCAGCGCCTCCTCGGACCCCAGCAAGGAGCGACACCGTGAGCCAGCAGCGCGTCGAGCAGGTCGTCCGCACCGTCGCCGAGACCTGCGTCGAGAACGAGCAGTACTTCGGCGAGCTGGACTCCGTGGTCGGCGACGGGGACTTCGGCTTCTCCCTCGCCCGGGGGTTCGAGAACGTGCTGGCGGGCTGGGACGACTACGACCGGGCCGACGCCGGGACGTTCCTCCAGAAGATCGCGGTGACGATGAGCGGCCGGATCGGCGGCACCTCCGGCCCGATCTGGGGCACGGCGTTCCTGCGGGCCGCCGGCGTCGTCAAGGGCAAGCAGGAGGTCACGGGCGACGACGTCGTGGCGATGCTGCGCGCCGCCGTCGAGGGGATCAAGGCGCGGGGCGGCGCCGACCTCGGCGAGAAGACGCTGCTGGACGCGCTCGTCCCGCTGACGGACGCCGTCGAGCAGCGGCTCGCCGCCGGCGCCGCCCCCGCCGAGGTCGCGCAGGCGGCCGCCACGACCGCGCGCGCCGCGGCCGAGGCGACCCGGCCGATGCAGGCCCGGCGTGGCCGGGCGTCCTACACCGGCGAGCGCAGCATCGGGTCCCTCGACCCCGGCGCCGTCGCCGTGGCGGTGCTGGCAGAGCGGGTCGCCGCCACCTGGTGAGCGACCGAAAACCGGACGACAGGGAAGGCGACCGCGATGAAGAAGTTCGTCAACGACCCGAAGACCTTCGTGCCCGACATGCTCACCGGCCTGGCGCTGGCGAACCCGGACACCCTCCGGTACGTGCCCGAGTACAACCTGATCATGCGGGCCGACGCCCCGCGGCACGACAAGGTGTCGATCATCCAGGGCTCCGGGTCCGGTCACGAGCCCGCGCACGTCATGGTGGTCGGCAAGGGGATGCTCGACGGCGCGTGTCCCGGCGACGTGTTCGCCGCCCCGCCGATGGAGTACGTGCTCGAGTCCGCCAAGCTGCTCGCGTCCGACAAGGGCGTGCTGCTCCTGGTGAACAACTACACCGGCGACAAGATGGCGTTCGAGATGGCCTCCGAGCTCGCCGAGGCCGAGGGCCTGTCCGTCCGCACCCTGTTCATCGACGACGACGTCGCGGTCCAGGACTCGACGTGGACGGTCGGTCGCCGCGGCGTCGCGGGCAACTTCTTCGTGATGAAGGCCGTCGGCGCCGCCGCCGAGGCGGGGGCCGACCTGGACGAGCTCGTCCGGATCGGCGAGAAGGTCAACTCCGTCACCCGCACGATGGGCATCGCCCTCACCCCGTGCACGCCGCCGGCCAAGGGGTCGCCGCTGTTCGAGCTCGGCGACGACGAGATGGAGGTCGGCGTCGGGATCCATGGGGAGCCGGGCCGCCGCCGGGCGCCGCTGGTGCCGGCGGACGGGATCGTCGACGAGCTGCTCGGTGCGGTGCTCCCGGACCTGCCGTACGCCTCGGGCGACGAGGTCGCGCTGATGATCAACGGGCTGGGCGGCACGCCGATCAGCGAGCTGTACCTGCTGTACGGGATCGCGCACCAGAAGCTCGCCGCCCAGGGCATCACCGTCGGACGCTCCTACGTCGGCGAGTACTGCACCTCGCTCGACATGGCCGGCGCGTCCCTCACGCTCGTCCGGCTGGACGACGAGATCCGCGGGCTGCTCGCCGCGCCCGCCGAGGTGGCGGTGCGGGTGTTCTGACGCGGCGCGGGCACGCGGGCGGCGGTGGGCGCTGCTCCCCGCCGCCGCCCGCGGGGGTCGGCCGGGCGGCCGGTCCGTACCGTCAGGCGGTGAGGAACCGCTCGTAGAACGCGCGCGGGTCCTCGGCCAGGGACGCCTTGACCATCGCGCTCCAGTCGTCGACGACGACCTCCAGGTCACCGGCCTCGACGGCGTCGAGCGTGCGCCGGACGACGGCGACCGGGTCCTCCTTCGGCCCGTCGATGCCCGCGGCCATGTCCGTGTCCGCGAGGCCGAGGTGCACGGACGTGACCTGGGTGCCCTGCGCGGCCAGCTCGAGCCGCAGCGCGTTGCTCATGTTCCAGTTCGCCGCCTTGGACACCGCGTACGCCCCGGAGCCCGGGAACGCGAACCAGGACAGTGCAGAGGCGACGTTGACGATCCTCCCGCCGCCGTTGGCGGCCAGCACGGGCGCGAACGCCCGGACCATCGACAGCGTGCCCCAGAAGTTGACGTCCATCTCGGCGCGCACGCCCGCGAGGTCGCCGAGCAGCGTCGAGCCCGTCGAGATGCCGGCGTTGTTGACGAGCAGGTCCACGTCCGTGGCCAGCGCGGCCGCCGCGGCGACGGCGTCGGGGTCGGTGATGTCGAGCGCGACCCGGCGGACGCCGGGCAGGTCGATCGCGGCGGGCTCGCGAGCGGCGGCGTAGACGGTGGCCCCGCGGGCGAGGAGCTCGGCGGCGAAGTGGCGACCGAGGCCGCGGTTGGCCCCGGTGATCAGTGCTGTTGTCATGTCTGGCACGCTAGGACCTGACGTCGACGTGAGGGTCAAGTGCGGGTCGGGAGGCCGGGTGCGCATCGGGGAGGTCGCCGCGCAGGCGGGCGTGAGCGTGCGGGCGCTGCGCTACTACGAGGAGCAGGGGCTGCTGGACGCGGAGCGCACCGCGAGCGGGCAGCGCCGGTACCCGCCGGGTGCGGTCGAGCGGGTCCGGTTCATCCAGAGCCTCTACGCCGCCGGGCTGGGCAGCAAGGCCGTGCTCCGGATCCTGCCGTGCATGGACCGCGGGGTGCTCACCGACGAGATGCACGACCGGCTGCTGGCCGAGCGCGCGCGGGTGCAGGCCCAGCTCGACGAGCTGACCGCGACCCGCGACAAGCTCGACGACGTCATCCGGCTCGGGCAGGCGCACCGCCTGGGACACGGGCACCGAGCCGGCGCGGACGCCTGCGCCGCCGCCTCCTGAGGGGACCCGGTCCCCGGACCTACGCCGGCGCCACCGTCGTCCGCATCACCGTCTTGCTCGTCCCGATGTGCCGCTCGAACACGAACCCGGCCTCCTCGAACATCCCGCGCGTGACGTTGTGCAGGAACGAGGACGAGACCCGCTTCCCCGGTGGCAGCTCGTTCGGGAACGACACCACCTCCCCGCCGCCGGCTCGCGCGATGAGGTCCAGCGCACCGCGCAGCGCCTCCAGCGCCACGCCCTGCCGCCGGTGGTCCCGGTCGACGAAGAAGCAGGTGATCCGCCAGGGCGCCGGGCGGCTCTCCCCCGCGTCGTACTGCTTGCGGTGGTAGATCCGGGGCAGCTCCTCCGGGCTGCCGTACTGGCACCAGGCGATCGCCTGCTCGCCGTCGAACACCAGCGCGGCGTGCGCGACGCCCTCCTCCACCAGCCGCCGCTTGAAGTCCGGCCCCGCGTGGTCGGCCTTGGTCGTCGTCGGGGTGTCACCGTGGAAGTAGCTGCACCAGCAGCCGCCCCACACGCCGTTGTGCTTCTCGGCGAGCGCGCGCCAGGCCGGGAACGTCTCCGGCGACAGCGGCTTCACGACGTGTGCGGCCATGGGGCGATCCTGCTCCCGGGACGCTGCGGACGGAAGGCCCGGCGGCCCGATGTCCGGCGGCCGACGCCGGCGGTGCACGCGGGCGGTGCACGCGGGCGGTGGACGCGGGCGGTGGACGGGGGCGGTGGACGGGGGCGGTGGACTGAGGCGGTGGCTGCGAGCGATGGCTCCGAGCGGTGGCTGCGCGTGTCGTCGGGCGGTAGCTCCGAGCGGTGGCCGCTGGCGGCTCCCGCCGTCGCGCGACTCGCGGACGCGTGACCGATCGCCCCCGGTCGTCGCGCGCGGTCGGGCGCGGTCAGTGCTCGCCGACCCGCGCGACGACGGCGCCGTGCGGGCGGTGCCCGCGCCCGGTACGTCGGTGCTGCTCGACGACCTCGAACCCGTGGTCGCCGAGCATCGCGCGCAGGGCTGGTGCGGGCCACCGGTAGGCCGGGGCCACCGCGTGGTCGAACCGGTGGACCGTCGACTCCGAGTCGAAGTACCCCAGCAGCAGCGTCCCCCCGGGCCGCAGGATCCGCGCGAACTCGGCGAGCGGCACCCCGATGCGGTCCGGAGCGTGGTGGATCGTCGAGTATCACGCGAGGATCCCGCCGAGCGAGGCGTCGGGCTCATCCGTCCGGTCGATGCTGCCGACGGCGAACGGGACGCCGGGGTACATCGACCGGGCACGTTCGACGAAGGCGGCGGCCAGGTCGATTCCGCGGGCCTCGTGCCCCCGCCGGACGAGGTGGTCGGTCCAGTGCCCCGGTCCGCACCCGGCGTCGAGGACGGGCCCGGCGACCCCGTCGACCCAGGTCTCCACGAGCTGCCTGTCCGAGGGGTGCACCGCGGACATCGAGCCGAAGAGGTCGACGTACTCACCCGCTCTCCGGGAGTAGGCGCCGGCGACGGTGGTCACGCGGCCGACGCTAGCGCGACACGCTCCGTCCGGGTGCCGTGCGGCCGATCTTCCTGCTTGCGATCGCCCCGGATCCGGAACGCAGGCACGCCGGCACGCTGCGTGGGGTGGCGCACCGCACCGGCCGATCTCAGAACGGGGGTGGTGCGTCGTAGGGGTCGGCGGTGGCGTCGTGGGTCTGCCCTGTCCCCGGCCGCGTGAGGTAGCGGTGCCCGGTGGGGGTGATCCACTCGAACAACCCGGGGCTGATCTGCCGCAGCCGGAACCCGCCGTCGGTCTTCAACCGGTGGTGCCGGTGGCACACGGGCCCGAGGTTGTCGGCGTCGGTGCCGCCGAGGGGCGTGTCGGGGTCGCCGCCCGGCAGAGGGTGGAACTCCTGGGTGTGGTCGAGCTCGCAGGCGCAGGCCGGGACCCTGCACCCGGGTGCCGCGCAGGTCCCGTCTCGGGTGCGGACGAGGTCGGCCAGAGCGGCGGGTGGTCGGTAGCGTTCGCGGCCGACGTCCAGGACCCGGTCGGTCAGCGGGTCGGTGACGACGCGCTGCCAGACCCCGCCGATCGCCAGGGCCCGGGCCTGGACGGCGTCGATGGGGCCGTGGCCGTCGAGGTGGGCGGGCTGGTCGTCGAGCCCGAGGAGCGTGGAGGCGGGGATGGTGATGCGGACCTCGGCGCCAGGACGTCCGGAGCAGCGGGTGCAGCCACGCCGGGTCGTCGTGGGTGTGGTGCTGCGGGCGAGGGCGGTCCTGGTCGGCGTCGGTGGCGCTTTGGTCGGCGAGACGGGGTGGTCCTGGCTGGGCCCGGGCTGCGAGGTGGTGTCGTCGAGCGGGGTGAGGGTGGCGATGGGGATCGGCTCGACCGGGCGGGTGAGCACCGCACCGTCGCGGTCGGTGAGGGTCGCCCCGTTCCACGACCGTCGCGGCTCCGGCGGCACCGGGAGACCCGAGGACAGGTGGACCTCGAACGCCGGCCCGTCCGACTCCGGGACATCGCCCACGACCAGGTCGCGCAGCCCGTCGGCCCGCAGCTGGTCCAACGTCCGGTCGTCGCCGAGCGCTTTGGCGGTCTTCGCGGCATGGGTCAGGACCCCGTCGACGCGCAGCGCGTCCGCCGCGTCCAGCACCAACCACATCGACGCCATGCCGTCCGGCTGCGGGCGCGGGTGGGAGACCTTCCTCGTGCACCGGGCGCGTTCGCGGCGCGCGGCGGCGCCCTCGGGGTCGACCAGCCGGATCTCCCGCTCCACACGCTGGCGGAGCTCGGCGACCGAGCACTGGTCGGCGTCGGGCAGCACCGCGTCCTCCACCGCGTGGGCGACCTGGAAGGACAGGTCCGCCAACCCCGCCGTCAGGACCTGGGCCTTGGCCGCGTCGAGGTGCCCGACCTCCAACGCCTCGCGGGTCGCGCCGAGCATCCCGTCGAGCACCAGGGCACGGTGCACGGTCTTCGTCGCCGCGACTCGGGGCCAGCCCAGTCGCATCGCGAGCTCGTCGCCCGCGACGCACGCCTGCGTCGGCGGGGCACCGGCCAGCGGCGACCACTCCGGGCTCATCTCCTCCCGGGAGGCGAGCTCGGCGATCAGGCCGAGGGTCCGGGCGTGCTGGTAGGACTCGATCCGGGTCTGCGCGGCGATCACCTCGACCACGATCGCCGAGGACAGCACGCTCGGGTCCAGCCCCCGCAGCCAGGCGTCCAGTTCTGGCCCCGGCGGACATGTCGCGATCGCCTCGATCTGCCGCTGCTCACCCGTCCGAGGCGCGCCACCGGCCGCCACGACGGGGTCCGGGCCGAAGTCCGTCAGGCAGGTCCCGTCGGGCCCGTAGACCGGCAGCACCACGGCGGCGACCGGGTCGCCGTCGGGGTGTTCCTGCAGGTCAGATGCCATGGAACGACACTACCGACGCCCACCGACACGGCCCCGGCGACCGAGCCTCGCCCTGGGGACGGAGCACGACCACCGCACCTGTGGACGACTCGGCGCCCGCACGACCAACCGCCGCCGAGCACGCCACGGCCCCGAGCAGTCAGCGGCGGGCGTCTTCGGTGACCCGACCCGTCGGCGGTGGGAGTGGCGTCTCCCGACTTCAGTTGATGATCTCGCCCCGTTCGTCGGCCGCCAACGCGGCGATGCGCTCGCGCCAGGACGCCAGGTCCCCGGGGCTGAGCCGCGGCCAGTCGGCGACCTCGCGCACCACGCGGAGCGGCGCGCCGCTGCGGTACGACCGCGTGGGGTTGCCGGGGAACTTCTTGTCGGTGACGTTGGGGTCGTCCTCGTACGGACCGGTCGGCTCGACCTCGTAGACCCGCGGCTCGGCCTCCCCCGCCGCCAGCTCGGCGGCCAGGCCGGCGCCGCCGACGAGCGCGGTGAAGTAGACGTGGTTCATCGTGATCTCGGGCCGGTAGTTCGAGCGGAAGCCCGCGGTCAGCAGGTCGCCGACGCGGAGGTCGGCCTTGGTGCCGTGGAAGAACGGACCGTCGTCGAGCGCCTGGTTCACGCGTCCAGGGTAGGCCGGGCGCCGCGCCGCCCGGGCGGGTTCAGCCCGGACCGTCGCTCGTCGCCGCGAGCAGCGGCACGAGGACGTCGCTGATCGGCGTGGCGATGCCGTGGGCCCGGCCGCGCCGCCGGACGACGTCGTTCCGGACGTCCCACTCGAGCCGTCGCCCGGCCTCGCGGTCGGCGAGGATCGAGGTCCCCCGGTCGACGGGCGCCGCTCGGAACGCGTCGAGGAGCCGCTGGGGCTCGTCGTCCGGCAGGTGCGCGCCCTCGGCCCGCGCGACCGCCAGGCACTCGGTGAGGTACGCGAGCGCCAGCGCTCCGACGTCCTCGCGCCGGAACACTCCCGACCGCCGGCCCGTCAGCGCCATGAGCCCGGCCGCCGCATTCTGCAGGAGCTTGCGCCACGCCTGGGTCGTGAAGTCCGCGGACACGTCGACCGCGCAGCGGCTCCCCCGCAGGGCCTCGACGACCTCCGAGGAACCGGGTCCGTCCGGGACCGTGAGGCGCGGGTCGGCGAGGAGCCTGACGGACCCGTCGTCGCAGTGCACCGCCGGGAACCAGACGACCGACGGGACGACCTCACCGTCCGGGACGAGCGGCGCCACGTCCTCGCGCTGCTGGACGCCGTTCTGGAGCACGCACACGACGGTGCCCGGCCCGCACAGCGCGCGCAGCCACGGCGCGGCTCCCACGGTCTGGGTGGTCTTCACCGCGAGGAGCACGACGTCCACCGGCTCCCGGATCGCGCCGGGGTCGGTCAGCACGGGACCCGGGACGTCGACCGTGCCGCGGTCCGACCGCAGCCGGAGCCCGGCGCGTGCCCGGCGCCCGGCGAGCACCGGGTCCGGCCGGCCTCGTGGAGAAGTGCGGCGACCGACGTCCCGATCGCCCCCGGGCCGACGACCGCGATCCGGGGGACGTGCGTGGGGGTCATCATGCTCTCCGGGCCGGCGACGGGATCTCCCGCCGACGCTAGCGCGCGCCGACCGGCCGCGCCGTCCTTGCCCGGGCGCCGCGGCCCAGCCACCACGCCGCGGACACCACGAAGCCGATCAGGACGAACGCCGTGCCGCCGTCCTTCGCCGCCGCGGACAGGACGGCCTCGGCGCCCGAGCCTGTCGCACCGAGGGCACCGACGACGGCGCCCGCGGTCCCCGCCGCGACCACGGCGCCGACCCCGACCACCTGGAGGCGCCCGAGGACCGGGCCGCCGCCGGCGCGGCGCCATGCGAGGAGCCGTCGCCCCGCCCAGAGTGCGAGCACGAGGAGCCCGGCGGCGGTGCTGAGGTGCTGCAGCACCCGTGCGGCGGGCACCCCGGAGACGAGCGGCTCGCGCAGCCAGGCCACTCGCTGCACCAGGGCCCCGTCCCCGTGGGTGAACGCGTCCCAGACCACGTGCGTGAGGACACCGAGGACCAGGGAAACGACCAGCCAGGCGGCGGCGCGCGAGGTGAACCCCGACGCCGCTCCCGGCGGAGCACCCGCCCCGCCCCGTTCCCGCCGCTCCCCCGGCTCCCCCGGGCCGCTCGCGACCAGCGCCCGCAGCGGCGCGTGCACCAGCCACCACAGCCCGAGCAGCAGCGCGGCGGAGGGAACGGCCACCGTGAGCGCGCCGGGCCAGGCGTGCGTCGTCGTGGCGTTGACGAACGGCTCGTACCAGGACCCCGCCGAGCGCGGCAGGGGCAGGAAGTACGGCACGTCGGGGGCCAGCGCGCCGGCGACGAGCGCGGCGGGGACGAGCGGCCGCCGGGCGAGCGGGAGGACGGCGGCGGGGTGGGCGAGCGTGAAGGGCACCGGAGCAGCGTGCCCGCCGGGCCGCGCCCTGGCGTCCACCCGGGGTCGGACCCGCGACGGTGCTGGTCACCGCGCCGTCCGACCCCGGGTGGACGCGGCGCGCCGCGCTCCGTGCGACGGTGGCGAGGGGCCGGTCCCGCCGACCACGCCCGTCCTCCGAGCAGGAAGTGCAGCGCCCGTGTTCCGCCAGGTCCCCGTCCTCCCCGTCGTCCTCCCCCTGGCGCTCGCCGCGCTCGCCGCGCTGCTCGGGTCGCTGCGCCACCGCGCGCGGCTCACCACCCCGCGCGCCCTCGTCGCGCTGGCGCTGTGCGTCTACCTCGCCGGAGTCGTGGCGAACACGGTCTTCCCCGTCTACCTGGACAAGCCCGTGGGCGACGCGCCGTGGACCAGCCAGGTCGTGCTGGTCCCGTTCGCCGACTACGAGGTCGCCGACGCCCTGATGAACGTGGGGGTCTTCGTGCCGCTCGGGATCCTGCTGGCACTGGTCCTCAGGCGGTCGTCGTGGTGGCGCCCCGTGGTCGCGGCCGCGGGCGTGAGCCTCGTGATCGAGGTCGTCCAGCTGCTCACCACCCACTTCCTGGGCAGCGGCCACGTCGCCGACGTGAACGACCTCCTGTGGAACGTCGTCGGCGGAGCCGCGGGCGTCGCCGTCCTCGCCGTCGCCGCCCGCGTCCCGGGGACGCGCGGACTGGTCGAGCGGTTCCGCTGGGACGCTCCGCCGACCGCTGCCGCGGGCTCCGGGCCGGCCCGCCTGGTCCCGGCCGACGCCGGCTGACACGCCCGGACCGGCCGGTGCTCGTACCGTGTCGAGGGTGCACCCGCCCACGGAACCGTCCGACTCCGGCTGGCTCGACCGCCCCGGCGGCGTCCGGCTCTACTGGGAGGAGTCCGGCGACCGGGCGGGACTCCCCGCGCTGTACCTGCACGGCGGGCCGGGCAGCGGGCTCGGGCGCGGGGGCTACCGCCGGCGGTTCGGCCCGTCGCGCTACCGCGTGGTGGGCCTGGACCAGCGCGGCTGCGGTCGCAGCACCCCGTGCGCGGTCGACGACCTCGACCACCTGGACGAGATCACCACCGGCACGCTCGTCGAGGACGTCGAGGCGCTCCGCGAGCACCTCGGGATCGACACCTGGCTGGTGCACGGCGTGTCGTGGGGGTCCACGCTCGCCCTGGCGTACGCCCTCGCGCACCGGGACCGCGTGACCGCGCTCGTGCTCACCGCCGTGACCACCGGCGGGCGCGACGAGATCGACTGGATCACCGAGGGGGTGGGCCGCGTCTTCCCCGAGGCCTGGCACCGGTTCGCCGCCGACGTCCCCGACGGCGTGCGCGTCGTCGAGCACTACGCGCGCCGGCTCCGTGACCCCGACCCGGACGTGCGCGCGGCCGCCGCCGACGCGTGGGACGCCTGGGAGTCGACGCACGTGTCGCTCGACCCGGGCTGGGCGCCGGGCCCGCTGCACGACGACCCGCGGGAGCGCGCCAACTTCGCGACGCTCGTGACGCACTTCTGGGCCCACGACTGCTTCCTGGAGGGCGAGGAGGCGGCGCTGGCCCGCGTGCACGAGCTCGCCGACGTCCCCGGCGTGCTGGTCCACGGCCGGCGTGACATCAGCGGTCCCGCGGTCACGCCGTGGCGGCTGCACCGGGCGTGGCCCGGCAGCGAGCTGCACGTCGTCGAGTCCGAGGGGCACGGCGGTGACGTCGAGATGGAGCTCACCCGGCGCGCGATCGACGTGCTCGCCGACCGCGTTCCGCGGGGTGGGCAGCCGCTGCGGCGGGAGGACCGGACCTAGGCTCGGCGCGTGCTGATCTACTCGATGAGCGTCACGCTGGACGGCTACGTCTCCGACCGAAAGGGCGGTTTCGCGTGGAGCGCGCCGTCCGAGGACCAGTTCCGGTTCAGCCTGGCGCAGGTCGGGGAGCTCGGCGGGTACCTGTGCGGCCGCCGGCTGTACGAGACGATGCTGCCCTGGGAGACCGATCCGCTGATGCGCGCCACGGACCTGGGTGACGCGTTCGCCGACGTCTGGGCCGCGCTGCCCAAGGTGGTGTTCAGCCGCACGCTCGACCGGGTCGAGGGCAACGCGCGGCTCGCGAGGGGGTCGGTGGCCGAGGAGGTCGCCGCCGCGCTCGCGTGCTCGGACCGGGACGTGTCCGTCGGCGGCCCGGACCTGGCGGCGCAGGCGATCGCGCTCGGGCTGCTGGACGAGGTGCGAGCGTTCCGGAACCCGCTGGTGGTCGGAGGCGGGACGCCGTTCCTGCCGCCCGTGGCGGAACCGCTCCACCTGGAGCTCGTGGAGACGCGGACGTTCGGGTCGCGCGTGGTCTACGAGCGCCACCGCCGCTCCTCGGGTGCGGCCGCCGCCGACCCGGGGTGACGACCCGGGCGCAGCCGCGCGCGCCCCGCTAGCGTGCCGGGAGTGAGCCACCCCGCGACCTGGTTCGACGGCGACGCCCCGCGGTCCCCCGACGAGGCGCGGTTCCTCGCGGCACTGCGGGAGCGCCACGAGGTGTGGGAGCCGGCGGGCCTCGACCCGTCGGGCACCCGCGTCCGGACCGTCCTGCGTCCGCTGCACCTCCAGGTGGACGTCCCCGGTCTCCCGCCCCGGCACGTCGACCTCCAGGTCGGCTACTGGACGGCGGGGCCGCGCGGGACGGGCGTCGAGGGCGGGTGGGGCGGCAGCCACCTCCTCGACGGCGGCCCCGCCGGGGCGCTGGAGCTCTTCGGCCTGCCCGCCGCGCCCGGGGAGCTCGCGGACCTCACGGCGCGGTGGCTCGCGACGGCGCTCGCCGCCCCGGTCGAGCGTGCCGACTGGCTCGACGCCGCGGGCGACGTCGTCGCGAGCCGGTGGACGCTGCCGGGATCCGGGGTGATCGGGGCGCGGGGTCGTCGTCCCGGGCGGTGGCGGCGACGCCCGCCCGACCGGGTCGAACGGGTGCGCTGACGCTCCGTCGCACGTCCGGGACGACAGAGCCCGGCACCGCCGGGCGGCAGGACCGGGCTCCGCCGCGCACGGCGTGCCTCAGGCCGGGAGCATCGCCCCGCGGACCTGCGCGACGAGCTCGGCGGGGACCTCCGTGAGGCCGTGGTCCTGCTGGGCGTGGTGGGCCACCTGGGCGAGGATCTCGTCCTCGGTGCCGGTGAACGCGCGGGCGCAGCCCGGGACGACGTCCCCGCAGCGGAATGCCTTCATGGTGGTGTCCTCTTCCTGGATCTCGGGCCCCGGCGGGGTCCCTCGTCTATCGGCCTGGATCAGGTCCCTGATGAGTCGCAGAGCGCGAGCAGCAGGATGTCGATCGGCACGGTCCCGAGGACCTCGCCGTTGGCCGCGGTGCACACCAGCGGGTCCCACCGTCGGGACTCGGGGCGGAGCATCGCCCGCCGCGCCACCTCCGCGAGCGACGCGCTGGGGGCGACCGTCATGGCCGGCACCCACACCCCCGACCCGTCACGCACCCCGGCGACCAGCCCGCTGTCCGCGAGCAGCACGTCGTCCCGGTCCCGGTCCGCCCCGGCCCGGGCCGGGCGCACGAGGCTCGCCACGTTGCCGGTGAGCGACACCCGCGAGGCGGTCGCGCGGATGTGCGCGGCGTCCTCGTCGGGCAGCGTCGCGAGCATCTGCGGGTGCGGGCGGCCGAGTGCCCAGCCCTGCCCCAGCGGCACGCCGAGGCCGATCAGGGCCTCGAGCTCGCCGCGCGTCTCGACCCCCTCGGCGAGGATCCAGCCGTCCATCCGGCCGACCAGGTCGCCGAACACCTCGGCGAGCGCCCGCTTCACCGGGTCGGTGTCGATCCCGGTCACCAGGGCGCGGTCGAGCTTGACGATGTCGGGCCGCAGCGCGAGGAGCAGCTCGAGACCCGCGTACCCGGTCCCGGCGTCGTCCATGGCGACGAGCGCACCCGCGGACCTGGCCCGGTCGAGCACGGCCATGGCGTGGCCGGCCTCGTCGACGCGGGTGTGCTCGGTGAGCTCCAGGACGATGCGGGACAGGTCGCCGTGCCGGAGCAGAGCGCCCGCGACGAGGTCGTCGGCGAGGAGGTGGGGGTCGACGTTGACGGTGAGGAACGTGTTCGGCGGCAGGTCGGCCCGCGTCGCGACGGCCCGCTCCAGCACGCGCGCCTGGAGCGCCGGGTTCGCCCCCCAGCGCTGCGCGGCCGCGAACCACACGTCCGGGGTCGCGCGCCACGGGCCGTCGAACCGGGACAGCAGCTCGTATCCGGCGACGGATCCCGTGGTGAGGTCCACGATCGGCTGCGCGTGCAGGGCGTGCGCGGCGGGCTCGTCGAGGACGGACCGCAGGGCGTCCCGCCAGCGGGGGTCGTCGACCGGCGGCGCCATGGTCTCGGCGTCCATCGGGGCTCCCCTCTCGGACCTCGCACGCGGACGGGGCGGCGGCGGCCGGCCCCGGGGGGTCGACGGTACGGGGCGTACTCCCCCGGGATGCGCTCCCCGGACGCTCCGATCAGGGGTTTCACCCCCTGCGCGGCGGGGTTCACCCGGCGCCACCCTGACGCGAGGTGCTGGACACGGGAAGGCCCCACTGCTTCAATGAATCACGTCAACGACTCATTGGAGGTCTCGTGGCCGCGCTCGTGCTCCTCGTCCCGCTCGCCGTGCTCACCGGAGCGGTGGTGCTCGCCGTGCACGTCGTCGTCGCGCGACGCGCCGGCCCCGACTCCGCAGCGCCGTCCGTCGCTCTCGCCGCGCGCCGGCACGAGACGTTCGTCTCGGTCGTCGCCGCGCTCGCCAGCGCGGGTGCCACGGTCGCCTTCCTCATGCTGCCGTCGCTGCCGCTCTCGCCGGCGGGCGGCGACCGCGGCGCGGGCTACGCGCTGGGCGCCGCCACCGCGCCCTACGTCGGGGCCGTCGTGCTCTGCCTCGTCCGGGCGGTGGGCGAGCGCACGTGGCCCCGGCCGCGCGGCACGGTGCGGACGGCCCCGCTCACGCGGCGCACGTCGGTGAGCACCGGCGGCTGGCGGCTGGCCGTCCTGGCAGCCACGCTCGGCACCGGCGTCGTCGCGGTCCTGCTCTACGGCGCGACCGCGACGCCCGACGGCCAGCGGGTCGCGCACACCGTCATGGAGGACGGCGGCTCGGTCACGTGGGGAGCCCGCGGCCCCTACCCGGGCTGGTACTACGGCGGCCCGATCCTCGTCGGGCTCGCCGCGGTGGCGGTCGCGACGCTGCTCGCCCTGCGCGTGCTGACCCGGCGTCCGCCGCTCCCGCTCGTCACCACCGAGCACGACGACGGGGTCCGTCGACTCGCCGCCGCACGCCTGCTCGCGGGAGCGCAGCTCTGGGCAGGGGCGGGCGTGGGTCTCACCATGCTGTTCGCCGCCCTGGCGCTGCAGCACACGCCTGTGGCCGCCGCTCTCTCGGCACTGGGGGGCTCCGCCGTCCTGATCGGCTCGATGGTCGTCGCCGGTACCGCGGTGGCTGCACGCCCCGTCCCCCGTCCGCGCCCGCTGGCCGGGATCGCCGCGTGACCGAGCTCCGCGTCGACCTGACGGCCGCGACCCCCGTCTACGAGCAGATCCGCTCCCAGCTCGCGGCGCTCGTGGCCGTGGGCGCGCTCAGGCCGGGCGAGCGACTGCCCGCCTCCCGCGACCTGGCACGGGACCTCGGCGTCGCGGTCGGGACCGTGCAGCGCGCGTACCGGGAGCTGGAGGCCGCCGGTGTCGTGCACGCCCGCCGGCGGACCGGAACCGTCGTGGCCGGGGACGCGGCACGTCCGCCGCGGTCGGGTCCGGACCACACCGCCGACCGCGTCGACCTGCTGGCCGACGTGCGCGCCCTGGTCGCGCGCGCCCGGGCGGAGGGCCTGGACGACGGCGAGCTCCTGCTGCTCGTGCGCGGCGCGCAGGCCGAGCTCCGTCGGCGGCCGAGCCCGGGCGCCGTCAGGCCGGTTGCCAGAGCTCGACCCGGTTCCCCTCCGGGTCGGTGACCCAGCCGAACCGCCCGACGCCGTCCATGTCCTGCGTCTCGGGGGCGACGTCGGCGCCCCGCTCCCGCAGCTGCGCGAGCATCGCGTCGAGATCCCGGACCCGGAAGTTCAGCATCGTCTGCTGCTGCGGCGACCCGAAGTAGTCGGTGTCCGGGTCGAACGCCGCGAACACCGTGGGGCCGGCCTCCTGGTGCCACAGGCCGTGGGCGTCGTCCTCGATCCCGAGCAGGTCCCGGTACCAGAGGGTCAGCGCCTCGGGGTCCCGCGCCCGCAGGAAGTAGCCGCCGATGCCGAGCACCCGCTCCGTGCCGCTCATCGGCCGGCCACCACGAGCACGACCACCGCGGCGAGCAGCAAGAACGGGACCGCCTCGGCCAGGGCAGCCGCGGCCGACCTCGGCGTGCGGGGCGGGCCCGTCGCGGAACGACGGGCCGAGCGGGGCGTCGTTCGTGCCGGGACGCTCGCCGAGCGTCCGCGTGTCGGTCCGGTCGTCGTCGGGCACGGCTCCCCCGTCCGGGTCGGGTGGTCTCGGGCTCGAGCCTGCCAGCGCTGCGACGTCCGTGTACAGGGCCGATCCGGCGGTCTCACCCGGCCGGCAGCGCCGCGATCTTGTCCTGCAGCACCCGGCGCTCCCGCGGGTTCGGGCACAGCGCCGCCGCACGGGCGAGGTCGTCACGCGCCTCGGCGTCCCGGCCGAGCCGCCGGAGCAGCTCGCCGCGCACCGACGGCAGCAGGTGCGACCCGGCCAGCGCACCGGAGTCCGCCAGCCGCTCGACGAGCGCGAGCCCCGCCGCCGGGCCGTGCGCCATCGCGACCGCCACCGCCCGGTTCAGGTCGACGACCGGGGAGGGCGCGAGCCGGCCGAGCGCGTCGTAGAGCACCACGACGCGCTCCCAGTCGGTCGCGGCGACCGAGGGCGCGACCACCGCGTGGCACTCGGCGATCGCCGCCTGCAGCCCGTAGGCGCCCAGCCCGTTCCCCGCCCTGCCCGCCGCCGCCAGCGCGGCCCGGCCCCGGCGGATCGCCGCCCGGTCCCACCGGCGCCGGTCCTGGTCCTCGAGCAGGACCGCCGAGCCGTCGTCGGCCACCCGCGCGGGGAACCGCGCGGCGGTGAGCTCCAGGAGCGCGAGCAGACCCAGCACCTCCGGCTCGTCGGGCGCCAGGTGCGCGAGCACCCGCGCTAGCCGGACGCCCTCCCGCGCGAGGTCGGGCCGCAGCAGGTCGTCCCCGGAGGTGGCCGTCGACCCCTCGGTGAACACGAGGTACACCACCGCGAGCACCGACGCCAGACGGTCGCGGCGCTCCGGCCCCGACGGCACGGCGAACGGGACCCGGGCGGCGCTGAGCGTCTTCTTGGCGCGGGTGATGCGCGCCTGCACGGTCGCGGTCGGCACCAGGAACGCGCGCCCGATCTCCTCGGTGGTCAGGCCGCCGACGACCCGGAGGGTGAGCGCCACCTGCGCCTCGCGGGACAGCACGGGGTGGCAGGCGACGAACATGAGGGCGAGGACGTCGTCGCCGACCGCGTCCGGGTCGTGCAGCAGGTCGGCGTCGCCGGCCGGCCCGGCGCCCCGCCCCGCGTCCCGCGCGAGCGCGGCGTACCGGTCGTCGAGCGCCGCCCGCCGCCGGAACGCGTCCACGGCGCGCCGCCGCCCCGCGGTCACGAGCCAGCCGGCGGGGTTCGCGGGCACGCCGTCCCGCGGCCAGGCGACCAGCGCCTCTGCCAGCGCCTCCTGCGCCACGTCCTCCGCCAGGGCGAGGTCGCCGGTGGACCGCGCCAGAGTCGCCACGATCCGGGCGGCGCTCGTCCGCCAGACCGCCTCGACCGCGGCGCGGCCCTCCCCCGGCGCGCCCGGGCTCAGAGCTGGCCCGTCGCCTCGCGCCACGCCCGCTCCCGCTGGATCCACGGGTTGTCCTGGGGGAACTCGTCGATGGTCGCGATCCGCCGGATCTCGACCTTCACCCCCGGCCACGACAGCGGTGCGCGCCTCGCCCACTCGACCGCCTCGGCCTGGGAACCGACGTCGAGGATCCAGTAGCCGCCGAACAGCTCCTTCGCCTCGCCGTACGGGCCGTCCGTGGCGACCGGCGGTGTCTGCGCGTAGTCGACGACGACGCTCTCCGCCGGGTCGTCGGACAGCCCCTCCATCGCCACGAGCACGCCGGCCGCGACCAGCTCCTCGTTGTACCGGCTCATCGTCTCGATCGAGTCCTCGTACGAGGTCGCGTCGCCTCCGGGCGCCGACTCCCCCGACGAGCGCATGATCAGCATGTACTTCACGGTCGTGCCTCCCTGGTGCCGGGTCCTCGTCCGGACCCTCTCACCCAGGAGTCGAACGGGGAACCCGCGGATCGACACCGGCAGCGAGCGGATCCGTCAGCCGGCCGGGCGCCTGGCCAGGACGACGTGCTCCAGACCGGGCCGGTCCGGCGCGTCGCGCACGTCGACGACGTCCAGACCCGCCGCAGCCAGCGACGCGCGCACCTCGTCCAGCGACCGGAACCGCAGCGTCGACGACGACGCCACCTCGCGACCGTCGGGGAACCGGAACACGGACCGGAACGAGACGAGCGGCAGCGCGACCTCGGTCACGGCGAACTCCTCCGCCACCCGCCCGACGTCGGGCACCTCCCGCGCCCCGGCGCCGTCGTCCGCGGCCCAGTCCTCCCACGCCCGGGCCTCGGGGCGGCGGGTCTCCAGGACCAGGTGGCCGCCCGGGACGAGCGCGTCCCGGATGCCGCACAGGGTGGCGGACCAGTCGTCGTCGGCCAGGAACACCTGGGCGACGTTCCCGGTCATCGTGGCCAGGTCGACCGCCAGCGGCGGCAGCGTCGTGGCGTCGCCGTGCAGCCAGGTCACGCGGTCGGCACCGGGCTTGGCGCGCGCCACGTCGAGCGACGCCCGGGCCGGGTCGACGCCGACGACCTCCAGGCCGTCGCCCGCGAGCAGCAGGGCGAGCGTGCCGGTGCCGCAGCCGACGTCCAGGACCCGGCGCGCGCCGACCTCGCGCGCGACGGCCCGGTACAGGTCGAGGTCGGAGCGGTCGTCGTCGAAGACGTCGTAGAGCGGGGCGAGGCGCGGGTCGGCGAAGATCGAGTCGGGCACGCCCGCCACGCTACGGACGGGCGCCGGGGTCGCGCGACGGGATGCCGCCGGGCGCCGCCAGCTGCGGCCCGGGGTCGGCGGGCGGCCGGTGCCGGAGCAGCGCCGCGCCGAGGGCCACGGCCAGCAGGGCCGGGCCGAGCACCGTCAGCGTCGTCGAGAGGTGGCTCAGCAGCGTCGCGAGCCACTGCGCGACGCGGACGCCCGAGCTGGTGTAGATCCGCAGCAGCGCCAGGTCGACCAGCACCCCGAGCACGACGACCGACGCCCCCAGCCGCGCCACGCGCCCCGGGGTGCAGCGGATACGCGCGAGACGGTCGCCGAGCGTCGGGCCCGGTGGCGGCTCGTCCTCGGTGGTCGCCACGTCGTCGGGCCGGATCGTCACGGCGGGCCTCCTGGGGTCGGGCGCGCCACGCTGCGCGCCCTCCCGACGGTAGCCAGCGCCGGGAGGCGGCCACAACGTGAACTGCGCGGCGCGCCGCGCAGCTCAGCCGTGCGAGGGGTCCCCCGTCCCCGTGACGGTGGTGAGCAGGATCGCCGCGTCGCTCAGCGCCTCGACGCCGTGCCGGTCGTGCGTGAGCGTCGCCAGGAAGCCGGTCGGCAGCGTGTCCACGCGCTCGGCGCTGGACACGGCCACGGTGCCGCGGAGCACGAGGATGCTGCCCGCGGGCGGCGAGTTGTGCTCGGCGAGCCGGGTGCCGGTGCGCAGCGCGATGACGGTCTGCCGGAGCGGGCCGTCGTGCACCACGATCTGGGCGCTCCGGCCGTGCGGGTCCTGGTGGGCGAGGTCGATCTGCTCCTGCGCGAGCTGGTGCACGTCCATGCGGGGCTCCTCCCGGCGTCGTCGTCGGCTGACGCGTCCTACTCAACACGGCCGCGCGCCGGTCCGCTATTCCCTGGCCCGGCACGTCGCGGCGGTGGGAGCCTCGACGGCGTGACGGACGAGGACATCTGGACCGAGCGGGTCGCCGCGCGCTACGACGAGTCGAGCGCCGCCATGTTCGCCCCCGACGTGCTCGGTCCGACGGTGGACTTCCTGGCGGCGCGCGCCGCCGGCGGGCGTGCGCTGGAGCTCGCGGTCGGCACCGGGCGCGTCGCGCTGGCGCTGGCCGACCGCGGGGTGCCGGTCGCCGGCATCGAGCGGTCCGAGCCGATGGCCGCCCGGCTCGCCGCCAAGCCCGGGGCGGAGCGGGTGCCCGTGACGATCGGCGACATGACGTCGGCGACGGCGCCCGGGCGGTTCCGGCTCGTGTACCTGGTGTTCAACGGGATCACGAACCTGATGACCCAGGACGCCCAGGTCGCCTGCTTCGAGAACGCCGCCCGGCACCTGGAGCCCGGCGGGGCGTTCGTGTGCGAGGTGTTCGTGCCGCAGCTGCGCCGGCTCCCCCCGGGCGAGGTGGCGCTGCCGTTCGACGTGAGCGACGCGCACCTCGGGTTCGACCGGTACGACGTGGCCGAGCAGCGGCTGGTGTCGCACCACTACACGGTCGAGCCCGACGGGTCGGTGACCACCGGCCGCTCGCCCCACCGGTACGTCTGGCCGGCGGAGCTCGACCTGATGGCCCGGATCGCGGGCATGCGCCCGACGGAGCGCTGGGCGGACTTCACGGAGGCGACGTTCACCGCGGAGAGCACGTCCCACGTCTCGGTCTGGCGCACCCCGGCCTGACCCCGGCCGCCCGGGCCGGCTGCGCGACGGCCGGTGGCCCCCGCGTCCCCGGCGGCCCGGAGCCGTGCCCGGCGGCTCACCGCCCCTCGGTGACCTCGCGGCGCTTCTGCTGCGCCGGCCGCGCCGGCTCGTGGGGGCCGTTCCACACCTGGATCGCCCCCCAGATCGACGCGGCGATCGGCACGGCCAGCACCGCGCCGGTGATGCCCGCGAGGACTGTGCCGATGGTCAGCGCGACCAGGATGACCAGCGGGTGCAGCGCCAGCGACCGGGCCATCACGACCGGCTGCAGGAAGTTGCCCTCCAGCTGGTTCACGAGGATGACGATGCCGACCACGATCAGCGCCTCGACCGGCCCGAGCGCGACCAGCGTCACGAGCGCGGCGAGCGCGCCGGCCAGGGTCGCGCCGACGAGCGGGATGAACGCCAGCAGGAACACGAGCACCGACAGCGGGATCGCCAGCGGGACACCCATGATCACCAGGCCGACGCCGATGCCGATCGCGTCGACCGCGGCCACGATGGCCGTGCCGCGCACGTAGCCGCCCATCGTCTGCACCACGCGCCCGCCGACGCGCTGCCCGCGCCGGTAGCGCTCGCCCTCGAAGGGCCGGAGCAGGAACTCCCAGATCGTCGGGCCGTCCTTGAGGAAGAAGAACAGCACGACGACCATCAGCACGAACCCGGTGAGGAAGTTCGCGGTGGCGGACACGCCCGCGATGGCGCCCGCGCCGAAGCTGCTCGACGTGAGGAAGTCGGTCACCGCGGTGCGCGCGTCGGCGATCTGGTCGTCGGTGATCTGGATCGGCAGCCCGGTGAGCGAGTCCTGCAGCTCCCCGAACCCGGCGACCGCCTGGTCCGCGAGGTCGTCCCACTGGTGGATCACCGAGTAGACCACCGCGGTGATCACGCCGCCGAGGACGCCGACGATCAGCACCAGCGCGATCCAGGTGGCGGCGATCGACGGCAGCCGGTGCCGGCGCAGCCAGGACACCAGCGGGTGGATCGCGGAGGCCAGCACGAGCGCGATCAGCACCGGGACGACGACGAGGGTCAGCCGGGTGATCGCGAACACCGCCACGGTGACCAGGGCAAGCAGCGCCAGGACCTGCACGGAGCGGGTGCCGATCCGGCCGAAGCCGTCCGCCCACAGCGCGCCGGCGCCCGGTCCGCGTCCGGCGTCGTCGCGGGCGACCTCCGCCGCGCGCACGGCGTCCCCGCCGCTCGGCGCCGTCGTCCTCCGTCGTCGGAACCACATGTGCCCGCCCCACCCCTTCCCGGTGTCCGTCTGCCGGGGACGGTACGGGGCGCCGACCAGGGCCGCGACCGGGCGCGCCGTCCGTGCCGGGACCGTCGGCCGGGTCCACCGTCCGGCGTACGCGGATCTCCACCCCGGGGCCGATGCCCCTGGCCAGCACGCCGGGGCAGCGTGGGGGCATGGCCCAGGACCGACCGCACCGCCTCGACGACGCGCGCGCCCGGCAGCGCGCGGCGCTCCTCGCGCGGCGCAGCCGGGCCCGCACCCGCCTCCCGCTGGATGTCGCGCTGCGGCTCACCATGGACCCCGCGGTGCACGCAGCGGCGGGCGCCGACCGCCGCCGCTGACCCCGGTCCGCCGGCGGGGGCCGCGATCGCGCCTGGGCACACCTCGCGCGCGGCTACGATCCCCGGCATGGGGCAGCGAGTGACCATCACCGACGTGGCGCGGGACGCGGGCGTGTCCGTCGCGACGGTGTCGAAGGTCATCAACGGCCGGTACGGGGTGGCGCAGGCGACCTCGACCCGGGTCATGGAGGTCATCGACCGGCTCGGGTACGAGTCGAGCCTGGTCGCGCGCAGCCTCCGGTCGCACCGCACGCACGTGCTCGGGATCCTGGTCGCGGAGTTCGAGCCGTTCTCCGCCGAGATCCTCAAGGGCGCGGCGGCGGCGCTCGCGGACTCCGACTCCGGCTACGAGCTGCTCGCCTACACCGGCGGCCTGCACGGACGCGGGGCCGGCTGGGAGCGGCGCTACCTGTCGCGGCTCAGCGGCACCCTGATCGACGGGGCCGTGCTGGTCACCCCGACCGTGGTGGAGGCCGACGCCGGGGTGCCGGTCGTCGCGATCGACCCGCACACCGGCCCGACCGGCCTGCCGACCGTCGACTCGGACAACCTCGCCGGCGCGGTGCTCGGGACGGAGCACCTGCTGGGCCTCGGGCACCGGCGGATCGCGTTCGTCGGCGGCCGCCCCGACCTGGAGTCGTCCCGCCTGCGCGAGCAGGGCTTCCGGCGGGCGATGGCCGCCGCGGGGGTCGCCGTCGACGAGGTGCTCGTCCGGGAGGGCGACTACCGCAAGGAGCCGACGCGCGAGCCGGTGCGCGAGCTGCTCAGCCTGCCGGACCGCCCGACCGCGGTGTTCGCGGCGAACGACCTCTCGGCGATCGCGACGATCGAGGTCGCCCGCGAGCTCGGGCTGCACGTGCCGCGCGACCTGTCCGTGATCGGGTTCGACGACATCCCCGAGTCGGCGCAGACGGAGCCGCCGCTCACGACGGTGCACCAGCCGATCCAGCGCATGGGGGCGGCCGCGATCGCGCTGCTCACGGCGCTGCTCGACGGCGGCGAGGCGCCGGACCCGCACGTGCGGCTGCCGACGTCGCTGGTCCGCCGCGGCTCGACCGCCCCGCCGGCCTGAGCCGGGCGCCGTCAGGCGCCGGGGGTCCAGGTGTACGGGGCGCCCGCGGCGATGCGCACGTACTCCCCTGCGCCACCCATGCCGCCGACCAGGCGGTCGGCGAGCGCGCGGCCGGGGTCGGACAGGATCGCGTCGTGGATCGGCGCGGCCACCCGCGGGCGCACGGCCCGGACGTAGTCGATCGACTCGGCGAGCTTCAGCCACGGCCCCGCGACCGGCACGAGCAGCACGTCGACGGCGGTCCCGGCGGGCGGCGGCGTGAACGAGTCGCCCGGGTGCAGCAGCGCCCCGTCCACCAGGTACGCGACGTTGTGCGCGCGGGGCACGTCGGGGTGGATCACGGCGTGCCACTCGCCCACCGCCCGGACGGCGAACCCGGCCGCGTCGAACGCGTCCCCGTCGGCCGCGGCGTGCACCCGGTCCGCGGGCGCGCCGGCCTCGGTGAGCTGCGCGACCACGCCCGCGGGCGCCCACACGTCGAACCCGGTGCGGGCGCCGAGCGCGGCGGCGAGGCGCGCGACGTCCACGTGGTCGACGTGCTCGTGGGTGATCAGCACGGCGTCGGCGTCGTCGAGGACGGTCGGGTCGCTGAACGAGCCCGGGTCGAGCACCAGGCGGCTGCCGTCGCGCTCCAGGCGGACGCAGGCGTGGCCCCAGTGGGTGATCTCGGCGGCGCGGGCGGGGGTGCTGTCGGTCATGGGGCCAGCATCACCCCAGGTGGGCGCGGCGTCGACCCGGGCGGCCCGGCGGGGCGGACGTGATTCCGCGAACGGCGGGCGGCCCGTTACCGTGTGCCCCGTGCTGGTGCTGGGAGTGTGCTCGCTCAAGGGCGGCGTGGGGAAGACATCGGTGACGCTCGGGCTGGCGTCCGCCGCGCTGGAGCGCGGGCTCCGCACGCTGGTGGTCGACCTCGACCCGCAGGGCGACAGCACGCTCGCGCTGGCCACCGCCGGCGCCGAGGCCGACGTCGCCGGCGTGCTCGACTCCCCCACGGCGGAGTCGATCGCCGCCGCCACCGCGCCCAGCGCCTGGGCCGAGGCCGGCCTGGACGTGCTGGTCGGCTCGGCCGCGTCCTCGCGGCACGACGCCTACGACGGCGCGGACGCCGACGTCGACCGGCTGCGGTTCGCGCTGGCCTGGGTGCACGACTACGACCTGGTCCTGGTCGACTGCCCGCCGTCGCTCGGCGGCCTGACCCGCACCGGCCTGACGGCCTGCGACCGTGCCGTCGTCGTGACCGAGCCCGGGCTGTTCTCGGTCACGGCGGTCGGGCGTGCGATGAAGACCATCGACGACCTCCGCCGCGGTCCCGCGGGCCAGCTCCAGCCCCTGGGCGTGGTCGTGAACCGGGTCAAGGCCCGGTCCGTGGAGCAGGCGTTCCGGCTCGACGAGCTCCGCGGGCTGTACGGCCCGCTGGTGCTGACCCCGTTCGTCCCCGAGCGCGCGGCGCTGCAGCAGGCGCAGGGCGCGGCGCAGCCGGTGCACGCGTGGCCGGGCGCCGGCGCGCGCGAGGTCGCGGGGGCGTTCGAGGAGCTGCTGGACCGCGCGCTGCGCGCGCCGCGCACCTGACCGTCAGCCCGCGGCGGACTCCCCGCCCGCGCAGCCGCAGCTGGCGCGCGGGATCAGCCGGGTCGGCAGCGTCCGGAACTGCGACGCGGCGCCGGGGTCCGCGACCCGCTCCTGCAGCAGCTGCACGGCGGTCCGCCCCATGTGCTCGAACGGCTGCCGCACCGTCGTGAGCGCGGGTGTCGTGAGCCGGCCGGCGAGGATGCCGTCGAACCCCGTCACCCGGACCCGCCCCGGCACGTCGACGCCGTGCTCCGCGAGCACGTCGAGCACCACGAGCGCCGCCTGGTCGCTCTGGCAGACCAGCGCCTCCGGGAGCCGGTCGGCGGCGGCCAGGTCGGTGAGCGCGGCGAGCCACTCGGTGGACGCCAGCCCCTCGTGCCCGGGGCCGGGCGCGGGACGGTCCGGCAGCAGCGCCGCGACCGCGTCCCGGAACCCGGCGAGCCGCTCGGCGAAGTCGTACATCGACCCCTCCCCGACGAACGCCAGGTCGCGCACGCCGTGCACACCCACCAGGTGCTCGACCAGGCCGGTCATCGCCGCGCGGTTGTCGACCGCGACGTGGCTGAACGACGCGTCCGTGCCGGGGGTGTTGAACGCGACCAGCGGGACCGACTGCGCGATGGCGTGCACCGCGTCCAGGCTGTGGGTGCCCGGGAAGATCGCGAGCCCGTCCACCCGCCCGGCGATGTCGTACATCGCGGCGCCGCTGGGCGCGCCGGAGGCCAGCAGCAGGGCGCGCCCGTTCTCCCGGCACTCCAGCGCGAAGCCGCGCTCGACCTCGTCGACGTAGAGCGGGAACACCCGCGGGTCGCCCTCGGGGACCGCGGCGGCCTCGAGCGGCACCGGCGCGGCGGCCCCGTCGGCGTCGGCCAGCATCATGTCGAACGAGTACAGGCCGAACGCCCCGGTGGCCCCGTGGGCGAGGCCGCGGGCGCTGGCGGACGGGACGTAGCCGAGCTCGCGGGCGGCGTCCATGACCGCCCGGCGGGTGCCGGCGGCGACGCGCCCGGGCTGCCGGAACGCGAACGAGACGGTCGTGATGGACACCCCGGCGCGCTCGGCGACGTCGTACACGGTGGGTCGGCGGGCCACGCGGGAACTCCTCGACGGCGAGTGGCGGCGAGCGGGTGCGCCGCGCCCAGGACCGGGTTGACAGCGCCAGTCTACACGCTTAGATTCCGGTTCTTGTAATGCGCATTACACGGATTCGAGCCAGCGCTGGCGCAGGCCGACCCGCGCGCCGTGGCGCGGGCGCAGACGCCCGTTCAAGGAGGAACACATGACCCGACGTACCGTGCGGCGCGCCCTCGTCGCCGCCACCGTCACCACCCTGGCGCTCGCGCCGGTCGCGGCCTGCGGCCGGTCGGACGACGCCGGCAGCGGCGGCTCCGCCGAGGCCGGCTCGGTCGCCGAGGAGGCAACGGGCGAGATCGAGATCTGGGCCGCGGCCGGCAACGGCGACGCGCTGCGCACCCTCGGCGAGCAGTTCACCGAGGACAACCCGGAGGCCTCGATCAAGGTCACCGAGGTGCCCTGGGGCGAGATCATCACGATGAACCAGACCGCCGTCGCCTCGGGCACGGGCCCGGACATCGTGATGACCGGCGCCGACCAGACCGCCTCGGTCATCGCCATGGGCGGCCTCGCTCCCGTCCCCGAGGGCGTGTACGACGAGGACGACTTCTACCCCGCCGCCGTCGCCTCGGTGACCGGCGAGGACGCGCAGTACTCGGTGCCCTGGTACGTCGAGACCCGGTTCCTGTTCTACCGCGCCGACCTGGCCGCCGAGCTCGGCTACGACGCCCCGACCACCTGGGACGAGCTCGAGGAGCTCAGCGGGGCGCTCGCCGCGCGCCCCGGCGGCGAGTACGGCCTGAGCCTGCCCCGCCCGATCGAGAACCCGGCGCAGGTCATCGTGCCGTTCGTGTCGCAGGCCGGCGGCGAGGTGAGCGACGGCGACTCCTGGACGTTCGACACCCCGGAGTTCGTCGAGGCGCTCGACTTCTACAAGGGCTTCTTCGACCGCGGCGAGGCCCCGCTGTCCGAGACCGAGGCGACGTTCGAGAACGGCGGCTCCCCGCTGCTGATCTCGGGCCCGTGGATGGTCGGCACGTACCAGGACCTGATCGACACCGGCGCGGCGCCCGAGGGCTTCACCGAGGACTCGATCGGCTACGTCCCGCTGCCCGCCGGCTCCGCCAACAACGACTCGTACATCGGCGGCGGCAACCTCGGCGTGTTCGCGTCGTCGGACAACCAGGACTCCTCCTGGCTGTTCCTGCAGTGGCTGCTCGAGGACGCGCAGCAGAAGACGCTGTTCGACCTCGCGGGCTCGTTCCCGTCGCGCGTCGAGTCGGCCGAGTACGCGCCGATCGACGACAGCCCGGTGATGTCGGTGCTCAAGGAGCAGATGCCGAACACCGTCGAGACCCCGAGCTACCCCTCGTGGTCGCAGATCGCCGAGCAGATCGGCATCTACGCCGAGCGCGTCGCGCACGGCGAGGTCACCTCGGAAGAGGCCGCGAAGGCGATCCAGGACCAGGCGGACCAGATCGGCTTCGGCTGGTGACCAGCACCACCACCGCACGGCGCACGCCGCCGTCGACGTCGCGGCGGCCGGGGAAGTCCGTGTCCCTGGCCGCCCGGCGCCGCCGGACCGCGGTCGTCGCCTGGCTCTTCGCCGCGCCGTTCGTCCTGTCGTTCGGCGTGTTCGGGCTCGTCCCGCTGCTCAGCTCGTTCGGGATGGCCTTCACCGACCTGCGGGTCAACGACATCCGCACCCCGTTCGCCGTGGACTTCGTCGGCCTCGGGAACTTCGCCGAGGTGCTGTCCGACACGACCTTCCTGCGCGCCTTGCGGAACACGCTCGGCTTCGTGGTGGTCGGCGTCCCGCTGTCGCTGTTCTCGGCGCTGGTGCTCGCGGTCATGCTGAACGCGCTCGGCCGCCGCGCCGCGACGTTCTTCCGGGTCGGCTACTACACGCCCGTGGTGACGACGATCGTCGCCGTCGCGGTCGTGTGGCGGATCATGTACCAGCCGAACGGCCTCATCAACTCCCTGCTCGCGGACATCGGCATCGACGGGCCGAACTGGCTGGGCGACACCCGCACCGCGCTGCCGGCCCTGACGCTCATGGCCGTGTGGCGCAGCATCGGGTCGAGCATGGTGATCTTCCTCGCCGGCCTGCAGGCCATCCCCTCCGACGTCAAGGAGGCGGCGATGATGGACGGCGCGTCGACGGTCCAGCGGTTCTTCCGCATCACGATCCCGATGATGATGCCGACGATCCTGCTCAACGCGATCCTCACGACCACCGGCTTCATGCAGTTCTTCGACGAGCCGTTCGTCATGACCAACGGCGGTCCCCTGCAGTCGACGACGTCCATCGCCCTGTACGTGTTCAACCAGTTCCAGTGGGGCAACTACTCGGTGGGCGCGGCCGGCGCGTACGTGCTGTTCGCGATCATCAGCATCTTCGCCATCATCCAGTTCCGGTTCTTCCGGCAGAGGACATGACCATGAGCACCTCGACCCCCCTCGCGCCGGCCACGACCGCCGTGCCGCTCGCGCCCGTCGTCCGGCAGCGCCGTCGCCGCCGCCCCACGCCGGGCCGGATCGCCCTGCTCGCCGTCCTGTCGGTCGGCCTCGCCGGGACCCTGCTGCCGTTCGTCTGGATGATCCTCGGCGCGTTCAAGACCAACGCCGAGATCATGCGCCGGCCCATCACCTGGTGGCCGCAGGCGCCGACGCTCGACAACTTCCGCGCGTGGTTCTTCGAGTTCGACATGACGCGGTACTTCCTGAACTCGGTCTTCCTGGCCGTCGTGTCGGTCGCCACCACGCTGCTGTTCTGCTCGATGGTCGGCTGGGCGCTCGCCAAGCTGGAGTTCCCGGGCAAGAAGGTCCTCATCACCGTCGTCCTCGGGACCATGTTCGTGCCGGGCATCGTGACGCTGATCCCGCAGTTCGTGCTCGTGGCGAACCTCAACATGGTCGGCACCTACTGGGGCATGATCCTGCCCGGCATGGTGGGCGCGTTCGGCGTCTTCCTCATGCGGCAGTTCATGCTGGAGATCCCCGACTCCCTGCTGGACGCGGCGCGCATCGACGGCGCCGGCGAGTTCCGGATCTTCGCGCGGATCGTGATGCCGCTGTGCCGCGCCCCGCTCGCGACGCTCGCGATCTTCACGTTCATGGGCTCGTGGAACGGCTTCCTGTGGCCGCTCATCGTGTCCCAGCGCGACTCGCTGTACACCCTGCCCGTGGCGCTGGCGCTGTACACCAGCCCGACCGGCGACAAGGGCGCCGAGTTCGGCCTCCAGATGGCCGGCTCGGTCCTCATCATCGTGCCGGTCCTCGCGGTGTTCATCGCCATGCAGAAGCACTTCGTGCAGGGCATCGCCATGACCGGCATCAAGTAGGAGCACCGTGGACTACCTGGACCCCGCCCTCCCCGTCGCCCACCGCGTCGCCGACCTGCTCGCGCGCATGACGCTCGCGGAGAAGGTCGGGCAGATGATGCAGCTGTCGGCCCCGGACGGCCTGAAGGAGCAGGTGCTGGAGAAGCACGTCGGCTCGATCCTGCACCCGACGCCGGAGCTCGTGCTCGAGGCGCACGACCTGACCGAGCAGACCCGGCTGCGGATCCCGCTGCTGGTCGGCGACGACGCCATCCACGGCCACTCGTTCTGCGACGGCGCGACCATCTTCCCGACCCAGCTCGGGATGGCGGCCACGTGGTCGCCCGAGCTCGTCGAGCGGATGGCGCGCGCCACCGCGGTCGAGGCCGCGGCCACCGGGCTGCACTGGACCTTCTCCCCCGTGCTGTGCGTCGCGCGCGACCTGCGCTGGGGGCGCGTGAACGAGACCTTCGGCGAGGACCCGTTCCTCATCGGCGAGCTCGGCAGCGCCGCGGTCCGCGGGTACCAGGGCAACGGCCTCGCCGACCCGACGGCGGTGCTCGCCACCGCGAAGCACTTCGCCGGGTACTCCGAGACCCAGGGCGGCCGGGACGCGTCCGAGGCGGACCTGTCGCCCCGGAAGCTGCGGTCCTGGTTCCTGCCGCCGTTCGAGCGGGTGGCCCGCGAGGGCTGCGGCACGTTCATGCTCGGCTACCAGACGATCGACGGGGTCCCGATCACCGTCAACGACTGGCTGCTCTCCGACGTGCTGCGCGGCGAGTGGGGCTACACCGGCATGCTCGTGACCGACTGGGACAACGTCGGCCGCATGGTCTGGGAGCAGCAGGTGCAGCCCGACCACGTGCACGCGTCCGCCGCGGCGGTGCGGTCGGGCAACGACATGATCATGACGACGGCGGGGTTCTTCGACGGCGCGCAGGAGGCGGTGGTCCGCGGGCTGATCGCGGAGGCCGACCTCGACGCGGCCGTGTCCCGGATCCTGACGCTCAAGTTCGAGCTCGGGCTGTTCGAGGACCGCCGCCGGCCCGACCCCGCCACGATGGGCGCGGTCGTGGGGTCGCACCAGGACCTCAACCTGGAGCTGACGCGGCGGTCGCTCGTGCTGCTGCGCAACTCCGGCGTGCTGCCGCTGGCCGGGGGCGCTCTCGAGGACGGCGCCCCGGACCGGTCCCCGCTGCGCGTCGCCGTCGTCGGCCCGCTCGCGGACGACCCGCAGACCCAGCTCGGCGACTGGGCCGGGTCCTCGGGGCAGGTCGCGTGGATGGCGCACGGGCAGCCGCGCGACATGATCACGACCGTGCTCGACGGTCTGCGCGACGGGGTGCCGGACGGCTGGACGGTCACCTACTCCCCCGGCGCCGCGATCCTCACCCACGAGGACGACCCCGAGGGCCCGTTCTTCCCGGACGGGCAGCCGCGGCCGCAGGTCGTGGCGCCGGCGCCGGTGGACCCCGAGCAGCTCGAGGCCGCCGTCGCGGCGGCGCGGGACGCCGACGTGGTCGTGGCCGTGGTCGGCGACCGCATCGAGCTGGTCGGCGAGGGCACCTCGACCGCGACGCTGGAGCTGCTCGGTGGCCAGGTCGCGCTGCTGGAGGCCGTCGCGGCCACCGGCACGCCGCTCGTCGTCGTGCTGCAGGCCTCCAAGCCGATGGTGCTGCCGACCGCCGCCCTCGAGGCGGACGCGCTGGTCTGGGCGGCCCACCCCGGCATGACCGGCGGGCGCGCGCTGGCGGACCTTCTCCTCGGGCGGATCGAGCCCAGCGGACGGCTGCCGATCTCGTTCGCCCGGCACGTCGGGCAGCAGCCGATCTACTACAACCAGGTCCGGGGCCAGCACGGCGTGCGGTACGCCGACCTCACGCAGGACCCGGCGTTCGCGTTCGGCGAGGGCCTGTCGTACACCACCGTCGAGTACGCCGACCTCGTGGTCGACACCGCCGAGGTGACCGTGGACCGCACCGTGCGGGCGCACGTGACGGTGACCAACACCGGTGCGCGGCCCGCGCTGGAGACCGTGCAGGTGTACGTCCGGGACCTGGTCACGTCCGCGTCCTGGGCGGACCGGGAGCTGAAGGCGTTCACCCAGGTCCCGCTCGCGCCCGGGGAGTCGGTCACGATGCCGCTGGTGCTGCCCGCCGCGGACTGCTCGATCGTGGACGCCGCCGGGCGCCGCGTGGTGGAGCCCGGGGACTTCGAGCTGCTCGTCGGCCCGAGCAGCCGGCCGCGGGACCTGCTGCGCGCGGGGTTCCGGGTGGTGGACGGGGTGGTCGCGTGAGCGCCGCGGACGCGGTCGCCGGCTGGTCCGACGACCCGACTCCTGCCGAGGACCTCGCGCGCCCCGCCGACCCGGCGACCTTCCCGGTCACGCCCCGTGACCGCGACGACGCCCACCCGGGCCGCCGCCGCGGCGACGAGGTCGGCGACGGCCCGTTCGGCCGCGCGGTGGCCGCGTTCGCCTGGGGCGCCGGCCTCTCGGCGCTGCTCGCCGCGGCGAACCTGCCGCTGGTCGCGCTCGCGCTGCTGCTGCGCCCGGACCCGTCGCTCGCCTGGCTCGTCGCGCTCGCCGCCGTCCCGGCGGGTCCCGCGCTGTCGGCCGGGCTGTACGCGGTGCGCGAGCGGTACGTCGACCCGCGCGTCCCGCTGCGCGCGGGCGTTCGGCCGCGGCTACCGGCTCGGCTGGCGCGAGGCGCTCGGCGTCTCGGCACCGGTCTGCCTGGTCGCAGGCCTGGTCGCGGTCGTCGGCGCGGGCGCCCGGACCTCCGGCGTCCCCGCGCTCGTCGCCGGGCTGGCTCCCGGCGCCGCCGTGCTGCTGGTGCTCGTGGCGCTGCACGCGCTCGCGCTGCGCACCTTCTTCCGTCTCCCGCTCGCCGCCGCCTGGCAGGCGGGCGCCTACTACCTCGTCGCGCGGTGGCGCGCCTCGCTGGGGACGCTCGCGCTCCTGGCCGGGGCGGTCGCCGTCGCGGCCGCGGCCTCCGACCTGCTCCTCGTCCTGCTCGGGGGCGTGTGGGTGTGGCTCTGGTACCGCACCACCGCGGGGATGCTGCGCGACGCGGTCGCGCGGTTCCTGCGCCCGACGACGACCACCTGACCGCTCGACCCCGGGGACCGACACCATGCCTGACACCCTGACCCGCCTGCACCGGGACCGCACCGACCGCACCCGCACCGTCGACGCCGGCGGCGGCCTCGCCGTCCGGCTGACCCCCGCCGGCGACGTGGCCGGGCTCGCCGCGCCCGGCGACCGCCTCGTGAACCAGTACCGGATCGGCGCGCACGACGCCGGGATCGCCGGGCCGTTCCTGCGCCGGACCGGTGCCGACGGGACGGTCGCGCACGTGCCGCTCACCGGCAGCCGGTCGGGCGCGTCCTGGCAGGCCGGCGAGGGCGCCGTGCGGTGGACCGGCGCGGGTCTCGGCGCGGCGTGGACCGTCGACCTGGTGCTCGACCCTGCCCGGACGGCGCTGGTGTGGCGGATCGCGCTCTCGCGCTCCGAGGACGGCGCCGAGGGCGCGACGTGGGACGTCGCGGCCACGCAGGACCTCTCGCTCGCGCCGGAGCAGGCCGCGTCGTCGTCCGAGCCGTACGTGTCGCAGTACGTGGCGCACCGGCTCGCGGAGTCCGCGGCGCTGGGCACGGTGGTCCTGTCCCGGCAGACGATGACCTCGGCCCCCGCGCTGCCGCTGTTCGCGCTCGCCCTCGCCGAGGGGTCGGTCGCGGCCGGGACGGACGGCTTCGACCTGTACGGGCCGCCGGCGCGCGCGGGCGTCACCCCGGCGTTCCTGTCCGGCGCCCCGTGGCCCGACCGCGTCCGGCAGCACGAGATGGCGATGGCGGGGCTGCTCTCGCGGGCGTCGACGCTGGCCGAGCCGCTGGTCCTGCACGTCGTCGGCCGGTACTGGGACGACCGTCGCGGCGCCGTGCTGGACGCGCTGCCGGACGTCGAGGCCGAGGTGCCGGGCCTCGTGGCGCTGGCCGACGCGGCGGCCGCGGCCGGCCCCGGCGGCGCGCCGGTCGACTCCGTCGCCGCGCGCTCCCTGCTGGCCACCGCGCCGCTGCTCGGCGGCGCGCCGCTCACGGACGCGGAGCTGCTCGCGCTCGGCGGGGCCTCGGGCGACGCCCGGCACGTCGAGCGCGACGCCGACGGCCGCCTGCTGTCGTGCTTCACCCCCGGCGGTGCCCACGTGGTCCGCGGCGAGAAGGACCTCGACCTGCTCCGCCCGCACGGCCACGTGCTGCTCGCCGGCGACTCGCTGAGCCCCGAGCGCGCCGTGCTGTCGACGACCGTCTTCGCCCACGGCGTGTTCGGCTCGCACACGGTCCTCGGCAACACGAGCTTCGACACGCTCACCACCGTGCACCGGAACCACCTCAACCTGCTGCGGGCCAACGGTGTCCGGGTGCTGGTCGACGTCGACGGCGCGTGGCGCCTGCTCGGCGCCCCCTCGGCGTTCGTGCTCGACGTCGGGGAGGCGCGCTGGGTCTACGACCTGCCGGGCGTCCGGCTCGAGGTGCGGACGGTGGCGGACGCGTCGCGGGACGCGCTGCTGCTCGAGGTGGTCGCCTCGGCGCACGTCGACGTGCTCGTCACCACCGAGGTCGAGCTCGGCGGCGGCGCCTGGCAGGCCCGCGGCGAGGACGACGCGGTCGTGCTCGTCGCCGACGACGACACCGCCACCCGCCGGCACCACCCCCACCTCGCCTACGTGCTCGCGGCGACCCCGGGCGCGGAGATCGCCGGCGACGACCCGCTCTACGCGGACGGTGCGCCGCGCGGGACCTCGGTGGTGACCGTGCGCCGCACCGCCGGCCCGGGCGCCGCGCTGCGGATCGCGACCACGGCCGACCGGGACGGCGGGCAGGCCGCCGCGGACCTGGCCCGGGACGTCGTGGCGCGCGGGCTCGACGCCGCGCACGAGGCCGAGGGCCACCGCGCCACCCTCGCCCGGCTGACCCGCGGGCTGTCCGTGGCGGAGGACTCCCGGCTCGCCGAGCTGGAGACGCTGCTGCCGTGGTGGGCCAACGACGCGCGCGTGCACTACCTGGTGCCGCACGGGCTCGAGCAGTACCAGGGCGCCGCCTGGGGCACCCGCGACGTCTGCCAGGGGCCGTTCGAGCTGCTGCTCGCCGCGGGGCGCCTCGACGGCTGCCGCGACGTGGTGCTGCGGGTGCTCGGCTCGCAGGCCGTCGACGGCACGTTCCCGCAGTGGTTCATGTTCGACGCGTACGCCGAGATCCTCCAGGAGCACGCGCACGGCGACGTCGTGCACTGGCCGCTGTTCGCTCTCGGCCAGTACCTGCGGGCCTCGGGCGACGTGGACGTCCTGGACGCGCGGGTGCCGTTCCGCACCGGCGAGCCCGCGACGGTGGCGGACCACCTCGACGCGCTCGTCCGGCACCTGGAGACCGACCTGGTGCCCGGGACGTCGCTCCCCGCCTACGGCGACGGCGACTGGGACGACACGCTCCAGCCCGCCCGCTCGGAGATGCGCGCGTCGATGGCCTCGACGTGGACGACCGCGCTGGCCGTCCAGACGCTGGAGCTCGCCGCCGAGCAGCTGCGCACCGCCCCCGCCGCGGCGGACCTGGTCACCCGGATGGACGCGCTCGCGGCCGCGATCACGGCGGACCTGCGGCGGCACATGCTGCCGGACGGGGTCGCGGCCGGGTTCGTCACGGTCGTGGACGGCGTGGCGACCCCGGTCATCCACCCGCGCGACACGTCCACCGGCCTGACCTACCGGCTCATCCCGATGACCCAGCTCGTGCTGGCCGGCGTGCTCGACCAGGACGAGGCCGACCGGCACGAGGCGATCGTCCGGGAGCACCTGCTGTTCCCCGACGGCGTGCGGCTGACGGACCGGCCGACCCGGTTCGCGGACGGCGAGACCGAGTCGTTCCGGCGCGCGGAGCAGGCGGCGTTCTTCGGGCGCGAGGTCGGCCTCATGTACGCGCACGCGCACATCCGGTGGGCCGAGGCGCTGGCCGCGCTCGGACGGGCCGACGTCGCGGACGAGCTGCTCCGGCTGTCCCCGATCGGCATGCGCGAGCGGGTGCCCAGCGCCCTGCCCCGGCAGCGCACCTGCTACACCTCGTCGTCGGACGCCGCGTTCCCCGACCGGTACACCGCCGCGCGGGACTTCGAGCTGCTCCGCACCGGCGAGGTGCCCACGGCCGACGGCTGGCGGGTGTACTCCTCCGGCCCCGGGATCTACCTGCGGCAGGTGCTGCACGGGCTGCTCGTCCTGGACGAGCGCCGCGACGCGCTCGTCGTCGGCCCGACCCTGGCCGCGGAGGACGACGGGCTGGAGGTCGCGCTCGACCTGGCGGGCGCCCGGCGGACGGTGCGGTACCGGGTCGACCCGGCGGCGACGGCGGTGACGGTCCGCGTCGACGGGCGGGACGTCCCGACGACGCCCGTGGCGCACCCCTACCGGTGGGCCAGCGCCGCGCTCGACCTGGCTCTGCTGGACGGCGCGGCGGTCGTCGAGGTGACCACGCCGGCCGGCACCCGGCCGTGACGGCCGCACTGCGCGTCGGCACGTACAACCTGTGGGTCGCGCACTGGCCGGCCACCCGGACGTACGACCGCGCGCCGCTGGTCCGCGCCGCGCTGGACCACGTCGACGTCCTCGGCACCCAGGAGGGCACCACCGCCCACCTCGCGGCGCTGACGGACGGCACGGGGTTCGCCGCCGTCGGGCGGTCGCGGGACGGCGGGACCACCGGGGAGCACTCGGCGGTCCTCTACCGGACCGCCCGCCTGGCGGTGCTGGCGACGGGGGACTTCTGGCTCTCCCCCACGCCCGAGGTGCCCAGCACCGGCTGGGACGCGCGAGGTACCGCCGGCTGTGCACCTGGGCCCGGTTCCGGGACCTGACGACCGGGGCGACGTTCGCGCTGCTCAACGCCCACCTCGACCACGAGGGGGCGCGGGCCCGGGTCGAGTCCGCTCGGCTGCTGCTCGCCCGGGCCGCCGCCGTCGCGGAGGGCGGGCCGGTCGTGCTCACCGGCGACCTCAACGCGGAGCCGGGCTCGGAGCCGCTGCGGGTGCTGCTGGGCGGGGGCTCCTCCGCGCCGGCCCCGGCCCTGCTGGACGCCCGCGCGGCGAGCGCGACGCCGCCCGCGGGCCCGCCGACCACGTTCACCCAGCCTGCTCGACCCGGACGCGCCGGTCCCGGGGGACGCACCCCGGCAGCGGATCGACCACGTCCTGGTGAGCCCCGACGTGGCGGTCCAGTCGTACGCGGTCCTCGACGCCCGCCCGGGCGGTCGCCACCCGTCGGACCACGACCCGGTCGTGGCGACCCTCCGCCTCCCGCGCCCGGCCTGACGACCGGCCCCGGCCGGCCCCGACCCACCGCCCGCGCGCCGGACCGGGACCCACCCGCAGGACCGGCAGTGGAACGTGGTGACCGACACGCCGACGGCGTGTCGGTCACCACGTTCCACTCTCGCGGTGCGGCCCGGCCGGGAACGGTGCAGCCCACCCCGCGACGCAGGACGGCCCGGACCCCCGTGGGGCCCGGGCCGTCCCGGTGTCGTGCGTGGGGCTCAGCCGGCGTTGCGCGCCCGGCGCCGCTCCGCGAGCTCGTCGTGCGCGTGGGCGGCGACGCCCTCGTCCTCGGCGCGCTCGGTCGGCAGCTCGGCGAGCGTGCCCTCGACCTCGCGCCACACCCGGCCGACCGCGATGCCGAACACGCCCTGGCCGCCCTGGACCAGGTCGATGACCTCGTCGGCGGAGGTGCACTCGTAGACGCTCGCGCCGTCGGACATGAGCGTGATCTGGGCGAGGTCGTCGACGCCGCGCTCGCGCAGGTGGCCGACCGCCGCGCGGATCTGCTGCAGCGAGACGCCGGTGTCGAGCAGCCGCTTGACGACCTTGAGCACCAGGATGTCGCGGAAGGAGTACAGCCGCTGCGTGCCGGACCCGGTGGCCGGGCGGACGGACGGCTCGACGAGGCCGGTGCGGGCCCAGTAGTCGAGCTGCCGGTACGTGATGCCGGCCGCGCGGCAGGCGGTCGGGCCGCGGTACCCGGTGGTGGTGTCGAGGTCCGGGAGGTCGTCGCCGAACAGGAGTCCCTGCGCCCGCTGCGGGACGGCGCCCGCCGTCTCCGCCGTCTGCTCGGTGCCGGTCACGGGGTCCTCCACTCGTCGCGCCCGCGCGCCGGGGCGGCGTGTCGGGAGATGCAGTGCTGTGCTGTTCTGGGTGCAACGCTAGGGCCGCCGCCGGGGGCGGTCAACGACCGCCACGCCCGCAGCTCTCGGCGTGTCGCACACGGCGTGTCTTACCCTCCACCTGAGGTTGAACCTCGGTCCTTGCCGCCGGGCTCGCCGCGCTCGAAGTCGTCGGGCGAGACGTGGTCCAGGAACTCCCGGAACTGCGCCACCTGCTCGTCCGGGGTGGTGCTCGCGGCGGCCTCGTCCGCCTCCTCCGGGGACACCGGCGCGGCCTCCACGCCGACCTCGGCGAGCACGTCGGTCGCGCAGAGCACCGGGCAGCCCACCCGCACCGCCAGCGCGATCGCGTCCGAGGCGCGGGCGTCGACCCGGACCCGCCGCTCCCCCAGCACCAGCGCCGCGTGGAACACACCGCCGACCAGCTCGGTGATCTCCACCTGCACCACGCGGGTGTCGAGGGCGATGAGGACGTCCCGGAGCAGGTCGTGCGTCATCGGCCGCGGCGGGACCACCCCGGCCTGCGCGGTCGCGATCGCACCCGCCTCGGTCGGACCGATCGCGATGGGCACGATCAGCTCCCCCACGGGCTCGAGCAGCAGCACGACGAGCTCGTCGTCGCCCGGGTGACGACGCACGCCGAGCACCTCGAGCTGGACCAGGTCGTCCTCGTGCATGCGTCCACGCTACGACGCGCCGTCGGAGAGCGCACCGGGCGCGCGGGCCGGCCGGCTCAGGGAGCCAGGTCGGCGACGCCCGCGCGCACCAGCGCGGTGTTCAGGCGGGCGCAGAGCTCGCCGACCTCGGCGGCCACCGTGCTCGCGCGACCCCGCGCCGACGCCGACGTCTGCCCGCGCCAGGGGGCGACCACCGCCTCGACCATGTCCAGCTGCCGGTCGGCCGCGCTGCGGAACGCGCGCAGGTGCCGGGCCTCCAGGCCGTGCTCGGCGAGCGCGGCGGCGGCGAGAACGACCTCCTTGGCCCACGCGTCCAGGTGGCCGGACGCCGACGGACGCAGGACGCCGGCCTGGACCAGGTCGGCGACCAGCTGCTCCTCCACCCCCGCCTCCCGGGCCAGGGCGACGGTGGTGTACCGCGCGTCGGCGGCGCCCGAGCGCGGCACGCCGTCCTCGGTCACCACGAGCGAGACCGGCTCGGACTCGTCGCCGGCGTCGAGCGCGGCCAGCCGCTCGCCGATCACCTTGAGCGGCACGTAGCGGTCCCGCTGCTCGCGCAGCACGTACCGCAGCCGCTCGAGGTCCGCCGGGCTGTACTGCCGGTAGCCGGCGGGCGTGCGCACCGGCTCGACCAGGCCCTGCTCCTCGAGGAACCGGAGCTTGGAGTTGGTGACGGCCGGGAACTCGATCCGCAGCGCGGCGAGCACGTCCGAGATCCGCATGCTCGCCTCGCGCGACAGCCCGCGGGGCCAGGGACCGGGCGCGTCGCCCTGCCGGGGCGCCTCGTCGGGCGCGGCCGGGCGCGCGGCTGCGCCGGCGGCGTCCTGGCCCGCGTCCGCGTGCCGGGCGGACCGGGCGGGGCTCACTGCGCGGGGCCGGCGGGCTGGGCGCCGGGCCGCGCCGCGGGGCTCGGGTGGAAGGTCATCCGGAACTTGCCGATCTGCACCTCGTCGCCGGCGCGGAGCACCGCGGAGTCGATCCGCTCCCGGTTCACGTACGTGCCGTTGAGCGAGCCGACGTCGCGGACGACGAAGTCGTCGAGCTCGCGCACGAACTCGGCGTGCTTGCGGGACACGGTGACGTCGTCGAGGAAGATGTCCGCGTTCGGGCTGCGGCCCGCGACCGTGCGCTCGGCGTCCAGCAGGAACCGCGCGCCCGAGCTCGGGCCGCGCTGCATGACGAGCAGCGCCGACGTGCGCGGCAGCGCCTGGACCGCCGCCGCCTGCTCCGCGGTGAGGCCGACGGGGCCCGTCGGCTCGACGTCGATCGCGCCCAGCGAGCCGAAGCTGATCGTGGTGTCGGGAGCCGCCGAGATGGGCGCCCCGTCGGGCGCGGCCGGACGCGGCTCGCCGCCCGGCACCTGCTGCTCGTCGCTCATGACACCCTCCCAGACCTGCTGACGCGCGCCCCCGACCTGCACCGGGGTCCCCGACAGCCTAAGCGCCCGGAGGACCTGAGCACACCCCGCCGACCGGGTGTTGCGCGCACCGGGGTGGTGTCACCCGCCGCCGGACGTCTCGGGCTCGGCGTACTGCGGGTCCGGCACGTCCCGGGTCGCCGTGACCTCGACGTGGTCCTCGGTCGACACCGTCGCGGTGCCGCCGTCGATCTGCACCTTGGCGACCGCGCCGCCGGGGATCGCGAGGGCGGTCGACATCGTGCCGGGGTCGCCGATCGCGACCCACCGGTACGGCGGCGCGACCGGCTTCCCGTCGACCTCGATCCCGTCGTCCGTCCCGAGCACGTAGGACGACGCGGTCAGGCGCTGGTCGTTCAGCTGGACCGCCTCGGCGCCGGAGTTGCGCAGCTCCTCGAGCAGGTTCAGCAGCGTCAGCGCGGACACCGACCGGGTCGGGTCGGACACCGTCACCGTGATCCCGGGCCCCTCGGCCGGCAGCCTGCCCGACAGGATGCCCTGCGCCGCCGCGCTGCGGGTCGCCGCCTCGAGCGCCGCCTCGCGACTCGAGCCCGCGGACTGCAGCTCGGTGCGGGTGCGCTCGAGCTCGGCCACCTGCTGCTGGAGGTCGTCGGCCTGGCGCGTGGTCTGGTCGAGCAGCGACACCAGCTCGGACTCCCGCATGACCGTGAGGCTCTCGGTGTCGGTCTGGCGCACCTGCACGGCGATCGCGAAGCCGAGCAGCACGCACAGGACGCCGGTGAGGGCCTGGGCGCGGGTGGCCCGGGGACGCAGCGCCCGGCCGAGCGCGCGCCAGCCGCGCACGGGTCGGGGCCCGGGCGCGGCGCCGGGCTCGGGCTGGGCGGGCTGGTCGGGCCGCACGGGTTCCTCGGGCACGGTCACGCCTTGAACAGGTGCCGCCGGATCGCGGCCACGTTGGAGAAGATCCGGATGCCGAGCACGACCACGACGCCGGTCGACAGCTGCGAGCCGACGCCGAGCTGGTCGCCCAGGAACACGATCAGCGCGGCCACGACGACGTTCGACAGGAACGACACCAGGAACACCCGGTCGTCGAACAGCCCGTCGAGGACCGCCCGGAACCCGCCGAACAGAGCGTCGAGCGCCGCCACCACCGCGATCGGCAGGTAGGGCTGCAGCGCCGCCGGCACCGTGGGTTCGAGCACCAGGCCCGCCACCACGCCGACGATCAGGCCGATCACCGCGATCAACTCAGTCCCCCTCGCTCTCGTCCCCGGACAGTGTGCCCGACGGCGCGGTCGAACCCGCGGGACCCGGCGTCGCGCCGGGCAGGACCGGCACGCCCTCGGGCAGCTCGGCCGACCGCAGCGTCACGGTGCCGGCCGCGGGCAGGTGCAGGTCCCGCTGCGACGACACGCGGGTCGGGATGCCGTACGTCGACTGCAGGACGGCGAGCAGCTGGCCGCCCGACGTGCGGGCCAGCCCGGTCTGCATCCCCTGCGGGTCGCCGATCGCCTCGATCGCGTACGGTCCCACCAGCGGCACGACGTCGACGAGGATCGCGTCGCCGGCCGTGCGGATCGCCGTCGTGGGGCCCAGCCGCTCGCCGTTCACCGCGATCGCCTCCGCCCCCGAGGCCCACAGCCCGTTGACCACGAGCTGCAGGTCGGAGTCGCGGACCCGCCCGTTCGGGTCGTCGTCGTCCGCGTCGGCGTCCTGCAGCGTGATCCGCAGCCCGTCCCCGGTGACGGCCGTCGCGCCCGACGCGACGGAGTCGACCGCCAGCTGGTCGAGCAGCGGCGAGTCCGCGCCGGACAGCGCCTGCTCCTGGAGCTGGGCGATCTCGTCCGACAGCGCCGCGCTGCGGTCCCGCAGCCGGTCGAGCTCGGCGCTGCGCTCGGTGATCTGCCCGGCGAGCACCTCGCGCGCGGCGATCGCGGACGGCTGCGGGGCGCGCAGCGCGAGCACGGACCAGGTCGTGGCCGCGCCCAGCGCGACCGCGAGCACGGCCACCGCGACGGTGCCGCGCCCGCCCCGGCGCCGCGGCTTGCCGGCCGCGGCGCGCCGCTCGGCCGCCTCGCGGTACTCGGGGTCGAGCGGGTGCTGGGTGACCTCGGTCAGCAGCGACATCGAGGCGTCGAGGCGACGCCGCACCGGGCCCCCCGCGGGGTCGCGGCCGGCTCGGTCCCCCGGGCGGGGGTCCGTCACACGGCCACCGTGCGGGCCTCACCCGCGTCCGCGCCGCCGCGCCGGCCGACGAGCTGCCACGCCTGCCGCACGTACAGCAGGCCGGCGAACCAGTAGAGGGCGACGCCCCACCACGCGCAGGCCCAGCCGAGCACGGACGCGAGGTCGCCCACGATGCCGCCCCAGTGCGCGAGCAGCAGCAGCGGGAACGCGTACAGCAGGGCGAACGTGCCGGCCTTGCCGGCCAGGTGCACCTGGAGCGGGCCGTAGCCGTGCCGCGCCAGCACCACCAGCATGACCACCAGCATCGCCTCGCGGGCCAGCAGCACGACCACGAGCCACCACGGCACGACGCCGCGGGCCGCGAGGCCGAGCAGCGTGACGAAGATGAACAGCCGGTCCGCCGCCGGGTCGAGGACCTGGCCGAGCCGCGACACCTGCCCGAGACGGCGCGCCAGCACGCCGTCGAGCCAGTCGCTGGCGCCGGACACCGCGAGCACCCCGAGGGCCCAGCCGTCGTGCCCGGCGACGATCAGGACCGCGAACACCGGCACCATCAGCAGCCGGATCAGGGAGATGACGTTCGGCACGGTGAGGACGCGGTCGCTCACCACGTCCCGCTCCGCCACAGCTCTCCCGCCTCGTACGCCCTGATCGACGCCGCTCATCCTACGCAGGTGGGGACCGCTCTCCGGCCACCTCGGCGCCCCGGCCGCGTCGGGTCTCGCGCGGGGGTCGTCCGGCCGTGGTTCGCTGGCCGCATGGCCCACGTCAACGACCCCGCCGTCATCGACCGCCTGCTCCGCACGCCCGGCACCTGGGCGGTCGTCGGGCTGTCCACGAACCGAGCGCGCGCGGCGTACGGGGTGGCGGCCTACCTGCAGGGCCTCGGGCAGACGATCGTCCCCGTGCACCCGCGGGCGGAGACGGTGCACAGCGCCGCGGGCGTGCGGACCCTGGAGGAGGTCGACGGCCCGGTCGACGTGGTGGACGTGTTCGTGAACTCCGGGCTGGCGGGCGCCGTCGTGGACCAGGCGATCGCGGTCGGGGCGCGCGCGGTGTGGCTGCAGCTCGGCGTGGTCGACGAGGCGGCGGCGGAGCGGGCCGCGGCGGCGGGGCTCGACGTCGTGATGGACACCTGCCCGGCGATCGAGGGCCGCCGCCTCGGGCTGGGCTGAGGCGGGGCGGCGGGCGGCGGGGCGGCGTCGGGCGGCGGGCTCCGGCCGCTGTGCCGGAGGTCACCGCGCCGCTCCCCCGCGTCCGGCGGCCCGTGCCGGTAGACTCGTCGCACTCGGAGTTCGTCGCAGTGTCCCGTGATGTGCGTGCCGAGGCCCCCCTCTCCTGACGTGGCGGCCTCGTGATGTGTGGGTGTGGGAGTGCGACCGCGTGGCCGACCGGAACCCGGGCGGCGCACAGCTCCCCCCAGCGACACGAAACGGTGCTGCCTTGACGTCCCTGCTCGACCCTGCCCTGCCCGCGTCCGACGAGACCGTCGTGACCGGCCCCACCTTCGCCGACCTCGACCTGCCCGCGCCGCTGCGCGAGGCGGTCCTGGGCCTCGGCTTCACCACGCCCACCGCGATCCAGGCGGAGGCCATCCCGGCGCTGCTCGCCGGCCGCGACATCACCGGCGTCGCCCAGACCGGCACCGGCAAGACCGCCGCGTTCGGCCTGCCGCTGCTCGCCGCCGTCGACCCGGAGCTGCGCGAGGTGCAGGCGATCGTCCTGGCCCCGACGCGCGAGCTCGCCATGCAGGTCGCCGAGGCGCTGGAGTCCTTCGCCTCCAAGATGCCCGGGCTCGAGGTCGTCCCGGTCTACGGCGGCTCGCCGTACCTGCCGCAGCAGCGCGCGCTGCGCGGCGGCGCCCAGGTCGTCGTCGGCACGCCCGGCCGCGTCATCGACCACCTCGACCGCGGCTCGCTGAAGCTCGACTCCGTGCGGTTCCTCGCGCTGGACGAGGCCGACGAGATGCTGCGGATGGGCTTCGTCGACGACGTCGACCGCATCGCCTCCGCCACCCCCGCCTCCAAGCAGGTCGCGCTGTTCTCCGCGACCATGCCGCCGGCCATCCGCCGCGTCGCCGCGCAGCACCTCACCGACCCGGTCGAGATCACCGTCGCCCGGCAGTCGTCCACGGTGTCGAGCGTCCGGCAGACGTACGCGGTCGTCCCGTTCCGGCACAAGGCCGGCGCGCTGGCCCGCGTGCTCGCGGTGTCCGACGCCGACGCGGCGATCGTGTTCGTCCGCACCCGCAGCGCCGCCGAGGACGTCGCCGTCTCGCTCGTCGAGCGCGGCGTCGCCGCCGCCTACATCTCGGGCGACGTGGCGCAGGGCGACCGGGAGAAGATCGTCGAGCGCGTCCGCTCCGGCGCGATCAACGTCCTCGTGGCGACCGACGTCGCGGCGCGCGGCCTCGACATCGACCGCATCGGGCTCGTCGTGAACTTCGACGTCCCGGGCGAGCCCGAGGCCTACGTGCACCGCATCGGCCGCACCGGCCGCGCGGGCCGCACCGGCGAGGCGCTGACCTTCGTCACCCCGAACGAGAACGGCAAGCTCCGGGCGATCGAGCGGACCACCCGCCAGCAGCTCGAGCAGATCCAGATCCCGTCGCCGGCGGACGTGTCGGCGCACCGGGTCTCCTCCCTGCTCGCGCGGGTCCCGGCCCGCCGCGACCTCGGCCGCCTGGACCTGTACCGCACCGCCGCCGCGGAGTTCCTGGCCGCGCACCCGGACGTCGACGCGAGCGACCTGGTCGCCGTGCTCGCCGCCCTGGCCGTCGGCGACGAGGGCCCCGCGCCGCGTCCGACCGAGGGCGACGACCTGGACGACGCGCTGTCCCGCGCGCACCTCGCGCCCGAGCGCGGCCCCCGCCGGGACGGCGCGGACGGCGGCCGCCCGCGCAGCGCGGCCCGCCCGAGCAGCGGCGGCCCGCGCTACCGCCTCGCGGTCGGCTCGAAGGACGGCGTCCAGCCCGGCGGCATCGTCGGCGCGCTGACCAACGAGGGCGGCCTCACCGGCAAGGACCTCGGGAAGATCGACATCTTCTCGACGTTCTCGCTGGTCGAGATCCCCGCGGGCCTGTCCCCCGAGGCGTTCGACCGCATCGGCCGCGCCCGCGTCGCCGGCCGCCCGCTGCGCATCCGCGTGGACGAGGGCCCGCGCGGCGCGGGTCGCCCGGACCGCGGCGCCTCCCGCGGCCCGGCGCACCACGGCCCGCGCACCGGCCGGGACGGCGCCCGCGAGGGCGGGTACGGCTCCCGCGAGGGCGGGTACGGCTCGCGCGACGGCGGCCGGGACTTCGGCGGCCGGGACGCGCGCCCGCGCCGCTCGACCACCCCGCGCTGACGGCGCGCGAAGGGGCCCGGCACCGATCACGGTGCCGGGCCCCTTCGCACGTCCCCGGGGAGTCGGGGCGCCGGCGTCGGCGCCGAGTTCGGTGCTCCCAGCCGAGTTCGGTGCTCCCCGCCACCGAACTCGGCGGGAACCACCGAACCGGCGAACCCGGCCCGGGGCTCAGGCCGCCGCGGCAGCCGCGCGGCCGACCGCGGCGACGAACGCGTCGACGTCCGCCTCGGTGGTGTCGAACGCGCACATCCAGCGCACCTCGCCGGTGGCGCGGTTCCAGTCGTAGAACCGCCGCACCTCGCGGAGCGCGTCCGCCACCCCGGCCGGGAGCGCGGCGAACACGGCGTTGGCGTCGGTCGCCTGCGTGACGCGCACGCCCGGCACCGCCTCGACGCCGGCCCGCAGCCGCTGCGCCATCGCGTTGGCGTGCCGCGCGGACCGCAGCCACAGGTCGCCCTCGTACAGCGCGATCAGCTGCGCCGACACGAACCGCATCTTGGACGCGAGCTGCATGTCGACCTTGCGCTGGAACGCGATGCCCGGCGTCGACCCCGGGGTGAGCTCGAGGACCGCCTCGCCGAACAGGATGCCGTTCTTGGTGCCGCCGAGGGACACGACGTCGACGCCGACGTCGGTGGTCAGCGCGCGCATCGGCAGGTCGAGCGCCGCGGCGGCGTTGCCGAGCCGGGAGCCGTCGAGGTGCACCCGCAGCCCGAGGGCGTGCGCGTGCGTGGTGATCGCGAGGATCTCGTCGGGCGTGTAGACGGTGCCGAGCTCGGTCGCCTGGGTGATCGAGACGACGCCGGGCTGGGCGCGGTGCTGGTCGCCGAAGCCGTGCGCGTGCCGGTCGACGAGCTCCGGGGTGAGCTTGCCGTCGGGGGTGGGCACGGTCAGCAGCTTGATGCCGCCGACGCGCTCGGGGGCCGCGTTCTCGTCCGTGTTGATGTGGGCGGTCTCGGCGCAGATGACGGCGCCCCAGCGGGGCAGCATCGTCTGGAGGGCGACCACGTTCGCGCCGGTGCCGTTGAACACCGGGTACGCGGTCGCGTCGGCGCCGAAGTGGCCGCGCAGCACGTCCTGGAGGTGCTCGGTGTACGGGTCGGCGCCGTAGCCGGGCACGTGCCCGTCGTTGGCGGCGGCGAGGGCCGCGAGGACCTCGGGGTGCACCCCCGCGTAGTTGTCGGAGGCGAAGTCGTGCCGGGCGGGGTCGTGCAGTCTGTCCACCCGTCCATCCTCCCCCACCCGGGGAGGTGCGCCGGTCAGCGCGTCGCCGCCGCCTCGGCCGCGAGCCGCGCCCGGCACTCGGCGCAGGTGCCGAGCAGCTCGATCGTGTGCTCGACGTCGGAGAAGTCGTGCGCGGCGCCCACCTGCTCGGCCCACGCCTCGGCCCCGGGGCCGTCGATCTCGACCGCCTTGCCGCAGGACCGGCAGACCAGGTGGTGGTGGTGGCTGCGCCGGACGCACCGGCGGTAGACGGCCTCCCCGTCGGGCGAGCGCAGCACGTCGACCTCGCCGGCGTCGGCGAGCGTCTGGACGGCGCGGTACACGGTCGCGAGCCCCGTGGTGGAGCCCTGGGACCGCAGCAGGTCGTGCAGCTGCTGGGCGGAGCGGAACTCGTCGAGGTCGTCGAGCAGCCCCAGGATCTCGGTGCGCTGCTTCGTGGTGCGCTGCGTGACGGCCATCGGTGCGTGCTCCCTCCTCCGGGCGTCCCTCGTCGGGGACGGCCGACCATGCTACTCAACGTCGGCGGGCACGTGATCCGTTCCCGGGCGCGCCGCGAGCCGGGGACCCGTCGGGTCCCCGGCTCGCGTGCGGTGGTGCGGGGTCGCTCAGTTGGCGACGGCGCGCTTGAGGGCGCTGCCGGCGGTCAGCTTCACGCGGAAGCCGGCCGGGATGTCCAGCTTCTCGCCGGTCTGCGGGTTGATGCCGGTGCGCGCGGCACGGTCGGCACGGGACACCGCGAGCAGACCCGGGATGGTCACGGACTCGCCGGCGCTGAGCTGCTCGACCAGGACCTCCTGGAAGGCCTTGAGGGCCGCGTCGGCAGCGGTGTTGGTGAGCCCGGCCTTGGCGGCGATGGCCTGGACGAGCTCGGTGCGGTTCACGCTCACGGATGTGCTCCTATGTGTTCGAACTGGGTGCGCGGGCCGCTCGGCGCCTGCGTGGGGCGTCAGCTTCCGGCGGACCGACGCGGACGACCATAACGGCAGGCAGGGCGCTTCCGCGCATCGCCACGCGGGCGGTGTGTCGCTCAGGCAGCGACCTTCCGGCCCGCGAGGTGCTCCAGGAGGCGGTCGAGGGGCCACGCGTCGAGCACCCGGTCGGGCCCGATGCCGTGCGCGGCGGCCCGGTCGCAGCCCACCGGCTGCCAGGACAGCTGCCCCGGCGCGTGGGCGTCCGTGTCGACCGTGAACAGGCAGCCGGCGTCGACCGCGACGTCGAGCAGCGCGTGCGGCGGGTCCAGCCGGTCGGGCCGGCAGTTCACCTCGACGGCCACCCCGTGCTCGGCGCAGTCGGCGAAGACAGCGGCCGCGTCGAACTCGCTCGGCGGGCGCTGCCGCTTCCCGGTGAGCTGCCGACCGGTGCAGTGGCCGAGCACGTCGACCCGCGGGTTCGCGACGGCCGCGCGCATCCGCCGGGTCATCGCGGCCGAGTCCATCCGGAGCTTGGAGTGCACGGACGCCACGACGACGCCGAGCCGGTCCAGCAGCTCGGGCTCCTGGTCGATCGACCCGTCGTCGAGGACGTCGACCTCGATGCCGGTGAGCACCCGGAACGGCGCGATCGCCCGGTTCAGCGCCTCGATCTGCTCGATCTGCGCGCGCAGCCGCGCCGGGGACAGGCCGTTGGCCACGGTGAGCCGCGGCGAGTGGTCCGTGATCGCGAGGTACTCGTGCCCGAGCTCCATCGCGGCCAGCACCATCTCCTGGGCGGTGGTCGAGCCGTCGCTCGCCTCGGTGTGCGCGTGCAGGTCGCCGCGCAGGGCCGCCCGCAGCGCGGCGCCGTCCCCGGTCGGCTCCGCAGCCGGGTACGTGTGCTCCAGCTCGACCAGGTAGGGCACCGGCCCGCCCGCGGCCGCGGCCGCCGCCACCTCGGCGGTCCGGGCCCCGACGCCGGGCAGATCGGTCAGCGTGCCCGCGGCGAGGCGCGCGCGGACCTCGTCGGGCCCGGTGCGCTCCAGCGACCGGACGGCCGCCCGGAACGCGTCGGCGCGGTACGACGTGGCGCCGCCGCGCTCCAGCAGGAACGCGGCGCGCCGGAGCGCGGCCACGACGGCCTCGTGCACGGGCGCGGCGTCGGCCGGGTCGCCCGGGATCGCTGTCGCCACGCGTCAGGACGCCCGCTTGCGCCGGGTGCGCGCGGGCTTCTCGTCGGCGGCCTTGTCCTCGGCGGGCTCGGCGTCGGCCTTCTTGGCGCGGGACCGGGTCGCCGCCGGCTTCTTGGCGGGCTTGTCCTCGTCGTCGGCCGCCGCGGCCTTCGCGCGGGACGACGACTTCCGGGCCGGCGCCTTCTTCGCGGGCTCCTCGTCAGCCGCGGTGTCGGACCCCGTCCCGGACGACGCCGCCGACCCACCTCCCCCGCCGCGCGCCTTCTCCACGCTGCGCTGCAGCGCCGCCAGCAGGTCGACGACCTCGCCCGCGGGCTGGCCGCCCTCGCCGACCTCCTCGGCCTGCGGCACCGCCTGCGTGCGGCCCGACGACACCTTCGCCTCGATCACCTGCTCCAGCGCGGCGCGGTACCGGTCCTCGAAGCCGGACGGGTCGAAGTCGCCGGCCAGGGACTCCACGAGCGAGGACGCCATCGCGAGCTCCTGCGGCTTGACGGTGACGTCCTGGTCGAGGATCGGGAAGTCCGCCTCGCGCACCTCGTCCGGCCAGAGCAGCGTCTGCAGGCAGATCACGTCGTCCCGCACGCGCAGCACCGCCATCGACTCCCGCTGCCGCAGCGCGACCTTGACGACGGCCATCCGGTCGGTGCTGGTCAGCGCCTCGCGGAGCAGGGCGTACGGCTTCGCGGCCGTGCGGTCCGGCTCCAGGTAGTAGGTCTTGGCGAGCAGGATCGGGTCCACCTGGTCGGCGGGCACGAACTCGATGACCTCGATCTCGCGCTCGGTGGCGAGCGGCAGCTGGTCGAGGTCCTCGTCGGTGAGGACCACGAGCTGCCCGTCGTCCGTCTCGTAGCCCTTGGCGATCTCGCTGTACTCGACCGGCTCGTCCTCGATCGAGCACACCTTGCGGTACCGGATCCGGCCGCCGTCCTTCTTGTGCACCTGGTGCAGCGGCACCTCGTGCTCCCCCGTGGCCGCGTAGAGCTTGACCGGCACGTTGACCAGACCGAACGCGACGGCGCCCTTCCAGATCGCGCGCATCGTGACCACCCTCCCCGGCGCGGAGCACTCCCCCGCGACGACTCCGCGTGCTGTGGGCAGGATGGACCCGTGCAGCCCATGCTCGCCACCCCTGTCCCCGTCCCTGGCCGCCTGCCCGCAGGTCCGGGCTGGCGGTTCGAGGTGAAGTGGGACGGTGTCCGCATCCTCGCCGACACCACGGGAGACCGCCTCCGGATGCTCGGCCGCAACGGCCGGGACGCCGCACCGGCGTACCCCGAGCTCGCGGGGCTGGCGGGCCTGCCGCCGGGCACCGTGCTCGACGGCGAAGTGGTGGCGATGCGGGACGGGGTGCCGTCGTTCCCCGCCCTCGCCGAGCGGATGCACGTCCGGGACCCCGCGCGCGCCGCCGCCCTCGCCCGCCGGGTGCCCGTGAGCTATCTCGTGTTCGACGTACCCGTCCTCGCGGGCGAGGACCTCACCCGCCGGCCGTTCGACGAGCGGCGCGCCGCCCTGGAGTCGGTGCCGCTGCCCGAGCACGTCCAGCTGTCGCCGGTGTACTCCGACGGCGACGTGATCTGGTCCGCCACCCGGGCGCAGGGCCTGGAGGGCGTGGTGGCCAAGCGCGCCGGCTCGACGTACCAGCCCGGCCGCCGGTCCGGCGACTGGCTCAAGGCGGTGCACCACACCACCCGCACCGCGCTCGTCGGCGGCTGGCGCCCCGAGACGACCGGGAGCGGCCGGATGGGGGCGGTGCTGCTGGGCGCCCCGGACGCGGCGGGCGGCCTGCGCCTCCTGTGCCGCGCCGGCAGCGGGCTGGCCGGGGCGCTGGCCCGGGACCTCACCGCGGCGCTGCGGCCGCTGGAGCGGCCGACGTCGCCGTTCGCCGAGCGGCTGGAGCCCGTCGACGCCCGGGGCACCGTCTGGGTGGAGCCGGAGGTGCTGCTCGACGTCCGCTACCTCACCCGGACGCCGTCGGGTCGGCTGCGGCAGCCGGTGCTCCGCGGGCGCCGGGACGACACCGCGCCCGACCCCTGGGAGGCCTGACCCGGGACGCCCGCCGCGTGCGACCGCGCGCGCCCGCACCCGTCCGACCTGCGATTGCGCGACCAGGGAGGTTGCGGCAGCGTGGGTGCCAGCCGGCGCCGTCGGGCGCCGAGGACCGCAAGGAGGAGACTGATGGTTCGCCGCACGGAGCTGCCGAAGTACACCGTCCCGTCGCTGAGCGTCGAGGACGGCCGCACGATCGCCGCGATCCTCCAGCAGCGCCTCAACGCGCTGAACGACCTGGCGCTCACGCTCAAGCACATCCACTGGAACGTCACCGGCCCGCACTTCATCGCGGTGCACGAGATGATCGACCCGCAGGTCGACGCCGTGCGCGCCATGGTGGACGCGATCGCCGAGCGCATCGCGACCCTCGGCGTGGCCCCGGTAGGCACCCCCGGCGCGCTGGTGCAGGACCGCAGCTGGGACGACTACTCGATCGGCCGGGCCGGCGCGATCGAGCACCTGGGCGCCCTGGACGAGGTCTACGTGGGCGTCGTCACCGACCACCGCGAGGCCGCGGCCGCGACCGAGGACCTCGACACGGTCACGAACGACCTGCTGGTCGGCCACCTGCACGAGCTGGAGCTGTTCCACTGGTTCGTGCGCGCGCACCTCGAGAACGCGGGCGGCGAGCTGAGCACCGCGGACGCCGAGGGCGAGCAGGAGTCGGCGCGGGACGCCGGCGCCGCCGCGAAGGACCCGTCCTCCGTCTGACGGCTCCGGTCGCGCGGGCCGGGCCCGCGCGACCCCCGGATCGCCGAGGCCCCGGTCACCAGAGGGTGGCCGGGGCCTCGTGCCGCGCGGGCGGGGTCAGAGCCGCTCGGGGTCGTCCCAGTCGTCCGACGCCGCGATCGCCTCGTCGTCGGGGAGCAGCTCGCTGTCCCGCAGGGTGCGCGGCGCACCGGCCGGGTCGCCGCCCGAGCGGACGTCGGTGGCGCGGAGCTCGGCCTCGGACGGCAGGGCCTCGGCGCGGTGGTTCGCGGCGGTCTCGGAGGTGAGGTCACGGGGGCGGGTCGTCATGCCTCGGTTGTACCGCGTCGCGGCGGCGGCCACCAGCCCGGGCGGCGCGGGGTCAGCCCCCCAGCACCGCCCGCGCCCACACCCCGAGCGTCCCGCCCGACGTCAGCACCACGAGCCAGCCGATCGCGACCTGCGCGACGGACGCCACCACGATCGCGACCCGCCGCCGCGGCCCGGGGTTCCGCGGCGCCAGCAGCAGCACGTACAGCGCGGTCAGCACGATCCAGGTCTGGCCCGCGGCCTCGCGCAGCCCGAGCCACAGCGACAGGTACAGCCCGACGACGGCGATGCCCGGCGCGATGAGCGACCACGGGTCCCGGACCGCACGCACGGTCGACGCGACCAGGACCAGCGGCGCGGCGAGCAGCGCGAGGGCGATCTGCCGCAGCGCCTCCGCCGCCGAGGCACCCGCGCCACCCGGGAGCCAGCCCGCGGGCGTCGCCGCCTCCATGCCCCCGAGGGGGTCGGACGAGAACCACCACGACGCGTACAGCCAGAACGCGACGGCCGCCACCGCGGGGAACAGCAGCACCGCGACGGTCGCCTCGTTCGCCCGCCGCCCCGACCGGCCCGCGCGCCGCGCGAAGAACGGCGCGACGGCCGCGAGCGTGAGCGCGTACAGCCACGCGCCCGGGTCGAGCATGACGGCCACGCCCAGCGCGAGGCCCGCGCGGAAGCCCGCCTCGGTGGACCGCTGCTCGACGAACGCGGCGATGCCGTCCAGCGCGAGCACGAGCAGCGCGACGCCCAGGAGCGACACCAGGTCGTTCGACGCCAGGTAGTACAGGGGCGGGGTCAGCACCAGCGTCCCGAGGACGGCCGCGGTCGCCCACGGGCCGAGGCCCTCGCGGACGAGCACCGCCGCGAGCCGCTGCAGCGTGAAGCCGAGCACGGCGGCGGCGAGCAGGCTCATGGCCGGCGTGCTGCCGCCGAGCAGGGCGGACACCGCGGCCGACAGCGGCGGGAACACGCTCGCGATCCAGGACAGCCCGCTGTCGCCCCACTGCACGAGCGCGCCGCGGTCGGCCAGCGCCTCGTTCGCCGCGGGTACCCAGCCGGCCGCCCGGGAGAGGAGCGCGACCGCGACGAACGGCAGCGCCAGCGCGACCCGCAGCCCCCAGCGCGCGGCGGGGCGGACCGGCCAGGTGTCAGCCGCGTACCGACGCGGGGACGTGCGCGGCAGCGGCGACGCCAGTGAGGCCATGTGCGGTCTTCTCCCAGTAGTGCGGCTTCGTGATGAGCTGCCAGAGCGCCTTGTACGCGGCGACGGAGTGCAGCAGCCAGTACGCCGGGTTCGCCAGGCCCCACAGAACGAGGCCGTACCGGCGGCGCTTGAAGGCGCCCATCATCGAGACGTAGATCATGAGCGCGCTCCCGACGCCCAGGTTGAACAGCGACAGCCAGAGCACCCAGCCGGGGAACAGGAACGACAGCTGGTGCGGGTCGAGGAGCAGCGACGCGAAGAACACCGCGTACAGCAGCGGCACCGCGAGGAAGGTCGCGGGCGTGCCGCCGACGAGGAACAGGAACGACAGCGTCTGCCGGAGACCGGCCACCTTCACGAGCCGGAACGGCTGCCGCAGGTGCACCAGCGTCGTCTGCATGTAGCCCTTGATCCACCGGGAGCGCTGCCGCACGAAGTTCGGGTAGGAGGTGTTGGCCTCCTCGTACGTGGTCGAGTCGATGACGCCGACCCGCATCCCCTCGGCCGACGCCCGGATGCCCAGGTCCGCGTCCTCGGTGACGTTGTACGGGTCCCAGCCGCCGAGCCGGCGCAGTCCGCTGACCCGGAAGTGGTTCGACGTGCCGCCGAGCGGGATCGCGAGCCTCCCGTACTCCAGCCCGGGCAGCATGTAGTCGAACCAGAACGAGTACTCCAGCGTGAACATCCGGGTCAGCGGGTTCTCGTCGGCGTTGAAGTAGTTGAGCGCGGCCTGCACGCAGACCAGCTCCTCCCCCGCCTGCCGGAACGCGAGCACGGCCTTCTTGAGCTGGTCGGGCTCGGGCTTGTCCTCGGCGTCGTAGATCACGAGGTACTCGCCGGTCGCGAACTCCAGGCCGACGTTGCACGCCTTGGGCTTGGTCTGCGGGGCGCCGGCCGGGACGGTGATGAACCGGAAGTGCGCCGGCGGGTGCGCCGCCTCCGCGGCGGCGCGGGTCTCGGTGTCGTCCTCCTCGACCAGGATCAGCACCTCGAGCAGGTGCGCCGGGTAGTCCAGTGCGCCGAGGTTGCCGATGAGGTTGGCGACGATGTTCGCCTCCTTGTACACGGGCACCAGGACCGTGTACCGGGGCAGCTCGTGGTCGGGCAGGGCTGCCAGCTCGGCGGGGTCGGTGCGCGTCACGTGCTCCATCCGCGCGCCGCGCAACGACGCCCAGAACTTGAACCCCGTCCCCACCAGGAACGCCAGCCCGACCACCACCGACAGCGTGACGACGACCGCGCGCAGGTCCGCCACCGCCGCGAGCACGACGAGGACCAGCGCGACGACCAGCGCGACCCGCTGCCACGGCACGAGGACGGTCCGGGCGGACTGCGCCGGTGAGCGGCCCCACAGCCCGAGGCTCGCGCGCTCCCGGAGGTCCGACCCGTAGCGGTCGAGGACGGCCTGCTGGAAGTCCCACCGGTCGGCGAGCACGAGGAACGGCTCCTCGCCCAGCGCGCTCGCGATCGCGGCGCGGCGCTCGGGCGTCGGCTCGTCAACCACGGCCACCACCAGGGTGCCGTCGCCGCGGCGCTCCAGCGGCAGCCACTGCTCCGCGAGCACGCGGCCGACATCCACGCCCTGCGCGTCGAGCGCCTCCGTGATCCGGGTCGGCACGACGTACGGCAGGCCCCACAGGTCGCCGAGCGCGCGGGTCAGGGACTCCGAGTCGATCGCGCCGATCGCGATCAGCACCTGCCCGATGTAGGCGCCGGACTCCGCGGCGACCCGCTCCGCGGCGTCCAGCGTCGCCTTGCTGACCAGGCCCCGGTCGACCAGGTGGTCCCCCACCCGCCGGTCCTGCTGATGTCGTGCCACGCCGCCCCCGTCCCGTCCTGACCCGCGGCCACGCTAGCCCGAGCGGGCGTCGCGCGCCGCGCCGCACACGCCGACGACCAGGACCTTCAACATCGGCGCGCGCCTGCCGATCAGGACGAGGTGACCCTCCTGTCCGCTCCGGAGCACCCCGGCCGGCTGCCCGTGCCGGAGCTGCTCCGCACCGGCGGGGTGCACTGCGCGTACCAGCCGGTCGTCGAGCTCGCGACGGGCGAGGTGCTCGGCCGCGAGGCGCTGCTGCGGACGCCGGCGGACTCCGGCTGGCGGTCGCCGCTCGAGGTGCTGGACGCGGCGGAGCAGGCCGGCCTCCTCGGCGAGCTGGAGCGGGCGGCGATGTCGCGCGCGCTCGCGGACGCCGAGGCAGCGGCGGGCGGGGCGTCCCACACCCTGTTCCTGAACATCGAGCCCCGCACGCTGTCCCGGCACCTGCCGCTCGTGCTCGAGACGCTCGCGCGGCGCGGCCCGCAGGTGCGCGTGGTGGTCGAGATCACCGAGCGCGCGCTCGCCCTCGACCCGGCCGGGATGCTCGACGCGGCGGCCCGGCTGCGCGCGGCCGGGTGCGCCATCGCCCTCGACGACGTCGGGGCGGTCCCGGAGTCGCTCGCGTTCATCCCGCTGCTGGCACCCGAGATCATCAAGCTCGACCTGCAGCTGCTCCGCACGCTCGAGGACCCGGAGACCATCACGGTCGCGGGCGCGGTCCGAGCACGGGCCGAGGCGACCGGCGCGCGCGTCGTGGCCGAGGGCATCGAGACCCAGGACGACCTGACGCGGGCGCTCGTGCTCGGCGCCGACCTCGGCCAGGGCTGGTTCCTCGGGCGGCCGCACCGGACGCTGCCCGCCGGCGAACGGCACGCCGGGCGGCTCCCGCGACCGCACGCCCCGCTCGGGGGCGCCGCCACGCCGTTCGAGGTCATCGGGACGCGCCGGGCCGTCCGCCTGGCGCCCAAGCGCCTGCTGCTCCCGCTGTCCCGGACCCTCGAGGCCGCGGCGGTCGCGCACCGGGTGCCCCCGGTGGTGCTCGGCGCGTTCCAGGACGAGCGGTTCTTCACCGGCCGGTCCGCGCGGCGCTACGAGCGGCTGGCCGGGGCGCTGCCGTTCGTCGGGGCGCTCGGCACCGGCCGGCCGGCTGAGCTGCCGACCGAGGTGCGGTGGGCGTCGCTCGACCCCGCCGAGCCGCTCGCCCAGGAGTGGGCGGTGGTGGTCCTGGGGGCGCACGAGTCGGTGGCGCTCGTCGGGCGCGAGATCGACGGGCCGCGGTCCCGGCACTCGGCGGCCCTCGGCGCGCCCGTGGGGTCGCCCGAGGACGACGAGCGGGAGTTCGCGTTCGCGGTGACGCACGACCACGGGCTCGTGGCGGAGGCGGCGCAGAGCCTCCTGCGCCGGTTCCGGGCGGACTCCCCGGCCTGACGGGCCGGGCGCCCCGCGGGCGGGGCGGGCGCGACGGGCCTAGGTTCGGGGGGCATGAGGGGCGACGCCGCGGCCCTGGACGGGCTCGAGGAGGCCGCCCGGCGCCGGCTGCCCGCGGACGCCGGGCGCCTGGAGCGGTACGTGCGCCTCGAGACCCCCACCGGTGCGGCGGAGGCGCTGGACGCGCTCGCGGACCTCGTGGTGGCGGACGCGCGCGCGGCCGGGTTCCGCGGCGGCCGGGAGCCGACCACGGACCCGGCGTCGGGCGACGCCGTCGTCCTCGACCTGCCCGGCCGGGGTCCGCGCGCCGGCGACGCCCCCGCGCTGCTGCTGGCGCACCACGACACCGTGCACGCGGTCGGCGCGGTTCCCGTGCGCCGGGACGGCGGCGTGCTGCACGGGCCGGGGACCTACGACATGAAGGGCGGCCTCGTCGTCGCGCTGGCGGCGGCGGAGCTGCTGGAGGCCGCCGGGCTCGGGCACCGCCCGGTGCGGCTGCTGGTCACCCCGGACGAGGAGGTCGGCTCCCTTGCCACGGCGGACCTGGTCCGGGACGCCGCGCGCGGCGCCGCCTACGCCCTGGGGCTGGAGGCGCCGGGCGCGCACGGCGGGCTGAAGACCGCCCGGCGCGGCTCGACCCGCCTCCGGCTGCACGTCACCGGGCTGGCCGCGCACGCGGCGGTCGACCCGGACGCGGGCGTGTCGGCGACCGAGGAGCTGCTCGACCAGCTGCTCGCCGCGCGGCGGTTCCTCGCCGACCACCCGTCGGTGCTCGCGAACGTCGGCGTCGTCGCGGGCGGCACCCGGACGAACGTCGTGGCCGAGAGCGCGCGCGCCGACCTGGGCCTGCGGTTCGTCACCCGCGCGAGCGAGCGCGCCGTGCTGGCGCGCCTCACCGAGCCCGTCCCGGTCCGGCCCGGGGCGGACGTCCGCGCGGAGGTGCTGTCCCGGCGGCCCGCGTGGGAGCCCGGCGCCGCGTCGCAGGGGCTGCTCGCGGCGGTGGCCGCCGCGGCGAGCAGGGTCGGGCAGGACGTCACCGGCGCGCCCGCGCCCGGGGCCGCCGACACGAACCTCACCGGGGCCGCGGGCCTGCCCACCCTCGACGGCTTCGGCCCGGCCGGCGGCGGGGCGCACGCGGCCACGGAGCACGTCCGGCTGCCCGCCCTCGCGTCGCGCGCCGCGCTGCTGGCCGCGACCCTGCACGGCGTCTGAGCGGGCGCTCCGTCAGGGGTCGAGGTGCTGGAACTGCTGCTCCGCGAACACCCGCGCGACCGCGCGCGTCACCGGCCCGGGCGCGCCGCCGCCCACGGGCGCGCCGTCGACCGCGACCACGGGCTGGACGTCCCGGGCGGTCGACGTGAGGAACACCTCGTCCGAGCTGGTGAGCGCGTCGTAGGGCAGGTCGACCTCGCGGGCGCCGTGCCACTCGAGCACCAGGGCCCGGGTGACCCCCGCGAGGCAGCCGGAGGACAGCGGGGGCGTGAGCAGCTCCCCGTCCCGCACCACGAACACGTTCGTGCCCGTGCCCTCGCACAGCTGACCGCGCGTGTTGGCGAACACCGCCTCGCTCGCGCCGGAGGCCCGCGCCTGCGCGAGCGCCAGCACGTTCTCGCCGTACGAGGTGGTCTTGAGTCCGGTCAGCGCCCCGACGTCGTTGCGGCGGTAGGGCACGGTGATCACCGCGGTCTCGGGGTCGGGGTCGTGGCCCGGGGTGACGCCGAGCACCAGCGTCGGCGGGCCGTCGACCCGGCCGCTGCCCAGGACGCCCGGACCGCCGGTGAACGTGATGCGGAGCAGGTCGTAGGCGCTGGTGAGCAGGTCCGCGTTCGCCTCGACGACCTCGTGGGCCGCGCGCCGGACGAGCTCCGGGTCGAAGCCCGGCAGGCCGATGCCCGCGGCGGACCGCGTCATGCGCGCGACGTGCCGGGACAGCGCGAAGATGCGCCCGCGGTCGACCTTGACCGCCTCGAACACGCCGTCGCCCACGACGAACCCGTGGTCCCGAGCCGAGGTCGTCGCCTCCGCCTCGGGCACCAGGCGCCCGTTGACCCAGAACACCGTCGACGTCACGTCCGCCACCGCCGCGCTCCTCGCGTCCCCGCGCCCGCGTCGGACCGCGGGTCGTCCCGCCGCAGCCTAGCCGCGCGCCGCGGTGGCGCCCGGGGAGGCCGTCAGGACGGGTCGGGCGCTCCGGTGAGCCCGGCGGCGCGGGCGACCTCGCCCGCCCACGCGGTCGCCCGCGCGAGCTCGCCGTCGACGAGCGGCCCGTGCATGCCGACGACGTGGAACCCGGCCGGCGGGAGCACCACCCGGCAGCCGGCGCGGCGCAGCCGCTTGGCCATGCCCGCGGAGGCGCGCTTCGGGACGGGCCGGTCGACCCGGGTGTCGTAGGCCGCCGCGGGCGTGCCCTCGGGCGCCTCCAGCGCCTCGAGCCACTCGCGGACGCCCCGCCCCGTGTCGGCTCCCGGCTCCGCGTCCGCGCGCAGGCGGGCCTCGGGGTCGTCGAGGTGGTCCGGTCGGCTGCGCCGGGTCTCGGGGCGGCTCAGGGAGAACGCGTGCGTCGGGCCGCCGACGACCACGAGGTCGGTGCGGAGCGCGTCGGGCGCCGCCAGCACGTTCACCACCGAGACGTCCGCGCCCGGCGCGGCCGCGCGGAGCCCGGCCGCCACCGCCTCCGCGACGGCGTGGCTGTTCCCGAACAGGCTCTCGTAGACGACGTGCGCGCGCATGGCTGCCTCCCCTGGCTCCCGCGGCGGGCGGCGCGACCGTGCGACGCCCGTGCCGGCCACGGTAGGCGCGCCGCAGCGGGCCGGGATGGGCCGACGGTCCCGGGTGGGCCCGCGGGGCGGCACGCACGGCCGCGGCGGCTGCTCAGGCGCCCCGGGCGGCCTTCGCGGAGCCGCCGCCGAGGCCCCCGCGGCCGGGGCGCACGGCGTGCCGGACCACCGACGCGGCCACCGCGTCGAGCGTCCGGCCCTGCGAGGCGCCCAGCACCTCCAGCACGTGCCGCGCCTCGTCCTCGTCGCACCCGCGGACCTCCATGAGCACGCCCACGGCGTGGTCGACGGAGGCCCGGGTGCGGCGCGCCGCCTCGGCCTCGGACAGCGCGGGCTCGCGCGCCGGGATCGTGCTGTGCAGCTCGATCAGCGAGGCCATCTCGCCCGCGAACCCGCCGGCCCGGCGCACCACCTCGGGCCCGCAGGCGCCGGGCTCGTCCAGGTAGAGGGTCAGGGCGGCGGTGCCGCCCCGCTGCAGCGGGGCCGGCAGCGCGAGGACGCCGCGGAACCCGGCCCGCAGCGCGACGGCCCGCCACGGCTCGGCGGCCGCGGCGGCCTCCGCGCGCAGGTCGGGAAGGACCAGCGACGCGCCGGTGCCGAGCGCCTCACGCCACGGACCCGCCTGGTCGACCGCCGCGCCCGAGCGCGTCAGCCGGTCCCCGGTGGACGCGATCAGCCAGTCGGCGCCGCGCCGGTGGGCGTGCACGGCGCCCTCGGCGGCGCCCCCCGTCCCCGCCGTCACGAGACCGACCAGGTCGTCCAGGAGCGCCAGCACGCTGCGCGCGGGCTCCGCGCCCGGCCACACCGCACACACCTCAGCCATCGTCCGTCCCCCTGGGCAGCACGTGCGGGGCTCCTCGCCGAGCCCCGTCGCCGATCGCGCGCGGACGGCGCGCAGGCACATGGTGGCACGCGGGGCGGGGGCAAGATGCCCGATTCGTCCCGTCCCCCCGCGGAACGGTGGTCGATTAGCCCTGCCGGGTGACGCCGGGGTCGGGGGCGTCGCCGCCCGCGAAGGTCGCGCGCCGCTCGAGCACGGCGTCCTCCAGGTCGGCGACCGCCACGTCCTCCGCCCAGGCCCGCGCCCGCAGCAGCGCCGCCGCGTCGTCCGGCGCCAGGCCGGTCTGGGCCACGAGCATGCCGACCGCCCGGTGCCGGCGCGCCCGGGCGGGGGCGCTCGCCACCGCGGGGCCGACGAGCGACGGTCCGAGCGCGTCGGCCAGCACCTGCCCGTCCGCGAGCACGTCGGCGGGGACGGACGCGGCCGGGCCGTGCACGGTCAGGGCCGCCACCGCCCGGCCGTCGACGTGCACCGGCCAGGCCCGCACGGCGACCGTCGCGCCCGGGTCGACCGCGTCGGCGGCGAGCACGGCGAACACCGGCGGCACCTCCGGGACGTCCGGCGGGAGGTCGGCCGGACGCCCGGCCGCACCCGCGCCGAGCACCGTGCCGACAGTCCGGCCGTGCCGGGCGGCGCGGACGGCGGGGCCGTCGCCCGCGAGGTCCTCGATCTCCGCGAGCCGGGCCGCGACGTCGTCGGTCGCGCACGCCGTGTACCGGCCGGCGCCGGCGGGCGCGCAGGTCAGCGCGGCGCCGTCCGCCCCGAGCAGGGCCGCGGCGGCGCGGCAGAGCCGCTCGACCGCCGGCGGGCAGAGGCCCGAGCCGGCGCCCGGACCCGAGCGCGCGACGGCCTCCGCCAGGGAGCGGAGCAGGAGCAGCCGGTCGGTCACGTCGTCAGTGTCGGGTCGCCCGGGGTGTCCCGCACCCGGAGCGCCCGGGCCTGCGCCGTCCGGGTGATCCGCCCCGGGGCCGCGGGTGTCGGACCCCGGCGGCAGACTGCTCGCATGGACGACAAGGCGATGCTGCACCGGTACCTGCGCGAGAGCCGCGACTCCCTGCTGTCGAAGCTCGACGGGCTCTCCGAGTACGACGCACGCCGGCCGCTCACGGCCACCGGCACGAACGTCGCCGGGCTCGTCAAGCACGTGGCCAGCGTCCAGCTCGACTACCTCGGCGAGGTGTTCGACCGCCCGCACGGCCGGTCGCTGCCGTGGTTCGCGGACGACGCCGAGCCGAACGCCGACCTGTGGGTGCCGGCGGACGAGTCGCTCGACGAGGTCCGGGAGCTGCACGCGTTCTCCGCCGCGCACGCCGACGCCACGATCGCGGCGCTGCCCCTGGATGCGCCGGGCCGCGTCCCGTGGTGGGGGCCAGAGAGCGCGGACGTCACGCTGCACCGGGTCCTCGTCCACCTGGTCGCGGAGACGGCCCGGCACGCGGGCCACGCCGACATCCTGCGCGAGACGATCGACGGCGCCGTGGGCACGCGGCCGGACGACCCGAACCTGCCGTTCCACGACGGCGACGCGTGGGCCGCGTACCGGGCGCGGGTCGAGGACGCCGCCCGCACGGCGGCGGGCCGGGGCACCGCGGGCTGACCCCGGGCGGCCCGGCGACCCCGCGGCTCAGGCCACCGGGTCCGCCACCCGCACCCGGTCCCGCCCGGCCGCCTTGGCCCGGTACAGGGCGGCGTCGGCGCGGGCGAGCAGGTCGGCGACCGGCTCCCCCGGGGTCCGCTCGGCCACGCCGATGCTGACGGTCAGCCGCGCGCCCGGCATGAGGTCGTCCCACTCCAGGTTCGCCACCGTCTCGCGCAGCCGGTCGCACACGTCGACGGTCCGGTTGCCCGTGAGCCCGTCCAGCAGCACGGCGAACTCCTCGCCGCCGTACCGTGCGGCCAGGTCGTCCCGGCGCAAGGCGTGCTCGAGCGCGGCCGCCACCCGCACCAGCACGGCGTCGCCCACCTGGTGCGAGTAGGTGTCGTTGACCCGCTTGAAGTGGTCGACGTCGAGCAGCGCCACCGCGAAGGCACCGCGCTCGGCCGTCCAGAGGTCCAGCTGGCTGTCGAGCGTGCGCCGGTTGGCGAGGCCCGTGAGCCCGTCGTGGGCCGCCTCGTGCGCGAGCCGGGCGTTCCGCTCCTCCAGCGCCTCCGAGCGCCGGCGCTCGGCCTCCGCCTGCCGCTCGGCCTGCTCGACCTCCATCCGCGCGCCGAGGAGCGCGGCGCGGCGCTCGGCCTGCGCGTCGCCGAGCCGCACGGTCAGCGCGTGCAGCTCGCGGAGCGCGGCGAGCGCGGCCACCGGGTCGCCGAGCGCCTCGTGCGCGTCGGCGAGCACCCGCAGCAGCTCGGTCCGCTCCGCCGGCCGCCGCAGCGCGTCGCACAGGGTCATGCCCTCGCGCGCCTCCGCCACCGCCTCCGGCAGCAGACCCCCGTCCAGCAGCATCCCGGCCCGGATGCGGTGCAGGGACAGCTGCAGCCCCGCCGCCGGGAACCGCGCGAGCATCGCACCGGCCGCGTCGAGCACGCCCGCCGCGGCCTCGCGGTCCCCCGCGAGCAGGTGCGCGACCGCGGCGGTGAGGCGCGCGTCGACCGCCGTCCGGGCGAGGCCGGCGGCGTCGGACTCGTCCACCGCCTCCAGCGCCAGCCCGAGGGCGCGGCGGGCGGACGCGCGGGCCCCCCGCGGGTTGTCGGCGGCGAGCCGCCGGCTGGTCTCGACGAAGGTGCGCGCGAGGTTCGCCAGCGCGATCGACGCGCGATCCGGGTCCCCCGCCGTCAGCCAGAGGCGGCGCGCCTGGGTGAGCACGCCCGCGGCCTGCGGCGCGAAGTGCGGCATCGACGTGTAGACCGAGCCCAGGATCGTGAGCACGTCGGCGGTGCCGGCGACGTCGTCCGCCTCGCGGCGCAGCTCGGCGGCGCGGGTGAGCAGGTCCACGGCGTCCTCGGTGTGGCCGAGGTCGTGGTGCACCAGCCCCTGCCGCGCGAGCGCGCGGGACTGCCACACCAGCGCCCCGCGCTCCCGGGCCAGGTGCTCGGCGCGGACCGCCCGCTCCAGCGCCCGGAGGTCCTCCCCGAGCGCGTGGTGCGCCACGGCGGCGTAGTACGCGAGCCGCATCTCGGCCCCGCCGGCCCGGCTGGCGACCGCCTCGGCGATGAGGGCCTCCGCCCGGCGGACGCAGGCCCCGGCGTCGGAGTCCGCGAGCAGGGCGAGCTCGTCGACCGCGGCCTCCCAGTCGGCGGGTGGTGCGGGTGGTGCGGTTCGTGCGTCGCTCGCTGTGGCCGTCATGGTCCTTCGTCCCGCCCGCGGTCCGTCGCGGGTCTCCTGTCTCATCGGGCCTCCCACCTGCGGTGATGAGCCCGGCGCCCGGTCTTCACCCGGGGGGTTCGGGTGTGGCAGCCTGTGCGCGGTGAGCGCCGCCGATCCCCAGTCCCTCTTCCCGGGCAAGCAGTTCATCAGCACCGCCCTCGAGGTGCTGGAGACCAAGACGACGATGTCCGGCGGCCTGGCCCGCCGGTACCTGCAGCGCGCAGCCATGGCCGGCGTGCTCATCGGCCTGCTCTACGCCACCTACTACGCGGTGCTGGGCGCGTTCGCGGGCATCGGGGACGGCTCGGTCCGGCCGGTCGGCCGGCTGGTCGGGTCCGTGGTGTTCGGCTGGGCGCTCGTGTTCATCTACTACTCGCGGTCCGAGCTGCTGACCTCGAACATGATGATCGTCTCGATCGGGGCCTACCACCGCCGGACCAGCTGGCCGCGGGCGCTGCGGATGCTCGGGCTCTGCTACCTCGGCAACCTCGCCGGAGGCCTGTTCGTCGCGGTGCTGCTGCGCCTGTCGACGATCACCGACGGCGCACCGCTGGACGAGATGGTCGCGTCGGTCGAGCACAAGCTCGCGTACGTGACCGACGGGCCGTCCGGCTGGCTCGACCTGCTGGTGCGGGCGGTGCTGTGCAACTTCTGCATCAACGTCGCGATGCTGCTCGTCTACAACGGGCTGATCAAGGACGACCTGACCAAGTGCCTCGTGATGATCACGTCGGTGTTCATCTTCGCGTTCCTCGGCCTGGAGCACTCGGTCGCGAACACGGTGCTGTTCTCGGTCGTCGGCCTGCAGGAGGGGCTGGACCTCGGCGCCGCGGCCGGGAACGTGGGGATCGCGCTGGTCGGGAACTTCATCGGCGGCGGGCTGCTGATCGGGCTCTACTACGCGTACGTCAACGACGACTCGCAGTGGCTGCGCCAGCAGGGCCGCGGGACGAGCACCCCCGACGACCCGCGGTGAGGCCGCCGTCGGGCGCTCATCGGTAGTCCGGGCCGCCGGGGAGCCCGAACGCCTCCTCGAGCGTCGTGACCCCGCGGCGGTCCAGCTCGGCGACGAGCTCGGTCCCCACCCAGCGCAGGTGCCAGCCCTCGGGCGCGTACCCGGTGACGGCCCGGTTCGCCGCGGTGTACCGCACGACGAACCCGAACTCGCCCGCGCGGGCCGCGACCCACCGGCCCTCGGCGGTGTCGCCGAAGCAGTCCTGGAAGTCGCAGTCGGGACGGGTCGTGCTCCCGACGTCGACCGCCAGGCCGGTCTGGTGCTCGCTGTGCCCGGGGCGGGCGCTCACCTCCTCGGCGTGCTGCTGGCCGACGCGCGCCACGAGGTCGGCGTGCACCCGGACCTGGTCGTCGTACGAGCGGAACGCGCTCCGCAGCGTGAGCGCGACCCCGTCGGCGGCCGCGGCCGCGAGCATCTGCTCGAGCGGCGCGGCGACCTCGGGGCGGACCTGGTACCCGGCGACGGTCGCGAGCGTCGCCGGCGCCCAGCCGGCCGGCGCGACGGGCAGGGCCTTGTTGACGACCACCCACGGGCTCGCGGGGTCGTCGACGGGGTGCAGGCCGAGGTCGAGGGCGGCGCGGGCGGGCGGGACGAGCGCGGCGGGCGGCGCGGGGGTCTCGGGCAGCGCCAGCGGCCCGCGGGCGGCCCCGGGATCGGCGACGTCCGTCGGCCGGAGCTCGGCCGGGGCGGACGGGATCGCGGGCCCGGGCGTCGGCCCCGGCGTCGCCCGGGCGGGTCCCACCGGTGCCGCGCGCTCGTCCGACGCCGCCGCGGGCGTGGGTGCGCCGCCGCCCCCGGCCGGGGCTCCCTGGAGCGCCACCGCCGCGAGCAGGCCGCCGAGCACCGCCACGGACGCGGCCTGCGCGGGCCGCGTGAGACGCCCCCCGCGCCGGGGTGCGCCCGTGCGCGCCCGGGGTCGGGCCGCTGCGGTGCTGCGGGCGCGTCGTCACGTGGTCGCTCCTGGTCCGGGTCGGGGTCAGCCCCCAGTCTCCGACGGAACGCGCTGCGGGGACAGCCCGGCGCGGGTGCTCATCCGCGCGGCCGGGGGACGGCGACGGCCGGGTCCCCGACGCGCAGGTCGCGCGCGAGCGCGTCGAGCGCGGCGGAGCGCCGGCCGGGGTCCAGCTCCAGGCCGCCGTCCGGGGTCCGGCGCACGGAGCCCGCCAGGACGAGCTCGGACACCGCCGCGGCGACGCCGTCGGCCCGGCAGCGCCGGTCCAGCTCGGGGCCGGACATCGGGCGGCCGAGGAGCGCCGCCAGCACCCGGGCCTTGGTGAGCGGGTCGACCGCTCCGTCGAGCACGGCGGTCGTTCGGGACGGTGTCGGCACGGTCGTCTCCCCCGGGTCGGGCCGCGGGGCCGGTCCGTCGCGGCGCGTGGTGTCCAGGGTCCGCGCCGTGGGCCCGGCTGAGTGGTGGCGTGGGTGGTCCCTGGGGACCCGCTGGGTGCTGCGGGCGCGGGTCGGTAGGTGGTGGGGCCGCCGGTGAGGGGGCGCCCGGTGGGTGGCTCGGCCGACCCCCGACGTGCCGGGTCAGCCGCCGGCGCGGAGCACCTCGCCCAGCCGGTGCGTCCGCCGTCGCGCGTGCTCGACCCGCAGCACCGCCGTCCCCGCCACCAGCCCGGCCAGCACCGGCAGCGCCGCGGCCACCCACGCGACCGACCCCGCGGACCCCGCCGCCGGCGCCGTCCCGAGCCCCAGCGGCCCCAGCACCAGCGGCGCGACGCCGCACCCGAGCGCCGCCCCCGCCACCGAGGCGAGCACCGCCGCGGGCAGCACCTCGCCGGCGGCCACGCGGCGCGCCTCGCGGTCCGTGAGGCCCACGGTCCGCAGCGTGTCGAGGGCGCGGCGCCGCGCGGGCGCGCCCTCGGTGGCGGACACCAGCACGGCGAGCGCCACGAAGGCGAGGAGCAGCGCCACCGACGCGCCCGCGGCGCCGAGGAGGGCGCGGGGCAGCACGTCGGCCCGCAGCGCGCGCAGGGCCGCGGTCCGGGTCGCGACCTCCGCGTCGCCCGGCGGCGGCGCCGCTCGGAGGGCCGCCTCGGCACCGGGGCCCACGAGCCACACGGTGCCCGGCGGCGTCGCGTCCACCCCGCCGAGCTCCGCGACGTCCACCGCGACCACGGCACGGGCCGCGTCCCGACCCGCGGACGGCCGGGGCAGCGCGAGACCGGGCAGGGCGTGCACCGTGCGGTCCTCGCCCTCCCAGCGCAGCACGACCTCGCCGGTGACCGCGCCGGCGCCCGCGGCCCCGGCCGGCAGCGACGCCGCGAGCCGGGCCAGGTCGTCGGGCTCCCCCACCACGACGTCGACGCGCGCGGAGCCGTCGGCCGAGCGCGCGGGGACGTCCCGGGCGACCCGCGCGGCGACCGAGGCCGACACCCCCGGCTCGCGCGCCCACGCCGCGGCCGCCGACGCGAGCGCCGGGCCCGGCGCTCCCTGCACCCGCGCGTCGCCTCCGACGGACGCCCACGCGGTCGCGTCCTGCCCGTCCCGCACCGCCTGGCCCGCCGACGCGCCCACGACCACGAGGGCGGCGGCCGTCACGACGGCCAGCAGCGGCAAGGGGGCCAGGCCGTCGGAGCGGGCACGGGCGACGGCGAGCACCCCGACCGCGTGCCGGGACCGCTCCGCGAGCGGGGCCAGCCGCGCGACGAGCGCCGGGAGCGCCCGCGCCACGGCGACCGCGCCCACGGCGGCGAGCAGCGCCGGCGCGGCGGCGGCGAGCAGGTCGGGCGACGCGCCGCCGCCCGCCGAGCCGGTCCCCGCGCCACGGACCGGGCCGGCCCCGCCGCCCGCCGCGCTCGAGCGCAGCGCCACCACCGCGCCGGCGGCCAGGGCCACGAGCGCGAGCTCCGCGGCCAGCCGCAGGGCCCGGGCGTCCGCCCGCCCACCCGCGCGGCGCCGGCGTCCCGGGTCCGCGGCACCGTGCGCCACGCGCAGCGCGCCGACCGGGAGCGCGAGAGCCGCGACCCCGGCGACGGCGAGCACGACGCCCACCGGCACGGCGCCGGGCACGACGGCACCGGCCGCGAGCACGCCCGCCACCGCCCCGACCCCGACGACCACGACCGCCTCCGCCCCGAGCTCGACGGCCAGCGCGGGCAGCGCGGCGCCCCGGGTGCGGCGGGTGGCGAGCTCGCCCGCCCGCCGCCGGGCGAGCAGCCCCGCGGTCAGGACGAGGAGCAGCGCCCCGACGACCACCCCTCCCACCACGAGCGACGTCGCGGCGGCCCGCGCGGCCGCGAGGTCGGCCGCGGCCGCCCGCAGCACGCCCAGCGCGCTCGAGTGCAGCGAGCCGCCGGACGCGCCCCAGCCGATGGTGCCGGGCGAGGCCTGGAGGGCCGGCAGCTCCGCGAGCACCCGGTCGCCCGCCGCCACGCCGACCCGCGCCGGGTCGAGCGCGACCCGGACGGTGCGCTGCACCTCGCGCGGCCCGACCGCCGCCACGGCCGCGGCCAGCGAGTCGTCCGAGAGCAGGGCGGCGGCGGCGGTGCTCGTGGCCGGGCCGATCGTCGACACCCGCGGGTCGAGGAGGTCGGGCGCGTCGTGCCACGTCGCGGCGGCGGGGTCGACGGGCCGGAACACGCCCGCCACCACCGCCTCGACCGGCCCGCCGTCGGACGCGGTCAGGTGCAGGGGGTCGCCGGTCGTCGCGCCGACCGCGCGCGCCACCGCCTCGGACAGCGCGACCTGCACGGGAGCCGGCTCGGTCGCGCCGACGTCCGCCGCCGCGTCCTCCGCCGCGCCGTCCCCGGCTCCGCCGTCCGCCCCCGGGGCGGGCCGCTCCGGCGGGGCGGCGGGCTCCGTCCCGGAGACCCACGTCACCGCACCCTCCGCCGGCGTCCACACCAGCCGCAGCGTCACCTCGCCCGGCGGCGCGGCCGGGTCGTCCGCCGCCACCGCGAGGGACAGCGGCGCCGAGGCGGTGGAGACCAGCGGGTCGCGCAGCACGTCCCCGAGCCGCGGGGCCAGCCCGGTGGCGATCTGGTCCGCGGCCTCCCGGGAGAGCTCGGCGGACCCGTCGTACCCCTGCCCGGTCTCCGTGAAGGCCGTGGCCGTCGTCACCACCAGGTCCGCGTCCGTGCCGGCCCGGGCCACCGCGGCCTGCACCGCCGCGTCCGACACGCGCGCGACCGCCCGGGGCACGGCCGCCACCAGCGCCACCACCAGGGCGACGAGGACAGCCACCAGCGTCAGCGGGCCCGCCTGCGCGGCGGCGCGCCGCGGGAGCGTCCCGAGGTCGAGGCCCGCCCGCCGCCGCGGGGCGCGGGCGCGGTGCCGGCCCGTCACTCGGCGTCCCCGAGCCGCAGGTGCGCGGCGGACGCCCGGCGGACCAGGCCCGTCACGACCGGCAGCACCACCGCGGCCGACCCGGCGAGCAGCACCGCCGCGATCCCGCCCGCGACGGGCCACGACCACACGGCCAGCGCGTCCGGCACGGGCCGGCCCCCGGTCGCCGAGATCGTCAGCGCCGGCGCGAGCGCGCGGACCGCGACGGCACCCACCCCGGTGCCCGCGGCCACCGCGAGGACGTCCACGACCACGTGCTGCACGGCGTAGGTCCCGGCCACCGCGCGCGGCGACGCCCCGACGGCGAGCAGCCGCGCCACCTCCGGGCCGCGGTCCTCGGCCGTCTCGGCGGCGTGCAGCGCGGTGCCGACGAGGGCGAGCGCGACGGCGGCGACGACGAGCAGCCCGAGCGCCGCGAGCACCCCGACGCGGAGCGGGCCGCCCCGGAGGTCCTCGGCGACCTCGGCGCGGGACGTCACGGCCGCGCCCGCGTCGCGCAGCGCGGCCACGTCGCCGCCCGCGGGCAGCCACCAGGCGTCCACCAGCGACGCGGTCTCGGCCTCGCCGATCGCGACCCGGGACAGCGTGCGCAGGTCCGCGAGCACCGCGGGACCGTCGACCGCGCCCGGGAGGTACGGGGCGACGGCGGCGACGGTCGCGGGCAGCGCGGTCCCGCCGACCGCGACCTGCAGCGGGTCGCCCGGGGCCAGCCCCGCGCCGGCCGCGAGGTCCTCGGTGACCACCACCGGCAGCTGCGCCACGGGGGCGAACGCCGTGAGCACGAGCACGGTCGGCAGGTAGGACGCGCGCGACACGTCGACCTCGGCGGTGCCGCGCAGCAGGCCCGGCGCCACGGTCACCGCGGGCTCCGCGAGGGACTGGTTCCGGAGCGTCGCGTCGGTCGGGCGCGCGGACCACCCGCCGGCCGCGGCCGCCGGCTCGTCGGCGCCCGCCGGGAGGTCCCAGCCCACCGCCACGTCGACGTCCGCCAGGCCGCCGACGCCCTCCTCCAGCACGGCGTCGGTCGCCACCTGCAGCGCGACGGCCAGCACCCGGGCACCGCCGTCCGGCGCGGCGAACCCGCCCGGTGTGGTGAGCCGCACCGTCCGCTCCACGCCGTCGAGCGGCACCCGCTCCCCCGCGACGCGCACCCGCACCCCGTGCCCGTCGTCGAGCACCAGCGTCGGCGTGACCGCCATCGGGTACCCGCTGCCGGTCGTCCCCGAGACCCGGACCGCGAGATCCGCGCCCTCGGCGGCGAACGGCAGCGCCGCCGCGAGCTCGTCGTCCGGCGGGGCGAGGCCCGCCGTCAGCCCGGACCACGTCGTCCCGTCCGGCAGCCGCCCGGCGAGCGTCGCGGCCCGGGTGTCGACGGCGAGCAGCCGGGGCTCGGCGTCCTCGGGCCCGGACACCGCGAGCGTGCCGAACCCGGTCACCCGGTCCGTCACCGGCAGGGCGACGCCGTCGGCGGCGGACCGGACGAGCGCGCCCTGCGCCGTCGGCGAGCCGGGCACGTCGGACGCGACCACGGCCGCGGGCACCTGGGCCTCGGCCTGCTCCGCCTGGGACCGGGACCAGGTCGCCGCCCACCCCGCGCCGGCGGTCGCGCCCGCGGTGGCGAGCACCAGGAGCAGCAGCGCGACGGCGGCCCGGGGCCGGCGCGCGACGTCCAGCGCCGCCAGCGGCAGCACGAACCGCCGCGACCGCCGCGCGGCGCGCTCGGCCGGCCGCGCCAGCAGGGGCACGACCCGCAGCACGACGACCGACGCCGCGACCAGCACGAGGACCGGCGCGAGCACCCGGACGGCGTCCGTGGCGCCGCCCGTGCGGAGCCGGAGCGCGGCGAGCACCGCGACCGCCACCAGCAGCAGGTCCCCGCCCGACCGGGCCAGCCGCGACGCCGTGCCCCCGCGTCGCCGGCCCGCCGGGGGTCGTGCCGCCGGCGCCACGAGCGCCAGCAGGAGCCCGGCCGCGCCCGCGCCGACCGTGGCCACGAGGGAGCCGGGCACCCCGTCCGGCGTCCCCACGCCCGAGCGCGCCACCAGCGGCACCGCCGTCAGCGCCCGGTACGCCGCCAGGCCGAGCGGGACGGCCAGCGCCGCCGCGACGGCCACCACCGCCGCCGCCTCGCCGAGCGCCAGGCCGAGCAGCTGGCCCCGGCCCGCCCCCCGGTCCAGCAGCAGCGCGCGCTCCGGGGCGCGGCGCGCGGCCAGCAGCCGGCCCGCGAGGAGCAGCGCGGCCGCCGCGAGGGCGACGCCGACCAGCCCGGCCGTCAGCGCCGCGGCCCCCGCCACCGCGTGCTGGGTCGCCACCGCGCGGACAGTCGCCGGGAACGCGGTGCGGACCACCGCGCGGTCCGCGCGGTCGCCGAGCGCGTCGGCGAGCGCGGGGCGCAGCCGGGCGACGTCCCGGCCGGCCTCCTCCAGGTCCGCGACGGCGACGCCCGCGGTGCCCGGACGCAGCGTCACCGTGACGACCCCGACGCCGGTCCCGGCGGCGGGCAGCGCGCCGGGGGCGACCACGAGGGGCCCGTACGCGGGCGACAGCTTCCGGCCCGAGGTACCCGGCCGGGGGTGCTCCGGGTCGACCCCGGCACCCCCGAGCAGGTCGCGCTGCCACACCGGCGTCCCGGCGTCGCCCCGGCCGAGCGGCTCGAACACGCCCACGACCCGGACCGTCGTCCGCGGTGCCGCCGCCGGCGCGTCGGGGGACGGGGCCAGGTCGACGGTGTCCCCGGGGGCGAGGTCCAGGGCCGCGGCGGTGGCCGCGGGGACCGCGACGTCGACGGGAGCCGTCCCGCCCGTGCCGGTCCCGGCCGCCCCGACGGCCCCGGGCCAGGACCCCGCCACCAGGCGCGCGGCGCCCGCGAGGTCTGCAGCGTCGGTCAGGTACGCGTAGCCCGCGTCGTCCGAGCCGTCGTCGGGCAGCGCGAGCAGGGGCGACTCGGTCCAGGTGGACGCGGTCCCGGGCAGCGGCGCGAGCGCCTCGGCGACGACGGCCGCCACCGCGGGCGCCAGGTCCTCGGCGTCCGCGGCGTCCGCCCCGACGGGCGGCACGACCCGGGCCACCACCTGGGTGCCGCTGGTGCCCGCGGCGGCGAGCGCCGCGTCCAGCGCGTCGCGGCGGCCGGCGGTCAGGAGCAGCCCGCACGCCGCCAGCACCGTCAGGGCGACCAGCGCGGTCGCGGTCACGGCCGCGAGCAGCGGCGCCTGCGCCCGGGCGCGGTGCAGCGCCAGCGCGGGCACCTCCCGGGCCCAGGCGGCGCTCATGCGGGCAGCACGTGCCCGTCGACCAGACGCACCGCCCGGTCCGCCAGCCCGATCATCACCGGGTCGTGGGTCGACACGACCGCCGCCATGCCCTCCGCCTCGACCACCGCCCGGATGAGCGCCATGACCGCCAGGCCGGTCTCGGTGTCGAGCTGGCCCGTGGGCTCGTCGGCGATCAGCAGGCGCGGCGACCCGGCCAGCGCCCGGGCGATCGCGGCACGCTGCTGCTGGCCGCCCGACAGCTCGTCCGGCCGCAGCCCGGCGTGGCCGTCCAGCCCCACGAGCCGGAGCAGCAGGGCCACCCGGCGCTCGCGGTCGGCGACCGGCAGCGCGCGCAGCCGCAGGGGCACGGCCACGTTCTCCGCCGCGCTGAGCACCGGGACCAGCCCGAACGTCTGGAACACGAAGGCGACCACGTCCCGACGCAGGCGCACCCGGCCCGCGGCGTCGAGAGTGGTCACGTCCATCCCGTCGACGTGCACCGTCCCGGCGTCCGGGCGGTCCAGCCCGCCGACGACGTTGAGCAGCGTCGTCTTGCCCGAGCCGGAGCGGCCGACCAGGGCGACGAGCTCGCCGGGCGCCACGTCCAGGTCGACGCCCCGCAGGGCGTGCACGGCGGCGCGACCCGAGCCGTAGGTGCGGTGCACGCCGCGGACGCGGACCAGCGGCGACCCGGTCACGCGGCACCGTGCCGGCGGCGCCGGGCCGGCACTGCCGAGCCGTCGTGGCCGCCCGGTCCGGCCGGGACCCCGGCGCCGTCCGGCCGCACCGCGACGTGGTCCGCCTCGAGCTGCAGCCGGACCCGGCGGGTGAGGTCGAGCGCCTCCCGGTACTCCCGCGGCACCTGGACCCGCCCGGCCCGGTCCATGACCGCGTACTCCTCGGCGACGACGGCCGCGGCGCCGTCCTCGCCGACGTGCGAGCGCCGCAGCACCTCGCTGCTGGTCCGCCCGTCCCGGATCGCCACCGTGCGCTCCACCTGACCGCTCACCGCCGGGTCGTGCGTCACGACCACGACCGTGGTGCCCGCGTCCCGCTGGGCGGCGCGCAGCGCGTCGAACACCTGCTGGCCGGTGGCGGTGTCGAGCTCGCCCGTCGGCTCGTCGGCGAGCAGGAGCCGGGGCCGGTTGGCGAGCGCGACCGCGATCGCGACCCGCTGCTGCTCGCCCCCGGACAGCTCGGCGGGGCGGCGGCCGCCCGCGTCGGCGAGCCCGACCAGCTCCAGCAGCTCGCCCACCCGCGCGGCCCGCTGCGCGCGCGGCACCCCCGCGAGCGTGAGCGGGAGCGCGACGTTCTGCCGCGCGCTCAGGTAGGGCACGAGGTTGCGCGCGGTCTGCTGCCGGACGGTCCCGACCACCGTGCGCCGGTAGGTCACGCGGTCCCGCGCGCTCAGCGCCCCGAGGTCCCACCGCCCGACGCGGACCCGCCCGGCACTCGGCGCGTCGGCGGCGGACAGGATCCGCAGCAGGGTGGACTTGCCGGAGCCAGACGCCCCGACGACGGCGACCATCTCCCCCGCGTGCACCAGCAGGTCGAGCCCCTGGAGGGCCTGCACCTCGACGCCGCCGGAGCGGAAGATGCGGACCACCGCGTCGCACGCCACGAGGGCCTCGCTCCCGAACTCCTCGGGCGCGGCGAGCCGATCGCCGAGCTCCTCCACGATGCTGCGCTGCACGGTGCCCCTCCTCGGACGACGGCGGGACTGTACCCCGTGCGTCGCCGCACGTCACCGGCGCGCCGGTGCCGTCACCCGCACGCGCCGGTGCCGGGCCGCGCCGGGACGCACGACGCCGCCCCGGGAGCGGCGTGCTCCCGGGGCGGCGGCGTCGGTGCGGGTCAGCCCTGCTGCGGGGCCTGCCGCACCTCCTGGGCCGAGTCCTGCGCCTGGTCCTTCAGGTCGCTCGCCGCCTGGGTGCCCTGCTCCTTGACGGAGCCGACGGCCTCGGCAGCGCGCTCCTTGACCTGGTCGACGGCCTGCTGCGCCGGCTCGCGCAGCTCGTCGACGACCTGGCTCGCGGCCTCCTTGACCTGCGGCGCCAGCTGCTGCGCCTGGTCCTTGACCGCCTGCGCCGCCTGCTGCTCCTTCTGCGAGGACGGCAGCAGCGACGCCGCCAGCCAGCCCACCCCGAAGGCGATCAGGCCGGCGGCCAGGGGGTTGCCCTGCGCCTGGCGCGCGACGGTCGACGGCGCGCCCTGCACGCCCTCGGCCAGCCCGTGCGCCGCGCTCCTCGCCGAGTCGGCGGCGGAGTGCGCCGAGCCCGACGCGCTGCCCGCCGCGCCGCTCACGGAGTCGCGGGCGTCGTGCACCGTGCCCATGACCCGGTCGCGGACCGAGCCGACCTTGCTGCGGACCTTGTCCGCCTGGCGGTGCGCCACCTGGCGCGGGTCCAGCGCGTCGCCGACCGCGTCCACGTTCGCGCTCAGGTCGGCACGGGTCGCCTCGATCCGGGCACGGATCTCGTCCGGGTTCTCACTCATGGTTCGCCTCCTCGTCACCCTTGAGGGCGTTCGGGATCTTCTTCACCGTCTCCGCCGTGCGCGGCGCGCCCTTGACGCGCTGCAGCTCGGAGCGACCGCGCAGCGCGAGCACGGCCGCGATCACACCCCAGACCACGGCCACGACCAGCGCCGACCAGGCGTGGCCCAGCGGGTGGGCGAGCGCCCACCACAGCGCGATGGACAGGAACAGCAGCACGAAGTGCGCCGCGACGCCCGCGCCCGCGAGCATCCCGCTGCCCCGGCCGGCCCGCTTGGCCGACTGCGTCAGCTCGGCCTTGGCCAGCTCGACCTCCTGGCGCACCAGCGCCGACAGGTCCTGCGTGACGTTGCCGATCAGGTCGCCGAGCGACGGGCGCTCGCCGCCCGCCCCGGCCGGTGCCGTCCCCGCCGGCGCCGACCCGGGTGCGTCTCCCAGGGGAGGGACGCCCGCCGTGCCGCCCGTGCCCGCACCACCGGGACCCGCGCCGGGGGCCGCGGCGACGGTCGGGTCCCCCGGCCCGGTCACGGCTGGTCCTCGCGGCGGAGGCCGGCCAGCGGGTCGCCGCCCGCGGTGCCGGTGTCGTCCGTCGACGGCAGGTGGCCGGGCGTCGGGGCGACCGGGGCGTCGCCGCCCGCCGCCGCCCACGCCTGCTCCTCGGAGCCGAGGCCGCCGTCGTCGGCCGGCCCGGGCTCGCGGTGCTGCCCGCCGAACTCGGCGTCGACGTCCGTCACCTCGGCCGTGCCGCCCGCGACCACGCCCGGCCCGCCCGCGGCCGCGACCGCCGGGGTGAGGTCCTGGGTGGTGGCGGCCGGCGACCCGCCCGCGGAGCCCGCGGTGGGGGTGGACAGGCCGGTGGTGGCTCCGGGCAGGGACGATCCGGTCGAGCCGGAGGTCCTCGCCGGGCCCGTGGCGCCGGTCGACGCGGGCGCGTCCTTCAGGCCCCGGGTCAGCCGGCCCGCGAGGACGCCCGCGCCGGCCGCCAGGGCCAGGAACACCCCGGGTCGCCGTCGCGCGAAGTCGGTGACCTCGCCCAGCACGTCGCCCGGCTCGCGGTTCTCGAGCCACGTCGCCACGGAGCCGGTGCGCCCGGCCACCTGGCGCACGAGGTCCGCCGCGAGCCCGCCCTGCTCCGAGCCGTCGGCCATCCGGCCCAGCTCGTCGCCGAGCGAGCGGAGGCTGGACGCCGCCCGCGCCTGCTGGTCGGACGCCTGGCTCGTCAGGCCCGCGCGCGCCTCGCCCAGCAGGTCCCGGGCCTGGCCCTTCGCCTCCTGGACGACGTCCGCCGCCTGGTCCTTGGCCTCGTGCAGCACACCCTGGCCGCTGTCCGCCGCCGCGTGCGCCAGTCCGGACGCCTGCTCCTTCGCGGTGCCCATCGCTGCGGCAGCGCCGCTGTCGTTCGTGCTCATCGCGTCCTCCTCACTCGCTCTTGAAGGTGTCCTTCAGCTTCCCGGCGGCCTTCTCTGCGGCGTTCGGGAGCGGGGTGGTGCCGTACAGCCGCGGGTCGGGCTGCGTGGGCGGCGGCATCGGGACGCCGGCCGGGGGCTCGGCGACGTAGCTGAACTCGCCGAGGCCGTCCGGGGTCGGACCGGAGGCCCAGGAGCCCTTGTCCGCGTCCGTGCCGTTCGAGAAGTTGATGTACTGGTACGCGACCTCGCGGTGCTCCTGGTCGAGGGGGAAGTTGCTCGGGGTCGGGATGCCCTCGAAGCCCTCCTCCTGCAGCTCGCGCGCCGCCGCGATCCACTGGTTCTGGTGCATCGTGTCGCGCGCCAGCAGGAACGCGAGCATGTCCCGCACACCCTTGTCGTCGGTCATGTGGTAGAGCCGCGCCACCTGCACGCGGCCCTGCATCTCGGCGTTCGCGTTCGCCTGGAAGTCGGCCAGCAGGTTGCCGCTCGCGGTGATGTAGCCCGCGCTCCAGGGGTTGCCGTTGCTGTCCACCGGGCGGGCGCCCGCACCGGCGACGATCGCGTGCTGGACGTCCGTGCCGCCCACGATCGCGGCGATCGTCGGGTCGTTCTGCACGGCCTCCTCGGTGATCCCGACGGGGGCCTTCTCCAGCAGCTGGGCGATCATCGTCGCCAGCATCTCGACGTGGCCGAACTCCTCGGCGCCGATGCCGTACAGCAGGTCGCGGTACTTGCCGGGCAGGTGGGTGTTCCAGGACTGGAACCCGTACTGCATCGCGACCGTGATCTCGCCGTACTGCCCGCCCAGGACCTCCTGGAGCTTGCGGGCGTAGACGGCGTCCGGCTTGTCGGGTGTGGCCTTGAACTGCAGCTCTTGACGGTGGAAGAACATCGCGACCTCCGCGCCCCGGGGCTCGGGGCAGTCGTCTGCGGGAGCCTCGGTCGCGAGAGGTGCCGGTGGCGGCGCCCACCCGGACCGGGCGGTGCGCCGGCGCCCTGCTGCACCGACACGGGGCGGTCCCGCTAGCGGACCGCCTGGACCCGACGCTAGGTCCGTCCGTGTGAACGCGCCTCTCGGGGGCGCGGTTGCACTCCGCGCCCCGCCGTGCGATGTCGCCGCCGGTCAGGCGGTGGGCCGTGCCTCGTGCCCGGGGCGACCGTGCGTGCGGTTCCGCTCCTTGAGCTGCGACTCGTAGACGTGCTTGCGACCGCCGACCAGACGCTCGCGGGTGCGCCGCTCGGCGTCCGCGAACGCGCGGTAGTAGCCGTCGTCGAAGTCCTCCACGACCTGGAACGTCCAGCGCCCCTCGACCACGTTCCGGCCGACGACCTCGGCCCGGAGCTCGTCGGCGACGTCGGGGTGGCCCGCCTCGGCGAGCCGGTCGAGCGCGTCGGCGAGCTCGGCGTCGGCGCGGCCGATCAGCCGGTGGAAGGCGTAGAGCATCCCGCGGGCGTGCTCGACGACCTCGAACGCGGCCGTGACCCCGCCGACGGCCTCGACGACGTCGTCGGGCACGCCGGCGGGCGGCAGGTGGGCGGCGTCGGGCCGCTCGGCGGACCCGTCGTCGGGGCGGTCGGCGGTCGGAGTCTGCAGGGCGTCGTCGGTCATCCGGCCATCGTGCGGCGCACCGCGCGAGCCCACCACCGCGAGCGGGGGGCGACGCGTCGGGCGAGCAGGCGCCGGGCGCGACGCCGGTGCAGTAGCGTGTCCGCCATGTGCACGACGCAGAGCTGGTGGCCCGCCTCCTAGGCGGACCCCTCGACGCGTCGACGACCGCCCCTGATCCGGGTGGTCGTGGCCGCGGGCGCGGCGGGACCACCCGGTCCCCGACCGAACGGCACCCGCGATGACCTCCCTGCTCCGCTCCCTGCTCGACGACGACGCCACCGGCTTCGCGGTGCTGCACCGCCGCGGCACGGACTGGCTCGACGTCCTCGTCGGCGACGTCCTCGACGTCGACCGGCTGGCGGACGTGCCCCTCGACGGCGGCACCGTGCTCGCGCTCGTCCCGTTCCGCCAGGTGCGCGAGCGGGGGTTCGCCGCGCACGACGACGGCGCCCCGCTGCGCTGCCTGCGGGTCCGCGAGCGCGAGCGGGTGCCGCTCGCGGAGGCGCTGCCGCTGCTCCCCGCCGCCGTGCCCGTGGAGCCGGAGGGCTTCGACGTCGACGACGCCACCTACGCCGACCGGGTGCGCACGGTGATCGAGGACGAGATCGGCCGCGGCGAGGGCGCGAACTTCGTGCTGCGCCGGGACTTCGTGGCGCGGACCGGGGTCGCGCCCGGAGCGGCGGTGCTGGGGTGGTTGCGCGCGCTGCTGGAGCGCGAGCGCGGCGCGTACTGGACGTTCGCGGTCCGGACGCCGGGCCTGGCCGCCGCCGGCGCGACCCCCGAGCGGCACGTGTCCGTCGCGGGCGGCGTCGCCCGGATGAACCCGATCAGCGGCACGTTCCGGCACGGGGCGCAGCCGCCCACCGGGGCGGAGCTCCTGGCGTTCCTCGCCGACACCAAGGAGAGCGAGGAGCTGTTCATGGTGGTGGACGAGGAGATGAAGATGATGAGCGCGGTCTGCCCGGACGGCGGCCGGATCCTCGGGCCGTACCTCGCGCAGATGTCTCGGCTCACGCACACCGAGTACGTCCTGGAGGGGCGGACCGACCTGGACGTGCGCGAGGTGCTGCGGCTCACGATGTTCGCCCCGACCGTGACCGGCTCGCCGATGGGCAACGCGTGCGCGGTCATCGCCCGGCACGAGCCGACGCCGCGCGGCTACTACTCCGGCGTGCTGGCCCTGCTCGAGCCGGACGGCACGACCCGGCCGGACGGGGCACCCGGGTACGAGGTCGACGCACCGATCCTCATCCGGACCGCCTACCTCGACGACGCCGGGCGGGTGACCGTGCCGGTGGGCGCCACGCTGGTGCGGCACTCCTCCCCCGACGGCGAGGTCGCCGAGACGCACGCGAAGGCCGCGGGGGTGCTGACCGCCATCGGCGCCCTCGCCCCCGCGCGCACGGGGGCACCCGCTCCGGTGCTCGCGGACGAGCCCGGCGTCGCGCCGGCCCTCGCGTCGCGGAACGACCGGCTCGCCGCGTTCTGGCTGCGCCCCCAGGGCCCGGCGCCGGACCCGGCGCTCGCGGGCCGCACCGCCCTGGTCGTCGACGCCGAGGACCAGTTCACGACGATGCTCGCCCACCAGCTCCGGCACCTCGGGCTCGACGCCCGGGTGGTGCCGTGGCAGGACGTCCCCGACGACCCGGGCACCGACCTGCTGGTGCTGGGGCCCGGCCCGGGCGACGCGCGGCACCTCCACGAGCCGCGGGTCGCGCGGCTGCACGAGCTGCTCGCCCGCCGGCTCGCGAGCGGGCACCCGCTCCTCGCGGTGTGCCTGAGCCACCAGGTGCTCGCGCTCCAGGCCGGCCTGCCGGTCGCGCCGCTGCCCGCGCCGCGTCAGGGCGTGCGGCTCGAGGTCGACGTGTTCGGCGAGCGCGCCGCCATCGGGTTCTACAACACGTTCGCGGCGCACCACGGTCCGGGGGCGGCCCGGACGCCGCTGCTCGGGCTGGAGGTGGCGACCGACGACACGGGGGTGGTGCACGCGCTGCGCGGTTCCGGGGTCGCGTCGGTGCAGGGGCACCTGGAGAGCGTGCTGTCGTCCGACGGGCTGGCGACGCTGCGCCGGCTCGTCGGGCACGCCCTCGCGACCGCCCCGGCGCCGCGGTGACGGCGGACCCGCCGCGCGCCCGCTAGCGTGACCTGCCATGGCCTCCCGCACCGGCGTCTCCACCGCCTCCGGCTGGCTCGCCGTCGTGGCCCTGGCCGGCACGGCGCTGCTGCTCGTGCCCGGCTGGTTCGGCCGCCCGCCCGGCGCGCTGCTGCTCCCGGTCGCGGCGGCGGCCGCGCTCGGGCTCGGCTGGCTGCTCGACCCGGGGGCGAGCCGGGCGACGTTCGTGGACGGGGCGCTGGCGTCGGTGGGCCTCGGCGCGCTGCTCGGCGGGGCCGCCCTGCTCGTGTCGTCGCTGGTGCGGCTGATCGCGCTCGGCGACGTCGCGGCGCTCGGGTTCGGGCTCGGCGGGGCCGTCCTCGGCACGCTCGTCGGCTCGGGCCTGCTGGCGACGCGGATGGACGGCCCGCCGATCTAGTCGCGTGTCAGACCCCGGGTCGAACATGTGTTCTATGCCCGACTCCGCCGATCACGCCCCCGTCGCCGGGATCCTGCACGCCGACCTCGACGCGTTCTACGCGTCCGTCGAGCAGCGCGACGACCGCCGGCTGCGCGGGCGCCCGGTGGCCGTCGGCGGCGGCGTCGTGCTGGCCGCGTCGTACGAGGCGAAGCGGCGCGGCGTCCGCACCGCGATGAGCGCCCGGCAGGCGCGGTCGCTGTGCCCGGGCCTCGTCGTGGTCCGGCCCCGCTTCGAGGCCTACTCGGCCGCCAGCAGGGCGGTGTTCGCGA